>CAYSWV010000041.1:0-40399 GCA_964434865.1 uncultured bacterium
AGGTGTCTTCCAAATCATTTTTGGGACATTGCGGTTAGGCAAGTATGTGACGATGATGCCTTATACCGTAGTGTCAGGATTTATGTCAGGAATTGGTATCATTCTGATCATCTTGCAACTGGCACCGTTTTTGGGTCAAGCCAGCCCAGGCGGGGGAGTGGTGGGTACCCTTCAAGGTATTCCTAACCTGTTAGCTAATGTTCAACCAGCAGAAACCATCCTTGCCGTTATTTCTGTAGCCATTATCTGGTTGATGCCTACCAAGTATAAGCGAGTGGTTCCTCCCCAGTTAATTGCTTTGATTACTGGCACCCTGTTGTCTGTGATTTTATTCTCAGATATGCCGATCCGGCGCATTGGTGAGATCCCGATGGGGTTCCCTGCTTTGCAAATGCCAACGTTTACCTTTGATCAGTTACAGCTGATGTTTGTGGATGCTGCAGTCTTGGGCATGTTGGGGTGTATTGATGCCTTATTGACATCTGTGATTGCTGACAGCTTGACTCGCACCGAGCATAATTCCAACAAAGAATTAATTGGGCAAGGCTTAGGTAACCTGATGTCTGGTTTGTTTGGTGGTATTGCCGGAGCTGGAGCCACCATGGGCACTGTGGTCAATATCCAAGCAGGTGGCCGGACTGCTCTATCAGGCTTGACTCGTGCGGTAGTGTTGCTGGTTGTTATCTTAGGAGCTGCTCGTTTAGCGGGTACGATTCCACTAGCTGTATTGGCTGGGATCGCTCTCAAGGTTGGTATTGACATTATTGATTGGAGTTTCCTCAAACGAGCCCACCAGGTCTCTACTAAAGGGGCTTTGATCATGTACGGGGTGATTATCCTGACAGTGTTAGTGGATCTGATTGCTGCTGTGGGTATTGGGGTCTTTGTGGCCAATATTTTGACCATCGATCGAATGAGCACCCTGCAAGCCAAGTCGGTTAAAGCCATCACTGACTCAGACGATTCTATTCAACTTAATCCTGAGGAAAGTCATTGGTTAGACAAAGGTAATGGTCGTGTGCTGTTATTCCAACTCAGTGGGCCGATGATCTTTGGAGTGGCCAAAGCCATTTCTCGTGAACATAATGCTATCAGTGATTGTGATGCCATCATCTTTGATTTAGGCGATGTACCTCACTTGGGTGTTACGGCTTCCTTAGCTCTTGAAAACGCTGTCAAGGAAGCTGTTGAGAAAGGGCGCCAAGTTTTCATTGTTGGAGCAGCGGGACAAACCAAGCAACGCTTAGAAAAACTTGAAGTATTTAGCTTAATACCGTCTCAACACCTCCTGATGGATCGGCGTGAAGCTTTAAAACAAGCTGTCTCTCAACTGAGTTCACTATCCGATGCCCCTCTGGCGGTAGAACAATCAATTACACACTAGATCTAGCTGTGTATGCGATGTAGAGTTTGACATTTTGTAGGAACCCACTATGGACACATTTTCAATGGTGCTCAATAGTCCCATCATGTCTGGGCTGTTGGCAACCACTTCAGAAGCTGACTATAACTTGTTCATTTTGCCGGATGTCTTACTGTGTTTGATCATTGTCTATGTCACCAGTAAGTTAGGGGGTGAGATCTCTAAACGGCTCGATCTCCCTCCAGTTCTAGGTGAGCTATTAGGGGGTGTTGTGGTTGGGGTGTCAGCTTTACACCTTCTGACATTTCCCGAGAATACAGCGGCAGCCACAGATTCAGTAGTGATCAGAGGCCTCCAATGGCTAACTCAACTTGAACCTGAGGGTCTCACCCATGTGTTTGAAAGTCAGAGTGAAGTGATTTCCATTCTGGCTGAACTGGGTGTAATTGTATTGCTGTTTGAAATTGGGCTGGAGTCAGACTTACGTGAATTGGGTAAGGTGGGCTATCAGGCTGCCTTGGTGGCTGTTGCGGGTGTTGTCACTCCATTTGTCCTGGGCACGTTGGGTCTGATTACGCTCTTTCATGTTGCAGTGATCCCAGCTGTCTTTGCCGGTGCTGCCCTGACGGCTACTAGTATTGGCATTACCTCAAAGGTGTTGTCTGAGTTGGGCCAACTGAAATCTAAAGAGGGGCAAATCATTGTTGGGGCTGCTGTCATCGACGATGTATTGGGCATCATTGTCTTAGCAGTGGTTGCGAGTCTAGCCAAAACTGGGGAAGTCGATTTAGCCAATGTTGTCTATCTGATTTTAAGTGCTAGTGCCTTTTTGATTGGGGCCATCTTGTTAGGCAAATTTATCAATCAAAGTTTTGAATCAATCGCCAGTAAATTGCAAACTCGTGGAGCATTGCTGATCCCCGCCTTCACCTTTGCTTTGATCATGGCGTTTTTAGCCAACATCATTCATCTGGAAGCCATTCTAGGAGCTTTTGCCGCTGGTTTAGTGTTGGACGAAACGGACAAACGTAAAGAACTTGACCAGCAGGTGATGCCCATTGCTGATTTCTTAGTTCCCATTTTCTTTGTGACCGTTGGAGCTAAAGCTGATCTCAGTGTGTTGAACCCTGCTATTCCAGACAATCGAGCTGGTCTGATTATTGCCACCTTCCTCATTATTGTTGCAATTGCAGGTAAAGTGGTGACAGGCTGGGCTGTCGTGGGTCAACCTCAGGTCAATCGACTAGCGATTGGAGTTGGCATGGTCCCACGGGGGGAAGTGGGCTTAGTCTTCGCTGGAATTGGATCAGCCAGTGGAGTTTTGGATAAACCTCTAGAAGCGGCCATTATTGTCATGGTTATCCTCACCACCTTTCTAGCACCACCATTGTTGCAACTGAGCTTGAGAGGGGGATCCACCGAGGAGGCTGAAGAAACGACTGCCTCTGCCATTGAAAATGTAGGGCTTCAAGACTAAGCTCTGAGACTGGCAAGGACTAACCTTAGCTAAGGCACTCGCTATTAGTTAAGGTTTCGCAAAAGTACTGTTCGTTAAGAGTCCCTACTTCTGTTACAGTTTCACAATACTAAAGCCTGATCGCGTTTATCCTGAAGAACTAGCCGATCTGGCGTGCTTTTATCCTTAGTGTTTATGCTGCGTGCTATGTCTATCCTGGAAGCTTGCTCGTTTGCGACTGTACTCTGTGGTTTTTTGGGGATTATCCTCAAACAGAATTTAATGATGAAGATCATCTCGATGGATGTCATGAGTACAGGTGTAATTTCCTATTACATTTTGGTGGCGGCTCGAAGTGGGCTATTGACCCCCATTGTGCTAGAGACAGATCAGGCTCCTTTTGCAGACCCAGTGCCACAGGCAGTAATTCTAACAGCTATTGTTATTGGTTTATCCATTCAGGCTCTGATGTTGGTGGGGGTCATGAAATTAGCTCGAGATAATCCAACCTTAGAGTCTAGTGAAATTGAAAAGAACAATACACCATGAATACCCTCACCATTTCCTGGCTGATTCTGCCATTTTGGGTTGGATTTGTCAGTTATCTTGTCCCTAAATTAGATCGCTATTTAGCTTTAGGTGTGACGCTGGCCTCCATAGCTTATAGCAGTCAATGGTTGTTATCGACTGATGCCTTGACTCTAGAGTTACTTGATAACTTTGGGGTTACGTTAGTTGTTGACTCCTTGAGTGGATATTTCATTATTACTAATGCTTTGGTGACCTTAGCCGTCATACTCTACAGCTGGCAAAGCAGTAAATCAGCCTTTTTCTTCACTCAAACGATTATTTTGCATAGCAGTGTCAATGTGGTGTTTTGCTGTGCAGATTTGATCAGTCTCTATGTTTCGTTAGAAGTCATTAGTATCGCCGCCTTTTTGTTGATTAGCTATGCTCGAACCGATCGCTCCATTTGGGTAGGGTTGCGCTATCTCCTCATTAGCAATACGGTCATGCTGTTTTATTTGATTGGTGCGATCCAGGTCTATCAAACTCAGAATTCTTTTGCGTTTACGGGATTAGCTGGAGCTCCCCCAGAAGCTATAGCACTCATTTCACTGGGTTTATTGACCAAGGGAGGTATCTTTGTTTCGGGGCTGTGGTTGCCACTCACGCATGCAGAAGCTGATACGCCTGTCTCAGCCTTACTATCGGGTGTGGTGGTTAAAACGGGTATTTTTCCCTTAGTTCGGCTGGCCTTGATGGTGGATGATCTGAACCCTATCTTACAAATCTTGAGTGTTGGAACAGCCGTATTGGGAGTCAGCTATGCCATATTTGAAACCGATATCAAGCGCATGATGGCTCTAAGCACCATCTCACAAGTAGGATTTGTTCTGGGAGCACCCACAGGGGCTGGCTTTTATGCCTTGACTCATGGATTAGCGAAGGCCTCCTTATTTTTGACAACAGGCAGGCTCCCCAGCCGCAACCTAGAGGAACTCAAACAGACCCCCTTGCCGCTATCAACCTGGGTGGTATTGGCACTGGCTGGCAGCTCTATTGCTGGGTTTCCACTACTCGGTGGCTTTGCGGCCAAAACGTTAACACTGAAAGAGACCACCCCCTGGCAAAATTTGGTTTTCACGGTGGGAGCAGTGGGTACTGCCATTGTGATTGCTAAGTTGGTTTTTCTGCCTTTTACGACTCAGGCTCAAAGTCAATCGATCAAGCCTGGATATGGGATAGCCATGGGGGTGTTACTAGGGGGGCTATTGCTGGTCAATGGTCTACACACTGAGGCGTATACACTGGCCGATATGGGGAAAGCCTTGATCACGATTGCCATTGGGTGGCTAGCTTACAAACTAGTGGGACAACCCGCCAAGTTTCAACTTCCGCGCCCGCTAGAATCATTGGACCATCTCATTGGGGGTATGAGTTTAATGTTGATTCTGTTGTTCTGGTTGGTACTGGCATGATCGGTTATTTAGATCTAGTCCTGCGATTGGCCATCTGGTTTTTATTGACTGCAGATGTGAGTATTGCCAACATTATCATTGGCATTTCGGTTGCTTTGCTCTTGCCTCGGCGTAATACCCCCCCTTCGGTTTTGAAAGACTGGCTTAACGTGGTGGGGGAGATCTTGGTTGCGGTTCCCCAGGCCTATCTTGAAGCTTTTGAGATCATGTTGCGGCCTCATCTTTACGAAGAAGTCACCATGGAACGGGTCAAGCCCAATCGGACACCAGGCTTGATCTTTTTAGATATTTTTTTAATCACCTTTACGCCTAAAACCATCGTTTTGCAATACCACAAAGACGGCTGGTACGCTGTGCACTGGGTAAGACGGAGGAAAACCTCATGAATCTGGTGATAGGGGCCATGATCTTGATTTTGCTGCTACCCATTTATGAAGCCTGGCAAGATGAAAATATTTGGCAAAAAATGTTAGCATTCGCCAGCATTGCTACCAAAACCTCGATCATGATTTTGGTGATATCGGTATTACGAGATGACTGGATGATTGGTGTGGTTGGCGTTCTGATTTTAAGTGTTGGGAATGCTGCCTTAATGCTACTCGCTCATGTGCTCAGACGATTGAACGATTTATGATTAATATCCTAAGTTATGGCTTAATTGGACTGGGTCTGCTGTTTTGGCTATGGGGGACCCTTCCTTTACTGGGCAACCGTTCAGTACTGTTTAAGCTTCATACCCTGTCGGTTGCGGATACCCTTGGCTCTATGAGTATTGCGATTGGACTCCTGCTCAGGATCCCTCGGGAATGGCCGCTGCTGATGTTAGCGCTGATCTCACTAGCCATCTGGAATACGGTATTAGGGTATGTTCTCGCTTACTGTTCTAGTACTGGAGGGCGAGATGACTGAGCCATTTTACGTCATCATGATCGTAGCTCTGCTACCGATCACAGCCTTTATGGTTGTTTCTCAAGTTAATCCTTATCATGCTTTGGTGATTCGAGGCATTCTAGGGGCTGTCGCTGCTTTAGTCTATGCGCTCTTAGGGGCTGCGGATGTCTCATTAACTGAGGCGTTAGTAGGTACGATGTTATCAATTACGCTATACGCAGTAGCAGTCCGATCCTCTTTGAGTATGCGTTTAGGGGTTATAGAGCCTACACCTGAGTCCGATTTGATGAAACAAAAGCTTGAACCTATTTTAGTATCTTTGCGCCAGCTCCTTCGCAAACATCACATGCGACTGGAATTGGTCAACTATCCTACCCTACAAGCTATGGAAGTTGCTCTAGAGTCCAAAGAGATCCATACAACTTGTATCGCTCATGACCCCGCTATGACACTTGAATCAGCTCCCTATCTGCTGCAAACTCGGGTTCAGCGTCTTTACCAATTAATGGAGACCGAATTACCCTCGTCGATAGCCACCGTATCCTATAACCAGCCAGGAGCTGGATCCTCTTATCTTGGAGACCCCCACGCATGAAATGGATTTATCTAACTGCTGCTTTGCTCCTATTTATTAAGGTTGTGATCTTTCCCAATCCCATCTCAGATCTAGAGGACTTTGCCGCAGTTGAACTGGTGGCTCAAGATACGGGTGTTCCCAATACGGTCTCAGGCATCATTCTGAGAAATCGACTGTTCGATACGATCTCTGAAGTCGTTGTGTTTACCCTGGCCATCATGGGGGCGCGGTTTTTACTGGCTAACGAGCAACCTTCATGCACTATCCATCAGTTTCGGGATCCGCCCTCGATTGTCCTGGCTCGTTTAGGGGCAACCATTGCCGCTTTGATCAGTATTGAGTTAGCGATTCGGGGACACTTAAGTCCGGGGGGTGGTTTTGCAGCTGGGGTAGCTGGCGGAACCGCTATTGGCTTGGTGGCGATTACATCGTCTTCAAAGTGGATGGAATCCCTTTACCAACGCTGGCACGCTGCCATTTGGGAAAAGATTTCAGTGCTCATTTTTATTGTGATCTCGGTTCTGACTCTAGTCGGTTTAGAACTGCCTTCCGGTGACTGGGGTGGCTTACTTAGTGGAGGTTGGATCCCTATCCTTAATACTTTAGTTGCGATCAAAGTGGCCTTAGGCTCCTGGGCGGCGATTCTAGTGTTTATTCGCTACCGTGGCTTGTTATAAAGATCAGCCCTAACTTAAACGCTGGACCTCCTTGAAGACTAGGTTGAAGTTAAGGCTCACAAGCTGGTGGGTAGGATCTAAAGTAAGGCTTGAGCTCGCTTGACAAAAGCTTCAGCTGTTAAGCCGTTATAAGCCATGAGTTGAGCAGGTGAGGCGGTTGTTTCACCCCGTTTCCAACTAAACCAAGCTCGCTTAGGGGCTTCCGTACGGATCATGAGGGGCTCTAACATGGCCGCAGCCCCTCCCGTAACACCGATAAGGAGATCGGCTCCAAAAAACTGGTTAAAGGTGGCATCATCCACGAAATGACCATCCGGTTCAGCAGTTGTATCCCATGCTACATCATCAGGGCGATAGAGTCGGCGTGGACTCACAATAGAGACGATACGGACCCCGATCCCCTGAGATTTAAGTGTTTCAGCCGCCTCAAACACAGGGATCAAGACCATATCCCCCACTACCGCAAAGACGACCTGTTTGTCACCAGGAGTATCTTGCAACACAATGGCACCGTCTTGAATCCCCTGACGGCCTTGAGCCAACGTAGTCCGGATCAGGACTGGGTTTTTACTGACAAAGATAGGAATGCCTTTATTGAAGGTTGTGACGGCCCACTCATAGGCAGCTTGGGTCGCATTAGCATCAGGGGGAAACAATGGAAAAATGTTGCCATTGCGCATCATCCCAGCAAAATAAGCTTCGATCTCCGGGCGTTGGTGAGTCCAGCCATTACGACCCTGCTCCAGGGCACCGGCGGTATAGAGACAAATGATTGAAGGCGTCGGGCGGCGTAATTCGGCCATAGCTTGAGTCACAGTTTGCAAAATCGGTAACCCATTGATGGCAAAAGATTCATAAGAGCACCACAGACTCCGACCTCCAAACAAGGCTAGCCCAGCGGTTAATCCTGCACACGCATCTTCGCTCAATGGCTCATAAACCTGACCTTGAGGTTGTTGGTTGTAAAGTGGATCCACTGTGGGATGAATCACACGCAAGCCTTCGTTGATATTTTTAAGGCCTGAAGCTTCATTACCATCTGCATTGGCCACCATAAAGGCAGGATCTTTTTGGCCCACCTGGACCACCATAGCCCCCATAGCGGTTGTGGAGACTTGTTTATCACTGAGTGCAAATTCAGTCACCTTAAGCGTACCCAGATCAGGGAGAGGGCGAACAGATTCTGTCACAGCCACTGTTGCTGCAGGGCCACCTCCGGCATGTTCACAATTATGTCGTACGAGTTGCCAGGCTGCCGGCGATAAGGCCCGTGCTTGCAGTGCACTAACGATATCTTCATGGTCAAGAGTATGGTGACCATAAAGGTTATGGGCTTTGGATCCTTTGGCATGAACGCCAGCCCCTTTCAACTGTTTAATAATAAAGACCGTTAATTGGCCAGACAAGGCAGCTTTAGCCGCCCGATCAGCACTTTCTAGAACTGCCTGCATAAAGGCCAGTCGTTTCTGCATCGAAAAGAGGGTGCTATCCACATAAGCTTCCGGCTGATCAGCATCGTCAAAAGCCTTAGCATCCACAAGCACAACCTTTTCAAATCCATTGCCTTGCCAGTAGGCTGTCATCCGCTCGTTGGAGTAGGTGGATACCATACTATGATGTTCTTGGCTATACCCATTCCAAACTAAGATCGGTAGGAAGTTAGTGACACGGGGAAAAGCCGTATGAAAGTGAGCCATTGAACTCATCACATAGGGTTCACCCAAGCCACCATCACCCACGGTAAACGGAAACAGAGTGTTGGGATGTAGCAAGGCACCTGCTAAAGCAAAATGTTGCCCTTGGCCCAAAGGTCCAGCTGGAGCTAGGATCCCTGGAATAAACCCAGACAAGTGACCCAAAAGGCCTTCTCGCTCCCGAAAGCGCTCCCGCAAGTGACTAACAGTTTGGATCCCCATTTTTTCTAG
This sequence comes from uncultured bacterium, assembly GCA_964434865.1. Lineage (GTDB taxonomy): Bacteria > Cyanobacteriota > Cyanobacteriia > Thermostichales > Thermostichaceae > CAYSWV01. The sequence goes on from CAYSWV010000041.1 coordinate 8,872, forward strand.
AGATCGATCTAAAAACATCGCACTATAAAAGCCTGGGGCATGATGTCCGACTTCAGTGGGAATATTTTTGTAACCTAATAATGTGAATGCCGCATAGGCTTCAGCTTGGCTAGCAAAACCGCCTGGGTGCCCTGATGCTTTGGACGCTGTGACCTGCAGGATCAAATAACGAAGAGCATCAGCGACTAAAAGCGCTTGAAAGGCTGCAGTGGGATCACTAGGGTTAGAGATAGATCCAGTGGTGGTATCAACAACAGGGGTTTGACCATGGGTTTCAAATCCAGGCCATGATTGACCCCAGTATTGGATCCCTTCACAAAAGTCAGGGGTAGCTACAGACTGAGCAACTGTCATGCGTGAGATTCCTGCAGAGACAACTAAGGCACACCATTGTGCATTCCCCTGCATTTTAATATTGACTTAAGCTTTCTCGTCACCCAAATCACAAAATCACAAAATCGATAGATCACAAAATCAATAGATCATCAGGTCTGGTGGTAAGGCCTTAGGATTCAATAGCCTGATCAATGATACGTTTAAACCTGATGTTTGTTGCTAGGGGTTGAGGATGTTCAAGTCGTCTGAAGTGATCACTATATCAACTCTACTGTTAGGCCTCGGACTGAGCAGCTGCTCTCAATCCCTAGTGTCAGTGATCCCCGGATCTGACTCTACTTTAGAAGCCAACCAACCTGAGACTCTAGCCGCCAAGCCAGAGAATTCCTCCCTGATCTATCAATCTAATCCTACCGATGTAACCATTAATGACCTAGCTCTAGTGCTGGCTACACTACAAGTTGAAGTGAAAACGGCTGAAGCCATTGCGAATCGAGCTAACGAGTTGCTAGATGCACCCAGTCTCATTGCACCTGACAGCTTAGATCCAGTGCCTAGTGTGAGTAACACCAATTATGTTTTGGGTGCTGCTAGTCAAGGTTTAGATCCAATCGATGTTGCGGCTGTTTTAGCAACCTTGCAAATTGGTAATCAAGATGTTGAAGCTCTAGTGATCCGGATCAATGAACTATTGGATACACCCGATTTGATTAGCGCTAGCGACATTGCTTTTGTACCAGGCCTTAATGTGCCTACTCATGAACCTGACCCCAGTGTCCTAGTATGTCCCCAAGGACCGCCTGATATTGTAGTGACCACACTTACCGATGTCACTGATCCCAACGATAATCTTTGTAGCCTCCGAGAAGCCATCACCGCTGCAAACCAAAATATAGCTTCAGGCAGTGGGCCTAATGAATGTACAGCGGGAACCTCCACACCCGATCAAATTGACCTTTCTACCTTGGTTGGGGATGTGCAACTTGCCACAGCGCTACCTGCCATCACGGGTGATTTGAATTTAGTCGGTTCTAATCATCAAAGACTTGTGCGTAATGCCACTGACCTATTTCGACTTTTAACATTAGAGCAGGGGACTGTCTTTCTTTGTGATCTGGCTCTTGTGAATGGGAATACAGGAACCAGCACAGCCGATTCAACTCTCCGAGGGGGTGGGATCAGAGTTAATCCAGGGACAACAGCAGCTTTGGTTAATGTGACCGTTGAAGCCAACACAGCACCCTTCGGAGGTGGGATCTACAACCTAGGCACCTTACTGATTGAGAATAGTACTTTTAGAGGCAATACTGCCACAGCCCAAGGAGGAGCCATTAGTAACAACTATCAAGGGAGTGGATCTCTGGTTGTTTCAACTAGCCTTTTTGAAAATAATTCGGCCAGTGATGCTGGTGCCATTCTTCAGGATACCCGTGGGAGCCTAGTAGATCGTATTCAATCATCCCTATTTTTTAACAATACCGCTATTTCAGAAGGAGGTGCTTTGTTGGTTTTATCCTCACTGACGATTCAGGAAACCATGTTGCGAAGCAATACTGCTCTCACTGGGGGAGCTATTGTTAATGACGGGCCTCTAAATCTATTGAATAATGATTTCACTGGAGTTCCTGCCAATACAGCTTTAAGTGGGAATGGTCCCAATGTATTTGGTGGCAATATATCTGGGTTTATATCGACTGGCAATCAACCTCCGGACTGCGATCAGATCGATAATGGGGTAGGTAGTTGTTAAGGACAGGAGATCGCCTTGAAAAGTCCTCTACGTGTTGGGATAGCAGGTCCAGTGGGATCCGGTAAAACGGCTCTGGTTGAAGCTCTATGTAAAGCCTTGCGCCAAACTCATGAAATTGCAGTGGTGACAAATGATATTTACACTCGTGAGGATGCTCAGTTTCTAGTCCGATCCCAAGCGTTACCTGCTGAGCGGATTGTGGGTGTTGAGACGGGGGGGTGTCCACATACTGCCATTCGGGAAGATGCCTCGATCAATCTGGTGGCTTTAGAACGTCTAGAACACCACTATCCCCAACTGGATCTCTTATTTTTAGAGAGTGGAGGTGATAATCTTGCAGCTACCTTTAGCCCAGAACTGGTGGATCTGACGCTTTATGTGATCGATGTGTCAGCCGGAGACAAAATTCCACGGAAAGGGGGACCGGGTATTACTAAGTCTGATCTATTGGTGATCAATAAAATCGATCTAGCTCCTTGGGTTGGGGCTGATTTGGACGTGATGGATCGAGATGCCCGGTTAATGCGAGGTGAGAAGCCGTTTGTGTTTACAAATTTAAAAACACAATTGGGTTTGGACACCATTATTTCTTTTATTCAAAGCCGAATCGGCTAGAGAGCAAGATATGAATTTTCAGCTAGATTCAACTATGGGACGTTGGAAGACACTAGCTTTTTCAAAGCATCCAGTTAACAGGTAGCTTGCTAGGTCAACAAAACTAGACACATCCCTCACTACAGTTGAGAGTTAGGGAGCTACAGACTAGTGAGCCGTCAGAAGCTGATATTGAGCATGGTTGATCCGACCTGCTTCAAACAAAAAAGAGGTTATCTCTGAGATTTTTAAGACAGCATGACTGTTATAACCCTGCTCTCGGAGGCGATCTTTGACACCTTGCTCATGATCGATAAATACTACAATATCTTCCACATTGAGTTCAACCGATTTTAATTTTGCTGCTCCTTCTAGGGCACTCTTTCCGCTAATCATAATATCGTCGACTACTACCACCTTTTCACCAGCATAAAACTCACCTTCAATTAGTTTTTTAGTGCCGTGGGCTTTGACTTCTTTGCGAGGATAGATCATAGGTCGATTAAGACGCAATGCTAATCCTGTGGCCGTGGGCAAAGAGCCATATGGAATGCCAGCAATTCGGTCAAACTCAAGGGTCTCTAGGATTGAAGCATAGCAGTTTAAGATTTGTTGAAAGATTTGAGGATTTGAAATAATCGTGCGTAAATCAATATAGTAGGGTAAAACAGCTCCTGACGACTGTACATACTCTCCAAATAAAATACAGCCGATATCATAGAGTTGTAGCACCAGATCTTGGCGAGGATCTTGAGCTAGAAAGCAAACATTGGGGGTCCAGAGACTGCAAGTGGCTCCAGCTTGGATGACTTGTTCACGTTGGGCATTCACCTGATTTCGTAGTACTCTAAGATGATCCGATAAAGCAGTGGTCCCGAGTAGATCTTGAGGTACTGGAATGATCAGGCCTTCACCCTGACTATCGAGACCTGCCGATAAGACTCCACTCAAATCGTCACCTTGAGCCCACAGACTACGGGCTAGTAATTGTCTCTCTGGAGCTAGACTGCGGATACGGGCCAGAATCTGTGGGTTAGAGGATCCAACTTCTAATCCCAGTTGCTCAGGTGTTCCCCAAGTTCGAGCTTGTTTTACAATTTGTAAGTAGAGTGCCTGTTCAGCATTAGGATATTCTTGAATTTGAGCTGATGTTGGACTCACCGATCGACACAAGACAAAGACAGCTTTTCCTGAATAAACTAAAAACGGAGCTACCTGATCCTGACCAGCATAAGGACTTAAAGTAACCGCATCAACCTGCCACTCATTAAATACCGTTGCTGCCAGTGCTGTACTGCTATTGAGATCACTATGTTTGGCATCTAGGATAATCGGAATAGAGGGATCAATGGAGTTCAGTATGGTTAAAAGCAATTCAATCCCCTGGGATCCTAGGGCTAGGTAAAACCCTAAGGTTGGCTTAAAGGCGCAAACAAAATCACTAGCCGCCTCGATCTGAACTTGTAGCCAGTGCTGTAGGCTCTCAATTAGAGGCTGCTCAGGATGACAATAGACCGAAGGTAACGTTTCTGGATTAGGATCTAGCCCCAAACATAACAAGCTGCGGTTTCGAACAACACACATTGAAAGTTTATCAGCAAAGTTCATAGTAATCTAAAGTGAGCCATGATTTCATTGTTACGCCAATCTCAGCGTTGAGTGATGCTTTTTGAGTACTAGCATAGCCTTCCCAACCGTGAGTTACCTGATTATGCTACGAGAATTCATTGTATATGCCTGTCCAGTGGGAGCTTTAGCCGAGCAGATTGAAACCTACTGGCAGCAAGTTAGACAGACTTATGGTCCCAACGCGGCTCACCATTATATGCCCCACTGTTCCCTAACCGGTTTCTTTCACGATGAAATAACAGCGCTCCCTCTATATATTACTGCCCTTGAATCAGCTCTATCCCAAACCTTATCCACAAAGCCACAGCCTGTGATCCAAATTTGTGATCTTGAGATCCAACCTGAGTTCCACGGGTTAATTTTAGAGTCTCCCTGGATTCAGACGTTAATTCAACGCTTTGCTAGTCAAGCTCTGTCCAATACACGAGTAGATCAGCTTCGTTTAAAAGACAGGTTACATTTGAGCTTAGCTTATGACTTTGCGCCCCAGGTAGCGTCATCTCTAGCTGAACTCACTCAAACTATGATCAACCCTACTATCCCAGTTCAATGGGAGTTACGTTTCTACGAACGCCATCTGGATCAAGGTTGGCTCACTCATGCCACTTGGATACTCTAGTTGAGCATTACCTTTGAACTGGTTTCTCTAAGTTAAAGGGACTCTGCGGGATCGTCAGTAGCAGCTTTATCAGTAGTAGATCCCAAATCTTGAGTTTTCAGTTGAGCCAGGGCCATTTTTAAAGTAGCTGAGGCTCGCTCATCAACAGCAAAATACCGATGCACTTTGTCAGTCACTCGAAGCCACTGTGAACGGCTACCTGATTTACGGGATTTAACGACAAATCCTTTTTCAACTAGCTCAGCGACATGCTGGTAAGCACTAGCTCCTCGAATCTCAACTAGATCAGATTGGGCAAGAGGTCCCCGTAACACAATCGTAGCTAAGGTTCGTGTTGCTCCCACTCCCAATTCTGGTGGCAAAATGTCGTTGAGGATCGGCTTAAATTGATCTCGTAGTTGCAGGGCAAAGTGGTTATCAATCACCAAGACTTCTAGGGCTGACTCGCGATGGGCATAGTCATCGATCAGTTCTAGCAATGCCGCTTGGGCTGCTTGTTTTTGGCAATTAGCTAATTGAGCAATATCCGCTAACTTCAAGGGTGATCCCTTCAGATATAAAATCGCTTCAACTTGACTCTTCAAGTTCCCTGCTGAGGTCTTGCTTTCAATGGCTGTGCTGTCTGCTGTGAGTGGAGTGTCTACAGGGGCTACTTCTTCTGAATGGATTTGATCCTCTTGGGAACCTGCAGTTAGGGAACTGAGTGAGGAGATCTCTGCGATTGCTTCAGCCTCAATAGGAGGTTTCTGGGTTTGGCTGTCTCGATCAAGTTCCAGTTGGGTCTCTACTAGATCATTTGACATATAGAGTTAACGTAATCTGTCTACGGTGTGTGATCTTAGCCTACAGATTGGGCATATGGTTGGGCCGAAAAATGACGCATGCGGACCGTAGATAAATCTGTTAACCTATGGTGATATCTGCAAAAGGTTCACTAGCTAAAGGCATGATCTCAATCATAGGTTAGAGCTTAGCTAAGCAGCATAGTGAGGGGAGGAGAACCTGGGGACCTGGCACTTTAGCCAACTTAAGCAACAGTAACTAGGAGACCATCGTTCATGAGTCGAAACTTGCCAATGATCATTGTTGCGGGCATCCTCTTCGGTAGCGGCGTCATCAGCGGTTGGGGGATTTCTCGCCTGACAGAGTCATCGGATCTAACTGCATCTAATGAAATAAGTACCCATAACTCCACTTCAGCTGAGTTAGCCCTGTCTGTGTCTGGGGCATCCTCTAGTTTTATTACAACTGTAGCTGAGCAAGTTGGCCCGGCTGTAGTTCGGATTGAATCTCAACGTTCAGCAACCTCGGTTAACGATGAACCTCGCAACCCTTTTGAACCTCCTTTCTTTGAGGAACCTGGCGAATCAGAACGCTATACCCCCTATGGAACTGGATCCGGCTTTATTATTGATGCAGCTGGCACTATTCTGACGAATGCCCATGTTGTTGAAGGCAGTGAGCAAGTTACGGTTGTGCTTCAAGATGGTCGTATTTTTGATGGCATTGTTAAAGGCAGTGATCCCGTTACGGATATTGCTGTTATTAGTGTTGAAGGTGAAAATCTACCTACAGTGACACTGGGTGATTCCGATTCGGTGAGACCAGGAGCTTGGGCTATTGCAATTGGTAATCCATTAGGTCTAGATAGTAGTGTTACAGCTGGGATCATAAGTGCTATCGGGCGCTCCTCCGGTGAAGTTGGCGCTCCAGATAAGCGGGTTGCCTTTATTCAAACCGATGCTGCGATCAATCCTGGTAATTCAGGCGGTCCATTATTAAATGCTGACGGTCAGGTGATTGGCGTTAATACAGCGATCTTTAGACGAGCCCAAGGTGTTGGGTTTGCGATTCCCATCAATCGGGTCCGAGAAATTTCCGATCAGCTCATTTCTACTGGTAAAGCTGAACATGCTTTTTTGGGGATTCGGATGGTGACATTGACAGCTGACTTTAAAGACATCATTAATGATGATCCTACTAGCGATCTGATTGTTGAAACGGATCAAGGTGTTCTCATTGCAGAAGTGCTACCTGACTCACCTGCTCAGGCCAGTGGTTTAAAATCAGGTGATGTGATCACTCAATTGGGAGAGGTCACGATTACTGAAGCTCAGCAAGTTCAAGAGCTAGTTGAAGCAGCTGGGGTGGGATCTGTGCTTCGGCTTATTATCAAGCGTGGCAACCAGGATCTAGCGTTTGAAGTCAAAACGAGTACGATCCCAACTGCCGCTTTATTCTGAGATAATTTGGGATTAGAGACTGAGACCTATTGAGCTTAGCCCCCACTTTAAGGCAAAGTAGAACAGTAGTACTGTTGTAGTGCCTTGATTGAATCCTTCATCTTAGATGAAACCTTAGAATTGCTGGAGTGGTCGCGCTTGTGTGATCAGGTGGCCACCTACACCTCCACTAAAGCGGGGGCTATGGCCTGTCGACAGCTTTCTCCCTGGTTAACCCGCGATCAGACCGAAAATCGTCTAACTCAAACCGCTGAGGCCCTACTGCTCGATCAGGAAGGACTCTCGCTGCAAGGTATCTACGATATCGAGGCTTATCTAGATCATGTTGCCGTGGGAGGGGTGCTCCAGGGGGCCGAGTTACAACAGATCGCTAGCACGCTTAAGGTTGCTCGCAAAATTAGACGTCAAATTGATGATTTTGAGGCCACTCCCGTACTTCAAGATCTGATTGATACGATTCGGACCTATCCTGAGATTGAACACTCTATATTTCAAAGTCTAGAAGAGGATGGAAGTGTCCGGGATACAGCCAGCGAAACCTTACGGCAAATCCGTCTCAGCCTTAAAGACATTCGTAGCACCATCCAAACCCGACTGCAACGGCTCCTCTCTGAGCAGAGCTATGCCATCCAGGAATCGGTGATTACGCAACGTGAAGGGCGCTATGTTATTCCAGTCAAAGCAACTCACAAAGACGTGATTCGAGGCTTAGTACATGACACCTCTAGTACAGGGGCAACGCTGTATTTAGAGCCCTACAGTGTGGTCAAGGACAACAACCAACTCCGACAATGGCAAGGTCGAGCCAAAGCTGAGGAAAATCGGATCTTTAGGGCGTTATCAGCCCAAGTTGCCGCGGTAATACCTGATCTTAAGCATCTGCAAGCGGTCTTGGTGGAACTAGATCTAGCCCTTGCCCGAGCTCGATATAGCCTATGGCTTGAAGGGAATCAGCCACGCTTTGTGCAAGGGGGGTTGAATTTACGTCAGGTGAGACATCCACTCCTTTTGTGGCAATGCCAACATGAAGAACAACACACTGTGATTCCGGTAGATTTTAGATTACGCTCCGATGTTCATGTTGTTGTCATCACTGGCCCTAACACTGGAGGTAAAACGGTAACACTCAAAACGTTGGGGTTACTGGTCCTGATGGCTAAAAGTGGCTTGTATCTGCCGGCTCGAGATCCGGTTGAAATACCCTGGTTTGACCAAGTTTTAGCAGATATGGGTGATGAACAATCACTCCAACAGAGTCTTTCCACCTTTTCTGGCCATATCCGGCGCATTAGTCGAATCTTGCATCAGGTTAATGCTCACCTGAGTTCATCTGAGTCAGATGGGCTTGTATCTGCAGATCCAGAATCAGTAAAGATTGAGCGCCAACCAGCTTTAGTGCTACTTGATGAAGTGGGGGCGGGCACTGATCCAACTGAGGGTGCAGCACTAGCAACAGCTCTACTTCACTATTTGGCCCAGCACGCCTTACTCACGATAGCGACAACCCACTATGGTGAGCTGAAATCATTGAAGTACCAACAGGCCTATTTTGAAAATGCCTCTGTCGAGTTTGATGAAGCCACGCTTGCCCCCACTTACCGACTCTTATGGGGTATTCCAGGCCGATCGAATGCACTCACGATTGCCGAACGACTCCAGCTCGATCCCACTATTGTTCAGCTAGCTCGACAGCACCTGCAGGGCCACACTGATGATGTCAATGCTGTCATTATGGGCTTAGAACGGCAACGGGCTGAGCTGGATGCCAAAACTCAACAGGTCGAGACGCTCCATCGTGAATTAGAAGTGTTGCAGCAAGACATGTTACAACGCAGCCAACAGATTGCAACTCGTGAGGCGGCTCTGAATGAAGCTAAAACTCAATCGATTCAATCGGAAATTCAGTCGGCCAAAGACAAAGTTGCCGCTGTGGTCCGACGGCTCCAAAAGGGTGACCCAACCGTTCAAGCTCAGGCAGCCCAACAAGCTAGTGCGGAATTAGCTAAGCTCGAACAGCAGCATGCTCAGAAACCCGCTCCAGCTGAAACTGAGTTTTATCCTGCTGTAGGTGATCGGATTCGACTTCAGGGCTTAAATCAAACTGGCGAGATCATTGCGATTAACGGTGATGATTTTAGTGTGCGGAGTGGGATGCTTAAGTTTACTGTAGGTCTGCATCAGCTGGCCCCACTCGATGAAAGTCAAGCTAAAAAACGCCAACGCCCCAAACCCCCTCAAGTCGCCATGCCAACGCCCCAAACGGCTCCTCTCAATATCCGCACTCGTCAAAACACAGTCGACTTAAGAGGCCGCACGGTGGCTGATGCTGAACTCATGATGGAAAAAATGATCGCTGAAGCCCCAGCAGGACCCTTATGGTTATTACATGGTCATGGGACCGGTCGGCTACGCCAGGGCGTCCATCAGTATTTACGCACCCATCCCCGTGTGAGCAGTTTTACAGCCGCTGAAGCCGAAGAGGGTGGAACTGGGGTGACGGTAGCTCAGATCCGTTGACTCTGGTATGGTAGAACCGAGTGATTTGTCTAATCGTCGTCAGGTTAATCCTTAAGTTAATCCTTAAGTTAATTCTTGGTTTAATTCTTGGGAGTAGCTGAGGGAGTAGCTGATTACGGCGCGATGATCATTTAGGTGTCTTGGTTGAGGTCCTTGGTCTCAGACTCTTGCAATTTTAACTGAATGGATACTTACAGATAGTTTATGAATTTGCAACAACTTTCAGTGGATGAATGGCAACAGCTAGATGATGACCAGGCTGAAACTCTAGCTAGAGAACTCGTGACGGAATTGCCCCAACTGATTAAGTTTAGACGGGTGGTCACTCACCGCTTTAATCAGAAGTCTTATCGTGTTGCTTACTTTGAGTATGATGACTCTTTATTTGTCCTAGTCCCTGGTGGTGAGGCTGAGATTGGTTTTGAAGCTTCAACCTTGAGTCCGACTCCAGAGCAGGTTACCTCTTTTGAAGTTAGTAAGGCGAATCTAGGTCTTGAAACCACTTTCCATGACTATATTCAACAGGTCACGACTCCATTACGATCGGTATCATTCGAGTGCATGCTGGTGGAAGTGGCCGCGTTTCCTATTGGTCTTGCCTCGCTAGGTTCAGGATTGATGTATGACACTCTGGTTGACGCCTTAGCCACTAAAGGGTTGCGATTACTAACGTTTGATGAGTGGGAATACGTTTGTGGTGCGGGTGCAACAACTCTCTTTCGTTGGGGTAATACGTGTCCTAGTGATCACTATCCGATTACCCGACTTGTCAATGCAAACCGGCTCAAGCATCAATGGATCCAAACAGGTCAACTTTTGCAATTAGAACCGGACGATCCCACGTGGGATATTCATTTGAAATCTAACCCATTTGGTCTTAAAATTGCTCAAAACCCCTATAATTGCGAAGTGGTTGGCGAGTTAAGTGATCCTGACTCTTTTATTCAAATTCCCAAAGTTCGCGGGGGTGATGGCGGGGCCATTATTCACAGTGAGTATGGCTATTTCTTAGGTTGGCTGACCCTAGCTACAGCGTACTGGCAACCTGAACTCCTGCACTGGGTTGATGAGGATTTACGTGATTGTTCGGTACGTCGAGTTATTCCCTTTCCGTGAACCATCAAACCTTAAAACAGGAACGAGACCAGGCTTGGGCTAAACTGCGGGAGTTGGGCACTGATCCATCTGATCTTTAAACCGGTAGTTTACAACTGACACTCTGCTAGTCGCTTTGATAGAGCAGCCACCCAGCCTCCACATAAATACCCCCAGCCTAGTCCTAGGCCTGTAGTAATAAACTCACTCCGCAAAGCAATCCCAAAACTCTGTTCCCACTGGCCTAATCGCTGCCAACCCCACAGAGGTAGGTGACCTTGTGCTGCTGATAAATCAAAGTTGATATCGTTGTAACCATTCCAAAGATGACTCCGAATCCACTGTACCCTTGTCCCAAACGGCCTAAAGGTTTCCTCATGATAAAGACCATCTAGTGGATTGCCGGTCTCCAAATAGATCTGCTTTTGAATGCTGAACCCAAATTGACCCTGACTATGCTCGACCCAAAGCTGATCGATAATTTTCAAATCATCACAGGGAAGTAAGTTGAAATCAGTATCATCAAGATGACTCCCACTAGCTTTTCCCACAGCCAACGTCATAACTTTCCAGGTTTCATGGTCAGCCTTCTGCCAGCGATGGTCTTGGAGTGCAGCTTGCAGTTCAGAATAATCAACTCCAGTGGTCGAGAGCAGTCCCCCCATACCTAGCACCCTTTGTGTTAAAAACCTGATGATACTATATCTTTAAGACTATCAACAGCCTTAAGCCGATCAACTGGCTCAACAAGATAACAGGTTCAAAGTTTCTAGCGTCAAAGAACTTATGGCACTGTAAGGCAATTGGGATGGATCTAACAGAGAATAACGCCAGTTTCCATTGACCTAATTGGTTACACTGACAGACTGAAGTTGGGAGGTTTCTGTGTCCTGGCTGCTGATAAACGTTGTTACTAAGAAATGGCTGATCCATAAAACCAGTATAGCTAGGCTTAAGCCCACGAGATCCCTAATCATGTCACTACCCACACATCAACATTGGTCAGATTTGCATCCATACCTATTAAGCTTAGCGAAGAATCTACCCAATTATCTCAGACCCCTTCGACGAATACGATAGATAAGCGTGATATTATCATGCCCAAATCTATTCCACAGGTTAAACCGACCGTGACTTCACCTGCTTCTGAGTCTCCAGTCCCACCCCAATCAACTGATGCAACCAGATCACAGCCTTGGAGTCAACGCTTCGAAGGCACCCTTCATCCAGATATTGCTGCCTTTAATGCTAGTATTCAATTTGACCAGCATTTATTACCTTACGACATTCTGGGATCAATGGCTCATGCTCAGATGTTGGGTCATTGTGGCATTCTCTCTAAAGATGAGACTCAACAAATTCAAGCAGGTCTCCAACAGATCAAGCAGGATCTTGAATTAGGTGTCTTTCAACCCTCTCCCCAGGCTGAAGATGTGCATTATGCGGTTGAGCATCGCTTGATTGAGTTGGTGGGAGATAACGGTAAAAAACTGCATACGGGCCGCTCTCGCAATGATCAGGTGGCCACCGATTTACGTCTTTATCTACGAGATCAAATCGATCAGATTCGACAGCAGTTACTGACTTGGCAGAGGGTGTTATTGACAGTAGCTCAGCAGCATATTGAGACCTTAATGCCTGGATATACTCACCTACAACGGGCTCAGCCTATTAGTTTAGCTCATCACTTACTAGCTTATGTAGAAATGGCCCAACGCGACTGGGAACGCCTAGATGATCTCCGGCATCGTGTCAATGTATCTCCTTTGGGATCAGGGGCTTTAGCTGGGACCCCTTTACCGATTGATCGAGCCTTAACAGCTCACTTGCTGGGATTTGCTAGTGTGACAGCCAATAGCTTAGATGCGGTGAGTGACCGAGATTTTGTGGTTGAATTTGAAGCAGCAGCAGGATTGATTATGATTCACTTGAGCCGCTTGGCCGAAGAAGTGGTTCTCTGGGCTTCACAAGAATTTGGCTTTGTTCAATTAACCGATGCCTGTGCAACAGGATCTAGCCTCATGCCACAAAAGAAAAATCCTGATGTGCCCGAATTGGTTCGAGGCAAAGTGGGGCGGGTCTTCGGCCACTTACAAGCTATGATGGTGACCCTAAAAGGCTTGCCACTAGCCTATAATAAAGATCTTCAAGAAGACAAAGAGGGATTGTTTGATACTGTCAACACAGTGAAGGTGAGTCTACAAGCGATGTCCGTTCTGCTCTCAGAGGGGATCCAGTTTCAAACTGAGCGGTTAGCGGTAGCCATAACTGAAGATTATAGTAATGCTACTGATGTAGCTGATTATTTAGTCCGTAAAGGCATGCCTTTTAGATCAGCGCATGACATTGTAGGCGCTATTGTCAGAACCTGCCTGGCTGAACATATCTTATTAAAAGATCTGCCTCTGGAGCGCTGGCAAGCTTTTGATCCACTATTTGAAGCAGATATTTATGCAGCAATTGATCCTCGTCAAGTTGTGGCTGTAAGGACAAGTTTAGGGGGGACTGGGTTTGAAACAGTTCGACAAGCTCTAGAAAAAGCCCAAGCTCGATATCAACACTTGCTTGAACAACTAGAACCAGCTAAGTAGATCGGGGAAAATAAACTGCACTAAAAATGGCTGAAACCCTTGTTTTACCGTTATCCAACGCAGGATAATAACTCTGACCTACTTAGTAGACCATAAAAAAACCGTTCAACTTTATTTGAATCCGAAGATTGAGTCTGAACGGTTATAGTTGGTTATAGTTAAGGTTAGAGGTGAGTTAGCTGTCATGAGCCATTAAGCAGCTAGTGACTGATCATCCAAGGTCGGCCACCTGGCTGTGAACTTAATCGAGATGTTTCAGGAGCAGGATTAGCTGATGATTGCACTAAGCGAGGCTCTGAACTAGATCCTTTACGAGGAAACTGGCCCGAATTTAACACCATTGGTGGTGAAAAGATCCGGCTGACGTCACCTTGGCATGTTGGGCAAAGTACAGCTTGAGAGAGGTCTTCCAATCGGCGCCACAGTTCAAATGGACCGCAGTTGGAGCATTTATAGTCATATAAAGGCATGATTGCTCTCCTTTCAAAGGTCATTTCAAAGGTCAAACAGGTAAAATATCTTTGTCAAAGATTTCAGTAGGGAGCGCTAATGTGCAACACGCATTGGGAATATCCACAATACCACTGACTCGACCTTCAACAGGAGCACAACTGAGTAATAGATAGGCTTGTTCTCCAGTAAATCCAAACTTTTTCAGGTATTCAATGGCATTTAGGCAAGCCCGCCGATAGGCCACATGAGCATCTAAATAATATTGTTTGCCTGAAAACTCATCCACTGAGATCCCTTCAAATACAAGATACTCAGAATATCGAGGCTCAACTGGACCTGGCTTAAAAATAGGATTCACCATCCCATACTTATCCACCCCACCCTTAATCAGATCAACGTGGAGATCGATAAAGCCTGACATTTCAATAGCGCCACAGAAGGAAATCTCACCATCCCCTTGCGAAAAGTGAATATCACCCATCGATAATTTTGCGCCTTCGACATAAACAGGGAAGTAAATTCTGGAGCCTCTCGATAAATTCTTGATATCACAGTTACCCCCATGTTCACGAGGCGGCACTGTTCGAGCAGCTTCGGCAGCAACACGTTCAAATTCAGATCCTGTTAAAGACCCTAACACAGCATTTTGTGGATTTGGTAAGGCTGCTAGATCAGGAATCTGTGGCTTCCAGGGGGCGGCAGCGGCATTGCCAGCATCAACTAAAGCTTTTTCCCGTTGATTCCAGGTATTCAATAAAGCTTGGGAAGGGGCACACCCAATTAAACCAGGATGAGTGATCCCGGCAAACCTAACTCCAGGGATATGGCGGGAACTGGTGTAAATACCTTGAAGATCCCAAATAGCTTTAGCAGCAGCTGGAAAATGATCGGTTAGAAATCCGCCGCCGTTTTCACGAGCAAAAATCCCCGTAAATCCCCATTCATCACCTTGAAGAGCACCAATATCTAGTAAATCAACTACCAAAATGTCCCCAGGCTCAGCTCCATTAACCCATATGGGACCACTGAGAACGTGAACAACGGTTAAATCCACATCACGTACGTCACTGGGATCATCGCTATCTTTGATCTGACCATCTGTCCAATCTTTACATTCAATTCGAAACACTTCACCAGGATTAACAGAGGCAACCGCTGGGATATCAGGATGCCAACGATTATGGCCCACCAATTCTTGTTGAGACATGGGCTTCGTCAGATCGACTTTAAATAGAGTTTTAGGCATCGGTCCTCCATCACAATTGGGTTGAAATTAACGAGCGTGCTACCAAACTGACTACAATCACATCCGAAGGATAGTTAAACGGTTGTCAAGCTTTAGACCTAGACCGGTAAAGACTATGAGGCGTTATCAATTCAAATCTTCAGTGGCTCAGTCCCCCTATTGCCTATACCAGGAAAAACTTATCTCCAATAGCTAGGCCTAATAATCATGGTCAACCACAGGATCCTGAGTGTCTAGTCTAAGGTCACTATATCTAATGAAATGGCTACCGTAACCACCTAAGGCAACTTATGCTTATAGCATTTAACTTGAAAGATCAACAGAACCTAACAACATCAAGCAATTGCCAATGAGTATGCTTGGTCACAATTGAATCATCTGTATCTTGAGCTACAATTATTGGCCCTACCCATTACTGGCCTTACCCGTTACTAGCCTTACTATGGGATCTCTTATAGTTAGTTATAATTAGCTCAACTTCATATTTGAACATAACAGCTGAAGCTAAATCCTGGCCATACAAGCTTAATAGAATGAAATCTGATGTCTAGTTGCAACTTTGTATCTGTCGATACATTTTTAATGAATCATTAGTTCTATCTTGTCACCTAAGTTTACATCAGAAGCGAAACCCTTAAGCTTTCCTGAAATGCTGTGTTGCAGGGACTTCAAGCACAGTTGGTCTAGTATATCTGCGGCGATTAGCCCTAGTAAACCTGCAACTTCAAGTGTGTGCTGAACGTTTGTTTGTTGTCATATGGAGATTGAAAGTGACTACGAAATTTAATCGCCGTCAAGTGCTTAGAACTGGTGCTGCCCTTGCGGCAGGAGCTGTTGTCGGTCCTCAGATTTTGGTACGTCGACCCTTGCCAGCCTATGCTCAGGGTGAAACGATCAAGATTGGGATTCTCCACTCTTTGAGTGGCACAATGGCCATCAGTGAGGTATCCATCAAAGATGTCTGTGTGATGGCGGCTGAAGAGATCAATGCAACAGGTGGTGTTCTGGGCAAACAAGTGGAGTATGTGATTGAGGATGGGGCCTCTGATTGGCCTACCTTTGCTGAAAAAGCCCAAAAACTGATCGAAGTAGATGAAGTAGCTGTGATCTTCGGGTGCTGGACCTCTGCTAGTCGCAAAGCTGTGTTACCTGTGTTTGAGCGATTGGATCACATGCTGTGGTACCCAGTGCAATATGAGGGTAATGAGTGTTCTAAGAACATTTTTTACACCCCAGCAGTACCTAACCAGCAAACCAAGGTGGCCTTAGACTACATGGTGAAGAACCTAGGCGTGACTAAGGTTTACCTTGAGGCTTCCGACTATGTTTATCCCAGAACAGCCAACCAAATTGCTAAAGCTCAGATCAAGCAGCTCCAAGAAGAAGGCTTCGATATTGAGTTAGCCGGTGAAAACTACCAACCCCTGGGAGCTCAAGACTACGCTACTGCTGTCACTAAGCTAGTCGCATCGGGGGCCAATGGTTGTCTTAATACTATTAACGGCGATAGTAACGTCGGCTTCTTCAAGCAATTCAAGGCCCAAGGCTTAACCACCGATCTCTGTCCTGTGATGTCATCGAGCTTGTCAGAAGATGATGTGAGAGGTATTGGAGCTGAAAACGTTGTGGGTCACTACGCTGTTTGGAACTATTTCCAAGCTCAAGATCGACCTGAAAACAAAAAGTTTGTCGAAGCCTTTAAAGCCAAGTATGGTCAGGATCGGGTGACGGGCGATCCAATTGAGAAAGGCTATGTGGGCGTCAACATGTGGAAGCTAGCTTGTGAGAAAGCGGGTACCTTCGATATTCCTGCTGTTCGTGAAGCTGTAATTGGGATTGAGTTTGAGGCTCCGGGTGGAACTCACACTATGCGGCCCAACCACCACACCCGCAAACCCATCCTAGTTGGCAAGCATCTCCCTGACGGTCAGTTTGAGATTATTGATGATCTGGGTTATGCCGATCCCCAAACTTGGGATCCACTCATTGCAGGTAACAAAGTTTGTGATTGGGTTGAGTTTGCCGATGTTGGCACTACCGAAGTAGCTAGCTGGGATAAAGAGTATCGCTAAAGGCGTCCTTCAGTTCTTGATCCCAATGGGTGGGGGTAGAACCAGCTCCTGCCCGTCTATTCGTAGATGAACTATCAACCCATGAACTGTTGTGTGTGAGGCTCTATGATTGATTTGCTGTTAATGCCAACACCTATCCTAGCCAAGGCTGAGCTCTTTATAGTTGAGAATGGTATTGGTGTCCTGTTTGCTCGGAAAGGATTCTTTCTGCTCACACAAATTTTTAATGCGATCAGCACTAGCTCTATTTTTCTACTGATTGGACTAGGCTTGGCAATTACGTTTGGCTTGATGGGTGTCATTAATATGGCCCATGGCGAATTTATCATGTTGGGCTGTTATACCACCTATGTGTGCCAGAAATATATATTTGGTCGTATCTTCTGTTGGAATGGCTGTGGGGGTAACGATCCATCCGAAATTACAGACTACAGTCGGGCCTTTTTTGAAGCCTTTCCCCTTGCCTACAACTTAACTTATCTCTTTTCGATTGTGGCTGCTTTTGGGGTTGGGATACTGCTAGGCATCCTGCTAGAGCGCATTGTGGTTGGTCGACTTTACGGTCGAGCTTTAGACACACTGATGGCCACTTGGGGTGTGAGTTTAATTCTGCAACAGGTTGTTAGGCTCATGTTTGGGGCTCAAAATGTTGACGTTAATAAGCCTGCTATGTTGGGTAGCCAGTTTAAGATCCCTGGAACGTTTGTCGTATTACCCTACACTCGCATCTTTATCCTGGTGTTTGCGGTTTTAGTGTTGGTTGGACTGTTTCAGTTTCTTAGTCGGTCTAAGTTTGGTCTAAGGATCCGAGCTGTTACTCAAAACCGGGCTATGGCTGCCTGTATGGGGATCCCTACCTCTCAAGTTGATGCTCTAACCTTTGGAATTGGTACCGGTTTAGCTGGGGTATGTGGGGCTCTGCTCACTCTAATTGGTTCAGTAGGTCCATCAACGGGACAAAACTTAATTGTTGATTCCTTCATGGTTGTGGTGATTGGGGGTGTTGGCAAGTTGATTGGCACCTTGGCTGGAGCCACTATCCTTGGGTTTCTGAATACTTTCAATGAATCGTTGTTAAACGGCAGTTTAGGTAAAG
Source organism: uncultured bacterium (assembly GCA_964434865.1). GTDB lineage: Bacteria > Cyanobacteriota > Cyanobacteriia > Thermostichales > Thermostichaceae > CAYSWV01. Next base: position 27,113 of record CAYSWV010000041.1, read on the forward strand.
CGCTCACCTTTGCCATTGTGATTCTAGTTTTACAATTCCGACCTGCAGGATTATTTCCGCAAAAGGGGCGCAATGTGGAGTAAGCATGCACTTTCAAGTTGAGGTGAACAAGAGCCATGGCTACTGATCAATCCAGTGATCAATCTATTGATTCTGCAACAGAATCCTCTGATCTAGCTATTTCAATGACTCAACAGCTGAAATCCAGACAGCTCATCATTGAAGGGATTACCCTAGGTGTGATCGCTATTATTGCGATTTTCATTTTGCCCAATGTTTTAAGTGATTTTCGTTTAAATCTACTGGGTCGTTGGTTGTGTTTTGGAATTGTAGCCATTTCTATTGATCTGATCTGGGGCTACACAGGGATGTTGAGCTTAGGTCATGCAGTGTTTTTTGCCTTAGGTGGCTATTGTATTGGCATGCATTTGAAGTTAATGGCACCTAGCTTAACAGGTGAAAGTAACCCATCGGGTCAACCCATCCCTGACTTTATGGCATATGGGGGCTTGGAGGGATTACCTATCTGGTGGGAGCCCTTCCACAGTCCCTGGTTTGCGATGGCTGCTGTCGTTATTGTTCCAGGGATCGTGGCCTTCATTTTAGGGTATTTGATCTTCCGCAATCGGATTAAAGGAGTCTATTTTGCCATCATTACCCAAGCAACATCTCTGGTGCTGAGTGTTCTGTTGGTGGGCTACTTAGAATACACAGCAGGGACGAATGGATTGACTGACTTCAATACGTTCTTAGGCATGGACATCAACACCTCTGAAACTCGAAGGGTGCTCTACATCGCGACTGTCATCCTTATTCTAGGTATCTACATTTTCTCCCGTTGGCTGACCTCTGGTAAGTTTGGTCGGTTGCTAATTGCCATTCGAGATGACGAGTTTAGAGCTAGATATGCCGGGTATCATGTAGCTTTCTATAAGTTAGTGATTTATGTGATCTCAGCTATGATTGCCGGTATTGCTGGTGCTTTATTTGTCCCACAGGTTTTGATCATTAACCCCAATCAAGCTGGGATTGTGCAGTCGATCGATTTTGTGATTTGGGTGACCGTAGGTGGTCGAGCAACCTTATATGGCGCTGTCATGGGGGCTTTGTTGATTAACGGATTTAGGACAGCCCTCAGTGAAAACTTTCCGAATGTTTGGTTACTGGCCCAGGGACTGCTTCTGGTATTGGTTGTCGTTTTTTTTCCAACTGGTATCATTGGCTTCATTCGAGCTACTCTGGGGCCGTTACTCTGGGACAGACGCAAAGCTTCAGTGTCAGCTGAAACGTAGGTTTACATCACAGGCTAGGTTTACATCATAGGCTATGAGAGGGTTGAGACATGCCAGATATTATTTCTGTTGAAAATGTAACTGTCAGTTTTGATGGTTTTAAAGCTATCAATCAGTTCTCATTTGCGATGAAGCCGGGAGAACTTCGAGTGGTGATAGGACCCAATGGTGCTGGAAAAACTACCCTCTGCGATGTGATCACAGGTAAAGTGAAGCCCACAGCTGGGAATGTCACCTTTAAGGGTGTCGAGATTACCCATCTGCCGGAGTACAAAATTGCCCGAATGGGGATTGGCCGTAAGTTTCAAACGCCTCGAGTGTTCCTTAACTTAACAGTGTTTGAAAATGTTGAACTGGCATACAATAGAAATAAAAATGTAATCCCTACCCTCTTTTCTCGTCGTAGCCGTCAAGATCACGACAAAATCTATGAGGTACTGAAAACGTGTGGGTTGAGTCAAGCTGCTTTTAAGCCAGCCCGGGTGCTCTCACATGGTCAAAAACAGTGGTTAGAGATTGGAATGATGGTGGCTCAAGATCCAGATCTGCTCTTACTCGATGAATGTGTGGCAGGAATGACCGATAAAGAGACGGAGGCCACAGGAGAACTTATTGAAAACCTCTCCCAAAATCATGCCATCTTATTAATTGAACACGATATGGTCTTTGTACGTCAAATTGCCCGAACAGTAACCGTAATGCACCAAGGGATGACGTTGTGTGAAGGTAACTTTGATCAGGTTCAAAATGATAGCCGAGTGATTGAGGTTTATCTGGGCTCTCACAAAGCTAAAGTTGCGGCTTAGAAGCACAGCTTGATCAATCAATTCTGATGACCCTCTTGTAATTACCAGCTCTTCTGAGGTCAACCATGACAGCAACGCTAACAGCAACTCGTCCCCTGCTAGAGGTGGACAACTTGAATGTCTACTATGGTGAAAGCCACATTATTCGAGGGTTGACTTTTAAAGTGATGCCAGGACAAGCAGTCTGTCTTTTAGGCCGGAATGGGATGGGTAAAACCACTACCCTTAAAACGATCATGGGTCTACTGCGACCTCGGGGTGGTTCCATAGCTCTAGATGGTGATCCCATCACTAAAGAACCTCCTCATGTCAGAGCTTGTGCAGGTATTGGTTATGTGCCACAAGGCCGTGAGATCTTTCCCAAGTTAACCGTGGAGGAAAATCTTCAAGTTGGCCTGGAGGCCTCTGCAGGGACGGTTAAATTCATACCTGACTATATTTTTGATTTATTCCCCATTTTAAAAGACTTTTTAAAACGATTTGGCGGAGATTTAAGCGGAGGTCAACAGCAACAACTGTCTATTGCGAGAGCTCTGGTCTCTAACCCAAAGGTTTTAGTTTTAGATGAGCCCACAGAAGGCATTCAACCCTCCATTATTATCGAAATCGAAAATGCAATTACTCGAATTAAACAGGAGAAGGGAATTTCTGTCTTGCTTGTTGAACAGTACTTCCAATTTGCCCAAAGTCTAGCGGATTATTACTACCTAATTGAGAATGGCAGCTTAGTCATGGAGGGCACTACAACGGATATGGATGAAGAAAAAGTGCAAATGTACCTTTCGATTTAGGCATTATCTTAGCAGTTGTAGAACAATGAGCATAATGATTGTTGCTGATATTCCACTCAATATTCAAGATCTGAATAATTGCTTATGTTTGAACGGTATATTTAAAATGAGAATTGGTTTGCAAGATGAAAAGCAGCTATTGACTTTCTTCTTCTTGACATTACTCTCCTGCTGATACGTAGACTGAAGTTACCTCTGAAATGTAAGAGTCAAGAGTTGATTGAGCAGAATCCCACTAGCTGGTTCAAGTGACTCGAGAGAATTCATCAATTTCAATAAAAACGTTATTATCTCAGATTATTATTCATTTTTATCGATCGTTGTCTAATTCTATAGACTACCCAGTAGACAAATCGATCACCTAAATTCCTGCCGCTATCTTAATATTACTTAATAATTGGTGTTAGATAAATTTCCTTGAGATAGTTTTTTGCTTCCTGGCAAGGCTTTCGAGGTGTTCGTTTTGGGGTTACTGTTAAGGTGTTGTCACTTATGATCAGGACTGTTCGAGATCAAACTTGATGAATCGAAACTATTCTGGTATTGTGTTGTTGAATGTATTAGAAGCTTGTGAACATCCTCAGCATGACAGTTGTTCATATGTTCATGTATCCTTTAGGTATGTGTTCAAGTGGATTTTACGAGTTTCATGAAATTAGAGAGTTGATGATAGAAGGTGTTGTTATGGTGTCCAGTTGATGAGAGTGAAGAGTTGGAGCGGTATTGGCTATAGTTCTACACGGCTATAGTTCTACACAATGATGAACAGACTACTGACTTCCCAATTCACTGATGGAGATTTGTAATCAGTCCCCATTGTTCCTGAGACTCAGACTTCGAAAGTTCAAGTGTTCGAAGAGTAAAGATCCATGAATTGCGACTAGGGATCTTTGCTGTTTTAATTCCTATTCGAAAATGTTGCACATTTCTAATGATCTCTTTCTAATGATCTCCTGGCAACAGACCTAAAAGTTTAGATTTGAGATCGGAAGCAGGGTGATCATCCTGTTATTGCATGTTGACTTACATCGATTCAAAACAACCATTGAGGGTTTGAGCTTATGACAGCTACCAAGTCAGTTAACACTGTGACAACTGTTCAATCCTTTGGAGCCAATCCAACAGCAGTGAGAGATACTGATCATTATAAGTTGGAGTATGTCAAGACCTTTGTTGACAAGTGGGATGAGCTGATTGACTGGGACCAAAGAGCAGCCAGTGAGGGCAGTTTCTTTATTGATATCCTTAAGCAACGAGGGGCTCAGCGGATCTTGGACGTGGCCACGGGTACTGGATTCCATTCGATTCGACTGCTAGAAGCTGGCTTTCAGGTAGTCAGTGCTGATGGATCGCCTCAGATGCTGACTCAAGCTTTTGGTAATGCTCGTCGTCATGGCCACCTTCTCCAAACTGTTCAAGCAGACTGGCGTTGGCTCAATCGTAACGTTCATGGTGAATTTGACGCTGTTATCTGCTTGGGGAACTCGTTTACCCACCTCTTTGAAGAACGGGACCGCCGCAAGGCTTTAGCCGAATTCTATGCAGCTCTGAAGCATGATGGTATCTTGATCATGGATCAGCGTAATTACGATTCTATCCTCGATCATGGTTTCTCCAGTAAGCATATTTATTACTATTGTGGCGAACAGGTGGTTGCTGAACCTGAGTATGTAGATGATGGCCTTGCTCGTTTCCGGTATGCGTTTCCTGACGGATCAGAGTTTCATTTGAATATGTATCCCCTACGCAAAGATTACACTCGGCGGCTCATGCATGAGGTTGGGTTCCAGCAGATCGAGACTTACGGAGACTTTAAAGAAACTTACCGGGATGAGCGGCCTGATTTCTATGTCCATGTGGCTGAAAAACGGTACGAAGAATAAATCTACCTAACACTAGCCCAAGGCAGTGGATAGGGATATGTGCTACGAACCATTGACGGTAAATCTATGACCTACTCGACCACAGTTAATACGGCCCGAGAGTATTACAACAGTTCCGATGCTGATAATTTCTACTTCTCGATTTGGGGAGGTGAAGATATTCACATTGGCTTATATGAGTCTCCTACTGAGCCGATTGCCGATGCTAGTCGCCGAACGGTAGAACGCTTGGCCTCTTTGATCCCAGCCTGGAGTTCAGTAGCAGCGGTTTTGGATATCGGGGCAGGCTATGGGGGTGCGGCTCGCTACTTGGCTAAGACCTATGGCTGTCAAGTTACGGCGCTCAATCTCAGTGAAGTTGAAAATGAGCGAGATCGCCAGATGAATCGTGAACAAGGCCTAGCTCATCTGATTGAAGTTGTTGATGGTAGTTTTGAATCAATCCCAGCTGCTGATGCAACATTTGATGTGGTATGGTCTCAGGATGCCATTCTTCATAGCGGGAACCGAGTTGAAGTGCTCACTGAAGTGGCACGAGTCTTAAAACCAGGTGGACATTTTGTGTTTACCGATCCGATGCAAGCTGATAATTGTCCTGAGGGAGTATTGCAACCTATCTTAGATCGGATTCATCTGGATACATTGGGATCTCCTCAGTTTTATCGATCTACAGCTCAGCAGGTTGGTCTTGAAGAGGTAACCGTTCAAGATCATACTCAACAATTGATCAATCACTACTCTCGGGTACTCCAAGAAACGGAGCAACGGGAGTCTGACATTCGCAAAGTTGTGAGTCAAGACTACATTGACCGGATGAAAAAAGGTCTGGGTTACTGGGTAGAGGGAGGCAATCAAGGCTACTTGGCTTGGTGTATCTTCCACTTCCGTAAAAAAGCATAACCCTAAGTTACTATTGATAACCTCTTAAGTTGCTCAGGACTTGTTCCTGAGTTTTTTGATCAAGGTACTTATTTGAGTATCTAAATGGGCTGGTGAGTTTAGCCAGTAGCCTAAGTGGCACATGCAAACGCCAATTTTTGTGCCAGGTCTGAGAGGATAACAGCATGAAGTTTTCAGGACTACCTCGATGTCAGACACTAAATTTAATCCTCAAAGCAATCACTCATCAGCGTGGATCGCTCAAACCTGGATTGCGTTTGTCCTATCTATCTCTGCAACCTCAATCGGCATCATCTACTCACCCGTTAACAATTGGGCCCGAGGCTATTTAGGTATGGGTTTAATGTTTTCCATTGGGTCAACGATTAGCTTGTCAAAAACTCTTCGAGATCAAGCCGAGGCCAAACAACTGATCAATCGAGTTGATCAAGCTAAGTTGGAACGGTTACTGGCAGACTATGATCCATTTCCAAAGAGCTAAAAAAGCTGGGGAGTTTGAAGATCCTGGCTACCTTGACACTATTGAGCCCGTTGATACTTCAGGTTGAGGTAGCTCTATGAGTTCGATAGGTAGCCCATCTGGATCTGCAATAAACGCAATCCAGTAATGCTGATCGCCAATTTGTTGAAGTTGAGGGTCTAGCAAGCAGGGTATGTCCGTTAGATTTGCGAGGAGATCCTGGATCGATTCCACCTGCAGTGATAGATGGTAATACCCGATGTAATGGGGATCGTGAAACAAATCAGGGCCAGGCGCCGGTTCTGGAATTTGGATTAATTCTAGCCGACCCGCAGGACCTATTAACCAGCAAGCCAAAGTTATACCTGTGGTGAAGCGAGTTTCCATTTCAAACCCCAGGTGCTGATAAAAATCAATAGATCGAAAGATATCAGCTGTCCGAATGGCAACATGATGTAAGTGCATTAAGAGCACCTCAACTGAAAAATAAAGTGCTAGCGGTAAGCTGGAGCCAGGGTTTGACAAGCCGTTTGGATAGTCTCGATCAAGCTTTGAATGCCTCCGTCTACTTTGAAAACAGGGATGCCAAACTCGTGTTCTAGATCCTTCCAGGTTAGATCATCTAGAAAGGCTTGTCCATCTTTCAATGTTACTGCCGGTAGTAGCAAAGCATCTCCTAAACAGGGTTGCTCTTTTAAAGCGGTAACAATATCTTGGCCTGTCAACAGCCCCGTTACCGTCATAGTCTGCCCCCAAAACTGGCTGGCCGTAGCACAGAGCGTGAGCTGTAAATGTTGGATCTGATTGAGTCGATCAACGATAGGCTGAAATGCATCTGCAACAGCATTACCGACAATCCAGGTGAGATGGACGGGTGTTGGGAGGGCCTGAGGCAGATCAATGGTTGCAAACTCCGATAAAAACAACCGGAGTGATCCGACCCCATTGCCAATTTGAGGATAGTCTTCGTAGTGGCTAGCAGGTGGCAAAGGCCGTTTCGCAATCAAGTACCACTCATCAGCCAACCAGGCAAAGGTTGACCCTAGTGTGGCTTGAAACTGGATTTGTAAAGCTTCTACTTGATCAATAACAGCTTCAGCTTGAGTAGGGGTTACTGGAGTAATCTCATCGTCGGAGGGTCGAAACCGGGTTAAGCCTACAGGCACCACAGCAACTGAGAGTACCGTTGGAAGCGGCTGTTCCCAGTCATCAGAGTGGGATTCAGAGAGTTGATGAAACATGGCCAGATCCATCAATGTCCGGCTGAGATGAATCCCATCGTTCCACCCTGGGCATAAAACCACTTGAGCATGGAGTTGCAGTCTATGATCACGAAACCAGGCTAATTGGTTCATAATGAGACCAGCTCGGGGGTTCTTCAACAATTTTGATCGAATTTCGGGTTCGGTAGCATGCACAGATACATACAGAGGTGACAGATGGAGTTGGGCAATACGCTCCCATTCAGGCTGAGGTAAATTAGTGAGAGTCAAGTAACTCCCATATAAAAAGCTCAAGCGATAATCATCATCTTTTAAATGTAGAGTGGCCCGAGTCTCAGGGGGTTGCTGATCAATAAAACAAAAAGGGCAGGCATTGTTGCATTGAATCAGGCCATCAAATAACGCTGTTTCAAATTCTAAGCCCAGATCATCATCCCAATCCTTTTCTAATTCAACCGTGTGTAATTGATCTTGAGCATCTAGAATCTCTAAATTCAATGCCTCTTCAGCAATGGCAAACTGATAATCGATCAAATCGCGGGGTTTTTGTCCGTTGATCCGAACCAGGCGATCGCCAACTTCTAGCCCCAGATCAGCAGCTATCGATCCTGGTAAAACTTGACTAATTCGGGCAGGTTTAATAGAGGAGCGTTCCATAAACGACGGTACGGCTTTAATTGAGTTAGGGAAATTGGGTCTCGAGGTTGGGCAGAACAGCCTACTAGAGGTCACTAGCATCTAATCTATCTCTAGGATAGAGTACAAGTCCATGCTAGCTTTACTTGATCCCTGTCTATATAGCTTTAGTATCTGGTATTTGCCATAGCCCCTAAGGTGGTAACTCCTAGGTGAAAGGAGATTGATCACGACTAGTATGCATTGACTAAAAGATCGAAATCAGGAAGAGATTGCAATAATTCCCTCTACTTCTGAACTGTCACATCTTTACTTAGCCAAATCAAGCAAGGATGAGCTAGGGAAGGTTGTTATTTATGTGTCTCAGCTATCTAAGGATGGTGAGATTAGCAAGAAGGCATTTGAAAGTTTGTTAGAGTATGCTTTGTTCATCAAAGAACCTCCCAATTAAAGAGGCTATCGCTGTCCCACAGTGCCTCGAGTTACGCCCAGTTGATTTTGAGCTTTTAGATCTTGCCATACCTGTGCTCCTGAGATGGTCCCTGTTAGAAGCTTTTGATAGCACTCTAAGGTGAGCTTAACCTGCTCGGGATTCTCATCCACAAACTCAATCCGGTATGTTTGGCCTCCTGCATTAAGTAAGCGTTGAATAAATTCAGCTCCAGTTTGAGAGCGACCATTAAATACGGTGTTGCGGCAACCCGCATCAGCTTGCAGAATATGTTCTGTTCCGGTGCGATCTCGCAGCTTCACTTCATGGTGCTCACAAGGGCGACCACAGTTGCGATAATCTGTCCCGTCTGATAGAAAAGCACAAAAAACACAATGCTCCATATGAAACATGGGCATATGCTGATGAATAGTCATTTCAAACCAATCAGCTGGACAGCTTGTTAAGAGATCTTCTAATTGTTGGATATTAAGATCATAGGATGCCGTCAGCCGAGTTAACTCATACTGTTGCATAAAATAGGTAGCCGTGAGTGGGTTGGCCACATTTAAACAGAAGTCACCGATACAAGGATCGCCAGCAAAATAGTGCAGTTGATCATAGTTACGCACCAAATACCCATCTGCTTGTGAAGACTTAACTTGGTTTAAAATCCAGTTTTCACCTGGTTTGGTAATGCGAGGAGGGGCGGCCCAGATTTGAGTTTCAGGGGTGGCTTGATCACGGACCTTCTGCACGGCTTGACGATAGTGATTGGGATCTTCGAACTCGCAATAGAGTGTTGTGATCCCAGATTCCATTGCCGTAATCAGCTGATCGAGTCTCCTCGCTAATACCACAAGCTTAGGATGACTGGGACTAGCACTAACCAGTTCTGGACTGGGGACAAGATCCGTGTATTGGGCTTGAGGATAAAGCTGCCAGCGCTTGGGCTGAGATCTAAGGACCTGGAGTTGCTCTACACAGTCTCGTCTTAGGCGATTTAGCTCACTAACCGGTAACATGACAGGGCCTTGTAAGTGGTTAGTTAACTGACCCAATTTAAATGCTGTCTGCCCTAATCGACCCAGTTGATCTTGTAGTCGCTTGGTCGAGAGAGGTTGGGAATGGGCTTCAACCAGATCATGAGTGGAGTGGAGGGTGACAACATGACCGAATTCATCTCTAGCTATCAGGGTTAAGGGTTGACCCACTGCACCATGAACTTCAAAATCAATAGGCCGCTGAAACTGAGGTGTGTCTTGTGATAGGGAATGTCTCAAACGTTTTTCCAACTCAGGATCACTAGTTTTCCAAACCCGATCGCCGATCTGAATCCGCTTTAAGTTGAGATGCCCCTGACCAAATTGAAGAGTAGCTGAAGGTCCCTTCACGTCAACTCGAAATACTCGCCCTCCCTCTTCAGCCTGATCAGGCCGACCTTGATCAAAGACAACTCCATCACCAGCTTTAATCGGTGCAACTGCTTTTAAAGTGACTCGGCCCCCTTTAACTTGAGTAACTTCGCCTAGATAAACCCCTCGCTTTTTGCCATATCGGGCATGAACTAAAGCTTGATTGTCAATCCCTTCAAACCAGCCTGTATATAACCCTCTGGAAAAGCTCATTTCTAGTTCATAGCGATCTTGAGGTGAAATGGCATACGGCTGAGATTGAGCTAGTTGATCAAGGGCCTGACGATAAACGCGGGTAACAGTAGCCACATAGTCCGGGGTCTTAAGCCGACCTTCGATCTTCAAACAAGATACACCCGTTTCGATCAGCTCAGGTAACACATCAAGGCCAGCTAGATCCTGGGGACTTAACAAGTACTTCCGATCACCTAGCGGATAGTCTTGACCATCAACAATCAACTCATAAGGCATCCGACAAGCCTGAGCACATTCACCTCGATTAGCCGATCGCCCCCCTAAGGCCTCACTAGTTAAACATTGCCCTGAGTAAGCTACACATAAGGCCCCATGCACAAAAACTTCAAGTGGAAACACACTGTTTTCTTCAATAAGTTGCTTCTGGATTTTTCTGATTTCTTTAAGTGATGTTTCTCGGGCTAGCACCACTAACGCACAACCTAACGAGCGAGCAAATTCAACACCAGCGGCACTCGTCACCGTCATTTGAGTAGAAGCATGGATCGGAAAATCAGGGGATAAATGGCGAATCAACCGACAAATACCAATATCTTGAACAATAACAGCATCAACACCGCAACTGATTATACTTTTGATTAACCGCTCTGCAGACTCCAGTTCTTGAGTAAAGATCAGTGTATTTAGAGTCACATAACCTTTAACCCCACGCTGATGGAGATAGGTCATCAACTCGGGTAGATCAGCGACGGTAAAGTTCTGAGCCCGCATCCGTGCATTAAACTGTTCCAGGCCAAAGTAAATGGCATCCGCACCATGCTCAATAGCAGCTTTGGCACAATCCCAATCACCGGCAGGTGCTAGTAGATCTGGGATCTGACCCCTAAATGGACTTGACATAGATCAATCTGAGGAATCTCAGCTTAAATATTTGAACAAATTAACATATTATGCCTCTAGATTTTATCCTATCTCTCATTGAACAACAAGCCAGTACTCAATTCTGCAAACAGCAGCCCAGGTTCTTCAATAAGTTAGCTGAGAGTAATAAAACATGATTGGGTAAGATTAATTGAAGTACGAGTCAACCTATCGAATGATCAATATGATAAGTCTGATCAACACTATAAGATGCTTACAACCTAGACTGAAACTTAAGTGGCAACTCCTAGTGATCTGTCTTGTTTTCGTACTGAGTGGGGGCTTGATATCTGGGATGGCTCAAGATCTTCAACAGGTTTTGCAGCCTTCTTTTCTAGACATAGTTATTAATCCTAGAGGTAAGGCTTCTCTGGAGCTTAGATATGCTAATGAAGTTGATCAAAGCTTACTGGAAACGAGGATAACTGAAGCCCTCGCTCGTGTTCTACCCTGCCAAATGAGTGTAGCCAGCTACTACAGTGGGTTCCTGGGGACTTGTGATCCTAAAGCTATTGACACCGGGGTGGTGAATGGCTGGCGATCAAACTGGATTATACGCTTAGATCCCTTGTTGACTGAGCTAAACCAAGCTGGGAGCGATGAACTCCATTTAACCATTACCCATCCCTATGCTGGATTTTCAAAGCTAACACCTGATTTGACATCTCGACCCCCATCAAGACTTCAGCTAGAGATTGACGCTTCCACTCGTATATCGACACAAGCGCCGGAATTAACTGAGATTACTTTAGAATTAGGATTTTCAGTCACTCAAGGGCTATTCCGCTTTGGATTGATGCTGGGAATCCTGGGGTTGAGTGGGGCCGCTGGACTCAGGATCCGAACTCTAGCCTTGCGACACTATCGAGATGGCGATCCAGGAGCATGGTTTAAATTTTGCAAAAGCCTAATGTGGCTAGACTGGTTGGTGTATGCTAGCTGGGCCATCTTGTGGTTTGGGCTTAAAATTCCAGACATCATCTATGCAACATTACCGGCAACTTGGCCTACGGTAGCAACCTCACTGACCAACATGGCTTGGTTTAGCTTGCCTCCTATTTTGGCCCTAGCTACAGTGCGGGCATTAACGCACCCAGTCATTAAACTAGTCGGTCAACAGGATTGGACAGCTAGTGATCTTATACAACAAGCGTTTTGGGAACAAGTAGTGCCTATATTGCCAATTCTAATCATGTTTACTGGGTTCAGGTTACTGCTAATGGGTGCACCAACTCAGGGCTTAGGCCTAATGGTTGTAGGAATAGCAATTCAACGCTTGGGGCCAAGCCTATTGGCAAGGTCATTAGACTGGGAACCCTATGCTTTAACATCAGGAGAGCTGAGAGATTCCATTTTTAAATTAGCAGATCAGGCCAAAGTTGATCTAAAACAAATCTATGTCCTACCTACAGGAAAAGGAAAATTAGCTAACGCATTTGCAGCTAAGAATGGAATGGTTTTTATTTCTGAATTGCTGCTGAACCATCTGAATAAACGAGAAGTTGACTCTATTGCTGCCCATGAAATTGCACATCTCAGACCTGGATCCGAGCAATTACCATTACATCTTCGAGTGACTCGATTTTTACGTGGTTGGGGATTTGTGATTGGGATCGCCCTACTGAGTTCCTTCACATCCTTACCCTTAACACTTGTATTCGCTTTGGGTTTAGGTTTAAGCGTCTTAGCTATTCTTTTGGAGTCGCAGTATCAAGAGCAACAAGCTGATATTCAAGGATCATTACTCACTCAAGATCCAGAAGCTATGATTACTGGGCTGGCTAAGATCCACCAACTCAATCAGGTGTCCTTGACATCGGAGCGATGGGACGACGTTTGGTCAACCCATCCTACCTTTGCTAAACGAGCCCAAGCAATCGCTGAGTATCATCAACTGTCTTCAAATCGGTTTAAAGAGCTATTGCAACCTCACGCTGTAGATTTACATCACGTTGATGATCCCTACCTTTTACCTCTGACCGAAAAACCACTCTTCAATTCCATTTTTAAAGGCCATGTTTATACCCGACATCAATTGAAATTACTTATAATCCAATTCTTTCTATTGTTGATTACAGCCCTGGGTGCTCAGCCAATGGCTATCCCATCATCATTGTTACTGTACTCATTAGGTTGGCTCGTAACTATGGGGACTAGCCTCATCCTTCAACAAAAACCTGAAACCTATTGGCAGCCCCTGCAACTAGAGCACAGACGCAAATTAGAACAACAAGGAATCACCGTTAAAGAGGGGTTCTGGGTGGGTCTTGCCCCTAGTGAAAAGCTCAGTCTTTATGAGGGGTTTTATATTTGGGATGTCGGGTTTTTACTCATC
>CAYSWV010000042.1:0-39276 GCA_964434865.1 uncultured bacterium
CATGTTAACTTTATGTTCTGCCTAAACGACAGTAATTTAGAAAACTCCATGTATATCAGTCTAAGAGATATCAGGACGCCCAGCTCAATCTTGGAGCTGTGAGCATAGAGACCCCTTCTAACTTTATCTGATCTCACCACCATTCCATTCTGCTCGAAGGGCAAGCCTAGCTGACCCAAACCTATCCAACAGCCAAACCTATCCAACAGCCAAACCTATCCAACAGATAGAAGAAGGATATCATTAAGCAAATTCGACACTCTAAGTAGATCGGGGCAAATAAACTGTACTCAAAATGGCTGAAATCCTTGTTTTACCGTCATCCAACGCAGGATAATAACTTTGACCTACTTATGTGTTTCAAGTCACTTTCACAAGCTTGCAACTACTCTTAATAAGACTACATCATCAAAACAATTATTATTTTAGTTTTTTATATCTACTTGAGCCTTGGAGTGAATCTCTCTACTAATTACCGTATTCTCAATAAGAAACGGCTTGGATCCCTATTCTAAATTGAATATTCTCAACAAGATCCTTTTTAGAGGTATCTGATCAAGTCTAGTAGAGATAAAATTAAGACCATCTTAGTTATTTTCGGAAAAATAGGTTTAGGCACTTCACTGAACTACCTTAAAGTATGATCTATTTCTGTATCAATAGGCAATTTTCTCTAGAAAACAACAATCATTTTCACCTTGATACTTTGCTTTAAATTTTGCTTTAAATTACAGTTAGCTATATATTTGAGGTGGACTTTGACTTGCTAAGCCTTACAAAAACTAAAGATATACTATTGAGTTAGATATGAGTTAGATATAATTGAGTTACTGGTAATCCTCAATGATCTAGTCATTAACGCTAAGGCATAGTTTAAGACTTAGTCCAAATTCTAGAGATGCTCAGTATTTTAATGCGTATCGTAAATCTCCTAAAACTAGGAACGATTTTATCCTACGACTGAAGTACCCAATCTCCTACACTAGCTTGATGAGATCATATTCAACATCCTGAAGCTGCTTCATCAAACTAAACTTGTCAACATTTTCATACCTCCCAAGGAATCTTGACTATGACTCATTCAGACTCATCTACATCCAGTTTTTTGAAAGATGCCTTTATGGCTTATGCCTCCTACAGCGCTTCACAAAAACAGGAGGTTCAACAGGCTGCTTTAAAGTGGTTGCAATTACACATCAATAATGACCTTGAAGATAAAACCATCCTTGAGCAGTTTGCACAAAAGTGGCGTAAAGGCTCCAACCAACCTCTCACTGCTGACCCCATTTATTTGGAAAGATTACCAGGTTCATATAAAGGGAACAAATCTGTCGATAGTCATCAAGAAGAGGCCCTAACCTTTCTACAAGAGGTGGTTCCCCTACAACTGCAAGAAGATTTCAAACAGCGCTGGAATCTCAAGTCTAAGTTACAGGTTTCTAACTCGACTGGAGCCACCTTTAGGATTGATCAACGAGAAATGACACTGTTACAACAGGATGATCCTAATGGCGACGGTATAGCTTGGTATCAGCTAGCGGATAAGAGTGTGTGTTACTTACTTTCTCATGAAGAGAGGGGGGACGATTATTGGGTTGAACTGAGTGAGGAAATCAGCCCACAAAATCAGAACACTTGGTTTGTTGCCAAAGAACACGTTAAGATCTCTGGCGTCTAAGGCATTTGCCTGGCCTGAGCTATGAGTTAGGGAACAAACTTTAGCTTTTCATGGATTATTCCTCTTTCTACCACTCACTTTTTAGGATTTTCAATGACTCGTTTGCGTTACCCAAAGTGAGAATCAGAAGGGGATAGCTTGAGTAGCAATCTGTTTTTCGGTTGGATTGCTCTAGGCGGTAACTTTTTCAATGGAGGTGTTTGGTTAAACAGCTTATAGATCGGCCTTTAGTAGTCAGCACTACATTTTCCTCTATGGCTCTGAGGCAGGATCAACCCACCAGCAGCTATTAGGGTAACTACCACATGATTGACTTTGGTGCTCTGATCCCGGTATTAGTACCCCTTAAGAGTGTATCGATGATTGCTTTAGGTAGCTTTACTGCTTTGTTTCCTATTGTTAATCCGATTGGTAATACCCCTGTTTTTATGGTGATGACTGAACATTATGAACACCAAGAACGGGAAAAGTTAGCTTTTACGGTTGCCCTAAATGTGTTTGTCCTTCTGACGCTATTCCTTGTGGTGGGAAGTGCTGTCTTACGGGTGTTTAACGTTTCATTGGATGTTGTCCAGATAGCTGGAGGGTTGGTAGCGTGCCAATCGGGTTGGGTCATGATGTTTGTTGAGGCTAAAGACGTAGAAACTAGTGACCGAAATGATGTTGGGTTTTTCCCTTTATCGATGCCAATCTTTGCTGGACCTGGGGCAATGGCGGTGGCGATCAGTTTATCAGCTCGTTATGAAAACTCCATGCTAGCGACCTGGATGCATCAGGGTGGATCGATTGTAGGAATTGTGGGTGTTGTCTTATCAATTTACATTTGTTTACGGGCTTCCAATCATCTGCTGAGTTATTTGGGTGAACAAGGGACTCGGACGCTCACCAAGCTTTTTGGGTTTTTAATTCTGGCTATTGGGATTCAGCTGATTGTCTCTGGCTTAGAAGGTTGGCTGACCACAACATCTATTTTGAGTTAAAGATGATCTTGGGCTAAAAGTTGATGATCTTATCGTTTTACAACTAGCTTCAAGTTTGGGCTGGTTTTCGCTTAGAATCAGAGCTACCTCAAATGGATGGGTAGCTGACGTAGTTCTTTATGGTTAGTCGATTTCGTAGCCAGCTGTTCTCTACACTGGATCGTTACACGCACCGGGTCATCCACAAGACTCGATTCATCCTTCGCCATGGTTTTTGGTATTTCAAGGGAATGGCTGAAGCTACTCTGTACCCAGCCTATGCCATAGCTCGTTTAGGACGTTATGTTTTTAAACAGTTACAAACTGACCCCAATAAACCGCTAGCCAGCTCTTCCTGTGATCACTCTATTCAAGCGACTATGCAGTTTGTCCGATCTTCACCTTTATTGAAGTCATTTGAAGATCTTTGTGGATTAGCTAGTGATTGTTCATCGGGCCAGATTCAAGTTGTGTTTGCAGACTTCACCATTCAGACCCCCTCAAATCTGGATCAAGTTTTAATCAACCAATGGATAGCCTGGGAATTGAACCGGAGAACACTTGCGCACGATTTGCAACACTACCGTAGCTCTTTAACTGACTTTTATCCCATCTGGGAGACTCGTCTATTAGCCACAGCTACTTCTATTCACAGTCATTACGAAGCTTTTGAGAGGCAATTGATTGAAAAACTGCAACAGCTTACCCCATTTCAGCCTGTGTTGTCTTGGGTTAGGTCAGTCAAGGCCAGGATCCAAACCCATCAACTAGCCCATCGATCACCCTGGCGCCGCTGCATTCCTACTCAGTCAGCCCTATATCCGTTCACTTTTAGCTCACCCCCATCTCAATGCTCTGACTGGGATCCTAATCCTGTCCGGGTTAGCCAAGTTTCCAGATCAGTATGTCCTTTGTATCCAGTCGGTTTGCCTGAACCAGTTGAAAAAAAACATCAGATCTCTAATTCACCACCCGCTGCAGAACTAGACTCCCCTCCAACTTTAGATTCCAGTGAAGACATAGACCCCTTGTTAGCACAAACGAGATCTAACCCTTTACCGCAAGAGTTTCAAACTCGATATCCTAGTTTTGCACCCAATTGGATTGATGTAGATGCTACTGTGATCGGTTATGTACAGTCGCCCTTGATGTGGGTCATGAGCCGAGTGGATCTGATCGTTTACAACTTAGAACAATTGGCTTTGAGGCTACTACACTGGGTTAGATCACTGTGGCAATGAGTGATAGGGCTGCCATTGACCTGTTCAATCAATACTCAAAATCAATACTCCACACTAGCCATAGGGGCTGCTAGGATAACGAAGCTGTTATTACCTTCGGATCATGCAACCTCGGCGAGTCGCACGCGAGTTAGCCTTTCTTGGCCTCAGTCAATTACCTGCTAACCCAGCCAAGCTAGACCAAAAGCAATTAGACGATCTACTCCTAGCTGCCGTGCGCACCTTGACGGAAGAAGCTAAGGATGTCTTGATTACAGCTGCTGAAGAAGTCCAACGTAGTGATCGCCTCCTCCAAGAAAGCATTCAAGAACTGCCTGACCCTCAAGCATCTGCTCAACCTAATCATAAAGTTAACAAGGGCCATGATCCTGCTGCTGCTACAGAGACTGAAACAGCTGTGACTCGGATTCAGCGGCTTCAAGATCAACTCCGCCGCACTGAACTAGCAATCAGGACCTCAGAACCCAGTCGTGCCTGGCAGTCCGAATTAATGGGATTGACACAACAAGCCAAAACTTCGCTGGCCAATGCCACCCAATACTTGACCCAACTGGAACAACGTCTACAGTCAGTGCGGGAAATGATGCAGGATTCCATTAAATTATCTCAAACGGCAATCAACCGGGTGGGCTATGCGCTCTCTATGCCTGAACTCCTACAAGTTGTCCAATCTAAACAAGTGAGATCCTATGCCTTAGAACTAATTTCAACCGTCCAAGCTCATAAGTCAGACATTGATGCAACCTTAAAGTCAGCCTTAGTAGGATGGCAACTGAACCGGATTGGCCGCATCGAACGTGACGTGTTACGGATCGCCATCGTTGAAATTAAGATTTTGTCTGGAGTCCCTGATCGAGTTGCGATCAATGAGGCAGTGGAACTTGCCAAGAAGTATGGTGATGAGGACTCTCATAGTTTTATTAATGGGGTCTTGCGGCGAGTCATGAATGCTAGACCCACGGCAGACCAATCGTCAGTGACTTAGACCAGGGGATGAAACCTGATTAGAGATAAACTATTGAAAGGCTCAAGCCTAACCATACTGAAAGACCTGAGCCACTTAAATCCATACTTATCTTTAGTAGTCAAAGGGTTAGAATTTACAAATCAGGCTTAAAGGCCGTGATCTGATCAGGTTGGACCTCAATGATTTGGATTGGATCATCTTTGCGGAGATAAGCAGGTAAGGCATCACGAACAATGGCAGATACCTCAACCGTCTTGACATCATAGGTATGCGTCATGAGTTTTGGATAAAAACCAATACCAATAATGGGCAACAACAAGCAGGCTGTAATGAATAGTTCACGTGGCTTAGCATCACCCAAGTATTTTTCAATGATGATGTGAGAGGTGTACTCACCGCAAAAGACCTGTCGCAACATGGATAACAAGTAAAGTGGAGTCAAGATCAAGCCCACTGCCGATAACACCACGATAGCGGTCCGAAACAGGCTTGTGTAAGCCTCAGTAGTAGCCACACCTAAGAATACAGAGAGTTCACTCACAAATCCACTCATGCCAGGTAAGGCTAAAGAGGCCATTGAGGCAGTAGTAAATAGAGCAAAAATCTTGGGCATCTCTTGCGCCATTCCGCCCATCTTTTCCATGATCAAGGTGTGAGTCCGTTCATACGTGATCCCAGAAAGGAAGAATAGAGCTGCAGCAATCAAACCATGGGAGACCATCTGTAACATAGCCCCATTCAAGCCAATCTCAGTTAATGAGCCGATACCTAACAGCACAAAGCCCATGTGAGAAATAGAGGAACATGCTAAACGACGTTTCAAGTTGGTTTGACCAAAGGCGGTTAATGCACCATAGACAACATTCACTACACCTAGAGCTACCAAAACCGGTGCAAATTGAATGTGAGCATTGGGCAACAATTCAACGTTCATGCGGATGAGACCGTACCCACCCATTTTGAGCAATACACCAGCCAGGATCATGGATACGGGAGCTGAAGCCTCACTGTGAGTGTCAGGCAACCAAGTATGTAGAGGAAAGATCGGTAACTTGATGCCAAAAGCCACTAAAAATCCGACGTAAGCTAGCAGCTCCAGGGCAATGGGGAAGTTCTTAAGTCCTAACTCACTCATCTCGAAGGTGACCGTATCCCCATAGAAAGCCATTCCCAAGGCAGCTACCAAAATGAAGATCGATCCTAAAGCGGTGTAAAGGATAAACTTGGTTGCTGCAAAGACGCGGTTCTGACCACCCCAAATAGAAACTAGTAAATAAACTGGAATCAACTCAATTTCCCACATCAAGAAAAAGAGCAAAATATCTTGGGCAGCAAACACACCAATCTGGGCGGCATACAGGGCTAGCATCAAGCCATAGAACAAACGGGGTTTGGTTTCAACCCGCCAGGAGGCCAGGATCGCCAGAGTTGTGACCAAACCTGACAAGATGATCAATGGCATTGACAAACCATCTACACCAACAGACCAATTGAGACCTAATTGTGGGATCCAAGGATAGGTTTCGACCAATTGCAGATCAGGGCTACCCAAGTCGTACTGTTGCCAAAGCCCAGCCAGCATCAGGCCTAAATCTGTAATGCCCACTCCCAGAGCGTAGAGGCGAGCTGTTTGTCCTTTTTGATCTGGCAGCAAGGGGATCAAGATAGCCGCTACCAGGGGTAAGAGAATGGCAATTGTTAGCCAAGGGAAATGTGCGTCGACCATCGAGCTAACCATTTGTGAATGAGAATAAATTACTAGTGCTCCTCCATTATATAAACAACTGTAAACAAAAACGAAAATTTAGTTACGGATTATTAGGCTTTGTTAACAGGATCCCCAGTCTGTCAGGTGTAATTCAGCACATCAGCTTACCCGGATACGCGGAATGAGATAGAGTAGCGATTGTTCGCCATGGAGCTACCCTAGGGTGCAAGTTAAGATCTCTTGGTCTCAAGGCTCAGTGACTGCCGATTTACAGACCACGCCAACCACTCAGGCCCTACTACAGGTGGTGCCATGCTCGGCTAGTGCCAACACATGGGGTGATGAGGTTTACTTCCGCGTTCCCATCACTGTCGACTTAGAGGCCAATGCCTTACAAGTTGTTGATCCTGGCACCGTTGGGTTTTGGGTTGAAGGGCAGTCTCTTGCGATTCCATACGGGCCTACTCCTATTTCCCAAGGTACTGAGTGTCGATTGGCAGCCAAAGTTAACATTTTAGGTAAGCTAACTAGCGATCCAACTTTACTAGCTTCAGTTCAACCTGGTGACCTGATTCAAGTTGAACGTGTCGATTCAAGCCATTGACGGTTCTACCTATGAAGAAGTGCTGAAATATGTTGACACAGCGACACTGATCTGGTCAGCCCTTTGAACCTCTGATCAGTCACTTGAACCCGCTCCACTTCAGTCAATCCACTTGAGCAAACTGAGATCGGATGAAGGCTCTATCTTGTCTGCCATTATCATTAAATGGCTGTTCCATAACCTGAGTAGGATTGAGGCCTGAGGCTTCTAGGTCAGCAGCCACCATTAACTGGACTAAGCCTTCAAAGGTAACTTCAGGCTTCCAGCCAAGAGTATTGAAGGCTTTTGCGGGATCGCCTAACAATAGATCAACTTCGGTGGGTCGGTAGTAGCGGGGATCAATTTCAATCACAACGTCACCCGTTTTTGTATTGATGCCTTTTTCTTGAGATCCTTGGCCTTGCCACTCTAGAGGCATTCCCACTAATTGAAATGACTTTTCAACAAACTCTCGTACGGTATGGGTTTCACCGGTAGCCAATACAAAATCATCCGGTCGAGATTGCTGTAACATAAGCCACATACCTTCCACATAGTCACGTGCGTAGCCCCAGTCTCGTTTGGCTTCAAGATTGCCTAGAAAGAGTTTATGTTGTTGTCCTGCAATAATCCGTGCCAGCGCTCGTGTGATTTTACGAGTTACAAATGTTTCACCCCGCCGTGGCGATTCATGGTTAAACAAGATCCCATTACAGGCGAATAAGTTGTACGCTTCTCGATAATTCACCGTTTGCCAGAAAGCAAATACTTTGGCACAGGCGTAGGGGCTACGTGGATAAAACGGAGTTGTTTCAGACTGAGGTACTGCCTGAACTAGCCCAAACATCTCGGATGATCCGGCCTGATAAAATCGAACTTCATTGTGAGTCCGTTGCTGATAATCTCGGATCGCCTCTAGCAGCCGCAGCGTGCCTAACCCCACCACATCAACCGTATATTCAGGCGCATCAAAGCTAACGCGAACATGAGATTGAGCACCTAAATTGTAAACTTCATGAGGCTGAACTTGTTCTAGAAGCCGTCGTAAAGTTGTGCCATCTGTCAGATCTCCGTAGTGTAAAAACATCCGTGCCCGGGGATCATGGGAATCTACATAAATATGATCAATTCGATCAGTATTAAAGGTACTCGAGCGTCGAATGATACCATGAACTTCATAGTCTTTTCCCAACAGGATCTCTGTAAGGTAAGAGCCATCTTGGCCAGTGATGCCTGTAATTAGAGCACGTTTGTTCATTGATTTAGAAGGTAACGTTTAGACTAAAATTGGCAAGACCAGGTATTTACAAAGATAACTTGATCTTAAACCCTTAATAATCACTATGCCCTAAAAGGGATCAGGAGCAACTTATTTTTACCAGCTCAAGTCATTCAGCGTTGAAATCTAATAGATTTGTAGTAAAAAGTCATCGCTGTCAATTAGATCTGGACTATCGATCAGTTGGAACTGGTGATGACAGGTTTTGGAGTCGAACTTGATCATAGAGTTGTCTTAACTGGTTATAGTTACGCTCTGCTGTGTAGTGAGTCGTATATTCCTGACGAGCTCGATAGCGCATTTGGGGCCATGCCGGAGACTGTAAACTCCAGCGGATTTGGGTGGCTAAATCCTGAGCTGAGCCGGGCTCAAATTTTAGGCCTGTCTGTTGATGATGAACCAGATCATTCATAACTCCTAGTGCTGAAGTAATGACGGGTGTACCTTTAGCATAGGCTTCAATGATGACTCGACCAAAGGTTTCATACCATTCAGATGGAAAGATCAAAGCTTTTGCGTGGCCTAGTAGCTCAAAGATCTCAGCTAAGGGGCGATGACCTAAATACTGAATACCGGGTAGGGTTTGAGTCGCCTGCTCTACTTTCGATCGAAGTGGACCCTCTCCCACAATCTGGAGGGGATACTCACCCCCTAACAGTTGCCAGGCTTTTAAAAGTGTGTTCAATCCTTTTTCAGGTGCGAGTCGCCCAATATAGACAAACGTGTTGCCCCCTTCGGAACTAAACCCAGGATCAGTACTGACAAAATTCGGTTTAAGTGCAATGGCATCAGCTGGGATTCCACCTTCAATATATTTTTGGCGAGCAAATGCAGTGAGTGCAATAAAGAGATTAACCTGCTGTTTGTAAGTACCTAGGATATTGTGCAGGGTTAAGGAGCTTCCAACTACTGTAGAGGCTGCCCACTGATCCCGATAACAGCGATGGTAGATCCCTGGCCACGGTAAAGGTTTACCCAAACAGTCTTCGCAAGGTTTTTGATCTCGAAAGAATAAAGCATTGGGACACAGTAAGCGATAGTTATGGAGTGTTTGAACAACAGGAATCTGGTGAGCCCGAGCTGCATAGTAAATCGAGGGTGACATCAAAGGAAATGTGTTGTGAACATGTACGACATCTGGTTGCCAGGTCTGGATCAAGGTTTCGATCTCGTGATAACTAGAAGAGTTCCAGAGGGTATCTCTCGCTACTGACAATGGCGATCGAGATTCAATTTGACGATTATGAATAGTATAAGTGGTTACAGGAATCTGATGGCTTTGGAGGAGATCGAGTTCAGCTTGAAAGACTTGATCTTCACCACCTGGTTGTTGATAGAAGTTATGAACCATCAAAACTCGGGGTGGACTGAGGGAGATGGGATTGACCATTGCGTTTACCTAGTTGAGAATGATCACGATCGAAAGCAACTAACTCAGCTTGTTTATAACTCAGCATTAAAAAAAACATGGCAAATCCAGGCACAAAGTGGAGCGGATTCAACAGTCCATGCATCATGCAATACAATGACATCCCAGCCACTTGCAGATCCCGGGAACGATATGTCAAGTAAGCCGAGTAAACCACAAACAACACATAAACACTGACACCGATGATTCCCGTTGTTAAAAAGATATCTAGAGTAGCATTATGGGCATGACCAGCATGGGGAAATCGATCTAGCAAGACAAATCGACTCCCGGCATAGGAGTACCCCATTAAAGGTTGATCCATAATTTTTTCAAGGGTAAAGCTCCAAATCACATCACGGCCATTGAGCGATCCAGTATCTCCTCGATCTGCAACCCCAGATATTTTGGAAAAGAAAATCCCAGGATCAAAAGCATAAAGCCAGATTAAACTGGTAACCACCGTCATGGCTCCCAAGATCCGATAGTCCATGCGTTGAACTTTAACTACAAAAAACAGGATAATTACTAGTAAATAACCCGCTGTGGGACCCCTAGCATCAGCTTGAATTAAGGTAATCAAAAATAACCCTAACAAGGGTACTTTATAGAGCCATCCCATTCTCGATAGCAGAATAAAAAATGATCCCATTGAGACTAAATCAGCTCCTAGCAAAGCATGTAAATAGCCTAAGTGGAGTCGAGGTCGCGAATACTCAGGATTATCTTCATCTATACCTTGCTTATAGAACAGATCACCATGTAACAAAATATTTTGACAAAACAGCAACAGCACTGTGATGGAAACAATCCAGGCCATAATATCTGAAACAGCTTGCTTAGATTTAAAATATTGTCGGAAATAAGGAACTAAGAGATCAGCACCAGCTGCCAATAACCACAGCTCCCCACTTTTGGCAATTGTAACTATGGGACTTGGAGACCATAATGCTGATATTAAAGCCCATGATGAAAATAAGCTCACAATCAGAAAAGTAGGA
This sequence comes from uncultured bacterium, assembly GCA_964434865.1. GTDB lineage: Bacteria > Cyanobacteriota > Cyanobacteriia > Thermostichales > Thermostichaceae > CAYSWV01. The sequence goes on from CAYSWV010000042.1 coordinate 10,825, forward strand.
CTGCTTTTAAATTCTTGAGGCTTACCTTTTTTGAGTAGAAAGAGTCCTAAACCTCCACTACCTAGTATCAACATGCCAATCTCGGTGAGCCGCCGCGCATTTAAGCCTGCTGAACGGCCATCGCCATCACCTGGAGTTAGGGGAATAAATGCCCCAAATAGTAGGATCGTGATCAAAATGAGGATGAATTGTTCAGCTCGTTCAGACTTTGGCGTAGGCATGGTGATGGTGTTCTAGTTGTTGATAAAAAGAGCGAAATCCATTCAAGAACTGGGGTAAGTCAAAGGCTTGAGCTGATTGTTGAGCTTGCTGTCCCATAACTTGACGTTGTGACTCACTTAACTGGAGAAATCGATCTAACTGGTCATATACTTGTTCAACTGTGCGAGGGGATAGTAGAAAGCCGTTATTGCCATCAACCAAGAGGTCTTCAACGCCGTGCAGATGACTAACCAGTAAGGGTAATCCTGCAGCTGCTGCTTCAAATGAAACGAGAGAAAAGGTCTCATAACTAGACGGGAATACAAAACCATCACTAGCCCACAGATAGGGTCGAATATCCCGCTGCATACCTACAAACTTCACTTGATCACTCAGTCCCATCTCTTGGGTTCTCACTTGATAGTCTGTTACTAGATCAGCCTCTCCGCCTACGACTATTAGCTGCACTGGCGTGGCAGAAACGTGTGTCAAAGCCTCCAAAACTATGGGTAGCCCTTTACGTTCAAATTGCCCCAAGGCCACAAACACCAGGGTCACAATGTCGGGATCTAACCCCATCGAGGCTCGATATGCCTCCTGATCAAACGCTTTAGGGCAGATTAGCCTTTGAGTATCTACAGGATTGTAAATAACTTGAATCTTTTCAGCCACCCAGGGATAGGTCTGTTGCAATTCTTGAGCTAACCCCTTAGAAGGCGTGATCACATGCTGTACTCGTCGATAGGTCCAGGCTTCTAACGCAGCATGACTGGCATGATCGAGCCAACGCAAACTCCGTCTGATCCAGTCCTGGGGTTGTGTTTCACTCCAGTGGGTCTGCAGATAAGCTCGATGGCAAAATTGGCTATAGGCTATCGATCCAAAACTGAGATTAGTTTCTACTGATTGAACCTGATCAAATTTCACGTGCCGCCGGAGACAATACCCCCAAAAGTAGAGGGGTGCCAGCACATGAAAACACAAAAATAACAAGATCAAAGGGCGCGTCGGGGCTGGAATTCGGATCCACTCAATGTGCTCAGGATCAGGATTTTCAAATTCAACCGCAAATACGGTAAAGTCATGATCCTGCGCTAACCCTTTCAACATCTGTAAATGGCAGCCTCCAATCGGATTGGTGGGAGTGATTTTGTAGTCAAAAATGGCGATGCGCACAACAGACCTCCTGGTAGTACTGGTCCATACGTTGAGCTCGTTGATCCCAGGTTTGAGATTGCGCATAGGTCCAAGCGGCATGGCCCATCTGGTGTCTCAAGGCTGGATTGGAGTAGAGTTGTCTTAAGCCTTGAGCCAGAGCAGCAATAGTTGGCTCAGGGGTAGTAACAGGCACTTTAATTCCAGCTGTGGCCGGAACATGATCACCAACACCTTGATGATCCAACGTCACAATCGGTAGACCTTGACCCATGGCTTCTAAAACTACGGACCCAAAGGAGTCTCGCAAGCTAGTAAACAAAAATAGATCAGATGAGCGAAAGAGATTAACCATCTGCCTCCAGGGCACTCGACCTAAAAAAGTAACTCGATCGGTTAATTGCAGCTGCACCACCTCTTGGCGCCACAAACTTTCTAAAGGACCTTCACCTGCTATTCTGAGTTGAAGGGGCAGATCCGATAGCTGAACTAAGGCTTGTAATCCTAACCCCAGCCCCTTACGAGCTTCCAACCGCCCTGCCCACAGTATCGTTAACGGATCCTGAACGGGCCGATGGGGGTGTTGCTCAGGTAGCAGATGAGCTGGTAAACCGGCATCCAACAAAGTGCGGACGGTTTTAGAGTGATGGGCAACTAGCTCCCTAGTCTCACGATTGGTCACCAAAACCAGATCACACTGTTGAGCTGTCCGCTGAATAGCAGGATGAAATTTCAATACTGACGTTAACAACCATCGAGCTAGTTCTTGTTTCCAGGCTGTATGCAGGTGATCTCGGAACGCCCAAGGGAAGGTTTGGCCCCCGCCAATTGGTCCCCAGATAAAGGGGATATTAAGTTGCCAGAAGGGAGAGGGCACATTAATAGTTCCCAGACTCACATGATGCACTAGATCAAACTGATGTTGCTGGTGTAATAGCTGAGCGACCCTAAGGGCTTGCTGTAACCACAACCAATAGTGCCATCGGATCCCACGCTCACTCTTAGTCGGATCCCAAAAATCCCAGCGAGAATTAGATCGGACCCAACAGATCTGCAAATTAGGACTAGGATAGGCTTGCAAATAAGATTCAACATCAGCTTGAAATTCTGGATAGGCTATGACCCAAACTTGATGTCTCTGTGATAGATGCCAAGCCCAATTCCAGGTAAACCCAGGTTCAGATCCAAGGTAGGGACTACAGGCATGACCAATCATCAAAATCTTCATGCTGACCTCCGGTAGGACGGCTGGAGGATCGAATGGTAATGGACTAGAGCTTGCCGAGCAATCTGGGACCACTGCAGGTTCTCTAAGGCATAAGTTTGGCCTCTGGCTCCCAGCTTGGACCAAGATAGTCGTCGTTGCCAGAGGTACTTGAGACCTGATGTGATGGAGGGTACTAGGGGATCTACTGTAATGCCACAGCCACTCGCTTTAACATGGGGTGCTATCCCAGCCTGATCTGTGACTAAAAGCACACGCCCGGCCAGCATGCCTTCAAGCGCAGCCAGACCAAACCCTTCATATCGAGACGGCAAGCAGACGATATCATAGTTTTGCATTAACTCGATGGGAGAACGGTGATACTCGGGAGCTAGAAGTGTGACACAATCATGTAACTGTAGTAACTCAATAAACTGCTCTAATCGTGACTGATCTCGAGTAGCTGGACCTTGAAGAGTTAATTGAACTGGAATTAAGTCCCGAATAATAGCCAGAGATTGTAATAGTAGATCTAAGCCTTTGTGATGACGATCTAGACGCCCAAAAAATAATAGCTTCATAGATACGGTAGCTAGTCTAGTTAACCGTTGAGGCAATGTGGTTTCTAAGTGGCCATTAGTGACTTCAACAATAGGTGTCTGAACTCCAAGCTGCTTGAAATAGACCTCATGGCGTTGATCCAGGACTTGAATGGCAGTGGCCTTTTGGAGCAGAGGCTTCTCCAGCAAATACCAGTAGGGCCACTTTAAGTAAAAGTTTTTTTGAAAGATAGCGGGGTGATAGAGGCTATGAGGGGCTACCACATAAGGGATCCTAGCTTGAGCCAGAAGACGACCTAATGGAGCCAAACTACGATGAAAGATGCCATTTAAGATCACTAAATCTTGAGTAGGGCACAACATCTCAACATAAGCAGCTAACTCAGGCGAGATCTGAAATGAAGGTTCTAAGATAGTATTTCGAAAACATTGAATATCATAGCCGTAAGGACTGAGTACATAGTCCGATTGAGTACCTTCACACCAGATCGTGACATTAGCACCCTGAGCCACAAGACCCGTTGCCAGGCCATGGACTGCTTTTTCGGTGCCTTCAGTTAATTGCAGTCGGTGAGGGGGAAAATGTTTCAGATACAAATGGAGTCTCATGCTGTGCCTCAGGATCTTGACTAGTCACTCAATCAAGTTAGTTGTAGGAGTACAGGATGGCCTGTCATCATAGGCTTACTTTCAATGTTCCCCAACGGGGTCGAGTCAACCAGAACCCTCACCCTTTTTTCAGTGTGCCTAATTGACAGCCTGGATTTTATCCTTAAAAGTCTGAGATCTATGCTGAAAATGCTGAAATGTATGACTGGCTCTAAGAGCTAGATGACACTAAGATGCGACTAGTTAAGGGTTTCGATGAGATTCGCCTGAGAAACACAAGGTTACTCATAACGCCTACCCAAGCTGCCAATAGTGATCCTAGAGTGGCTCCAATAACCCCTAACAGAGCTGCTAAAGGTAAGCCAATAGTCACAGCTATACCAGAACTCAGTAATTGGGACCAGAAGGTGGTTCGACTCTGCTCTAAACCCCGTAGTAGAGCACTCACAATTTGTAAAGCATAGTTGAAGACGTAGACAATGACAAAGAGTCGTAACGGTGTCCCTAACTCCAGATAAGGAGACTGTGAACCATAAAAGAGCTGTAAAGCTACCTCAGGAACGAGCAAAAGACCCAAATAGTAGGGTAACAGCAGGATTGCCCCCTGAATGCCGTAGCGCCAAGCCACACTCTGAGCTGTGAAAACCCCTTCATCGCGAAAAGCCTTCGCAACAGCTGGGATCAACAAATTACCCAACCCAAACATGATCGGGTGACTGACCCCAAGAATGGTAGCTACCGCACTCAACTTTGCTGACTCTTCAGGACTAAAGCAAAAAGCTAGTGTCCAAGGAAACGCTTGAATGGTAAAAACACCCACAAAATTACCCAACAAGACCCAACAGCCCAGCTGCCAATAGTCGCCAATATAGTACTTGAAATGGCTGAGTTGGATCGGAGCTAATCGGAGCTGTCCATACTGAATCATGGCGGCTAAGCCTGATGTCAAGGCAATAGCTCCAAAAGCGGTCTGCAGGGATAAACCATGTTGAGCAGCTAGGATCAGAATGACACCTAGTTGACCCAGATAACTAACGCTATCTCCCCAGATCACATCCTGATAACGCAAGTGAGCCATCAAGGACCGACGTAACGTTTCTTGAGTTTGCCAAGCTAGTACGGTGACTAAACCTATAGCTAGCAACGAGACTTGCTGCAGTGCTCCTGTAGCTACCCCTAGAATCACCATCTGGGGCCCCAGTAAAATTGCTGTAATAACTAGTGAATAAGACGCGATCTGACGTAATTGAGCTGGATCAGCTGGGGCACCTCTAACTGACAAGGGATAGATGACCAGAGCAGCATGCAGGTTATTCAAAAAAATCATCGAACCATAGATCAGGGCATACAGACCATAGTCCGTTGGAGCCAATGTTCGTGCAATGACAACAGCAGATAGAAATGTCCCCAAACTCACAATGCCTTGGTCGGCTAATGCCCACAGACTTTTTCCTACCCTTTTGGACCATCGAAGTTGTTTACCAGTCATATCAGCATCACAAGTGCTCTACTCTTAAAGTGCCCTTCAAAGCCAAGATCTCTCACGATTAAATTCGCACTTCATTCCTTACTTTTGCTGATTACAGACTGAGCACCATAACTATTTCAATTCTTGTCAGCTAAACAGCTTAAAAAACATCATTTCTTTCCATTAAAAGCAGAATTTAGATCAAGTCTGATCAAAATCTAAAGAGATCTCATCCTACTATTTCAATTCAGCACTTTCTCTGACCCAATTTAAGCCAAAAACTCTCAACTTGCGTAGATTAGATTTCTTAACATTTGAATAGAAATAGCGCACTTGGATTGCACCCAATGACTGTCTTCACCACTCTCCCTGAAACTCGACTTTTCCCCTCAACATTAGGACCTAGCCAGCACTCACGCCCATGGGTAATGGGGATCTATCTAAATGTAACTAGCTATACTGAAGCCACCCAAGTAGTGATTGAACGGGCTGGACGTGGTGGCTATGTTTGTGCTGTTAATGCTCATATGGCCGTAACGGCTCAAGATGATTTGGAATTGCGCCGAGCCATTAACCGAGCTGACCTGAATGTGCCAGACGGGATGCCTTTGGTCTGGTTGATGAAACAGCTTGGTTTTTCAAAGCAATCACGAGTGCGTGGGCCTCAGCTAACTTTAGAGGTTTGCGCTGAAGCGGCTCGTCGAGGCCTTCCAGTCGGCTTTTATGGTTCTAAACCTGAGGTTCTAATACCACTGATCCACAATTTAAAACAGAAGTTTCCAGCCCTAAAGATTAATTACTCTTACTCGCCACCCTTTCGAACCTTAACCGTTGCTGAAGATGAAGCTATCGTTCAAGATATCGAGGCCTCTGGAGTTAAAATCTTATTTGTCGGATTGGGCTGTCCCAAGCAAGAAAAGTGGATGGCCGCTCATCGAGATCGTCTCTCAGCCATGATGTTGGGTGTTGGGGGTGCTTTTGATATGCATGCTGGTGTTGTCAGTCAAGCCCCCAAGTGGATGCAAGAGCATGGATTGGAGTGGTGTCATCGCCTTGCCAAAGAACCTCGCCGTTTATGGAAGCGCTACCTGATCTGCAATAGTCGCTTTATGGGTTTAGGCCTGCTAGAAGTTTTGAAGTCATAGCGTCACCCCAACATCACCACTAGAGTCAGCTCTTAAGACCATACATACAAAAGAGCGATCATAAATACACACAATCATAAATACACAATGTAGCTCTCCATATTTTGGCTCTAGCTGGGTGATAATATACAAGCATTAGGTTTCTAAATTAAGCTATGGTCTATTTGAAGGGTTTCCTTCTCAGCTTGAGTGTATTGTTGATGATGAGTGCTCAAGTAGTGTCATTACCTCTTTCTCCGGGTGATCGCTTACGAATTTCGATTTTGGAAGGGGATGGATTTGCCGGAGATTATGAAGTTGATCTCAGTGGCTCAGTCTCGATACCTAATTTGGAACCGCTGCCTGTAGCTGGATTAGAACCTGATGAGGTTGAGATCCGTTTAGCCCAAGCGTTAGTTCAAGCTGGTTTTTTTCAACCTGATTTTATCCGAATTAGTGTTCAAGTTTTGGAGTTAGCGGCTGTGGGGGTTAGGGTCACCGGAGAAGTGTTCGAACCTGGCCTCGTCATTGTTAATAGTCAAACGCCTGATGAGATTATCGCAGCTCAATCAACTGCAGATTTACCTGGAACGTTTCCCTTAGGTCGGTTTTTAACAGCTGCCCTTCGACAAGCTGGGGGGATTAAACCTACGGCTGATCTGACGGCTATCAGAGTGACTCGAGGAACCACAACCTTGGTGCTAGATGTTTCAGGCATTCTAGATGGCGATCAAGCCGTCCAAGATATTCCACTGATTGCTGAAGATCAGATCCATGTGCCTCCATTTCCAATATTTCAAAATGCTTTGGTCCAACCGTCGGCGATCACACCAGGAACTATCAGTGTCTATGTTTCAAATACCATCCTTCCCGTTAATGCCAATTCACCTGCTGCTGTGTCTGGATTTACGGGTTTCCGATATGGAACTCGGCTATCTCAAGCTGTGGTTCAGGCCAATTGTGCGGGTGGAACAGCATCCACTAACGCCAAACGCCGAGTGGCTCTGGTTCAGACAACTTTACTCACCGGAGCCTCTAGTGTCTTAGATCGGCCGATTGAGGACTTGTTGCGTGAGTCAGCGACTGATGATGATAACCCATTTTTGATGCCCAGTAATAGCTTGGTCTGCTATGACTCTAATGTCACTAATATTCGAGAGGTGTTTCAAACGATTGGAGATGTCTTATCCCCGATTCTACTGCCCCTAGATCTATTGATCGATTAGGATAGTTAATTAAGTAGGATCGCTAATTAAGGTAAGTTGACAGACTCACAGAGCACCTGAAAACAAGGGCATTAAAATTTAGGAAAATCATATGCGAACAGGAGACCTGAAAGACATCCTGGATCAACCCCTGACTGGACGCGTTTCGCCTCAGCCTAAACGGCGACTATCGTTACCAGGCTGGTTATGGCTGCTTCCGGTGGGACTACTGGCTAATGCTGGATTGTGGGGAGGCACGTTGTCTTATTTAGATACGGCTCCTCTGGTTTACACCACTAACTGGGCTGTGATTGTCCCAGGCAGTGATTCACAAGTATCTTTGAGTTTGGCTGAAGTGGGTCAAGCCTCAAGTGACAGTAGTTTTTTGTACTCTGCTGCTGATCCCAGGGCTAACTATCAATATATTGCCAGTAGCCAAGCCACACTCGATCAAATTGCTGCACAAATGGGGATCTCAGTTGATGACCTAGGTAAGATTAAGGTGCTGCTCCCTGAAAGTTCAAATGTAATTGAGTTTATTGTAGAAGGCCCTTCGCCTGAGGCCGCCCAGCAACAATCTCAAGTTCTCTACACTGTATTAGTTGAACAAGTCAATCAATTACGTATCGAAGAGTTAATTCAACGAGAAGAAGGCTCACAAGTAGGACTTCAGTCAGCCCAGTCTAAATTACGTGATGCTCAAGATGCTCTGTCTAACTATAAAATTCAATCAAGCCTGAGCACATCCGATCAACTGAGTGAACTCTCTGTCAATGTTGAGCAGCTTCGTAAAAACTATGTTGATCTCCAAATCCAACAGCAAGACTCTGAAAAGACGTTTACAGAATTATCTAGCTTGTTAGACATCTCTCCAGAGCAGGCGGTTGATGCGTTTATTTTGCAATCTGATCAACAGTTTAGACAGTATTTGAGCACCTACAGCGAGGCTACAGCCACTTTAAATGACTTGCAATCAAAATGGGGCATCAATCATCCAGAAGTGGTTAAACAAGTGGCTCGTCAAGAAGCAGCTCAAGCAGCCTTAGCCAGCCGTAGCCTTCTGTTAGTGGGATCTCCCTTAGATGAAGCCACGTTAGCTTTGATCAACTTGAGTAATACAGCTCCAGGTGGTGCTAGAGAACAGCTCTTTCAAGATGTGATCTCAGTTCAGATTGAGCGGTCCAGTCTGCAGGCTCAAAGCCAGGCCCTGAATCAAGAGCTAGACATCTTAGAAAATCGGTTACGTCAGTTTGCTCAAGAAGAATCTATTCGTGATCAATTGGAGCGTGATGTTCAAATTGCTGAAGCTGTATTTGCAGCAACTTTAGCTCGGCAAGACTTAAGTAAATCTGATATTTATACAGCTTATCCACTGATTCAAAAGCTTTCTGAACCCTATCTCCCTAAAGAACCTAGTGCCCCCAAGACTAAATTTATTCTTTTAGGAGCGGCAGCCACTTCTATCGTTTTTACCATTAGTCTAATCTGGTTTGGATTAGGAGCACTAGAAAAACGTGCGTAGAGGCATCATCTGGATCTTATTAACAACCTTAGCCTAACAAGAGGCTCTGAAATAGGAAGGAAGGTCCCCAACTCTAACGTTGATCCCTACCTACCTAAATCAGCAAGGATCGTCAGGTTGTAATACCGTGAGGATGAAAACTTAATTTAGAGCATCAGCACCAGAAATCACCTCCAGGATCTCCTGAGTAATAGCTGCCTGGCGAGCCTTATTGTACACAAGCCCTAAAGATTTGATTAACTCAGAGGCGTTATCACTAGCATTATTCATGGCAGTCATTCGGGAGGCCAACTCACTGGCGGCTGATTCTTGTAAGGCCCGTAAGAGTTGGTTATTGATGTAAAGCGGTAATAGGGCATCTAAGATTTGGACAGGATCTTGTTCAAAGATCATATCTTGAGGGGGTCCTGTCAGTTCAGGCGTGACCTTACTGCGTTCAACAGTAAACTCTCCCCCTCTAACCAACAATTGAAAGATCTCATCATCTTGATTAGCAATTTGAGAGGGGTTTAGTGGCAATAAGGTTTGCAGTGTAGGGCGAGAACTAATCAATGAAATAAACCGAGTATAGATTAGTTCAACCCGATCAACTGCTTCAGACAAAAAAGCTGAGAGTAGAACATCAGCGATCTGACCCGCTTCAACTGCGGTCGGAATTTGGGATAGGTTAGTATAGGATCCCTCAATAGGAGCGTTACGTCGCTTGAAGTATTGATTGGCTTTACGACCAACTAAGTACAAGCTCACCTCTAGATCAGCCGCGGCTAGTTCTTGAACTCGCTCTTCAGTTCGCTTGATCACATTAGTATTGTAAGGACCACAAAGACCCCGATCCCCTGAAACCACCAACAAGCCAACTCGCTTGACATCGCGTTCTTGGATCAGAGGTAATTCAACATCCTCAAACTTCAAACGTGTTTGCAGCCTAAAGAAAACCTGAGCTAGCCGATCAGCAAAGGGACGCGTAGCATTGACTTGCTCTTGAGCCCGACGAACCCGCGCGGCGGCCACCAATCGCATGGCCTCTGTGATCTTACGTGTATTTTTAACTGATTTGATCCGGTCACGAATCCCTTTGAGATTAGCCATAACTCAACTCCGTATGGACTTCGATAGTTTAGTTCTAAAGGCTGCTAGAGTTAACCCCAGCAACCTTGGACACTCAGCTTAAGCCTTGATGGAATGCTCTGCCATGAAGGATTGCTGGTACTCGGTCAGTGCAGTTTTTAGGATCTCAACCGACTCATCAGTGAGCTGCTTACTGGACTTAATGATCTCAGCAAACTTGGCATGGCTTGTGTTGAGATAGCTTAAAAAGCCTTGCTTGAATTGAGCTACTAGATCTAGCGGAATCTGATCCAAGTAGCCGTTGGTACCTGCATAGATTACAGCCACCTGCTCATGTACCGATAGGGGTGAGTACTGAGGTTGCTTTAACACTTCACGCAAACGCTGCCCTCTGGCTAGCTGCTTTTGAGTGGCGGCATCGAGGTCAGAGGCAAACTGAGAGAAGGCTTCTAAGTCTCTAAACTGAGCCAGCTCCAATCGAATTTTTCCAGCCACCTTTTTCATGGCTTTAATCTGCGCTGATGATCCCACTCGGCTAACTGAAATACCTGCATTGATAGCCGGACGAACCCCAGCATTAAATAAATCCGTTTCTAAAAAGATCTGGCCATCCGTAATGGAGATCACATTAGTAGGAATGTAAGCGGATACGTCACCGGCCTGAGTTTCAATAATAGGTAAGGCTGTCATCGATCCTTTGCCTAACTCATCACTCAACTTAGCGGCCCGCTCTAGCAAACGAGAGTGAAGATAGAAGACATCTCCCGGAAAGGCTTCCCGACCAGGTGGACGACGGAGCAGCAAAGACATTTGGCGGTAAGCAACAGCTTGCTTCGATAAGTCATCATAAACAACCAAGGTTGCTTTACCGTTGTACATGAAATACTCAGCAATCGTAGCGCCCGCATAAGGAGCCAGGTACTGCAAGGTGGCAGGGCTATCAGCACCAGCTGAGACAATGATGGTGTAGTCCAAAGCGCCCCGTTCTGCTAGCACTTGGCTTACAGCGGCAATATTACTTTGCTTTTGGCCAATGGCTACGTAAATGCAGATCACATCCTCACCTTTTTGGTTCAGGATAGTGTCCACTGCCACAGTTGTTTTGCCAGTTTGGCGATCACCAATGATCAGTTCCCGTTGCCCCCGACCAATCGGGATCATGGAGTCAATGGCAGTAATGCCTGTTTGCAAAGGTTCATGCACCGAGCGACGCTCAATAATACCAGGTGCGGGTGATTCTAGTAGTCGTGTTTCAGATGTGTTGATCGGTCCCTTACCGTCGATTGGATTAGCCAATGAATCCACAATTCGTCCTACCAATTCAGGACCCACTGGAATACTGGCAATTTTGCCGGTGGCCTTGACTGTCGATCCTTCTTGAATGGTGCGGCCCGATCCCATCAATACCGCGCCAATGTTGTCTTCTTCTAAGTTGAGAGCGATCCCAGTGGTGCCATCTTCAAACTCCAGCAGCTCACTGGCCATAACCTTGTCTAAACCATAGATCCGAGCAATACCGTCCCCCACCTGCAGGACTGTACCCACATTGGAGACTTGCATATCCTGGTTGTACTGCTCAATCTGCTGCTTAATAATGCTGCTAATTTCATCTGGGCGAATAGTAGCCATGATAGTCCTCTAAAACGCAACGGATGGGTAAGGGCTTCAAGCCAATTGCAATGCAAACCGACGTAACTGACCCTTTAAGCTCATGTCAATGACCTGGGATCCAACTTTGATGATAAAGCCTCCAATCAAACTCGGATCCACTTGAGTCTCTAGCTCAACTCGCTCAGCTTGGGCTAATTGCTTCACACGCTGTTGAATCGCTTCCTGTTGAGATAAAGAGAGTTCGACAGCAGAGGTAACCTCGGCCAAGGCAATTTTCTGCAACTTACGTTGGATCTCTAAAAATCGCAGACAGAGAGACTCTAGAAACATGATGCGACGACGATCAGTCAGGAGTAGTAAGGTATTGAGAATGAGGGGATTGACCCGTTTTGCAAAAGCCTGCTGGAGCACAGTTTTTTTAGCATCCGCTTGAACCACAGGATTCTCCAAGAATGGCTTTAATTCAGGTGTTGAGCGGAGTATAGTCAGCAAGAGACGTATCTCTGTACCAAACTGGTCCAAACTATTTTGACTCTGTGCCAAAGCGATCAGAGCTTCAGCGTAAGGATCGGCTACTAGTTGAGCCATTTTGCCTGCCATTAGCCTTGCCCTCCTAGTAGTTGAATGTTTTGATCCATGAATCGACGATGAACTGAGTCTGACATACGATTGGGTAACTCAGCTTCAACTTTGGCTAGTGCTTGCAAGGCAATACGGCGGCGGAGTTCTTCGATCACTTGCTCCTGAGCAGAGGCTACATCTTTCTCAGCAGTCGCTCGGATTTTAGCCACATCTTGCTCAGCTTGGGCTAGTAAATCTGCTCGAACGCTTTCAGCCGTCGCAGTGGCTTGTTGTTTAATCCGCTCGGCTTCTTGTTGCGCTTGAGCTAATTTTTGCTTCTGTTCCGCCAGTTCTTTAGCAGCGGCTTGCTCCCGTGTCTTGGCGTCGTTTAACTCTTTCATGATCACAGCTTTGCGGTTGGCTAAAATATCACCAATCACATTGCGACCTAAGTAAACCAGTAACCCAACGATGATCAAGATATTGACCAGGTTACTCCCCAAGATCTGAGAAACCAGCCCACCAGCTTCTTCTAGATCCTCTAACTCCATCTCTTCACCCAGCTCAGCTGCTTCGGTTGCCAGCTGAAGCATCCACAATGGCATATGCTCAACCATCATGCGTTTTCACTCCTATCCTTTAGCAGCTGCACCCAATAGCTTCTCGATCATCTGTTGGCTGAGGGCGTCAACCTGTTGTTCTAATTGCTGTAATGCTTGTTGCTTCTCTTGTTCCACGGCCACTTGAGCTTCATCTAGCTTGGCTTGAACCTCAGCTTGAGCAGCAGCCACTTTTTCAGCTCGAATTGCTTGGGCACTCGCTTCAGCTTCAGCAATCACCTGTTGAGCTTGAACCCGAGCTTGGCTGGTTTCGGCTAGAAATTGTTGAGCAAGCTGGTTAGCTGCTTCCGTTTCTTGTTTGGCTTTCGTTAGCGAGGTTCGGATCGAATCATTCCGTTGATCAATCGTCCGAGTGACGGGTTGATAGAACAGCCGATCTAAGATAAAGACCAAAGCTAAAAACTGAAGAGCAATCAGCGGGAGGGTAGCATTTAAATCAAACAAGCCCCCTTTCTCGGCGGCCTCAGTAGCCAGAATCAGAGTCCAGTGAAGCATGGCAGTAGCGGTATATAAGAACTAGTCATTAACAAGCAGAAGCGGTCTGCTAGAGTACCTAACGAGACCGCCAGTTGGTCAGTTTAGCCAGCAAAGGGGTTAGCAAATAAGAGAACCAACGCTACCACCAAGCCATAGATAGCCAAGGCTTCCATGAAAGCCAAGCTGATCAACAAGCTACCGCGAATTTTTTCATCGGCTTCAGGCTGACGAGCCACACCTTCCATAGCAGAGGCAGCGGCATTACCTTGACCCAACCCAGGACCAAGAGAAGCCAAACCAATAGCTAGAGCAGCAGCAAGCACAGACGCAGCAGAGGTTAATGGATCCATGGTAAGACTCCTTCTAAATAATCAATTGAGTAGACGTTGAACTGAGCAGGTACGATGCAACTAGCTGCTGAACTGATCCTCCGAAGCTCTTCAGACTGGAGTTCAGTAACTGTTGCAAAGAGTGGAAGTTGTTAGTCGTGATGTTCACCACCATGACCTTCCATCGCTTCCCCAATGTAGGCGGCTGACAAGGTTGCAAAGATCAGCGCCTGAATCGCCCCTGTGAACAGGAAGAGAATCATAACTGGCACAGGGATGAATAGGGGAACTAACAGGACCAATACAGCCACCACCAGTTCTTCCGCCAAGATATTCCCGAACAAACGGAAGCTGAGGGAGAGCGGCTTGGTCAAATCTTCAATAACGTTGATCGGTAGCAACACGGGATTAGGTTCAATATACTTTTTGAAGTAACTTAAGCCCCGCTTGCTAAACCCAGCGTAGAAATACATCGCACTGGTGAGTAAGGCTAGACCAGCCGTAGTGTTGATGTCATTAGTAGGTGAAGCTAGCTCGCTATTGGGTAATTCAATTAACTTCCATGGGAATAAATTACCCATCCAGTTAGACACAAAGATGAAGAGAAATAGGGTACCAACATAGGGAACCCAGGGTCGGTAGTTTTTCTCTCCAATCTGATCTTTCGCGATCTTTTGGACAAACTCTAAAGCATATTCAAGGAAATTCTGTAAACCTGAGGGGACTTGATTTAACGTCCGAGTTCCCAAGGTTACCAAAATTAAGATCAAACCAATGGCAATCCAGCTAGACAAGAATACTTGGCCATGAACAGCCAATCCCCCAGGCAATTCCCAGTATAAATGTTCACCTACCTCTAATTCTGCTAGCAGGGGCTGAACAGGATCTAGGGATAATACGGATACGTCAATCATGGTTTCACTTGAGAACGAGATGGACGAGTTAAAATCTGGACTAGATAGACCAGAAGTGCAACTTTGTAGCTGATGAACCCAAAGAAAATCGGCAAGATCTGAAGTGACTGAACTTGAGTGGCTACCAGGATCAATCCAACAAAGATACCTAAACGGCTAAATCCAAGTTGGGAACGTCCTCGACCTAACTGAGCCACATTCCGACTTAACAACCGCAAGTAAATAATGCCACCAATTGCCCCCAGTAAATAATTAGCTGCAACACTAATTGAATAAAATACAGCAACACAAACAGCCACAACTATACTGATGGTTACCGTGGTGTAGAGCAATAACTGCTGCAATTGAAAATAATCACCTATCTGCTGAGGTTGGGCTTCAGTGCGTCTAGAGCTTTGAGATTCGTCAGTATCTTCAGTCTCTAAGGTAACATCCGATGCCTCTGACCTTAATTCAGTTATAGATTCAACTGGATCAGATTCAATAGGACTAGTGGCCTCAGAAGATCTAGGTTTCATCAACTCATCTGGGGTCAACCAAGACGGACCTGTTGAGTATCTAAGAGATCTTGAAATCACAAACTAACCCTAAACAACAGCTCATTACTGGTGTCACTTGGCACTCTACAGCGATTGGGCCGTCCCTAGGCTAAGTATCGTTACTCAACATTACAACGATGGATAAGGATACTTAACACAAATACTCTTAGGACTGAGATCTAGATAGATCACTAAACCCTCATGCTAGGCAAGCTTTAGTGCTTCCAGCCCTTGGCATTCAAGAGTTTAGGCACCACAGCACTATGACTTTACCACCTATGGGGATCTTTGATCAGGAAAATCTTGAGATTGTGGAAATCAAGTCTGCATCAGACTTTACCCATCATTTCGACAGTGAAGACTGTGTTAACAACGATTTGTTGCAGCTTGCCCTGAATGGAACTCAGGAACTTAATGAGGTCAGATAATAAAAGGTTGAGCTAGTTAAACTGGGTCCGATCTAGACTAGCGAAGCAGATAAGGAATGGGGCGATGACTCTAGATATACTGAGTTCAGCTATCTGGCTAGATTTCAAAATTGCTGTCCTAACCACAGTTATGATCCCTCTGGGGCTATGGGTCTGGGCCTTTATGGTTCAGTTTCAGCCCTTAACTCAATTACTACTTTTCTACTGGCGAGTCTCAAGTTTATTGGCTATTACTGTTTATTTAATGATTGCTGGCTTTCCAATCAGTTTTATTACGGGTGCCTTGGCTCGAGTTCTCATTCCGATTAGTCTCTGGTTTTGGGATCGGCTCAATGCTCAAATTGAGATCCAAGATAGCTGGATTCAACAGTGCTTCCAAGTTTGGCGTTGGATCATTACGGTTTATATGGGAGTAGGCTTTCTATTCTCAGCTGCTTTTGTGCCCTGTGCGTTTCAAGCTCCTGTGCCATCAACCTGCCAAGTTTGGTTTCAACCCCCATTAGCTTTTCGAGAGATCTTTCACCGTGGTGTCCCTATTGAGGTTTTGGGATTAGTAGGTTTAATCGGATTGGGCGCCTATGGTTTGGGGACTGCTTACTTCTTCTGGCTCTGGGATCGAGGGGATCTTAGTGACTTGAAATCCTAATCACGCCGCTCAGCTCAGGCCTGCAGCAGGTGGACTCCCTTAACCAATCAACTCACTAGTTGTGCGGACACGAAAACAAAGGGTCAAGCACAGGGGATATTGAAGGGCCACAGGATGATGCATGTGATCAAAAAGAACAAACAAAGGGCAAACAAAGAACAAACACAAGACACTGAAGATAATGGCTGCGGAAGTGCATTAGGATTACACAAAGGATTTAGAGACCAGCTATTTGAAGGTTGAACAAGAGCTAGAAATTATTTTACATCTTTTGTTTCTTCGATACCACACTTGATGTTTGAATAAACAGATCTGGCCAAACGTGCTACTAAACAGGACTGGCTAAACGTTAAGTCTATCTGGAATGGCGGCAACTAGCGATCTTAAGGTACTACAATAGAGTAGATTGAGCGAGCTGAGGACATTAACTATGGACTTGATTTTGGCGCTTCTGATCTTTTTACTGTTACTCTTGATCGCAGGTTTTGTAGTCTATATATCTCTATATAATGGTTTAGTGGGTAAGAAGAATACTGTCGATGAAGCCTTTTCTTCAATTGATGTGATCTTAAAAAAACGATGTGATCTGATCCCTAACTTAGTGGCCGTAGCTCAACAGACAGCTGACTTTGAGTCAGAGACCCTAACACGAATTGCTGGTCTGCGCTCTCGAGCTCTTTCAGGTTCTATATCAGGTGATGAGCGAGTTGACGTTGAAAATCAGATCACTCGTGAAATCGGCTCTATCTTAGTTCAAATCGAAGCCTATCCCAACTTGAAAGCCAACCAAAATTTCTTACAGTTGCAAGCTTCTTTGAATGAAGTAGAAGAGCAACTGTCGGCAACTCGACGTTTCTTTAACTCGGCTGTGACAGGTTACAACAATGCTATTGAGATGTTTCCTACTAATGTTATCGCCAGTCAAATGAACTACCGTCGCCGCAAGGTCTTTGAAGCTACTGAGCAAGATCGACAGAATGTAGATGTTCAGAGCTTGTTTAATCGCTAGACCGTTTTATTGAAGCACTGGGTACATCTATGGGATCTCTACAATTAGGGTTAGCAGCTTTAAAGCAGAAACGATATGACGAGGCTGAAGCTCAGTTAAAGGAAGCCTCCAACCAGGCTACTCCTTACTCAGAAGACCATCTCCAAGCTTTGATGGGGTTAGCTAGGGTTTATTTCAAAACTCAACGTTGGCAGCAAACTGGGCAAATCTGTCAAGATCTGCTTGCTTCTGGGGATCCCATAGCTATTAGCTGGGCACAGCGTGCTCTTAAAGATCTACCTACTTCCTCTGTACCTCAAGCTGCTCCTCAGGCTACAGATCCCTTGCCCCAGCCAGCCTCTTTATCCGATCCTCTCCAACCTTTTGAAACATTACTACTACAAGAACGCTATCCTGAAACCATTGATGGTCTTCAAGATTATTTAAAGCAGCTCGATCCAGGCCATCCAGACTACTCACAAGCTCAACTCTTGTTAGCCAAAGCTTACTTATGCAATGGTCAATCTCAAGAAGCTCAGAGCCTGGCGGAAACATTAACCCAGTATCCAGAAACCCGACACTGGGCTCAAGATATTTTGGAACAAGTAGTTGTATTAACTACACAACCTCAACCTATGTTGAACACTGGAACTAATCCAGCTGGATCCCCTCAGTTAACAGGCATAGCAGCTGCCTTAGCCCAAGTTGCAACCCCATCAGACCAGCAAAATACCCTAGATCAGAGTGGACTAGACTACTCATCGCTAAATAGTGCTACTTTCAAGCCTAAAGAGGTTAGTGAATTTCGTGAGTATGGCCGGATTCATCTCTTGCCAGCTCTCAAAAGAATTGAAGTAGAACGTCTAGCGACTCTGCGCTCTATTGGAGTTGCCACAGTGGTTTGGCTGATTATTAGCAGTGTTATTGTCTTTTATGGCCGAGTATCCCCTTTGATTCTGGTAGGAGCTTTACCCCTATGTTTTTTGGGTTGGGTAGTTAGTTACGATTTTATCCTGCGATCCTATGGTAGTGGCTTCAAATATACGGTAATCCAGAAGATTATTGAATATATTGATCCAAGTCGTAGTTTGCGATACAGTAATTTTCCTCCGACTCAACACGGTAGCTGGGGGGCTTTTGTTGAAAGTACTCTATTTGGCTCACAGCTACCTGCACAATTTAGAGAAGATGACTGTGTTTATGGACGCTTGGGTGAAACTGATTTTTACTTTTCTGAAATTTTTGCTGAGAGTGAATCCCTGAGTCTATTAGGTACTGGATTAGATCTAGCAAGTGGTGGAGCTTGGTTACAGCTTGGCTCCCGAGATCATAATGATGGTGTGGCTGAAACTGTGGTGATGGCTAACCTCATGTTTAAGATGGTTAAAGGGATTCCCTATGTTGTTCGTAGGATTACTCAAGGTCGCCGGTTAGATATTACAGATTTCTTTGTTCGATCGGTTGATACAGAAACAACTCGTAAAACCTTATTTAAAGGCCTCTTTTTTAGAGCAGGCTTTAATAAATCCTTTACAGGTAGAACAGTAGTACTCCCCAATGGTGCAGCTCGATTTTTAGGCCCTTTAGGAGAACAAATTCAGGCCTGGAATAAAAAGCAGGGTCAAGTGATTCGACTCGAAGATCCAGAATTTCGGAACTATTTTGTAGTCTATGGTGATGATCAAATCGAAGCCCGTTATCTTTTATCGACTAGCTTAATGGATAAATTAGTCAGCTTCAGGAAAAAAGCTAATCGCCCTGTTTACGTGTCATTTGTTGGCCAGCGCATCTACATAGCCGTGAAGTATGATGAAGACTTATTTGAACCCAAGTTGTATCAATCGATGCGTAGTTTTGATCCCATCCGAGAATACTTTGAGATGTTTCAAATGATGCTGGGCATTGTTGAAGATCTTAAGCTTAATCGTCGAATCTGGTCACGACACGTCTAATTTGTGCTATCGAGTTTCCAGAAAACAGATGAAAAGAGGAGTGCATCTACAGCATCTTCAATTCAATGACTCATTTCAGTATTTAATATAGTTTTGATAACTAAAGACATTGCCCAGGCGTGTTTTTAGGCAAATAGCCCATTTTTTCATGAGTCGGTGCCTATTCTCATAGGACTTGAGGAGACTTCTTCTATAGGTAAGCCACAAAACTTGAATTAAAAGATCGGGCCGAATGAGAGTATGGGGAGGCCACTGCATTGCTGTCACATGCAAACAAGCCGATGCCACATCAAGATTAGTCGATGTCGCTTTGTGTATTTGTGATACGTACCAATTGATTAAACTAACTAGCAAGGCCTTAGGTCTGGTATTGGGCTTGGCAACTACTCCTGCGGTCATTAGCCAAGGATCTGCAACTATACGAGATACTTTTTTGAAATACTGGGCTTCTAAGCCAAAGAGAGTTGATTGAAATTCTGTCTGTTTTAAACATGAGTCGAGAGCCATTGCCTCTAATAAGCTAACTGACATACCTTGTCCCAAAACTGGGTTAAAGCTACAAACAGCATCTCCAAGGACTAGATAACCTTTTGGCATCCTCGGCATCAGTTCGTAGTGATAACGCTGGTTAGAAGGGAATTGGTACCTCTCAAGTTTAGTTAATGGTTTCGCTTTGCTAATAACATTATAAATATCCTGAGTAGGCAGACTCTCAGCAAACTTCAGAAATGCTTCAGGATTAGCAGAGGGATAATCATTGTGCCAACCGATCAAAGTTACGATCCATCTATTGTCTTCTATGGGCACTAAATACCCCCCTCGGGTGCCATGAGGTAAAGTGGGTAAGGTGATAATGGCTCCCACACTAGGTTGAAGGTCTGCATTGTGTTGGTACACACAAGTTGTATAACCCAGGTTGCTCTCAACCGTAGTCTCCTTAATTGGAGAAAACCCTAACAGCTTTAACCATTTAGGCGATTGGGAATGTCGTCCTGTAGCATCAACAATCAGATCAGCCTCTAATGTTTGGCTTACAGAACTTGTGGCCTTAGATTGGACTTTGACACCAGTAATTGACTCTCGATCAAGACTTGCTACTAACCCGGTGACACTATGTTCTTGCAGACAAGTAAGGTTCGCAATAGCTTGAACATGGCGACTTAAGTGATATTCAAGTAAGGGGCGACTCATGCACACAGAGGTGATCTTACTCGGGTAGCGAATCTTATGTACCCCTTCTTGGAACCACAGAAAGTCATGACCAAAATCTAGCCTGATGGCTCCAGCTTCAATCAAATCTGGAATTAAACCTGGAAACAACATGGAAATGATCTGCTCTCCTCTAAGCTGCAATATATGAGAATGACAACCTTGTGGTACTCCTTTGCGGGGAGTGGCCTGTTGATGAAATCGATCGCGTTCAACTAGTGTGACCCGATTGAAGTAGCAACTCAGGACTCGCGCGGTTACTAGGCCTGCTATGCTGCCTCCCAGAACTACAGCATGGTCTCTCTCTTGCTTATGTGACATCTGCTTGAATTGGAAAAGCATAGCACTCCCTTTGGTTTCTATAATTTCAAAGACTCAACCTAGCCTTTGCTCAACGAGATTGATCAGATCTTGGTTTAGATGGAGACCCTCTATGACATTGCCATGCAGCGGAACGACCCAGTGAGGACTATAGTCAGAAAAATAGGCATTGATCCAAGATCGATAAGTCATAATATTTCCTAACCCAAACCACTTCCAGGTTTTGCTTATTTGAAGTTGCGGAGCTGCTTGACACAAATCTAAAACAAGCCCTAAAAGTCCCTGAACCTTATCTGTAAAGTTGACGAAGGCATCACCGATGATCAATAAATCGCCAGAGGGAAGAGAGATCTCAATCCACACCTCACCATTCTTTGTGCCTTCAGGAATAATGAGCTGCATATGACTTGGCAACTGCTCAATTAGTGCTTCAAGATCTTGGATATTACTATTAATTTGGTGGATTAACCGCTTCCGAGCTGCATTTGAACTGACAACAACTGTTGATGGAAAATAGACCTTAAATAGATCGATACCAAGATGATGAAAGTGATTTGGAGCTAAAACTACTATAGTATGAGTAGACTCAAGTAAATGAGAATACACTTCTTTGGGTATATCTTTTGTTGGACTGACAACCAGGTAGAAATCAGGTCTAACTTTTACAATAGTGGTGTTACAAAAGTAGCCTTGATGAAGCCAAATACCTGAAGGGGGGGCAATTTCACGCCAAAAATTTATCGCTGTACACATTGCCTGTTAGTTCATAATAACGTCAAAAATCTATCATGCTTTTTGGGCGGCAAATTTGAACCTGACTCAGATGTCTAAAAAGAGGTCTTAGAAAAAAGCAAGGTGATATTGCCTACCCAGAGCCATCAACTAATTCTCTCAGCTCCAAAAAGTGTTTGACTTTAGACAGAATGCTGAGAAACCTAAGCGATTGCAAGGATCTCCTCATCACATTTAGATCACTGTAAGCCACACAAGCAATATAAAGCTAAGCTCGGTAACAGCACAAATCTGGAATCGTGCATCACTGGAGGGCAACCCATTACTAATAATCATGACAAATGTACCTAAGAACAACCATGGCCACTGAAACTGAATCCAAAGGTTCAATCCAATGTCCCTAGAAATAGTAACGACACCATTCGGGGAGAGTGTTGAAAATCAACCAGGCCCCACACACCAACACCTACATAAGCCAATGTAGCTAATAGTAAAGAGACTCCAATTGCTGTTCCCTCAATGGCATTAGTCTTCCTGGTTACACTTTTAAGTGTAAGGATAGGGCCTCCTGCTTGTACTTGTGCAACTGTCATGATGACTCTCCCCTGACCATTACTTTCGAAACTGATCTGACTTTCGCTCAAATCTTTAGCAGAATAAATCCTGAAAAAGTCAGGTTTGTTGGAACCGAGGTTCAGGTTTATTAAGGTATTCATGGGGACGCCGCCGAGTGTCATCATCACAGACAACCTCAACACGATCCTGAATAAACCTTAACTTCTCAGGATTTTTTATGCTGATGATTGCAGTGACGGCATGATGAAGCGTCTTAAGCTTTTGTCCAGTAAGGGATCCAACCTTCCACAGGACAGTGAGTGTGATGGTTATGATTCGTGTTGGATTCCCAAAGTATCGACTAAGTTGATCAAAACCTATACGGGTTTATCTTCTATGACGTAATCAGATTAAGTTGATGAGTATTCAACCATCCAGTGATGAATTGTTTCTTGAACACTCTCTGCTTCAATACAGTGTCTCAAGTCATGTTCTGAGTTAGGAAAAGATTTCAAAGTTGCTTGGGCTGGACCCGATTGTAACGCTTGATAGAAATCAACGGCTCCCTGAGGATTAACCACTCGATCTTTAGGCGTATATAAGATCAGGACTGGGATTGCTAACTGATGGGCTAAGGCCAAGCATCGGTGACCACTTTGGAGCAATTCGGCTACAAATCGAACTCGAGTCATTCCTGTAATGTAAGGATCAGCGGCCATTTTAGCTTGTTGGTCACTAAGGGCTGTGTTTTTGGCAGGATTGTAACGACGTAAAATTGCAAACTGAGGCCATACCCGATTTAAAACCTTGAGAGCTCGGTACCTCAGCGGCGTAAAACTTGTATCAATTCGGAACGCAGGGGAGATTAAAATGAGTCCTTTCAAGGATCTAGCTTGATCTGGATAGTCAAGAGCATACTCTACAATCCAATTGGCACCACTGCTAAAACCACAGAGAAAGTGAGGCTGATAGTAGTGTTGCAGCTGTTGCAGATCACGACCATACTCAGAAAAGGTTTGGATCGAGCCGCGACGACCAGGGGAGTAACCAAACCCCTGCATATCTGGGGCATAACATGACCAGCCCTCATGTTGAAGGCGTTGGGCCAGCTCAATGTAACCACCGCCATAATCACCTTTTCCATGCACAAGCATGATGGTACCTCGAGGGTTGGGGTGAGACCATTGATGGACATGTAACTCAGGGGGTTGAGCTGATCCTGGTGGTCTAGCTGTTTGATGTGAGTGAGCTGTAGACATTCAAGCTATCCCTATCTCCGGCCTTCTCATGGTACTGATGATTAAGACCTAGTATACCGGAGTGACCATGAAATATTGGTTAATGAAGTCAGAGCCAGGAACTTACAGTATTGAAGATCTCAAGCAGGATCAAGAAACGATCTGGGATGGGGTTCGTAATTATCAGGCTCGGAATTTTCTCATGGCCATGGAACCTGGCGATCTAGCTTTTTTTTATCATTCCAATGCCAAACCCCCTGGAGTGGTAGGTCTCATGGAGATTAGCGCCAGTCAAGTTGTTGATCCCACCCAATTTGAAACGACTAGCCAGTATTACGATCCAAAAGCAACACCAGAGTCCCCCAGATGGTTGACTGTAAAAGTAACCTTTAAACAACAGTGGTCATTAATGTCTTTAGATCAACTCAAACAAACGTTTTCAACTGATCAGTTAGGGGTTGTCCGTCGAGGAAACCGCTTGTCAGTTATGCCTGTCGATCCTGATGTGGCTACGATCCTAATGCAGTTGCATCAACCCAAATCTAGTTAAGCGAGTGCCGATATTTCAAGGCTGTTCCTCGAGTTGATGGGATAACGTGACCTTCTTTAAAAGCGATCTGTCCGCCCACTAGGGTCAGCTGGGGCCATCCCACTAGTTCCCATCCTTCAAAAGGGCTCCACCCACATTTAGTGAGTAGCTCTTCTCGCCTCACGGGCTGGGCTGTCTCTAGATCAACTAGTACTAGATCAGCATCATATCCTTTTTCAATCCGACCTTTATTGACAATTTGATAGGCTTGTGCAGGTGCTGTAGACATCCAGCGAGACACTTGGGCTAACGTACACTGCCCCTGTTTCATCGCCGTCAACATAAGAGGTAAAGCGGTTTCTACTCCCGGCATTCCTGCAGGAGAATCAGGGTAAGACTTTGATTTCTCGGCTAAGGTATGCGGGGCGTGATCAGTAGCAATAAAGTCAAGCACGCCGTCCTTTAGCGCTTGCCATAGCTGGGCCTGATGATAGGGGGGCGCAACGGTGGATTCATTTGAGCTAGGGATCCCAATCGTTGATAATCATTGGTACTGAGTAATAGGTGCTGAGGCGTTACTTCAGCCGTAACCCAAGCTGGTTTGTGGTGTCTAAGTTCCTCAACTTCGTCAGCTGTAGACAGGTGTAAAATATGTAATCGATGACGATAGTGAGTTGAAAGCCTAAGTGCTCGCTGTGTGGCTAGTAGGGCTACTGTTTCATCCTGGATTTGAGAATGTAGAGCCACATCCGCTTGTCCCGAAAAATGACGTCGCCGTTCTAAAATACGAGTTAGATCTTCAGCATGAACAGCAATTAGGAGAGAGGTGTGTGCAAAAATAGCCTCCAAGATCTCCTCTTCATCAACCAGTAATGGCCCTTGCATAGATCCCATAAAAATTTTGATCCCACAAGCGGATTGAATTGTTTGGAGAGTGGTTAAATTATCGGCTGTTGCCCCAATAAAAAAGCCATAATTGACAATGGATTTAGCAGCAGCCCGATCCAACTTATCGTTCAAAGCTGACTGGGTTGTGGTCAAAGGGATAGTATTAGGCATTTCCAGAAATGACGTAACACCACCTCGGGCACAGGCATGTGTAGCTGTACTCAGATCTTCCTTGTGTTCTTTGCCAGGTTCTCGAAAGTGAACTTGGGGATCGATGACACCGGGTAGTAAAACTTGCCCTTGAGCATCAATCAGCTCATCCCACTCTCGGGTAGGAATACCACTGGGTTTAAGTGTTCGATCAATTTGAGTGATCACTCCATTTTCAACACCTAAATCGCCTGAATAGATCTCACCAGAGGGAAGCAGGATGTTGGCATTACAAACACAAATTGACATGCTGAGCCTAGTTAATGCTTACCTAGTATGTTATCTCAATCAGCAGGTTCATCTGAATGGGGAATTAAAGCTTCTTGACTAATGTGGCTAGGATAGTCTGATGCCTCTAGCTTTTTACACTCCAGCTGCAAGATCTCCTCCATCAAGGTTCTCGCTAGAGCTAATGTAACAGAGTCTGCTAATGACACCATACTTTCAACCTGGTGGATCAAGTAAAGCAGCTTGCTCATAGGATAAGGGGAGGGGATCCAAAGCATTTCATCCTTGGCATTGGTCAAACTAAAGAAATAGATGTACGGTAAAACATTTTCTGCAAAGGCATCATAGCGATCTCGGACCACCATTTCGGCTGTAATACTCCCATATCGCAACATTCGAGTGATATGCTTTGAAATTTCTTTGATGATGATCTCTTTATTCTGTTCCACGATATCTTGATGACGTTCAGCGAGTCGAATTTTGAGTTCAGCCTTAAAAGTCGCGATATCCTCTGTATAGTTCAAAGCTTCTAACTGAGCCAAGGTTTGTTCATTGGTGGCTTCGGCTTCAGCCAAGCTCTCCCAATAGCCAATATGCTCTTTTTCTCGAGTTGGTAAGACCTCAACAAACTCAGGATCAGTCACACGATCTAAATAATGAGACAGTTCTTCTCGCTCCCATACTGTGAGTGGGTGTAGCTTTTGGGGAATCCATAATGTTTTGGCAAAGTAATCAGCTTCATCCACAATATCAACAGCACATTCATCCCGACAGATCTGAAAAATATCGGCTAACATCTTATCCAAAGTTAGCTCAACTTTGATAGCGGGTCCTAGAACTTCACGACGCTGCTTCAACTGTCGTTCTTTTTCCCGTAGTTGTTCTAGCTCTTTAATAATGGCTGCAAAGTCTCGAACTGGAATCACCTCAGCAGTGTCTAGATTCAGAGCTTTGCTACTCTCAAGGACTCGCGTATCATCATCATCACGCCGAGTTATATATTGGAAGCGTTCATCTCGACTGGCTTCAGGTAATTCCAGGTGGGACATCTTCAATCCACCCAAGCGAACAATGGCGTAAAAGGCTTTCGTGAAAAAGGTACGGATTAAACTGCGGCGAGACTCAGCAAACTCATCCCGATTCTCTAAGGCTGAAAAGTAGTAGTCTAAATAGAACTGTAGTGCCAATGACGGAAAATCTCTAGTTTTGCGACTGATCGTGAAGTAGAGTCGATTCAGCGGCATGCGTAAAAACCGGGGGATGAGTTGCACCATGATGCCCAACCCGTTATCCCGGATCAGCTGCAAATCTTTCTGAGACAAGGGTAAAAAATCTTCTTGTAATTCAAAGTAAGTGATTGGCAACATGTGATTATCAGTTTCAGCATCTTCAAGCACCATTAATTTTTGTTCAAGGGTGAACAATCGATCCAAGTGATCGACTAACCCAAAATAAAACTGCTCATAGAAGGCCCGCGCCACATGCTGATTGACGATCTGATCAAATATCTTCGATAGGTTTTGATTCCGAGTAGTATCTAGCAGCAGATTAGCCTGTCTAGTGATTAAGTTCCCTTTCTCATCAAAGCACCGGATCGAAATCACCTCTGAAAACAAATTATGTTGTTGACTCCGGGTCGCTAACTTTTGCAGAAGTCGATTTTGCTCCAGCATAGGTAGGGTTGACCACTTGTTTTCATCTTTAATAAATTGAATTAAAGCTTCTTGAAGGTTGATGCGAATCCTCACATCAAGATTATCAATATTCTGTGTTTGTGATAGGATTTCAATATAGGAAGAATGATGGATCGGCCCATCGTAACCTAAGTCATCATTTGACTGCCCATTTTGTACAGATGTTTGCTCAGTTCTAACTTGAGACTGAGAGGTTACCATAGGTGATGGGGGCTGAGCCGCTGATCCAAAAGATGATTCGTGTTTACTGTCAGTAGTCACGTTAGGAACCCAACCCTTATGAATCAGAATAACTATCTAGTAAGAATTAAAGATTAATTAGAACAACTAGAGATGTTAATGACAGTTAGACTATTGCTCAGCTTGGAGCAGCCTTGAGTTACCTACAATTAGCCATCTCATACACCCTAACACTCCCAAAAAGGCATAGCAATTGTTTGCTACACATAGAATTAATAATCTCACCCTGACTAATCTGTACTTCACATCGGTCAAAGTCTTGGCTGCTGTTGCCAACTCCTTAACCTCAACTGGGTATGATCAAATCATTTAGGATGTCGATGGCTCAACTAGCCAGAGATCTAAATCCTGTTGTGTTGTTGTTGTGGACAAAATGCCTGTGCTGGCCAAACGTATTCTTCCCTGTTTGGATGTTAAAGCGGGTCGTGTGGTCAAAGGAGTCCAGTTTGTGGAACTCAAAGATGCTGGTGATCCAGTGGCTCTGGCCCAAGCTTATAATCAGGCTGGTGCTGACGAACTGGTTTTCTTAGATATTACCGCGACCCATGAAGACCGAACAATTATTCTTGATGTGGTGCAACGAACGGCTGAGCAGGTCTTTATTCCACTAACTGTAGGAGGTGGGATTCGAGATGTTGACACCATGCGAACTCTACTCCGAGCCGGAGCCGACAAAGTCAGTATTAATTCTGCAGCTGTCCGCAATCCAGATTTGATCTCTGAAGCTAGCTACCGATTTGGATCCCAGTGTATTGTGGTTGCGATTGATGCTCGCCATCGCCTGCAGCCTCACCCCCATTGGGAAGTTGTGGTACGTGGTGGTCGAGAGGCAACAGGTATTGATGTGATCGCCTGGGCTCAAGACGTAGCTCAACGAGGAGCTGGCGAGATCTTACTTACTAGCATGGATGCTGATGGGACTCAAGCTGGTTATGATTTAGAGCTAACTCGACAAGTTGCAGAGGCTGTTTCAATTCCTGTTATTGCCTCTGGTGGAGCTGGCACTTGTGAACATATTCGTCAAGCGTTGACTTGGGGCAAAGCCGAAGGAGCTCTACTGGCTTCCTTACTTCATTTTGGTCAACTCTCGATATCTGCTATCAAATCTGACTTATGTAACCACCAGATTTCAATCCGGTTGTGAGGTTTCCTACCTAAAGTATCCACCATTAGAGCGGCAACCAGCTGATCCCAATACCATCTTCAGACCTGACGACTTGATTGAATTTTTAAAGCAAACGCCCACCTCGATGGATTTTTGATTTCCTAGGAAAGTCATGTGGCAGTAAGGCCCAAGCACAGCCACTCGGTAGCGAATAGCATGGATGATGTCCCTGAGGTTGGCACTACGTTTCATGCCTTGGGTGGGTTTAGACTTAGCCGCTGGGAGCAACGGAGCAATCAGCTGCCCTTCCATGCAGTTAAAT
>CAYSWV010000043.1:0-33132 GCA_964434865.1 uncultured bacterium
AACTAGATTAAGCAATAATCTAATACCGCTAAATTATCTCGATGCACCACTGTGGTAGCTCGTTGGTATCCAATAGTAGTCTGAATATCAGCACTTTTTTTGCCGCGGAGTAGTTCGATTTCAGCTGAAGAGTAGTTTACTATACCACGTCCAATTTCAGATCCAGATGGATCGCAGAGTTGAACAGCGCTTCCAGCCTCAAAGGTTCCAGATACAGAAGCAATCCCAGCTGCCAGCAGGGACCGCCCATGTGCCAATACGGCTTGAGTCGCCCCAGCATCCAAGCTCAATACTCCCTCAGGAATGAGACCATAGGCAATCCATTGCTTACGGGCTTTGGCTGGCTCTAGTTCGGGATCAAATCGGGTCCCAATGGCCTCACCTTGCAAGATCAGTGGGATCTTTTCTGGATGCTGACCACTGGTAATCACGACAGTAACGCCAGCTGAGGTAGCAATTTGGGCAGCGGTTAGTTTGGTCGCCATCCCGCCCGTACCCCAACCACTTTTACCGTGTTGAGTTGTCTTAATGGTTAATGGGATTCCTTTAGGTACTCGCTCTATTGGCTGGGCATTGGGGTCTACATTGGGATCAGCTGAATATAAGTGATCAACGTCCGTTAATAATAGTAACCAGTGAGCTTGCATCATGTTGGCCACTAAAGCAGATAAAGAGTCATTATCACCAAACTTCAATTCTTCAATGGCAACCGTATCATTTTCATTCACAATTGGGATTACACCCATGGCTAGTAGTTGTTCAAAAGTGTGGTGGGCATTGACATAACGGACCCGGTTGACAATATCTGCTCGAGTGAGCAATACCTGAGCAATCGGTTGATCCATTGCTGAAAAGAGATCGTCATAAATTCGTATCAGACGACCTTGCCCAACTGCCGCTACGGCCTGCTTTTCAGTTATAGCTGTGGGCCGTTGTTTGATCCCCAACCGAGCACAACCAACACCTACTGCTCCAGAAGAGACTAGAATAATCTCATGACCCTGGCGGCGGAGTGCTGTTAAGGTCTCAACTAAAGCTCCGACAATCGACAGTCGAATGCCAGTACCTGCTGTGATGTCCGTCAAACTAGAGGTACCGATCTTGACTACTAATCGAATGGGCTTATGCGGAGAGTTCATACTAGTAAACTAGAACGGGGCTGAAGGGGCTCGAACCCTCGACCTCCGGCGTGACAGGCCGGCGCTCTAACCAACTGAGCTACAACCCCATTTGACGCAGATTTCAAGTATGCCAATTTTTAGAACTGATGTCAACCTATGGTCTCTCTCAACCAGCAGAAATACAATCTGATTCAGTCTGCCGCTCAACATCAGATCCCTCAAGAGGTTATGGTCTATGTTGTAGACTTACTGGCTAATATAGCTAACCACCTTGATCAAGTGGACTACTATGTTTTGACGTATCCTGATCAATCATGGTTTGCTCTTAACACCGCAGATCAGCAATGGATCCTAGCCTTTGGGTATCAAGAGGATGCAGAAGACACCCTCACAGAACTCCAAATTGAAGCTTCTGCTCTCTCGATTCAAACCTTGGGGGTTTTGGATCTATTGTTCCTGTGCTTAGGTCTCAAGCAAGCTGATGGCATTGCCTTCTACGATAGTCTAGGTGATCGACAATCCAGCAAAACTATTGCTCAAGCTGCTTTACGACAGCAACTTAATCACTATCTACGTTCTGTCACTCAACAACCTCCCATAGCTTAAGCGTTACCGATCTAGGATGGCTTTCTGCTGCACGGCAAAGTGACGGAATTTATCATCCATCTGCGCACCCCGTAGATCAGTCCGCCGCAGACTAGTGTAACGTTTACGAGGCTGCTGGACGGGCTTAAAGTTTTGATGTCCAGCAAAAGACCACACTGCAAAACCAGCTAAGCCAGCTCCCCCGAGTCCAGCCAACATAGACAGCAACAGGGGGCCGCCAACCAACTGTACAACCCAAAAGCTTAAGATAGCGCCACCCAAAAAGCTAAACAACCCAATAGCAACGCCACCTAGTGTTTTAGCTTGACCAAAGATCCAGGTCAGGATGCGTACCCAGGTTGGTTGAGGAGTATTGAACAAGACCCCACGGAGATCGGCACGTTGTAAGTTAGCACTGGATAGATCGGCACCACGAATATCAGCCTTGCGCAGGTCATAGCCAGCTAGATTCTGGCCAGACATCGAACGATCTCTTAAATCAGCTCGAGCTAAAGACGGCACTCGAGGAGGCGTGGGGCTGGGTCGGTTGGGGACACCAAACCCAGTTGTACTAGTTGTCCGAGTGGGTATAGGATTAGAACGATTCGCAGCCACAGTACCTAGCCCAGGATTAGTTGTCATCGGTCGAGATCGCCAATGGTCTGAGGCTTTGATGGTGCTAGACCCTTCAGGTTGCTCTAGCTGACGTGGAATAAACAGGGTGTGCTGAGATCCCTGTAGCGATCGCAGGACCTCCGTAGCACTACCAAACCGCTCATTCACTGATGAACATAGCATTCGAGTCAAAATAAACTCAAAGTCATCGCTTAGCTGGATACGTCCGGCCCAGTTCCAGGTATTCAACTCCGGATCAAGAAATTTAGCCGGGGATTCCATCGTTAGTAGATTTAAACAGGTAGCTCCCAACGCATAGATATCGCTGGCTGGAACAACAGCCTGACCTGTTACTTGCTCCGGTGGTGAAAAACCTAGAGAGCGGATAGCCGTCATTTCGGCAGGGGATTCCTTGCTTGGCCCCAACTGTTTGACAGCCCCAAAATCAATCAAGACCAATCGTTGATCTGACTTACGGCGAATCAGGTTAGCTGGTTTGATATCTCGATGGACTGTGTTATGGCTATGAACGTAGCTCAAGATCAACAAGATCTCCTGGAGCACTTGCTTAACTTGGTCTTCACTCATGGGACCATTACGGTGGAGTTCATGAGACAAGGTCCCACCCTGGATAAATTCCTGGACTAGATAAAACTTTTCCGATTCCTCAAAGTGGGCAAATAGCTTGGGTATTTGAGAGTGCTCACCCAGTTTTTCTAAGACCTCAGCTTCTCGGTTAAACAGTTCTTGAGACAACTTTGCAATCTGGGGTGAGTTATCAGCTGGTCGTAATTGCTTGATCACTCGCCAGGGCTTAGACGGCATGTCCTGGTCACGAGCTAAAAACGTGGCCCCAAACCCCCCTTGTCCTATTCGCTTAAAGGCTCGGTATCGATTACGGATCAATAGGGCTGACCCACAAGCTCTGCATTTGAGTGCTTCTGGGGGGTTCTCAGGTTGAGAACAAGCAGGGTTTAAGCAGTAACAATTGGGCATGGCCTATCCAAGAAGCTACCAGTATCGGGTGCAAATAACTTGTTGCTCTTCCTCACCTAGATTACACTGACAACGCTTCAATTTTCGTTCAATTCTGCTGACTGAGCTTCATTAACTCACTTTATTAGCTAAATTGAACACTATCTGCTGTTATCAAGTTTTCAAGCTTAAGCTTAATTACTAGGAGTTTTGGGGGTTACTGCTGACTTAATAGACACTAAGCAAGAGAGCACAATAAGGAACCAATAACCTCGTAGCCTGCTACCCGATTGATCAAACTGTGATCAAGTTGATTGAGTTGATTGCATCGAGCTGATTGATCGAGTCTGTCCGTCGGGTGCTTTCATCTAAACCCGGCAATCCAGTCTGTTTCCATACCGGATTCCTTTACAAAATTTAGATCTCTTCATAGAGCCTTGATATTGTTGAACTACTGGGATTGAAATTACTGAGAGTATCATATTGTTATTTTGCAGGTTAGATTAGAGAAAGTCACTACGAAATAATGCTGAATTTGGTTGGCAAGGCCCCACTACAATAGATTCTAGTGCATATGTGGTTTAGTTATGGTTAAGTCAGCAGCTAAGTATTTATCAGGTAATCAGATTCGACATCTCTTTTTGGATTTCTATGCCCAACGTGGTCACCAGGTCTTACCCAGTGCATCCCTTGTCCCTGAAGATCCAACTGTGCTGCTTACCATTGCTGGGATGTTGCCATTCAAACCCATTTTTCTAGGTCAAAAGCTAGCTGAATTTAGTCGTGTCACCACGGCCCAAAAATGTGTACGAAATAACGATATTGAGAATGTGGGACGAACAGCTCGACATCATACTTTTTTTGAGATGTTGGGTAACTTTAGCTTTGGCGATTATTTTAAGTCAGAAGCCATTGCCTGGGCCTGGGAATTAGTGACCGAGG
This sequence comes from uncultured bacterium, assembly GCA_964434865.1. Classification (GTDB taxonomy): domain Bacteria; phylum Cyanobacteriota; class Cyanobacteriia; order Thermostichales; family Thermostichaceae; genus CAYSWV01. The sequence goes on from CAYSWV010000043.1 coordinate 4,239, forward strand.
TATTTGGCCTTGATCCCCAGTCGCTGGTGGTGAGTGTCTTTTATGAAGATGAAGAAGCCTTTACCCTTTGGCGTGATCAGATCGGTATTCCTCCCCATCGGATTTTACGTATGGGAGCAGATGATAACTTTTGGGCAGCTGGGCCAACAGGACCTTGTGGACCGTGTTCTGAGATTTATTACGACTTCAAACCAGAGTTAGGTGATGACTCAATTGATCTAGAAGATGACTCTCGTTTTCTAGAGATTTACAACTTAGTCTTTATGGAGATGAATCGGGATACAGAGGGTCAGCTGACACCTCTAGCCAAGCAAAATATTGATACCGGTCTGGGACTGGAACGGTTAGCCCAAGTCTTGCAGGGGGTACCCAACAACTACGAAACTGATCTGATATTCCCGGTTGTGCAAAAAGCAGCAGCCATGGCTACCCTAACTTACGCTGAGGCTAATGCAGAACAAAAGGTCTCGCTCAAGGTAATCGGAGATCATATCCGTTCGGTTATGCATATGATTGCGGATGGCATTACGCCTTCTAATGTGGGACGAGGTTATATCCTGCGACGGCTGATTCGGCGTGTCGTGCGTCATGGTCGCTTGTTGGGGATCCAAACCAGCTTTACCCTACCGGTATTAGATGTTGCCATTGAACTAGCTCAAGAGGCTTATCCCCATATTCTTGACCGAGCTGATGTGATCAGATCTGAACTTTTTCGTGAGGAAGAGCAGTTTTTAAAGACGCTAGAACGAGGGGAAAAATTACTAGCTGAGATCATGACTGAAGCTAAATCCACTCAACTGATCAAGGGCGATGATGCCTTTCGGTTATTCGATACCTATGGGTTTCCCCTAGAGCTGACACAAGAGATTGCAGCTGAACAAGGCTTTGAAGTTGATCTCGATAGTTTTAATACTGCGATGGAAGAGCAACGCCGCCGCTCCCAAGACGCTCATCAAACTGTCGATGTCACTCTTCAAGGATCATTAGATAAACTGGCTGATCATTTGCATAGCACTGAATTTTTAGGGTATGTTCAAACCAGTTCCACTGCTGTTGTAGAAGCTTTACTTGTGGATGGTGTTGCTGTTGAGCAAGCAGAAGCAGGCACCCAACTTCAAGTCGTCTTAAAACAAACCCCCTTCTATGCCGAATCAGGAGGCCAAATTGGTGATCAGGGCTATCTTTCTGGTGATCAGCTGTTGATCCGGATTGAAGATGTCAAAAAGGAGTCTGGGATTTTTGTGCATTTGGGTCGAGTAGAACGAGGACTAGCCAAGGTAGGTGATCAGCTCACGGCTCAAATTGATCTGGCCTGCCGGCGGCGAGCTGCTGCTAATCACACAGCTACTCACTTATTACAAGCTGCCCTCAAGTTAATTGTAGATCCCTCAATTGGCCAAGCAGGGTCTTTAGTTTCGTTCGATCGCCTCCGATTTGATTTCAATAGTCCTCGGGCTTTGACTGCCGATGAAGTTCAACAAATTGAAGATCAAGTCAATACTTGGATCGCTGAAGCGCATCAGGCTCAAGTGGAGGTTATGCCCCTAGATACGGCTAAGGCTAGAGGGGCAGTGGCTATGTTTGGTGAAAAGTATGGAGCTGAAGTCAGAGTGGTTGACTTTCCAGGCGTCTCCATGGAGCTTTGTGGAGGGACTCATGTCAGTAACACGGCTGAGATTGGTTTATTCAAAATCATTGCTGAAACAGGAATTGCCGCAGGGATCCGACGGATTGAAGCTGTAGCTGGTCCAGCTGTGTTGGCATACTTAAACGAACGAGATGCTGTCGTTAGAGACCTAACCGCCCAGTTTAAAGTCAAACCTCAAGAGCTACCTGAGCGGATCTCAGCCTTACAATTGGAGTTAAAAGAGACTCAAAAGCAATTAGAGACGTTGAGAAACCAGCTAGCCTTGACTAAGGCTGAGTCGTTACTAGCTGATGCGATCACCGTTAATGATTTCAAGATCCTAGTGGTGGATATGGGTCAGACCGATCCAGAAGCCTTGAAAATAGCGGCAGAGCAGTTGCTCCAAAAACTTGGTGAGGGCGCTGTTATCCTAGGGGCCGTGCCTGAAGCGAGCAAAGTGAGTCTAGTGGCAGCCTTTAGTGGACAGGTGCAGCAGCAGGGTCTAAAGGCTGGAACCTTCATTGGGAGTATAGCCAAGATCACAGGCGGGGGCGGGGGCGGTCGCCCAAATCTGGCCCAAGCTGGAGGGCGCCAACCTGAAAAGTTGGGAGAAGCTTTGGCTACGGCTCAAGCTCAGCTGCTGGAGAAGCTGCAATCAAATTAACCAGATTAATACCGAGTGCCTTCATAATTGGCCAGAGCTTGGCCGACATCGAGCTGTAGAAATCGCTCAATAGGCTGATAAATCCAACAAACTGACGTTTTGGGATCCCGGCTAATGCGTTGAAAACCCAATGCTGTACCTAATTTTTCCTGACTGGGGTGAATAATCATCGAGTACAGATCACACATATTTGGAAAATCCTGTTGCATTTGGATCAGAACCTGTTGGCTGTCTTGTACAAAGGGAATCCGATAGGTATTGATGAAATCCGGATCAATCATCCAGCTGCGGACAAATACTGATGTGCAACTGTGATCACCAGGACTAGCCATGACAAAGGGATCGATCTCAGCCAATGTACTGATATGTAAGCCTTTCTCTGGAGAGCCAAAAAAGTATGCTTCCGACTCTCCAGTTGTTGGATAAAGCAGATAAAACCCTACGGGATGATTATTGTCTTCACGCCTTAATACTCGCATCCCTTTACTATAAGTGGCAGCCCATGTCCTAAGTAGCCGAGTGATCCGTTGCGGCAACGATTCTTCTGTATTTCGGTTCATCCAGTTATAGTTAGTTGCCAGCAAATGGGCGACAGGAATAGCATCACCTTTTAGATTAAAGTCATCAATTATCAGAGGTATCGGCTCTTCAGTTTCTAGGCTAGCTAAAATATTGGGTAGGGGTTGAATTTGAATTTGTGTGCTATTGCCATCAAACTCTTTGGTGATCAGGCCTAAAGACGCTAACTTATCTAGCATCATCCCAGCGGAGCGCTCACTCCCTTTGTCTTTATCGTTATAGAAAAGTTCAGCTGCTTCACGGTGAGTGCATTCAACTGGAATAGTGGGAATTTCGAGTTCCTTTAGGGGAGGGTTTAGAGTACTAGAACGGATCTGGTAGGCTTTGACTACAACATGAATCCAAAGACGCACAAAACATTCAGCTCGAGATCGGGTTAAGCCTACTCGTCGAATCAGGCGAGCCACCATTTCATCTTGCTGTTGACGTGGATACCAACAATTAAGCTGTTCCGAATTCATGAGCATACTGCACAACATAAAATCTATGGTACTTTACTTTTTTACTTCACCTGAGTTCCAAGTTGTTCAGGAGCTACCTTTTGTTTAGGGACTACCTTAAGGAACTGCTTACTGAGACTATTTAACAAATTTTCAAAATTGGATCAGTCCTGAGCGGCTTGTCCTCAGATGGTTTGCATCCTGATTACAATGCATTAGGATCTTTAAGAGTGACATCACCTATGAGTATTGGCCTAATTCGTGACCATGAGAACTTTCCTGAGCCAATCTTTGCCATTGGAGAGCTAGTGGCTGATGGACTCATTTTAGGGATTATGTACCGTCCAGAGTCACGAGCTTGGCTATATTATGTGGAATCACCTGAACTGGAGCCGCCCACCCGCTGGTTACCAGAATCCGATATGGAGCGCTAATGCCCACCCCCACCAATCCTAAGCTCTAACCTTGAGGTAGTTATGGCAACAGAACGCACCTTAGCCCGTAAGCAGGCTGCCCGTCCAGCCAAACGGACCAAGACGAAAGCGCCTCCAGAAATTCGGATCCGGCCTAAATATCCCCCTACTTTGCGGGGATGGCTACAGCGCATCTTGGGTAAATATCCACCTCCTCGTCGTCACATGACGGCCAGAACTTGGTCAATAGGCATACTAATGCTACTAGGACTGGGTTGTATTCTTTTGCGTCTAGTGGACCTACAGCTAGTCCAAGGTGAAGGACTGTTGAAACAAGCCCAAGTCCAGCAACAGGCTTTGCATCGCCCCTTCATTCCCCGTCGCGCTATTGTAGATCGTCACTCTATTGTTAACCAACAAGCTGAACTTCTAGCCGTTGATCGACCTGTCTTTACCTTGTGGGCTCGCCCCTCATTATTAAGCCAACCCAACTTAAGTGAAGTGGCTGAGTCGCTAGTCCCGATTTTGAAACGGACAAGAACATCTATCTTAGAACAATTGGCGTCTGTTGAGTCTGATCGTTCTATTCGCCTTGAACGATGGTTGACCCCTGAGCAAGCCCGACTCGTGCAAAGGCTCTATCAAGATGGCTTAGAACTAGTTAGCGAACGGCAGCGCATTTATCCTCAAAAAGAGCTGGTTTCAGATGTGGTGGGTTATGTTGATCTAGATCATCAAGGTCAGGCTGGACTGGAGTACTCTCAACAATCTCTCCTAGAACGGTCTATTCAACCTGTGGTCATCCCTCGAGATGGGTATGGTCGCTTGCTTGCTGCCGAAGTGCCAGATAATGTCTTGCAGTCTAGCGAAACCGTTTTACAACTCACACTAGATATGCGACTCCAACGAGTGGCTCGTAATGCTTTAAAAGAGCAGGTCCAGCAGTTTCAGGCAGCACGGGGAACTGTGCTAGTTGTTGATCCAACATCGGGTGAGATCTTAGCTTTAGCCAGCGAACCTACGTATGATCCCAACCGCTACTATGATGGCTATGATCCCAGACTGTTTCGTAATTGGGCTGTAGCTGATCTCTACGAACCTGGCTCTACGTTTAAGCCCATTAATGTTGCGATTGCATTAGATACCGGTGTGATTGAACCCGATACTGTTGTTTTTGATCAAGGTCGGCTACAAATAGGAGGCTGGCCTGTACAAAACTACGATTTTGAACAACGGGGTGCTCACGGCTATATGAGTGTGACTGATATTTTAAGGCGGTCCAGCAATGTCGGGATGGTTCATTTAATGGAGCGTCTAACCCCCAGCCAATACTATGAAGCTTTACTCAAAGTAGGTTTAAATCAGTCCACAGGTGTTGATCTACCTTTTGAAGCTGTGAGTCAACTGAAACAACGGTCTGAATTTGAATTGATCCGGATAGAACGAGCGACGGCCTCTTTTGGCCAAGGCTTTTCATTAACACCGATGGGGTTAGCTGCTATGCACTGCATCATTGCCAATGGTGGTTATCAAGTGACACCTCATGTAATCCGAGGGTTAGTAGAAGTAGATACGGATCAACTGGTGTGGCAACCGTCTCGTCCCGATCCGGTGCGGATTTTCTCTGGTGAAACCACCCGAACTGTTAGAGAACAAATGCGGCAGGTCGTAGATTCAGGCACTGGACAAACCGCCAAAATTGAGGGCTATGATATCGCTGGAAAAACAGGAACGGCCCAAAAGGCAAGTCGCTATGGGGGCTACATCCCTGGCAAACGAGTCACCAGTTTTGTTGGCTATTTTCCCTCTTATCAGCCCAAGTATGTTGTGTTGGCTATTGTTGATGAGCCAAGAGGTGATGATGCGTATGGATCTTCTGTATCGGCACCGATTGTGAAGTCAGTCATTGAAGAGATTATTGCAATGGAAGGGATTGGGATCAATCTCAGGGAAGGGATTTGAGATATCGCTCAACTAAGATCAAGGCCACAATATCATCGTAAGGGTCAGGAGGGACTCGAAGTCCGAGGGGTAATAACCGATTCCAACCAGTCGGTGGATGAAATATCCAGTAGCGTTGTCGGGCTTCTTGAGAGCTATAACGCTCATCCACTTGATGGATAGCCAGATGAGGAAAAGCTTGTCTCAGCTGTTGAAACCATTGCTTTGAAGTAGTTTGATTGCCCATGATCAAGTCAGAAAAAGCAAACTCCTGACAGAGATGGTGTAGCTGCGCAATCACCTCAGATGATGGAATGACAGCTTTGAACTTCAACTGGGAGGTAGGAGTCATTACAGCAACCCCACACTTGTCACGTCCAGGATCAAAGCCCAGTAAATAAGATTCTGACATTGGATCAGCCACCTGATTAGTTTTCAGGATACAAGTCCAGCAGGCGTTACAAATTCAATAGTTTTGTTCATGAGTACCATCGTGGTGCTAGCATTTTCAACGAAGCCAATTCTTTGGTAAAATTCTTGTTGATGGGTGGTAAACAAATAGATTCGCTCAGCAGATTGCACATGAGGGTGGGTAATTAACGTTTCAACTAATTTTCTGCCGATCCCCTGACGCCGATAATCGCAATCGACAACAATATCCCAGATCACCGCGCGATAGACACCATCTGAAGTGGCCCGGCCAAAAGCAATTAACCGTGAGCCTTCCCACACACTGACCACAGGATGACTGAAACTTACAGCCAACTCTAGATCCGATGCGCGCCGCTGCTGGGCCCAAAAGGCATTGCGATTAAACAAGTCTACCAACTGACTATAATCGATCTCAGCTTTATCGATAGAGTACCGGACGCCACGGTTGTCAACGATATGTACTGATGAGCCACTGGATGCAGTGTCGACGGAATGAGTAGCCATGGAAGTCTCCAGCTTAAGCCAACAGAACTATTCAAACATATGATCTGGTAACTTTGTTTAAAACTTGTGGATGTCTGTTAATTATCTCAGAGAACTGTATCAGACTTGTCATGGTTATTAGGATATTGGTTATTACGTTTACTAATGAGCACAAGGTCCACTTTAGATAACCCTTAAATAGATTGGGTTACTATAGGATCTGGTTGGTTGGTTTACTGATGTTCAAATACACTAGAGTAGCCTAATAGATCTAGCTCGACTAGCGTGGGTAGGTGGGCAAAACAGTGTTGAGCCAGATCCCAACGTCCTTCACGCTTCAACATGGTGATTAATCGCTCCCGTACAGGGATCAAGTAGTGAACATCGTTAGCTGCATAAGCTAATTGGTCTTCCGTGAGTTGCTCCACAGCTCCCCAATCTGAACTTTGAGCTGATTTGTTGAGTTCAACACCACACATTTCTAGGACAACTTCTTTGAGGCCATGACGATGGGTGTAAGTTCGGGCCAGCTTACTAGCGATCTTGGTACAGAATGTGGGAGTTACCTGAATGTTGAGATGGTATTTCAGCATCGCCAAATCAAATCGGGCATAATGAAAGATCTTCTCTACAGACTGAGTTTCCAGCACCTGCTGAAGGTAGGGAGAATGGGTCCATCCCTGCGGAATTCGAAGAACAGACACTTGGCTTGCTGCATTACATAACTGCACCACACATAAGCGATCCCGACGGGGGTAAAGACCCATCGCTTCAGTATCGACAGCTAAAAGAGAATCCTGGCAATAACTGTCAGCAACCGCCTGAGGTAAGTCACCATCAAAAACTTGAAAGCTCACAACTCACCTGAGATATCACCAACTGGACTTCACGACACCAGGGAGTAACCCATCATGAGCCATCTCCCGTAGACAGTTACGAGAGAGACCAAAGTCACTGTAAACTGCGCGAGGACGCCCTGTGACCCAGCAGCGAGTTCTTAGTCGAGTTGGAGAACTATTCCGTGGCAGTTTCTGTAATTCAGCTTGGAGTTCGATACGCGTATCCGGATCAATCTCAGGATCAGCTAGGGCCGCTTTAATCTCTTCCCGCTTCTCCATATATTTAGCCACTAGTCTTTCACGCTTACGTTCGCGTTCGATCATGCTTTTCTTAGCCACAGTCCACCTGTTTGATGCAGAGAGCAAATTTTGACCTTTACTAGGATAACCAATGTTGGCTTTAAAAATCAAGTCTAGAATCTGCTATACAGTTAAGCTGTCACACCACCTAGCTGATTATGACTTCCGATCGGTTTATGTTTTCTCAGCCCTTATTCGCCGGTACTCTATTGCGACGGTACAAACGATTCTTTGCTGATATTGCTCTAGAGTCAGGGACTGAGGTTACAGCACATTGCCCCAACACTGGACCCATGACAGGAGTGTGCGAAGTGGGATCTCCAGTGCACGTTTCCCATCACACCGATCCAAAACGGAAACTAGCTTACACCTGGGAAATGATTCAGATTCAGGGGACTTGGGTTGGCATTAACACTAACATGCCCAATCGAGTTGTTGAACATGGGCTCCGACATCAGTGGTTTCCAGAATTAGCAGGGTTTCAGCAGCTCCGTCGTGAAGTGCCTTATGGCTCCCAACGTAGCAAAATCGATTTACTTTTAACTTACAGCAATGATCAACTGGCTTATGTTGAAGTTAAAAACACGACCTGGTCGTCACAGTCTTGTGCTCTATTTCCAGATACCGTGACCACTCGAGGCCAAAAGCATTTGCAAGAACTCATGGAAATGGTAGATCAGCAACATCGAGCGATCATGATTTACTTCATCCATCGATCGGATTGTACTGAATTTAGTCCAGGTGATGCCAAAGATCCCACCTACGGATCGCTGCTACGAGAGGCTGTGGCCCAGGGGGTTGAAGTCTATCCTTATCGATTTGCTACTGGCCCTGAGGGAATTCAGCCGCTAGGATTAGCTAGCCTGGTGATTTAAACCATGAAATCGGTTAAATGGTAGACCGAAGCTGTATATACCGAAGCTGTATATTAGGATTATTCAGGAACTCAAATATCATCGCAGACTTTGTACTTAGCCGCCACTGACTGGAGGAATAAAAACCACCTCATCGTCAGGATTAAGCGGTGTATCTCCCCTGACAAACTGGAAATTGACACCATAGCGCGTTTGAGATTTCCAGGGGACTAAGGCTGGATAGTCTTGACTCAGGCGATCACAAAGATCGTCTACCGTGGTTCCTGAGGTAATTTCAAGTGTAAGTTCAGTCTGACCGATGACCTCTTGATAAATAGCATACAGCTTAACCCGAATTGAAAAGGTTGGTTGATAGGTGTTGGAGATATCTGATGTAGAAGCCATAGAGTGAGCTCACAAAGACAAGACCAGATCAAAACGATAGGACACTCTAGTTACGAAATTGACGCAAGTGGAATTGGGCATATCGACCATGCTGAGCTAGCAGATCGTGATGGTTACCGACTTCAACAATCCGGCCTTTTTCCAAAACAGCAATCCGATCAGCTGTTCGGACCGTTGAGAGCCGATGGGCAATCACAAACACAGTACATTGTTGCATAATCCGATCTAAAGCCTCCTGAACTAAAGCCTCGGATTCGTTATCCAAAGCTGAGGTCGCCTCGTCTAAGATCAAAATCTTAGGTTTTAACAGAACCGCTCTAGCAATCGCTAAACGTTGGCGTTGCCCCCCTGACAAATTGACGCCCCGCTCACCAATCCAGGCCCCATAGCCATCAGGTAACTGGCTAATAAACTCATGAGCATTGGCAACTTCGGCCGCTTGATGGATGGCCTCTAAATCAGGCTGATCTTGGCCGTAAGCAATATTGCTAGCAATAGTTCCTGAAAACAAGGTGACATCTTGAGGGACAATACCAATTTGACGACGTAAACTTCGCAATGTCACGGTCTTAATATCAATGCCGTCAATCAAAACCCGACCCGCGTCTGGATCATGAAATCGTGGAATCAAACTCACCAACGTGGACTTCCCTGCTCCAGAAGATCCCACTAACGCAATCACCTCCCCTGGTTTGGCCATCAAGTCAACTGATTGCAGCACTAGATGATGGGGTTGATAGCTAAAGCTAACGTTTTCAAATTCAACATAGCCTTGAATCGATGACATCGGTACCGCATTAGGATAATCAAACACAACCGGATGCACATCCATCAGTTGAAAAATACGATCAAGTGAGGCTTCACCTGCTTTCAGATCACTGTAGTTATTGGTGATTAAAACGATAGGATCAATGAGAATAGCAATTCCAGTGACGAAGCCTAAAAATTGAGAGCCTGACAACTCTCCTTGGCTAATTTGCCAACCCCCAAGTAGAAACACAAGCAACACACTCATGGCATACAAAAAGCCCACAACTGGATTTTGAATGGCCTTAACATGTTCTGTTCTAAACCTAGCATAGCGATTTTCTTCAGCAGCCGCTCGAAAGCGCTTCACCTCATACTCTTCAGCGGCAAAAGCTCGAATCAAATTGATACTACTAAAGACCTCAGTCAATAAGGAAGCTAAATCTGAAATGCGTTCTTGAGAAATCCGTGATTGGGTCAGGAGTCGCTCACCAAACCAGCTGATCAGTAGCCCCATCAAAGGCGCCATGAACAGGGTGGCCAAAGTGAGAGTTCCATTCAGATACACCATGTAGCCGACAACTGCCACAATGGTTAAAACGCTGGGAATAAACTGATGAAAAAATTTATGAACCACCTCACCAATTCGATCCACATCAGCAGTAAGACGATAGGACAGATCTCCGGTGCGACTACTATTGAAATAATCCAGATCTAGGGTTTGGAGGTGAGTATAAACTTTTTGCCGTAACTCCAAGACAATTTGCAAAGCGGCCTTGGCCATCAGCGCATCCTGACCATATTGAAAAGCGCCTCGGATAACAAAAAAAATCATGCCAATGAGGGCGAGCTGAATAATGGCTTCGAGATCACCAGCTCCAATGGACTGAGCCAGTTGTTCAACCAAGTAAGCTAAGGTGGGCATGGTTAGGACAAACCCAAAGGTGCAGGCCATAGCAATCCCAATCACACCTAAATGAGGCTTCACATGGGGACTTAACCGCTGATAGGAGCGACTTAAGCTCACGATGACTCAAACCCAGCCAAGTAACAATCACGTGCTCCCAATCATACACAACTTCAGGATCCTCAGCGTGATCTCAGGTTAGCTGTTTCTAGACTTGATCATCTCATCTTGAAACTCAGTGAGCCACTTCAAACCAGGGGCTAGGTCTGATTAGACCGGGTATCCCTCAAATGGCTTTCCCAATCTTTAGTTAGCCAGTAGCCTTGTACCGCAAATCCCATGTGAGTATAGAGCTGGAGTGCTGCATTATTTTGAATAAACATATGAAGCTGGAGTCCTTCTAAGCCCGCATCCATAGCCCATGTTTCTCCTTTTTGGACTAGTGATCGACCTAATCCTTGACGCCTATACTCAGGAGCAACTCTAAGCAGAAAGATATAACCAGTGCGTTGACTCGTCACTTGATTAGTTGAAGGCCCTAGCCAAATACATCCGACTCGTAATTGCTGAGCCATAATCCACCAACAGGGAGTCGCTGGAGGATCGTACAACTGCTTAACTGTAGCTTCTAGATGATCCCAACTATCCTGTTGAGGGAAGGCCTCCTGATAGGATAACTTTAACCATCGTTGAAGATGATCTCGATCCTGAGGTAAGCCCAAGTACCAAGAATATCCTTCAGGTAGCATCAGGATTCACCCTAAAACTACGAGGCAGGCTGCTCACTAGAAACAGATTCAATGGGGGCTGGTTGAGCTAAGTCATTAGGAATAAAGGAGCGAGCACTGACCACAACTAAGGTGAACAAAAACACCAACAAGACCAGGGCGGGAATAATATACTGCTGCAATAGTCTATTCATGTTTCTACACAATGCTTTGTTTTACTGTAGCCTGACATAGGACTCTTCGATCAAGTCTGAACGGCAATCTAGGAGCTAGTCTATAAGATTAGTCGTTCTAACGCATCTAGATCAGGAATACGCAAAATTTCACTTCCTCTTGAGATCAAGCCTTCTTTTTCTAATTTAGATAAGACCCGGGTCACCGTTTCACGAGCTAATCCACTCAAGCTACTTAACTCACGATGGGGCAAGTTCGGAATCTCAACCCCTGAGCGACCCACAATACCACGGGACTCGGCTAAGAAAATCAAGATATCAGCGACCCGAGAGGTACTACTGGCCTCACGAAGTTGCAGGCGACGGTTGATCTGACGTAATCGTCTTGACATTAGCTGAGACAGTCGAATCCCAGCCAGAGCATCTGTTTCTAAAAACTTGGTAAAGTGTTGAGCCGGTAAACAGGACACAGTAGTCTGAGTTAGAGCCATCACATCAGTTGATCGAGGGACCTCATCTAGAGCGGCCATTTCACCAAACACTTCTCCAGGACCTAGAATGGTCAGGGTGATTTCACGACCTTCTAAGTCATGTGTCCGGATTTTGACCCAACCGTTGATCACAAAGTAGACCGCATTCCCCCAATCATTCTGGAGTAGGATCGCTTGATTGACAGGATGGGTTCGCACCGACATATATTGAGTTAGAGATTCTAAGACGGACGAATTGAATCCCTCAAATAATGGCATTGACTTTAGGTCTTCAGGGGTCAGATCAGCCACAACGATTCTCCTAATTTTCTTAGGCAGGTCTCTATTATTGATCAAGTAGGCAACTTTAAGCCTTAGATAGTGAATACGTTTCGAATATTCGTTTAGACAGGGTGCTGTTGCGATACTATCAGATAGAACCAAGCTAGTAGATAAAACCGCAGGGGAAACTTCATATATCAGCCTTGACATGATCAGTTGAGAATCGTAAAAAGTCGATAAACTAGATGATCCCCTCCCTATTCAACTCCTCTGAAGTGGCTTGCAAGTAGCTATTGAACCCTTCGACCTAAGTTAATAGTGGGGGTGCATAAATAGGATGGAGTTACAGAAATAGGATCCAGACCCTGATCATAAAAGCACAGCTCAAGCGTCTAGAAGTTTCAATCCAATTGCTCCCACTGAGGGTTGCCTTTCCTAAATTCTTGCGTTATGCTTGGTAAGTTGCAAATCAACGCGGGGTAGAGCAGTCTGGTAGCTCGTCGGGCTCATAACCCGAAGGTCCATGGTTCAAATCCATGCCCCGCAATTCTTGAGATAGCAAAGATTCAGATAGCAGGTAGATGCCAGAATGGTAAACAGGTGTCAAAGTGGTAGCTCTATTGAACCCATTCTCTGAAGATAGAATTGATCATCCAGCTAAGCTTCATTATTAGCTATCAGGATTAGCTATCAGGGTGCTTTTCAACTATAGAAATCTTAACCGCAGATCTGAACGATATTTAAAATTCTTAAAGAGATCCCGAGTAAATGTCCTGGGGTCAATACCACTCATGCTGTCAAAATCTACAAAACCTACAAAGATCAGGCCATTTCAACCGTTCAGAATAATCCTTATCGATTAGCTGAAGATATTTGGGGGATAGACTTTCGCACAGCGGATCAGACTGCCCAAAATTTGGGAGTTCCGGCAGATAGTGATCAGCGATTGCAAGCAGGGTTAACGTTTGCGTTACTGACAGCCACTGATCAAGGTCATTGTTATTTACTCATTGAGGATTTGGTCCAACAATCTGCGGAATTACTACAGTAGGGTTGAAACAACAGATCCAACGTTTACTCCAGGCGACTGGGAAAACGACCACAACCCGGACGATTACAGCACTTTGGCGAGCTATGGGTAAACTTGTGTTGCAGGAGCAATCTGAACTTATTCAAAGCCTATGGATTCAGAACAAGATTATGCCCCAGAATATAGCCCCAGGAACGGCGACGGGCTGTAGGAATAGTGGTGGTTACCAGCTCAGGGTTGGCCATATTAGCTTATAGAGCTGATCAAGCAAACTGGTGGAATGAGCAGATCCTTACAACTGCTACCTGTTTCGAGCTATGGGGTGTGAATGGGCTAATCTTAACGGTATTGAAACAGCTATTTTGAAGACCTTGGTGTTTCTTTGGTGTTTCAAAGCAGTCTCAAGCTAATCCAAGTATATTCTTTATTCAAAGATAGGTTCTGGTGCAATTAGCTTACCATCGATCGTACTAAATTGAATCGGATCCTCCATTCCCCAGAGCTTGATGTCATCTTGATAAATGGTGCCAGTCATGTCGCCCCCACCATACAAACCCCAGTGGAACCGAGTCACTGCATCTCCTCCGTGGGTTAGTCGTCCTCCCTGACCATAGATATAAGGATGACCATCCACCCAGGCATAGATTAACCCATCACTCCCATAGTTAGGATCAATATAGAGGGTCATCTTTACCCACCGTCCTTCAGGATAAAACGCCTCGCCAAATACACCGCTGGGATTGAGGGGATTGGGTAGATAGGTCCGGTTCACATGTCCAAATTCAAATTTGCCGTGATTGAGGGTAAAGGTGTAAGCCCCCCAATGGGTAGATTGGTCTGGATCAACATTGGCATAAGTCGCAAAATGGTCCCAACGATTGTCACCATACTCGGCCCAGGTGTAGAAGGTGTTGACAATAGGCTTGGTGTAGGGCTGTCCCAGATATTCATCTAGATGCAGCACCGGATAAGCTCGGATCGTTTCATTACTAGACTGTTGGGCCACCCCTTTATACATACGATTACCATCTACGGCTGTCACACCTCCATCACCAGAGTCCACAACAGCCCAGTAGTTACCTGTAGGGTTGACCGGGTTGTAGCCAGCAAACTTACCGTCACAGCACCAGTGATAAACACCACCACCAGTCCAATCGTCCTCATCCTCCTCATTCATATAGTTACCTTCAAAGCTATCACTCCAGAGTAGCGTGGCAGCCAGAGTAGGAACTGGAGTTGGGGTTGGCGTAGGAGCAGCTACATCAGTGGCCAGACCAACCAGGATGATAGCTAACAATAAACATAACAAAGGACGCTCCTCACAGTAACTCAACCGTTGAGTGGTGGCTGATGCCCGTTGCATTTCAACCTCAGTAGCATTAAGGTTGACAGTTAGTGAAACTGGACTTCCGGCCTGACCAACTGCATTAAATGGAGTCGCAGTCACAACAACCGACCCAGCTTGAACATCAGGAATGGGTCCACTATCTGAGAGCACACTAAAGGGCGCGTTATCATCAACTTTAAAAGGGATCCCGTTGATTGCCAGCTCAACTCGAGTGACATCAGTACTAGCTTGAGCCACCAAATCCAAGTTAGCAGACATCAGCTGTTCAATTGTTAACTCAACTGATCCATTCAATAAAGTATAGTCAGGCACAATCTGTCCAGTGGTAGTCTCCACTAGGGAAAAGCCAAAAATCTTAGGAGTCAAGGCTTGAGTTTTATCAGTAATCGTCAGGGGTAATACCGATGGGGCTAAGGCTTGGCCCGATCCATCCAAAGGAGTGGCGATAATCAGATGATGACCTTGCAGCAAGTTAGCAGCCTGGAAGTTTCCATCTTGCTCAGGTCCCAGGGCAAACGGAGCTATGGGATCCACATTAGCCCAAGTCGATTCATTTACATCAAAGCGAACAGCACTCACTGAAGTGTTAGTATTAGCTACTAAATTGAAAGTCGGTAATTGCTTTCTCATCAAAGCAACCGTTGTAGGCCCGGTTAGGTTCTCATAGCCCGCTTGTGGAGTGTTGTTGTAGACATTAATTAAGGTAAAACTTTCAATAGCAGGTATGACATCATCAGCCAGCAACAATACACTAGATTCATCTGCAATAGTTTCAATACCAGAATCCGAATCAGGCTCTAAAGTAGAAATAGACTCAATAGAGCTTGATCCACTACAAGCACAAACCAGTAGACCCAGCGATAAAGATAGTCCAACTGAAGCCAAAGACTTGCCTGCAAATTTTGGAGTAGAAGACATAGCTAAGCACTACAGATACAGCAAATAGTAAACAGCAAAAAGATAAAAGTGAAAGTCAGGCAAAAACAGTGAAAACTCGCCGTTTAGAGCTTTCAGGTGAATCTTGCTTGGGTTGATGGCAGAGAATAATTTAAGTCACTCTGATGATCCTTCAGTCAGCTGCCATCAGAGTTTCAAGGCCTTGACCTTTAATTCCCCTTACCTAGTTAACCCAAAATGTCCCGTTAACTTATCATCACAACCGAAAATATTTTCGTAATCTTTATGCTGTGACTCAATCTTTACCCAAACTTCAAAACCAGTCATTTCAGACCTGGAGAGACTAGCCTATTTTATAGTAAGTATCCAGAGTGTAAACCCGATGAATCCAATCCCAACCGATTGAGGCCAAAGGATGCGTAAAGGTTGTTTGGCCATTTGCTGAGTCAAGATCACACTGAGGAATCCCGCCAGCAACAGGGTGACCCCTTGGAGAAAGGTAATAACGGATTGATCAGCAATCACAACAGGTAAATGAGTCCCCGACATCCCTAGGGTGGCCCAGGTCACTGGTAACACTTGCCCAGCTTCAACTAAGCCCAACTGTAAATAATGTGCTAAGGTGCCTCCCAAGATCAGGGGAAGATAGCCATACACTAGCTCTAGAAAGGGTTTGGGTTTAGTCAAATCGCGGTGACACTGCCACTGATACAGCTGATAAGCGCCCCAAGGGATCAATGCAGGCAGCATCAAAGTCAAAACGGAAACCCCCGCATGAGTCCAAAACCGATCTAGACTAAGCGCCAACGACCAGCGATCTTGAATATCTGGAAGACGATGAAGATAGACACCTCCCAGTAACAGCAAGAGTAATGCGACTTCTGAGGCTTGGGGTTGATGGGTTGTCCACAAATCAATAGCTGGAGGCCGCAAGTTAAGCTCAACCGATCGATGGGGACAGGCTTTGAGGCAGGTCATGCACAACACACAGTCTTTATTATCATGAAGTTGGGCTGGATGAGAATAGAGTGGGCAGCCATCAGAAGCTTGGCCTTCCCCTTTCTCAGGTCCTCCCTTATAACATTGGTAAGTGGAGCATTCTGCCGAGCAGGTCCCACGTTGTGCTCTGAGTTCTGTAATAGAGAGCTTGGCATAAAGCCCATTCATTCCTCCAATGGGGCACAAGTAGCGACACCAAAACCGCCGTTCATAGATCACAGAACCAATCACAGCCCCACCTGTAATCAACAGCAATAACCAGGCCGAGAGATAAGCTGTATTTTGCAAATCCCACAACTCTTCCCACAAGAAGATCAGTGCGAATAAACCGACCAAAAACCAACCTCCCCATTGATCAGCTAGGGGCCTGGGCCATCGGTAAAGTGAGCGAGGTACTAACTTTAAGGACAGCTTTTGCACCATATCGCCATAGATCATGAATGGGCACACAGCACACCAGATCCGACCCAAAAAGGGGAAAAGGATCAAGATGACAGGCCACCACCAAGCCCAGAATAAGTTCAACCCCACATTGGCATCTCGGGTTTGGGGTCCCCAGAATAGTAAGGCCACCACCACTGCAAATAATGGAGCGACCAGACCATAGTTGATCCAATCAGGCCACCAGGTACTTCTTAAAAAGCGGCGCAAGCTAGGGTAGGCATTGAGCAAATTAAATCGAAATAAGCGATCTTTACGTTGAGTTGAGGCCCATAGCACTTCTTCTGTCAGCTCTGAACAATCACCAACTTGAAGGACAGCACGCTCCACTAAACTTCGGAGTTCCCGCAAATTACCTGGAAAATCATAGCTTTGTAACCGTCTAAGTGCCTCTAGTGTTAAAGCTGGCCTGGGTATATTCCGAGATCGGGTGTACAAGTTGAGGTAATACTCGGTTTGAATTTTAATATCTGCTTTTCGAACTCGTAAGGGTGGCACTTTAATCTTATGGGCTACTAAATCCGAGGTAAGCTCAGGTATCGATCGTTCTGAAATCATCATCATCCGAGCTGAACAAGGCTTGGGGGTAACAGCACCGTCATCAATTGATCTAGGAATGGGGGTGTAGGTGCCAGTTTCCAGGAGTTGGAGTACTTTAGGCTTGAGTCCTTGAGGTAACTCTTGAATATTATTGAGAATCAGAGTTCCTGATCCGAGCCATTCTAAGAGGCCAGGCTTACCACCTAGACGACCAAACAGATCAGCTCCGCTGGCTTGTAATTGACGACAGTTAATCTTGATTAGGGGTTCTCGTCGCTCGGCAGAACTAAAGTGAATCAAGGCACAACAATTATCTTTTTCTAATCCAGGTTCTCCAAAAACCAGCACCGATCCTCGATCACTGGCTGCCTGTTTAATCGCTTGGCGCAACCGTACAGCATAAGTGCTCGTTCCAACAATACCCCGCTCCACTTTGGGCACCCGATAAGGTAGCAGCGCGGCTTGGCGGTCTTGTTCGTAATTCAATTGTGCAGCCAGACTGATCACTGTTGGATGGCGTTGTTGGGATAACCGTGACATCACTGCTGGAAACTGTTGCAACCATTGCCGAAACAACTCAACTGAAACAACTTTCAACTTCACATCAGTTAAAGTTAGGATGGTGCAATGGGCAACTTGCTCGGTCAATAACTCCTCAAGGTAGATGACAGCTCCAGGCAGTAGACTAGTGGCCCAGGTTTGGGTACTGGGTTGATGACAGTAGCTTTCTAAGCGGCCTTCCCACAAGATCATGAACTGATCGATGGGACACCCTTCCCGGCCCAAAACATGATCAGCTAATACAGTTTGGTCGTCTAATATCTCAACTAGAGCCTCTAAAGCTGTTTCAGGAAGTCCATGGAGATCGGAATGGTGCTGCAGCCAGGCTGCCTGGATCTGGGTCATGATTGTGGCCCCATCTAAACCTGACCATTATCTTAAACTGGCTACTTCCTTACTTCAGGCTCCTCTACTAGAATCGCACAAAAGTTTACTCGTTTATCTATTTTTTAAAGTTCAGATCATGAATTGACACGTGAAGCTCAACTGTCTTAGCTGATAAGCCGATCGTAAATCACTGCACAAGACATTCAGATTGAACTTAAAATAAGTCGCTCAACCAAGACACCAGAGTAGACAGATCTTAAATTCAAAGGTGCAAGTAGAGTAGCTGGAAAATTTGAGATTACTGTTTTTAGCCAATCACTAAGTCTTGTTGAGGGCACTAGCAGATGAATCTACAGTCCTGAAGAGCAAGTTAGATGGGCAACTCTATCTCAGTTTTATCTCGTGTCAAGGACTAGATCTTTACAGAAACTTGTTGTAAGTTAAGCGGAGGTAATACGTCTAGACAGTATCTAGTTTTAGGGCAATACCTTGGCGCCAGGCTCGCTTGGGGTAAAGGCACCACTAGCCTTGATAATAAGGAAGATTAGTTCGTTTGTAACTTTTGATACTAAATTGGCCTCTATGAGATCATTGGCATATCTGTGGACAAACTATCATCATTGGGTGCAGTTGCTGAATCCAAAGAAGTCACTTCAATCCGCACTAAGCTTGCCTTTTATCGGTCTTATCCTTGCTACAGTGGGTGTCGTCGGTTTCGTCTCCCAGCATGTGGGGCGCAAAACAGTTGATAGTTTAACCCGATCCGTAATTTCAGAATTGGGCCATAGTATTACACTCTATCTAACGGACTACTTGGAAACACCACACCAAATCAATCGTTATCTTGCTGAATCAGTTCGGGTGGGTGGATTAGATCTCAAGAACTTGACCCAAGTTGAACAGTCACTCTTGACTTCATTTAATCAATTTTCTACCGTTTCCTCGCTCTCGTTAAGCAAGCCGGATGGCACACTGCGAACTTTTATGCGTTGGGGTTCAGATCATCGTCCACTCAAAGGCAGTATTGATCCAAATGAGCCTGATCAATTAAACCTATATGCTCTAGATGATCCCTCAAGCTTGGTGGCGGTGAACCGGTCTGCTTCAATCCAAGAGCAGCTCTGGTATCAACAAGCGCTTCAATCACAACAGCCAGGCTGGAGCCCCATTGTGCAGATAGGTCAGGATCCCCTATTAGGACTAACGGCTTTCTACCCCATTTTTCAGACGACTAATGCAGTAGAAGCAGTCTTTACGGTCACTTTGAGCTTGATGGACATTAGCCAATTTCTGCAAACACTTGAGCTCAATCCCATGACCCGTGTGTTTGTGTTAGATCCAGCTGGATCTTTAGTAGCAACTTCCACCGGTCCTGCTTTTGAAGTCAGGGAAACGTCTAATACCACAATCCTGGAACAACTTCAACCTGAGCACAGCCCAGATCGGATCATCGCAGCAGCGGGTCAATCATTAAAATCGATGGTGCCTATACTAGCGCCTGAGATAGCCGATCAAGCGTATCAATTCCATTTCGATCATCAACCTTTTTTGCTTCAGATTGAGTCCTTTCAAGATCCCTATGGCCTCCTATGGTACATCGTAGTGGTAGCGCCTAAAGCTAGTTTTACAGAGCCAGTGGGGGCACCTAATTATATGACCCTAGGCTTTTTAATTATGACTGGATTAGCGGCAGCAGGAGTAGGGATCTGGATCACTCGATCAGTAACTCAACCGATTCTCAAATGTAATGCTGTTGCTAAAACGATGACCCAAGGAGAGTGGGATCAGAGCATTCATCTCAGCCGTGGAGACGAAATTGGAGAACTAGCTAACTCTTTCAACACCATGGCTCAGCAGCTGAAGGCAACCGTTACCCATCTAGAACAGCAGGTAGCGGAGCGAACTCTTGAACTTCAATACCTTGCTGATCTCAATGCTCTAGTGGCCCACTTATCAACCCAGTTCATTAACCAGGAGGTAGCCACGATTGATGCTGGTATTCATACCGCACTGCAACAGTTAGGTGAATTTGCCCAAGTTGATCGATGCTATTTATTTCAGCTATCCTCTGATAGCAAGACGTTTAGCCAAACCCATGAATGGTGTGCAGTAGGTGTTACCAAGCAACAGAAAAACCTACAATCTATTCCCCTAGATCACTTCCCGTGGATAGTCTCACACCTCCACCATTTAGAAGTTGTCCATATCTCATCTATTGCTGATCTACCACCTGAGGCTGAGGCTGAGAAAGCCGAGTTTTTACGTGAATCGATTCAATCTATGGTGAATGTACCTCTCGCTTTTCAAGGTCAGTTTATGGGCTGGCTTGGGTTTGATAGTGTAAAACAAAAGCGCACCTGGGATCCTGAGGTAATTTCATCGTTGCAGCTAGTTGGCGATATGATTGCCGGACTGATTCATCGATGTCAAATGGCCAGTGACTTAAAGCAAAGTGAGCAGCAAAATCGAATCATCTTAGAATCTATACCTGATTTGATTTATCGGGTCAATCAAAAGAGACAGGTTTTGAGCTACTTTCCTACTCTTGATCAACCTGATTGGCTAATCGCTGGGATTGAGATAGATCCAGTCGGTCAGCCTTTAAATGACTCATTAATTGAGCTGGAGAAGCAACACTACTATCTAGAACAAGCCTTAACGACTGGTCAGATTCAGGTCTTTGAGCAATCAATTAATCGTGGAGCAGCAGCAGTATTTGAAGAAATTCGTGTTGTACCTTGTGGAAATCAAGAAGCTGTGTTGATTATTCGAGACATAACTCTGCGTAAGCAAGCTGAATTAGAAATTGAACGACAACGCAACTTTTTTGAACAAGTGATTGATGCTGTTCCTACCTCGATATTTGTACGCGATCGTCACCACCAATTTATCTTAATTAATCAGCCTGGTGCCGATATTCATGGCGTGACACCTGCCGATCTAATTGGCCAGACTGAGTTGGACTACAACCTGACTCCAGAAGACTTACAAGCGCTGACAACAGTGAATCAACGAGTGATGGAAACAGGCCAACCCGAAGAAATCCATAATCAATTGATCCCATCTCCCACTGGTGAAGCTCGCTGGTACCACACAGCGATTAGCCCCTTCTATGATCCTGAGGGTAATGTGATTGGTATTGTGGGGAGTTGTTTAGATGTGACCGCACCTAAGCTAGCTGAAGAAGCCTTGCAAGACAGTGAAGCTCGGTTACGGCTAGCGCTAGAATCAGCTCAGATTGTTTGCTGGGATATTGATCTGACGTTGGGGTTGGCCCAGTGCTTGGGTCGGATTACTGAAACGGGTTGGCAGGCCGATCAGTGGTTTATTTCTCAAGATCTGGCCACTATGCTAGTTCATCCTGAGGATCGAGAGCGAGTTCAAACTCAATTGCAACAAAGTATCTATACCCAATCAGAATTTGAAATCGAACACCGATTAGCTCAACCCCCTGATCGACATGTCTTGCTTAAAGGTCGAGTCCTATCAACAGTAGAGGGTAAACCTCAGCATGTCATTGGAGTGGTAGTAGATATTACCCACCGCTATGAATATGAAACCCAATTACGGCTAGCCAAAGAAGCTGCTGAAACAGCCAATCGAGCTAAATCAACCTTCCTAGCCACCATGAGCCATGAGATCCGTACCCCCTTGAATGCGATTATTGGCTTTAGTAATTTACTGCAAGATACTGCTTTAACCCCCCAACAACAGGAGTGGGTATCCATCATTGCCTCTAGTAGTGATGCATTATTAAGCTTAATCAATGATATTTTGGATCTGTCTAAAATTGAAGCTGGGCTACTTGATCTTGATATTCAACCCCTAGCCACTCAAGACACATTAGAAGTCATCATGAACTTATTTAAAACCCAAGCTAACTTAAAAGGACTTGATCTTTACTACTCAATTCAACCAGACGTGCCATTAACGCTGTGGGCTGACCAGACTCGTCTCCGCCAAGTGTTGATCAATTTGGTGGGTAATGCATTGAAATTTACTCATGAGGGTGAGATTGAAATTCAAGTATCAGCTCAACGCCTAGATCAGGAGGGAAAGGATCAGCAGTCAGGGAGTGGAGCGGTGCATGAAATTCAGTATTCAGTGAGAGATACAGGGATAGGCATCTCACCAGATCGAATGGCCCATTTATTTCAGGCTTTTCAACAGCTGGATTTATCGATTACTCGTGAATATGGAGGCTCGGGCTTAGGCTTAACCATTAGTAAGCAACTAGTCGAGCTGATGGGGGGACAGATTTGGGTAGACAGTCAGGAGTCTGTAGGTTCAACTTTTCACTTCACGATTCAGAGTCAAACCCCTGCAAATTCTGGTCAGTTATGCCTATTAACTCATGTTGATCCCAACCGTCCCATCAATCAGACTTTAGCTCAGGAAAAGCCACTGCGTATCTTGATTGTTGAAGATCATCGAGTCAACCAAAAAGTCGCGGCCCTGATGCTAAGCCGATTAGGTTATGACGCTGATATTGTTAACAATGGCCTTGAGGCCGTTTCTGCAGTAGAACAGACCCCCTATGACATTATTCTGATGGATGTCCAAATGCCAGAAATGGATGGGTTGATGGCCACTCAAGTGATCCGACAAAGGGGATCAAGCCGGTTAAAACCCTGGATTATCGCTATGACCGCTAACACAATGTCCGATGATCGAGAGATTTGTTTGCAAGCAGGGATGAACGACTACATCACCAAACCACTCAGGGTCAATCAGGTACAACAAGCGTTGCTCAGTGCCATTATTTAATTGCAGGCTAAGTCAGATCACCTAGCTAGGATCGGGTTTAGATCCCTGCAACTGACCATGCAGACTAACCAGGTAAGGCACAATAGGTAAGAAGTCCAGAGAACCATCTTGTACGAGTCATCCGTCCTGCCATCAGAGCCTGACCATGATTAATCATAAATAAAATCGATCCCACAACCAGAGCCACTCGTAAAGCCATGGTGTGATACCGCAACGTGGTTAGATCTCTAAGTTGATGTTTAGGCATAACCAGATGCTGAATGATTAGACTCAAAAGAGATCCCGTTTTCCTCGAATTCGGGCAAAGACTCGAACTGGATTCTCATGTTGGGCAGAGGTTTGAAGAGCAGGCTGATCCCAACGTAGAAACGGATTAGTCTGCTTTTCTAAGCCAATTTGAGACGGAACCGTAGCTAGGCCTTGTTTACGAGCCTGTTGAACGTCGATTAGACGCTGCTGCAAAACGGGGTTGTTTGGATCAACAGTAACCGCAAATTTGAGGTTCTTTTCAGTATATTCATGAGCACACCAAACCTGCGTAGTATCCGGCAAATCTCTTAACTGTGTGAGTGAATTGACCATTTGAGCTGGGGTCCCTTCAAATAGGCGTCCACACCCCCCCGCAAATAGAGTATCGCCACAAAACAGATCACCAGACTTGGGGAAAAAGTAAGCGATATGGGCTCGAGTATGACCTGGGACAAATAAAATGTGGGCCGTTTGATCTGCAAATGTGAAGCTATCTCCAGCGTTTAGAGCTACTGTCTGGCCAGGAATGCGTCCTTGATCTTGACGACCCCCATAAACTTGAGCCTGAGGAAAGTGTTGAAGTAGTGTGGTATTGCCCCCAACATGATCACCATGATGATGGGTATTCAAGATGGCTACCAGCTTGGCCTGTAACTGTTCCAGTCGCTTCAACACAGGCTCAGCTACAGCGGGATCAACAACAGCTGCTGTCCCAGTGACTGAGTCATGTAGGAGGAAAACATAGTTATCAGTTAATACTGGAATTCGATGGATCTGCATATACTTACTCAATTGCCTTTCGAGGAGAACAGATTAACCATAACTGTTGGTATTGATAGATCTAAAGATGCGACCCTAAAGATGCGAACCTAAAGACGCCATCTGAAAATACAGGCTTAGGACTCAAAAATAGCCTGTTCAATATCAGCCCGACTGAGGGAATAAGGAAACGTTAAGGTTTTAGTGTTGCCATCTTCGTAGGTGTAGCGGACCCAAATGGTGGTTTCTTCAAGGCGTAATCGAGCAGACCATTGATCTCGCTTACAAAACCATTGCTCAACATCTTCAGAATCTCGAGTGCACCCCTGCTCCTCTAACCATTGTTCAATCAAGGGTAGGGGATGATTATACAAAGGAGCTGATGCTGATGGCAGTGTTGTCATATGTTATCCAACCTCTTGCAATAAGCCCAGTGCTGGGATGTTCAATATTTACAGTGTAGAGGGTGGTGGATGGGTTGAGATCCTTAACATCGCTTAAGCTGGATAGGGTTAGTGTTGAATCTGGCGGGATCCTACCACTCTGCTCATCTGATGCCATACTGAAATCGTAGGGTCTAGTACTAGGATTGATCGCAAGCATGACTGTGACGCCCATCTCTCCCACACATACACTAAATCTTGATCTGGCTGACCAAGTTAAGGGAGATTTTCCCATCTTGCACCGCCAAGTCCATGATCAACCATTGGTGTACTTAGATAATGCTGCTACATCCCAAAAACCTCAAGCTGTTTTAGAGGCAATCGAGCACTACTACGACACCTCAAATGCCAATGTTCATCGGGGCGTCCATACCCTCAGCAATGAAGCCACAGATGCTTATGAGTCAGCTCGTCAGAAAGTAGCAGAGTTCATTAATGCTGATCATGCTGAGATTATCTTTACTCGGAATGCTAGTGAAGCGATCAATTTGGTGGCCTATAGCTGGGGGTTAGCCACTCTGCAACCGGGTGATGAGATCATTCTCTCTGTCATGGAACATCATAGTAATCTGATTCCCTGGCAGTTAATAGCCCAGCGGACGGGTGCCCAACTTAAGTTTGTGGAACTGACACCTCAACAGACGTTTGATCTTGATCATTACCGCTCTTTACTTAACGATCGGACCCGACTGGTGGCAGTGGCTCATGTTTCTAATATGTTGGGATGTATTAATCCAGCTGAAGAGATCATTCGCTTGGCCCATCATTACGGTGCCAAAGTGTTACTGGATGCTTGTCAGAGTGTGCCACATTTACCTGTTGATGTGAAGGCTCTCAATTGCGACTGGCTGGCATTTTCAAGTCACAAAATGTGTGGGCCCACCGGCATTGGTTGTCTCTATGGCAAGCTAGATTTACTTCGATCCATGCCTCCATTTTTGGGGGGTGGCGAGATGATTGCTGATGTGTATTTAGACCAAGCCACTTATGCGGATGTGCCCCAAAAATTTGAAGCCGGTACCCCAGCGATTGCACAAGCAGTTGGACTAGGAGCAGCTGTTGATTATTTAACTCAAATTGGACTGGATCGGATTCATCAGCATGAGGATCAATTAGTCACTTATTTACTGGAGGGTATTCGGCAGATCCCCGGTATTACCGTGTATGGGCCTGATCAACGAGCGGGGCTGGTGAGTTTCTCAGCTGAGGCGATTCATCCTCATGATCTATCCACTATTTTGGATGAAGCTGGGATTGCGATCCGGGCAGGCCACCATTGCACTCAACCCCTTCACCGTTATTTAAAGGTGCAATCAACAGCTAGAGCTAGTGTGTATCTTTATAACACTCAAGCTGATGTGGATGCTTTTCTAGTCGCTCTTAAAGAGGCGGTTGACTTTTTTGCTGCTGCCTTTGGCTAGTGTTTAACTTAATGAGCTTGAATCAAAGCCTCTAAGGTTGATCTAAACGTTGGGTATGAGATCCTGACACAATCAGCTCCTTTGACAACAGTTTGGCCTTTGGCCCTCAAGCCTGCAATAGCCAAGCTCATAGCAATTCGATGATCCTCATAACTCTCAACTTCGGCCCCTTGTAAGGGGTGTCCGCCTTGGATCTCTAAACCATCAGGGTATTCAGTGAGTTGAACACCTAACTTACTGAGTTCTTTAGCTATAGCAGCTAAGCGATCACTTTCTTTAACCCGTAATTCAGCTGCATCACAGATCCGAGTAGGCCCTGAAGCACAAGCAGCGGCCACCGCTAGAATCGGGATCTCATCAATTAAGCGGGGGATTAACTCTCCTCCAATGGTGGTTCCTCGTAGTGGGGCTGATTGAACTCTAAGATCGCCTAAGGGTTCTCCAGCAATATCTCTTTGGTTTTCAATTGTGATTTGAGCTCCCATTTCAGTTAAGACCTCTAAAATGCCAGTCCGGGTGGGATTGAGGCCGACATTTTGAATTAACACATGGGCTTCAGGCACAATCGATCCAGCCACTAACCAGAACGCAGCAGAACTAATATCTCCAGGAACTCTGATCGCTTGTCCTACTAAATCGCCACCTGAGCGTACGCACACGGTCCGACTAGTGGGATCGGTCTCCACCTTGGCGCCAAAAGCCTGTAACATTCGTTCTGAATGATCTCTAGATAGTGCAGGTTCAGTTACCAGAGTTTCACCTGTAGCAGATAGTCCTGCCAGTAAAATACAGGATTTCACTTGAGCCGAGGCCACGGGAGAGTGATAGTGGATCCCTTTCAACACTTGACCTTGAATAGCTAGTGGGGCAAAGTTCCCTTCTGATCGCCCTCCAATCTGAGCCCCCATTTGCCTCAAAGGATCAACTACCCGCTTCATGGGTCGAGATCGCAAGGACTGATCACCTGTGACACAGAAGAATCGTTCCGAATGGGAGGCTAGCAGTCCTAACATCAAACGGATCGTTGTGCCTGAGTTACCAGCCTCTAACACATCAAGTGGCTCTTGCAATTGGCCTAACCCAATCCCTTGGACCCGGACTTCTTGGTCATTTAGATCACTAATCTGAGCCCCCATTGCCCGGAAACAGGTAGCCGTACTGATCGGATCATCACCTACTAATAAGCCCTGAATCACCGTCTCTCCAGTAGCCAGCGATCCCAGCATCAAAGCTCGATGTGAAATGGACTTATCTCCAGGGACGATAACAGTTCCTTGCAGGGTCTTGCACGGTGATAGCTTAAGGGACTCCGATCCTGTCATTATCATTAGCCTGACAAAGCAGCACCCAGATCATAACGTTTCATGGTCACTTTCAGGGTCTGGGGCAGTTTTTTAGCTTCATCGTTCAAACAACTATTATTCAAACAACCCTGATCAAGACATCAAAAAATCTAAATGGCTGCCTGGTTGTACCTTTAAATGATCAATAGCGCCTTGTAATTCTACCTGTCCCTGATCTAAGAGAATCACCCAATCAGCTCGATTAATCACTTGTGGACGATGGCTGATTAATACCGTAGTCATGGTAGAACGGTAGTCAAGTAACTGGGTCAAAAGGTGTGACTCACTAACTGGATCCAGATTAGCCGTGGCTTCATCCAGAATCAAAATGGGTGGATTGTGGACAATAGCTCGGGCTAACATCAACCGTTGCCGCTGCCCTCCAGACAAATTAGCACCAAATTCTCCCAATATAGTTTGATACTTATCAGGAAGGGTCCGAATAAAGTCATCAGCTCCCACAATCTGGCATGCATGGACAATTTGTTCAAATGTGATTTGAGGATAACCGAGTTTAAAGTTATCAATAATAGAGCGATTCCAAAGATGAGGATCTTGAGGAACCATAACCACCTGGGATCTTAAACTATCTAAGGCCAAATCTTCAAGGCTATAGAGACCAATTCGAATGGAGCCTGACTGAGGTTGATAAAGGCCTGTCATCAACTTAGCTAGACTACTTTTGCCACAGCCTGATTTACCAATTAAAGCTGTTACTTGACTACCAGGGATAGCCACTGAAAAGTCTTTCAACAGATCTACACGACCCTGATAATGGAAGCTAACTTTTTCAAACACAACATCAGCCTGAGGTGAAAGTGCAACCTGGGGTTTCGTCTCATCAGCTGGCACTTCAGGTGTAGCATCAATAACTTCACTCAGGCGCTGGCTAGCGGCTCGGACTCGAATAAACTGACTCACAAAACCAATAACGCCTCCAATAAATACCAAAAAATTATCGTTCATACTTTTAAACGCTAACAATTGGCCAATACTTAACTCCTGATTAATCACTAGATAACTGCCTAACCACAGTAATGATACTCCCCCTACAGTTGAGACCAAGCTGGAAAAAGTAGTGTTAATGATGCCAATTTGAACAGTACTAAAGAGCATGTTAGCTAACACACCAAAGCGGTTCTGATATTCATCCCAGAGTTGCAGTTGTGCAGTGGTAACTTTGACCGTTAAAGCTCCTTTAAAGATTTCAACAAGTAAGCCGTGGTTATCAGCTTCTGTGATCAAGACCCGGCGAATTTTTTGTTGTAAGGTGGGCAAAAAGATCAAAGTGGTTAAAGACATCGCTCCAGCTACACCCAAAGCTGCTAATGTAAGTTTCCAACTGTATACCAGCATCAGGATTAATGAAATGGCTGCAATAAAAAACTGGCGGGGTAAATTAATGACAATCTGAGAAACCAATCGATTGATCTCTTGAATGTCACGTAACCGGCTAACCATTTCTCCGCTGCGTCGTGCCTCAAA
>CAYSWV010000043.1:33232-37597 GCA_964434865.1 uncultured bacterium
CAAGAGTAGACTCTAGTCCAATCTCCCTATAAACTTTAGTATGTTTATTGCTTTTACGGAACTCAGTTTTTCCACAGCTTGATCAACTCAGATCTTCAAAATTGAAGTATGCTCTGCGTTTGTTCTATCCAGCCTACCCCGACCTACATGAAGTCATGATGCCAGATGCCTTAGTCACTCCCTCTCAACCACGTGTCTCAGTTGCCTTGGCGGTTTACAATTCAGAACATTTTATTCGGGCTGCACTAGAGAGTCTACAACACCAAACGTTCACAGATTTCGAAATTGTTATTGGTGATGATGGATCTACCGACCGCTCTCTAGCCATTGTGCAGCAGATAGCAGCTACTGATTCTCGTTTAGTCGTGATTGCTGCTGAACATCAGGGCATTGCTAAAACTCGCAATCTGATCTTCACTTATTGTCGAGGTGAGTACATTGCTGTCATGGATGCTGATGATATAGCCCTCAAGGATCGTTTGATCCGACAGGTTGATTTTTTAGATTCACATCCAGATGTGGTGTGCGTAGGTGGCACCTATCAGTTAATGGATGAAGCAGGTCGCTTGTTCAAAAATCGGTTTGATCTCCCACTTGACAACCAGAGTATTCAAGAGCAACTGCTCAAGGGCTTGGGAGGAATGCATCATCCCTGTTTGATGTTTCACCGTTCAGCTTTTGATCAAATAGGGCTTTACAACGAGACTATGGTAGCTGGTATTGATATCGATCTATGTTTGCGACTGGGGGAGATGGGTCAATTAGCTAACGTCGCCGAGCCCGTATTGCGTTATCGGATTCACCCGGGATCCATCACAACTCGTAAGCGAGATCAACAAATGCAACAGGTCCGGTTGGCCTGTGAGCGAGCCTGGCAACGACGAGGCATTCAGGGACAATTTGAAGCGGATGGCGACTTTCGGGCAACGACAGAGGCAAGGTCTCAACATCGGTTTATGCTGAAATATGGCTGGTGGGCGTTTAAGGATGGCCAACGCTATACATCACTGCTCTTTGCCTTAAAAGCGATTGCACTTTGGCCCTGGAACTTTAAAGGATGGAAACTAGCAGCCTGTACTCTATTCAAGTCTTGTCCACCTAGAGAATCGCCGTGATCGAATTGAATACTCAAGTACTCTATTCAAGTACTCTATAATGAGCCCAGTTGGTTAAATGAGCCCAGTTGGTTAAATGAGCCCAGTTGGTTAAATGAGCCCAGTTGGTTAAATGAGCCCAGTTGGTTACAGGTTTAGGTTTAGGTCAATGACAGCTAGCCCTCTAGTATCTGTTTTAATGCCCGTCTACAATGGTGAGCTGTATGTGGCTCAAGCAATTGAGAGTATCCTAGCGCAAACCTTTACCCACTTTGAGTTGCTAATTACAGATGATGGATCAAAGGATAACTCGCTAGCTGTACTAAAACGATATGCATCAGTTGACACACGGATCCGATTGACCAGTCGCTCCAATCGGGGACTCACACCAACCTTGAATGAAATGCTCTGGAAAGCTCAAGGTGAATTGATTGCTATTATGGAGCAGGATGATATTTCACTGCCTTGCCGTCTAGACCTTGAAGTTAGCTATTTCCAGACCCATCCTGAAGTGGTGTGCATCAGTGGAGCTCAAGAGATCATTGATGCTGCGGGGCGATTTCTCACCTGTCTCAAACCCCCTACGGGAAATCACCATATTCAAGCACTTGCCCTAGCTGGGCATTCAAGTTTGGCTCATCCCGGTGCGATGTTTCGGAAACAGCCGGTCCTTGATCTTGACGGCTATGATGAATCGCTACATCTAGCTCATGATCTAGATCTTTGGCTCCGTTTGGGTGAGATTGGATCTCTGGCTAATATCCCCGAAGCCGTCATTCAATATCGGATTCATCCCCGTTCAGAGAGTGGTCAATATCCTTTGCAACAACGAGAACAGGCTTATCAAGTTTGTCAGCGAGCCTGGGAGCGGCGAGGAATTGAAGGTCAGTTTGAAGCCTCCCATTCCTGGAGACCCGGTCGGGATCAACACTCAAAGTTGAAATTTACTCTTAAATATGGATGGTGGGCCTTTAACAGCAGCCAACGGCAGACAGCTATTATCTATGCTCTTAAAGCGATCCAGCTTGTTCCTTATCATGTAGGTGGGTGGAACCTACTTCGATGTGCAGTCTTCAAATCATTTCAGCCTCTACACCAACCCTAAAGCAGTTACCCTCAGTTACACAGTTACCCTCAGTTACAATGATCACACCTACACGCTAAATTAGTTTAAGCCTGATAATGACATAAGACGATAGCTTTATCATCTGATGTTCGACTATTTAGGCGCTCTGATGCCAGAAAAGCTTGAACATAGGCTTGAGCTTCAAGTGGAGGTAGAGATTTGACACACTCTTCTAACGGCTGAAAAAAACCAGAAAAGGGTTGCCAATCACTGTATCTGATCGCAACTCGCTCCAGTCCATCTGTCCCAGCACAAATAAAGGAAAGCGGTGCTTTAAGCACTTGGATTTGCATCTCTGTTATGGCCGTTTCAGAGGTAATGAAGGTTGTCTCATTGGCATGCTCACCCTTACTAGGCTGGAAAACCAAATCGAATTGACGGCTTGGGTGGGACACAATCAAAAACCCATCCCCAACCTGCATGGCCATGAGACCTTGTGGAATGCCCACAAAGACAATCAGAGTTGAGGCAAAGTCTTCAATTGAGCTAGACCGCCACTGGGCCTCTTGGGTTAGGGCAGCTACAATAGTTTGCAAAACCTGAGCAAAATAAGATTGAGCAAATGTCAGGGATAGCCAGGATCGATCTTGCAAATCCCACCGGGTTGAACAAATAAACTCCTGTCCAATTTTGACAGCCAGCTCAGCCCCTTGGGCACCATAGGGAGCACTCCCTGCCCCATCAGCAATAAAACCAGCGACCCAATCCCCTTGATGAGTAACAGTAGCAAAGTCCTGACATCCAATCCCCAGCTGTTGATGTAGAGTACCTGTTGATACATGGGCTACTGTACTCCAGGTCATCGTTAGGATCCCCTATTTCGTTTCCTTAAAGTTCAATACTACACTCAGCAGACTCTCAAAGTGTTGTGATATACCTGTCAGCCAACAAAACTAGAGATTTAGATCATCAGTTATGACAATAAGTTATGAAATTACGATGTTTAGCGTAGGAAAATCCCTGATGAATGACAGGCTTAAGGACGATAATAGCAGCAGTTCCCTGTTAGTGACTGAGCCATGATGCCAACGATCCCAGATATTGTAGCCATGATCTTAAACACAGGTAGACTTACCTCTGATCTATCAGCTCTCCTTGAACAATCAATATGTAAAGATTATTACACATCTGAGTCTGAACGAGCAGCGCTAGCGTCCTTATTGGAGGCAATTGCTAATGGCGAAATTGTAGTTTAAATCTCATCATCTTGCTCACTTACACTCCACCGACCCCGTTGATGGTAGGCCCAAGTCCCATCCTCAAAGCTAATGAATCCCTCTATATCACTGGGTGTCGAGTAGGAGAAATTCAAAGCCTCTAAAAGATCATCAGTTAACCTTTGCTCAGACATATCAACCGTATAAGTCATCAGTGTACTTGGATCAGGATGAGCAGCCACCAAATTAAGTTTGAGCTGAATAGTCTTGATACTAGGTTTATCAGCTAAAAATTGCAGTAGTTCCTCACGAGCGCTCTCATGATGCCAAACTGAGCCAGAGTAGTTGTTAGAGTCAGTAGTCATAGGGCAGGAACGAAGTGAAGTCATGCTGAGATTCTGGTATCCTGTTTACTTATCTTAATATATCTCATCGTTTTGTCATTGCATAAGAATTAAGATTTTTTTGATCCCTGAGCTGAGGTGTCTTGAAAAAGAGTCGGATCCGGATTGAATAGAGAAGCAACTGTAAACTAACCCCAATCTGATACCATCAGACACAGATTTAGATCTCTAGATTTCAGTTGGAGGACTCGATGTCATGGACTAACCTCGCTTTACTATTGATCGGGTCATTGGCCTTTTTAGCAGGTGGAACTCTAGCTAAGACCTACACCATCAATCAATCTGGAATTTTCTTAGGATTAGCTTTGTTGTTATATACCGTAGGTAACGTCATCGTTATTGAAGTAATGAAACAAGCTGGGCTAGGCGTTACGATTTCATTGACTACAATTATCCAACTAATCGCTACTAACACAATTGCTATTTTGTATTTTCAAGAGCGCTTGAGTAGCATGCAAGCTGTAGGCCTTGTTTTAGGATTGATCAGCTTCTGCCTGATTGCTTTTTTCCCTTTGCAGGAAAACTAATTTTTGCAGGAAAACTAATTTTTGCAGGAAAACTAATTTTTGCAGGAAAACTAATTT
>CAYSWV010000044.1:0-8343 GCA_964434865.1 uncultured bacterium
CCGCTCCTATCCCTCCCCTCCCTAAAGGAAGGGGTCTCCCGGAGGCTTTGATGATTTTTTCAGTAGTACTTCAAACTAGTGTGGAAGATGCTATGCTACTAATCCGTCAGCTGGATGAACAAAGGTGCTGGTAATCAACCCTTTCCAGAGTCAGCAAAAAGCAATAATGATGCTAAACATCTGATTTTACCAGGCTCAGAGAACGCCAAGTGCAGTCATAAAAAAATATGTCTAGGTAAAAGCGGCCATCAATCCCTAAATCCTCTGCTGGCTTGGGTTAGGACATGACTCTGTCTATGCCTACTATATACATAAGTTATGTGGCCTTCGATACGATTTTGCCCCAAACCTCGTAAACTTAGATCTCATAGATTCATACATAATTCTGGGATTGTGACTAATGACTGTAGCTTGGATATACCCCGGACAGGGATCTCAGTCCACGGGAATGGGAAGTGATCTGATTGACTTACCTGGTGTTCAACAGCAACTTAAAACCGCTGAGAGCATTTTAGGGTGGTCCTTGGTTGAGCTTACATCTGAGCAGATTTGCCAAACTTTCTATACCCAGCCAGCTCTGTTTATTGCATCTGCTTTACTGACTGATCAGTTACACCGCTTGCGATTGGCCCCTGATTGCACAGCTGGTCATAGCTTAGGTGAGTACAGTGCTCTCTATGCTGCTGGCGTTTTTGATTTCGAGACTGGCCTGAACCTTGTCAAGCAACGAGCCGCCCTGATGGAGCAGGCAGATGGGGGTACCATGGTCGCTATCATGGGATTTGATCGGGAAAAGTTAGAGCACCTCTGTCATACGGTTGAAGGTGCGTCTATTGCTAACGATAATAGCCCTGATCAGGTGGTTGTGACTGGCACTCAAGCTGCTGTCCAAACTGTCATTGAGCAATTAGGTGCCAAGCGAGCCAAACCCTTACCGGTTAGTGGTGCTTTTCATTCCCCCCTTATGGCCACTGCTGCCGCAGCCTTCGTTAAAGTGTTAGATGAAGTTAAGTTTAAAGTTCCTAAAGTGCCGGTCTATAGTAATGTTTCTGCCGAGGCAACTCAAGATCCAGGCCAGCTAAAGGCTCTGCTAGCTCAGCAAATGACCTCTCCTGTGTTGTGGCGACGTACTGTCCTCAATATGTCAGCCGATGGGGTGAGTGATGTTTGGGAGATCGGACCGGGAGCTGTGTTGACAGGATTAATTAAACGGACGGCAGCAGCTGTGAAACGGGTCAATATCAACAGTGCAACCTCATTAACTGAACTCCAATTTGCCTAAGCCATGGCTATCGGTGCTGAGGCAATTCCTGTTTGTTCCAAAAAAGCGGCCACTTGAAAAAGCTGATGTTCATGATAAGGAGCTGCGATCAACTGAACTCCAATGGGGAGTGATCCAGGACACACGACAGGCACCGATAGGACCGGCAGGCCAATGAATGAGATCGGTTGTGTAAAGAGTCCTAAGTTGGGCCGTATTGAAACCTCTTCTCCATCTAACCTCATCATCGTTTGACCTAGACGCGGTGCTGGGCAGGGTGTTGTGGGTGCAATTAACACATCTAGTGAAGCAAAGATCTGTCTAACTTGTTGCTGGTACCAGGCGCGAAAGCGTTGAGCTTGGAGTATCCACTGTCCAGGTATCAATAGCCCAGCCAAAAACCGATCCCGAGTGGCTGGATCAAAATCATGGGGACGAGTTTGCAAGTGGGTGAGATGCTGATTAGCACCTTCGCTGGCTGTAATCATGTAGGCGGCGGCTCGAGCTCGGTGGGCTTCTGGAAGTGTGATCCTCTGGTTAGCCCTCAACGTTTCAGCCACTTGGTTTACAGCCACCTCTGCAACTCCAGTTGCCTTAAAATAACCATCGGCAAGACCCATACGGTAAGACCTGATCGTTTCTATTAGGTTACCCTGCAACTGGGGTAGACATAACTCAGGTGGGCGGTGAGTACACACAGGATCTGCAGGATCAGGGCCTTGCATCACATCATAAACAGCTGCTAGATCTCCAACTGAGCGAGCCAGGGGCCCCACATGATCGAAGCTGGGCGCAAAAAGCACGGTTCCTGCCCTCGACAGACGTCCGTAAGTAGGTTTCAGGCCAAAAACTCCACAGAGAGAGGCTGGAACCCGAATGGATCCATTTGTATCGGATCCCAGCGTAAACGGAACCAAGCCACCAGCTACTGCTGCTGCCGATCCCCCTGATGATCCACCCGCCATCCGTGCTCGATCATGAGGATTGCGAACTGAGCCATAGTGGGCATTTTCTGTGGTGAAGCCATAGGCATACTCGTCCATGTTTAAAGCACCAATGAGAATAGCCCCGGCTGCTTTAAGACGTCTAATGACAGTAGCATCTTGGGTTGCTGGTGCCAGAGTTTGATTGATCTTGGATCCAGCCAGTGTTGAAAGTCCTCGGATATCAAACAGATTTTTGACCGCAAAGGGAACCCCCACTAGAGGACCTAGATGATGACCTGTCTGAATCTTTTGATCAATCTCATCGGCTGTTGCCATCGCTGTATCAGACAAAATAGCTGTAAAACAGTTAAGGTCAGGATCTATAGACTGAATCCGTTCTAAGGTTTGGTTTAGGCAATGCTTAGCTGTCATCTCCCCCGACTGGATAGCAGCAGCTAGAGCTAGAGCATCAAGTGGATTAGACACGCTCTTCATGGTTGAAAGTCTTCATGGTTGAAATATGGGTGCCGCTTCAATCGTAGGAGGCAGTGGAAAGTCTATAACCAACTGAGCCAATAATTGGATCTGTTCTATATTTTTGATCACTTCAGCTTGATAGTCAGGGTGGATCGATACATTCATCAGATCAGCGGCTTGCTTGACATACTCAGCAGCCGTGGAGCTAGGTGGTGCCATTGCAAAAAAACCTAGATACAAGTGCTCTTCAGTGGTTAACACCTACTTTACTAAAATGAGGCTAATAGTTGGGCTGGAGCTACAAGTTATTGAGACACCACCTCTGTATCAGGAGCCTTACAGGGCCTTAACATCAGAGAAATCGCTTCACTCTGGCCTTTGGTCATTCGGACTTCTAGCAACAAGGCATTATCACCGGTAGCTTCAAGTTCCAAAAAGCGGGTGGGCAGTTCAGCCTGATCAGCAGCAGATATGAGGCTAGCTCCTTCCCCCGTTTGGGGATCCCCCTGACCAGCCATCCGGACATCAATCTGTTGGTCACCCCAGTCAACGCTAACGCTATTCCATCCCTGCCAGGATCCCAAGGTAATACAGACTTTACCCCAGTAGTGGGCGTCATTATCTTCTAAATAGAAGCCTCGATAGAGACGCTCTCGGATCACAGCTTGAGCTGGCTTAATGGCAGCACTGAGGATCAAAAGAACACAATAACTAGCCACCCCAATACTCAGCCCGAGTCGAACCCATCGTGATCGGTGACGAGTTTTGATGGGAGAGGGTTGATTCATTTTGGTAGGTGCAGGTGTCATAACTGGTGGAGGATTTAGGGTTGAGTTTGTTGGATCAAAGCTTGAATCTCTGGATCGTCAGGTTGTTCAAGTGCTGCCTTTTGAAATTGGTCTAGAGCTGATTCTAGATCACCCTGCTGTAAATAAACCTGACCCAATCCTACTAAAGCCCCAGAATAGTCTGGAAACACCTGCAAGACTTGCTCAAACTGTTGCTGGGCCTCAGTCAATTCATTAGCCTGAAAGTTAACATAAGCTAAACCCAACAGAGCATCCCAATCCCTTGGATCGGCAGTTAGTTGCGCTTGAAAAAGAGCTCTAGCTTCGGGTAAGTGATTAGCTTCATAAAGCTGCCACCCGCTGTAGGGGACAATAAAGCTGTAGAGTTTTTCATCTCCAAGCGGAGAAATGACTTTAATTTCAAGGTCCCGATCTGAATTAATTGGTATGACTTCATCAAAGTGACCGTCTAGAGTAGTATTAACCAATTGCTGATTGAGATACACTAAATTAACTGGATCTACTCGTCCCACCACATGGGCATCTTGAATTTGAGCGACCAGGCGTTCTAGTTCTAGCCGTAAGCTTCCGGTTAACGTGATCGGAGGTGTCGGTTCTTCCCCTGGGCTAATAATGGAAGCAAAGCCCTCTTCTAAAACAATCACACGACCTTGGGCTGTAACTGTCACTGAACCTTCCCCAGTAGCCACTGAGGTTTTCCCATCGGGATTGATCCCCAACCCAAATTCAGTACCCCTAACACCTGCAGTACCGGCTGGAGTATCTATTTTTAATTCAGATTCTGGATTCACGAGCTGGCGGACTCGTAAGATCGCTAACCCTTGAGGGACAGCCAAATGAGTAATATACCCCCCTCTAGGGCCTTTTTCCATACGGGTTACTTCAACTAGAGTATCTTCAGTAACAAACACTTGACCGATCCCCTCATCAAAGATCAGGGTTGTTTTGGATGCGGTTCCGGTGCTAACCTGATCACCAACATCACGAATTAAAGCACCTACTTCTGCGGCTTGAGGCTGGCGCTGCACAGGTTGGTAAAGAACTGATCCATCCACCTCAAGAATTTCAAGCCAACGCGGCGGACGGAATTTAGGTAAGGCTAACTCATCTTGAGCATGAGCTGGAATAGTCCATCCCCCCAGTAGAACGACTATGATCCAGCTGGGCAACCAAGTTTTCACCCGTAGTCTCATCGCGATCTCTCAACTAAGCCCACTAACTTTACCATAGGGTTACTCTCATCAGTAGATTCACGCCTTGACGTCAGTAAGCTAGCATAACTGTGGTCACTAGGTGTGCTGAGATTATGGATATTGCGACTATCAAAGCTTTGATTGATCGAGCTCTTGAAGATGGTAAACTCACTCGAGTCGAAATGGATCAGATTGTGGCAGCGATTACGCTGGATAATAAAATTACAGGTGAGGAATTTAGGTTGGTGCGGGACATTCAGGAGAAAGTGGCTCGCAAGGAAATCGAGATTGTTGAAAAGTAACTTTGTTGAAACCTCCAGCTGGGATTTACCTAAACTCTAGCGATCTAAACCATCAAACTTCTGTTGTAGGAGATTAAACCATGACCTCTGTGCCTTTCAACATTGCTAAGCTTAGTTTAGTGCTTGTATCATCATCCTTACTTGCTTCCTCTCAGGCTGTAGCTGAAACAGGGTTAGTGATCAAGGAAAGTCCTTACCCAGTCGCAGAAACGTCTGAGCGCTTGGAATCTGTGCTCATTGAAAAAGGGATGGTCTTGTTTAACACTATTGATCATGCTGCAGGTGCTAGCAAAGCAGGAGAATCACTACCCCCTACTCAGGTTGTCATCTTTGGAAATCCGGCTGTAGGATCTAAGCTTATGCAGTGTAATCGAACAGTAGCTATTGACCTACCTCAAAAAATGCTGATATGGGAGGATAACAGTCAAACCTATCTGGCCTTCAATGATGTAGCTTATCTCTCAGACCGACACACTTTATCAGAATGCCAGGCTGTTCTAGATCAAGTTAATCAAGCTTTAAATGGGATTGCAGATCAAGCCATTCAACCCTAGCTGCTCTGCTTATTGGGGAGTAAACTGTTCAGTCCTGATCACTACGATTTCGGTTCATTCAAGTTTGAATTTAGTGTTAAAAATTGAACACCTGACTGAGCATACAACTATCAAGGATCCCATGCTAATCGGCTCAAAAAAAACTGCTCACACTAGCATATTCTTCTGAACTTTTTGAGGAACTCTACTGATGTCGTGGCGTCTTTAATAGTATGAAGTTTCATTAAGAGAGTTTTCTCTATGTTGCGCTTTACTCACTCCTTTCTTGGATCCTTGGTTCTGGCAGGTTTGGTGTTGGTTGCTGGTGTTGGAACGATCACACCTGTATGGGCTGACAATCCAGCTTCAGAAGAGGCCATGGTTGATAAAGATCTAATTGATGTGGCTGTAGAAGCTGGTAGTTTTGAAACACTGGCAGCTGCTTTAGAA
The DNA here is from genome assembly GCA_964434865.1 of uncultured bacterium. Classification (GTDB taxonomy): domain Bacteria; phylum Cyanobacteriota; class Cyanobacteriia; order Thermostichales; family Thermostichaceae; genus CAYSWV01. The sequence goes on from CAYSWV010000044.1 coordinate 5,952, forward strand.
GCGGCTGATCTGATTGAGGCTCTCAAAGGGGAGGGGCCTTTTACTGTGTTTGCTCCTACAGATGAGGCCTTTGCTGCTTTGCCTGAGGGAACTGTTGAAGAGCTACTGATGCCTGAAAACAAAGAGACTTTAGCCGCTATCCTGACCTATCATGTTGTTGAGGGTAAGGTTTTGTCTACGGATCTTGAAGCCGGCGAAGTGGAGACCCTTCAAGGTAGCCCCATCACCGTTGATTTGTCTGACGGTGTTACCATCAACCAAGCTACTGTAACCACAGCTGATGTGGCTGCTTCTAATGGTGTTATCCATGTGATTGATGCGGTCATTTTACCTCCAGAAGTCCAACAGTAATGGGTTTCAAGGCCTACTAATTTCAAGGTCTACTCAATTGAAAGCATAGGCTAATCTGATCTGCCTTGTGAAACTTATTCATAAGGTAGATTTCATCTGTGTGGGTCTTTAAGATAGTTCTCGTTTAGTCATTCTCAAGAGCAAAAACATAGAATGCAAGAGTCATGGTCTATAGCTAGCTTCACAACTCTAACGATCCGTGAATGCTGATTAGATAAAGTCTCAACAACCCCAAATCAAAAGCCCATAGAAAAATAGAGCCTATTCCTACTAGACCATACATCCAGGGCTGAACATAGGGAAATATAGAATCAGTTTCAATATTGAGGTACGTTTGCATGATTTTTAGCAACGATCGAAATCCTGATACTCGCATAGGAAGTAAGTAAGCATTACCGCCCTGGGTCTGAAGATAGTAAGCTAATCCCCCTTGACTGGTTGATCTGGCTATAATGTCCCTCACCTCAGACCATTCTACTGTCCAGCCCTGTTGTAACCAACTAGGTAGCCACTGAGGGTAGTAGACTCGAATAGCTATATCGTCAAGCTCTACCCGTTGATCGGTAATCCCCACCAAGGCTATCAACCCTACCACCAAACCCAGACTAATAAGACTAGTCAAGCCTACGCTGTGGTGTTGGTGCTGCATTAAAATCGGCAAGGGTACGGTCAACGAGCCATAGAGGGAAAACAAGCTGTAACGAATTAATGGGGAAAGCTGAAATTGATAGGCCATAATCCGATCCAGCGCTTGAGATTATTGCACCATGATAGAGCCCCTTAAGCAGAGACTTTTGAGTAATTTTAGGGAACGGAGAGGGAGGGATTCGAACCCTCGATGGAGTTTTTGACCCCATAACTTCTTAGCAGGAAGCCGCTTTCAACCGCTCAGCCACCTCTCCAAGGTTATCTCGCCGTAAGCTTATCTAACTACAAGCGTTCATTTATTCTAGAAGATGATCCAGCCCATATCAATAGCAAAAACACAGACCTGCAAATCTTCATGGTAGTGTTCTACTATAGCTAAACTTTTGATCACAAGACAACTCACTGCTCATGACCTACCTTGTTGCTGCACTTACAGATCGGATCCAAGCTGAAGCAGCTTATGTTGCTCTAGAACGAGCTAAATTCAAAATGGATGACGTTAGCATAGTGGGTCGGGGCTACAAGTCAGCTGATGAAATAGGTTTAATAGATCCACTTGAACCTGCTAGGCGGCAGATGACGTTAATGGCCTTTTGGCTGGTTCCGTTTGGGTTTGCATCAGGGTTCGCTTTTAGTCTGCTAAGTGGATTGGATACGTTTCAATGGGCAGGCACATGGGGTAACCACATCCTAGGTGGCGTCCTGGGAGCAGGAGCTGGGGCTATGGGAAGCTTTTTGGTCGGTGGAGGGGTGGGTTTAGTGTTGGGAGGCGGTGAAGCCTTGCAGTATCGGAATCAACTTGATGCCGGCGGTTATTTAGTTGTTGTTCAAGGATCAGAGCGAATACTTCAAGAAGCTTCTGAGATTCTCCGTACCTTCAGCCCTAGATCCCTGCAGCAGGTGAATCTAGAGTCATCAACCTAGTAAGACGGTGACTGGATAGTACTTTCGAGCTGAGCGGCTTGAACATCCAACCGGTGTGGGCATGCAGCCTCAATGTGATCGTGGCTCAGATCAGGCATTACACTCAAACCAGCTGCAACCTCCAAGTTACCCTCACAAATAGCACCCAAAACTTGTTCCCCTAGTTCCGATAGGGGTAGCATAGGCCCTTGATTGGCGTCAGTTTGATCAATGGTCACTACTGCAGGAGGCGCTGGTAATATCGGCAACTCGGCTGCTGTTGGCTCAGCATTGGCAGTGGGCATTATCATGAAACCAGCAGCACATGCTAAAGACATTTGAATCATTCTGTTAGTCATAACTATAGGCCTCCCAACAACTAGTATTAGTGTGGTTGAATAACTCTACTTACTGTTCTGCACTAGATTTAGGGTATAGTAGGAGATCCAGATCACACTTCGCCTCGTTGGGTCACCCATTTAGGTGATCG
>CAYSWV010000044.1:8443-37415 GCA_964434865.1 uncultured bacterium
CACTTTTTGTTATGGCAAGAATCAACGATCACTATCTCAAGCTCAAAGCTGGTTATTTGTTTCCTGAGATCGCACGACGAGTCAATGTATTTGCTGAGGCCCATCCAGAAGCTCCAATCATCAAATTAGGGATTGGCGATGTGACTGAACCGTTGCCTGCCGCTTGTCGAGCAGCCATGAGCCTCGCAATTGAAGAGATGGGTGATCAAGCCACCTTTAGAGGCTATGGTCCTGAGCAGGGGTACGCCTGGTTACGAGAAAAGATTGCAGCCCATGACTTTCAAGCTCGAGGATGTGAGATCGATGCGTCGGAAATTTTTATCTCTGATGGTTCGAAATGTGACAATGGCAATATCCTCGATATTTTCGGCAATACCAATACCATAGCTGTTACCGATCCTGTCTATCCTGTTTATGTTGATACCAATGTGATGGCAGGTCATACTGGGCCCGCTAACGATCGGGGAGAATATGAAGGGTTAGTCTATCTACCCATGACGGCTGACAATGAATTTACCGCGCCTCTTCCCAACCAAAAGGTGGATCTGATCTATCTCTGCTTTCCCAACAATCCCACTGGAGCGGTAGCCACCCGCCAAACTCTTCAAACCTGGGTTAATTACGCCCGTGAGCACCAATCGATCATCTTTTTTGACTCAGCCTATGAAGCTTTTATTACCGATCCAGAACTTCCCCATAGTATTTATGAAATGGAAGGTGCTCGAGAGTGTGCTATTGAATTTCGATCATTTTCAAAAAATGCAGGCTTCACAGGAACTCGCTGTGCGTACAGTGTTGTCCCTAAATCCTTAGTAGGCCAGACTGCTGAGGGCACTCCTACAGAAATCTGGAAGTTGTGGAATCGGCGTCAATCGACAAAATTCAACGGTGTTGCCTACATTGTGCAACGAGGAGCTGAGGCCATTTATTCAGAAGCGGGCCAAGCTCAAATTCAAGAGTTGATCCAGTTTTATCTTGAAAATGCTCGCATCATTCGGGAGCAATTGTCCTCTGCTGGTTTTACCGTATACGGAGGTATCAATGCCCCCTATATTTGGTTAAAGGCTCCTGATGGGATTTCTAGTTGGGATTTGTTTGATAAGCTTCTCTACTCAGCCTATGTAGTCGGAACACCTGGGTCTGGATTTGGGGCTGCTGGTGAGGGATACTTCCGGATCTCTGCCTTCAACAGCCGCGCTAATGTAGAAACAGCCATGCAGCGGATTACCCAGCACTTTAAGGTATAATCAGCCCTAGATCAATCAATCCTACAGGGTATCCCTGCGATGTATCCCCGCAATATATAAGGTAGAGATTTTTGACTACCTCAAGGCTAACACTAGGGCCAACCTTCAACAGCACCGCTATGAGAAGATGGCTGGAAAGCTTTTTCCCAGGGCAAAATGATATCGTAGCCCTTACTCAGTAGATGGGCAGCATGGAAAACGTTTTCAAACGGAATCCCCATCTTGAGCCATTGGTTGGCTTTCCACAGGACTTCAGAATCATGATTAGCCACATTTCGAAGAGATCTGGCTTCTTCTGCTGTGCAGGGGAAATCATAGCAATAGTTGTTAGAATCACATAGAAACGTTGTCATAGCTACTGCTCCTGCTTTGAAACTCCGATCATTGACCACTTGCGATTTTGATCAGCCAATTTCAACTGGTGGTCTTAATCCTAGGCTCAAATCCACAAGAATCTTGAGTCACTAGGCCTGACCACTTCTTCATTCAGCTACTTTAGCTAGCAACTATTCTAGCTAATTTGATAGATCATTCTCAGTTTTACTTAGGAAAAGTTTGTAATTGGCTGGTAACTCACTTGGATTTCAAGATAACCTTATAATTCAAGACAAGCCTCTCAAGCTTGAACTTCAGAATAATCTAGCTATTTATTCATGAAGATCCTAGAAGCAATAGGTCATGTACTCGTTTGTGCCCTTCGCAGCGAATGTAGTCTTTATCGACAGGTGTGGAGAGTCTACTTAGATCCCTATTATCAGCTATGTCTGCTATTTTTACGGCTCTTGCTATTGGATTCTAGACTGAGTACTTTAAGCTACGCTACTTTACCCTGACTCAAGTTTTCCATGACCAAAGTCAAGAACTGAATGATTTGAGATCCCAATCTTTGGATCCCGTCGAGTATTCGCGCATTGATTTGAAGGATTTATTGAACGGTGGACCTCCTAAAGATGGGATCCCTAGTATTGACAATCCAGAATTTGATACGGCTGAGTCGACACCATTTGATCCTGAAACTACGGTGATTGGTTTGGCCATTAATGGGGAAGCAAAAGCCTATCCCTTCAACATTATGAATTGGCATGAGATTGTGAATGATGTGGTAGGTGGGGTAAATGTAAGTGTGTCCTATTGCCCACTGTGCGATACCATTTTGGCTGTTGAACGCGGTAACACGACCTTCGGAGTCTCGGGCAAACTCTTTCAAAGCTGTTTGGTGATGTATGACCGCAGTGATGATACCTTGTTTGCTCAGCCTTGGGCTTTAGGTATTATGGGTCCTCAGGTAAACCAGAGTTTAGACCGGATTCCTGTTGTTAAGACGACGTTAGCCTCCTGGTTGGAACAATATCCTGAGAGCAAAGTCCTATCAACTTCGACAGGGTATTCTCGAAACTACTCTGGTTACCCTTACGGCAGTTACTACACGGATACCAATCTTTACTTTCCTGTGCGTAACCAAGAGGAACTTGCACTGCATCCTAAAGAAATCGTGAGTTATGTTTGGGAGGCGGATGAGGCTACTCCTTTGAATGACTTTTCAGGAGATAGTTTTCAGTTTATTCACCAGCAGGTTGAATTGTTGGGTGAAATGATGGTGACTCTCAGTGGCCGCTCTGTGACAGCAAAATGGGATCCTATGTTGGAGACGGTAATCGTTGAAGATGCAGATGGATCGGTTCTACCAAGCTCGACTGCCTTTGCGTTTGTGTATCCAGCCTTTTTTATTCGTGATTGATGGTTACTGGAGATGGCTCCAGCTCCAAGATCTGGTGAGTTATCTGTTGGGCTGATTCGTGGCTGGGATTGCATAATCTGATCGGTTGGGGGGTATATGTCTATGTCCATCGTTCCAGATTAGATTTATGAAACGATTCTCACGATTCTCACGCGTAGCCCCTCTTTCACTAGGTCTGGCTGCTGGGATCTTGACAGCTTGTAACGCATCATCCCCTGTGGCAGTGGAGACCCCCGAGTCCATTAGTGCCCTCGCACCTATCCCAGCTCTAACCCCACCCGCTCCTTGTCAACCTCCTACTCCTCTCGGTACACCTTTACCTGATCCAGGTGGCAACTCTGATCCTACCCCACTGGGTACTCCCTTACCTTTACCCTCCCCTCCTCCTGATCCTTGCTCAACACCCTCACCAACAGGTAGTCCACTGCCAACACCAACAGCTAATCCCTCTCCTGGTCCTGATCCTTTCCCTAGCCCTTTTCCGAGTCCTGATCCTTTCCCTAGCCCTCCCAGCACATTTGACCTTGTTGGTCCGATCGAGAAACTACCTCGTGGGTATCCGTTGGGTCGAGATCGGGGATTTTGGTTAGTTGATGATGTTTGGGTACGAGTCAATGCTGCCACACTTTTACCTGCTGAGCGATTTGACATTGGAGATATTGTGGCTGTGCAAGGTCGTCGCATTACGCCACGCTACATCATTGCCAGTCGTATTCGCTCGTTTGACGTTCCCCCTGTTTGTCCAGTTCCCTCCCCCTTTCCGGCCTCCATCTCAGTGCCCTCTACGATTACTTTGAATCAACCCCTGACCCCGATTCTCAATCTTTCCCCCACACTAACTAATCTCACTGATCCACCAGGGACTACCTATGATTGGTCAGTAACTCCCTCCGATGATGTCAACCCTGCTACCACTCCTGTGGCAGTTCCTCACTTTAACTTTACTCAAACTGGTCAATTTACGATCAGTGTTTCTGGTAGCTATGTTGTAGAGGCTATTGACCCCCATTGTCCTGCATCAACAGTTTTTTATTCAGCTACTGCCTCTGTAAGAGTCATCAACCCCTAGTCTGAGGGATCCAAAACAGAGAATCGTGAATTGACACGCCCCCTTATTGGATATCTAATCTAATTTGAGGGGAACAGTTGTTGGGATCGTAAAGGATACAGTTAGCGATCTACTATCGTCTTAAATAATTGTGAATCAGGTGTTGGCCTAGAAAGGTAGCTATGTGATACGTCCTCGACTTACGCCTACCGAGCTATACTCTTCTTTTCTGAAGATTCAACAAGATCAATTTGCTGGATGGGTCACTCACTCAGTGTTAGCTCGTCATATGCAAAAGGTATTGGAGGCTGTTGTTTATAATTGTCCTAATTGTCCTAAAAATGAAGACTTCTGGACCCTCTATTGGCACAAACAGTGGCAACACAATCCACAGGGATTAGCTTACAGTCACTTGGTTGCCTACCTGCAAGAACCCTGCTACTGGGCTGTGCATCAGACGGTTGCCCATTGGTCACATCTATCTCTGCCTGAAACTGATTATTTTCAGATGATGCTAGAGACATCAGCAAAGGTTATTCAAGGCTTCGATCCGACTAAAAACACCAACCTACGCAACTATGCCAGAATCAGCTTCTCGAATCAACTCCGTAAGCTCTTGACTCACCATCGAGAGGTTGATGTGTGTTCGGATTGGGCCTTGCTTTACAAAAGCAGTCTGAAGCGGATTCGTGAGGCTCTTGTAGCCCAGGGTGCTGCTGTAGAGCAAATAGCAGCTCGGGTGCAGTTGTGTACTGACTTTAAAGATCGGTGCCCACCTGTTTATGATCAGCCTCGCTTCAAGATCAAGCGTCCCACTGCTTCTTGCCTGCAAACACTGCTGACAGTCTATCAAAGCCATCCTCAGCACCAGACCCTACCTCTAACTACCTCTGACCAGGTTGAAACTGAGTTGCTAGGCTGTGCCCGCAGTATTCGTCATTACCTTTATCCCACAACAGTTGCCTACCCAGAACCGATTTTAGACAGCCGATCCGAGCCAGATAGTCAAGGGATTCAGGCCCTCATTCAAGCCGAAGAAATCCAGGCATGGGATACTCAAAAAGTAGCTCTCCATCAAGCCTTACTCACCAGTTTGGCCCAGAGCCTGACTCCAGCAGAACGAGATCTACTGGAGCTATACTACGGACAAAATTTAACTCAAACTGAAATCGGGCAGCGGCTTAACATCAAGCAGTACACGGTATCTCGCAAAATCACTAAGGCTCGCACCAAAATTCTCAAAGATCTGGCCCTCTGGTCTCAAGCTAACTTACATATTTCCTTAAGCAAAGAGGTACTAGTTACTATAAGTACCTTGTTAGAAGAATGGTTAGTCTCTCAATGGCCCCCTGTAACTCTATGATGTCAAATCCATTTAGGTTATCCATTGCTCCCACTGAAATCTGGTTAGAGATCCCAGAGACTGCAATCCAGGCTGCCAAGGCTAAGAGTTTGGGGTTTACAACACCTGAGGCTCAATTTACGGTCTGGTTACACTCATTAGTTGAAAATACACTGCTGCCCTGGATCCAGTCTGAGTGGGAGTGTACACCAAAGTCTGTAACTCATCAGTGTCAACTTTGGCCCCTAGTTGAGGGTCTTGTCATATTAGCCCCCCATCATCGTCTAATCTTTCTACCTACAGTGGTTACGGATCGGATTGATTTGAGTGTGCCCCAAGAATGGGTTGATCTAGTGGGCTGGCAAGGTGATATATTCGTCCCTGTTGAGGTTTATCTTGAGGAGGGTAGTCTGGGGTTATGGGGATTTGCTGATTGGCACCAACTTAAAACCAATGGCACCTACCATGCAGCCACAAGAATCTACCATTTAGCTGGTGAGGCCTTAACTCAAGATCTGGCTATCCTTGAGGCCACACTCGACCTAGCTTTAAGGCCCCAGCCCTACACAGGAGGTCTGACTCCAGCTCCCCTCTCAGTAGCTACAGCCCAACCGTTAGTCTCCTATTTAACTGATCCAGCCATTTACCCACCTCGTCGTGCGATCCCATTTACCCAGTGGGCTGATCTGATTTCAGATCCAAGGTGGAGACATCAATTACAACAGCACTGGGTGATTAAGGATCGCTTTCCACTACGGGATTGGTTTAGTGGTAACATTCAACCTGGATGGCTCGATCTGATAACCCTTGAGTCTCAGGGTCTCATGTCACCTGCTTTGGCAGTCCGTCAAGGACAATCCTCTAGATCGACGCTACAACGAGGTAAATGTTTTACCTTTCAGCATGATTCTGGCGACTCTGACTCAATCTATCTGATTATCACGGTGACTCCACTGGAAGATCAGCGATACAACTTGTTACTACAAGTATTTCCGTGCAATGACACCTATCTACCAGCAAATCTCTACGTTCAACTCCTTGATGAATCTGGAGAGGTTTTACATCAAGTTCAATCAAGATCGCATGATAATTGGATACAGCTACCTCAGTTGAAGGGAATAGTCGGTGAACGTTTTCAGATTAAGATGGGCCTGAACACTCAAGCGTTAACGGAAGCCTTCATGATCTGAGCCTAACTCTGAGCCAAAAGTCTTTTGCATTCAGACATTTACTAAACTATATAGCTTTATTGCATAGGGCTTATGCTCTTTTTAGCTGATTTGACCTCAACTGAATCATAATTAGAGAGAAGCTAAACAGCGGCACAATATCTATGGTTTTTTGTAGCTTATGCTACTTATCTTGGGAAGCCTTAATGTATGAGATCTGTTTTACACCATTTGTCTGATCAATCTAAGACAAATATCACATTTATCAGGTATGTATAACAAGGTACTCTATTGTTGTTGATTTCAGCGATAACTATGAGTAGCCAGATTATCCCCCTAAGTCATAGTCAAACTATTCTAATGACTGGCAATCATATGCCAATTGGCATCAACTCTTATGTTAGATATATCGGCAAGAGTGTAAGGTTTCGTCATCTGCAAGGATTAGCTTTAAAAGTCCAATTTATTCAAAATGGTCTGGCTGCTTGTAAAGTAGAATGGGATACTCAACCCTACTGGTTGTCTCTTAAAGATATTGAACGCATACCGCTTCACTATATACAAAACACTAAGGCCTAACTGTAGTTTCAGTGAAGCCAGTTTTAGTTTCGATTTTATTTACTGAGGAACCTCATGAGCGTTTTAGCACTTTATGAGTGGGGATGCCTGATAATAGCCATTCCAGTCAGTATCACTTTCTTACTCTTTCGTATACCCAATCTAGTTTCCGGCGTCATTATGATTTTAACGTGGCCTGTAGCTATTGTGATTCTAGTTGCTGTCATCATTAACTATGTCATCCGAGAGTTGAGAATCTAACTGTGCTCCTCAGTATCTAATGAGTTCAAAGGGTCCACTTGTTAAGCTTGTTGTTCCTGAATTTCAAGAAAGGGGGCTAACTCACGGTTGAGCTGGCCTGACTGGACAAATTCAGCATAGGTATTAGCTTCAATGGCTAGTAGTTCCTCTCGCAATAGATCGGAAGCATAAGACTTCAAACGAGGATAGTTTTTGATCAGTTCAATTAGCTCTAGCTCAATATCCTCTAATTGTCCTTGCACTAAAGCTGTTTGATATCGATAAAACTCGGGATCAATATCTGGTCTACCTTTGATCTCAGTTTGAAGATAATCTATCACCCGATTCAGTGCCACCTGGCGAGCAATTCTTTCACTGTATTGTTGTTGTAACTCCTGATCACCAACCAATTTCAATTGTTGAAGTAAAGGTTTAACTGTAAGACCTTGAACTAGTAGCGTAAATAGGACAACCCCAAACACAATGGCAATGATCTCATCTCGTTGCTCTAAAGCAATAGGCACACTCAAGGCCAGAGCAATAGATACCGATCCTCGTAAGCCTCCCCACCACAAAACAGTTTGCTCTCGGATCGTGATCTTGGGAGTGATGGATATGGTGTTACTTATCGTGCCTAACAAAAAGGTTCCAACCAAGCGTGAGGCTGTAACAGACACAATTGCCACAAAGATAGTATCGAGATTCGCCGCTAAACTGGCAAACTGAATCTGATCCCCAATCAATAAGAAGACAATTGAGTTGACAAAAAACGCTAAAAATTCCCAGAATTCACTTACAATTACCCGAGTCCGTGGGTTCATCCCAATACGAGAACCAAAATTACCTAGGATCAGACCCACCAGCACAACAGCAATAACACCTGATCCCCCTAGCTCTTCTGCAATTAAATAGGTTCCATAAGCTGCTATCAGTGTCAACGATTGTTCAACCAGAGGTAGATCAAAACGCTGGGTTAAGTAGGAGATGCCAAACCCAATTAAGCCACCAATGCCAACCCCAATACCCACAAATTTAACAAACTGAAGTATGGTCAAGCGTAACTCAAATTCTTCTACTCCCAGTGGGATGCCGACTAACAGACTAAAGGCAACAACAGCAACCCCATCATTAAAGAGACTTTCACCTTCCAATAGTGTTTTTAAGCGTTCACCTACCCCTAACTCTCTGAATAGAGCAATCACTGATACGGGATCAGTCGCTGACAAACTTGCCCCAATCAACAATGCAATTGCCCACACGATGCCATCAAATTGGTGTAGCCCCCAAGCAATTCCCCCAATTGAAATGACAACGCCCGCAATGGCAAATAAACTGATCGAAAATAATTCTTCTTTTAGCGTCGACCACTTTAAGTTCCAAGCAGCCTCAAATAAGAGAGGTGGCAGGAAGATGGTTAAAATCAGTTCAGGTGACAGATTAACCAGTCGCACATTCGCTAGAGCTAACGCTGATCCTGTAATCACTAACAATAAGGTGTAAGGAATCTGACGTACCCAGCTAAAGATCTGTGGCAGCGTTGCTACCGTGAGAGACACAGTCACTACCAACAAAAATCGTTCCAAGTTTTGCTTGATCAGTACTTCTTCCATTACATCGGGGGCTATCGTAGTCACGGTATCCGGTGTCATAGCAGTCACAGGTGTAAAGAATAAAGCAGCCCCACCAATGATTCCGGAGCTTACTAGGGTATGATTATCCTGTAGATTAGAAGCTTGTGCAAGATCAAAGCAATTCAGACACTCAAGCCATCAAGGTCTGGAGCTAGATGCTGGGATCTAAACTCTGACTTTACGGTAACGCTAGATTTGAGAAGCTTGGTACCTAGAAAAAACTAGGAGACATAAACCCCAGCCAGTGGAGCGGATAAGGCCTCTTCTAACTCAGCCACTCCCAGGCGGCTTTCTAAAATATCAAGCACGGTCCGACCAAAGTTGTTAGGATCTCGTTCCCAAGCCTCTAAGCACACTTCACCAAAGAAACTGCCTAAGGGTTCAGGGTTCCACAGTAGTTTTCTAGCTGTCCAAGGCATCATGGTCATGGGATCATAGCCTTCATGGAGGATCTCATTTTTCAAGGCATAGTGTTCTAGATGCGTGTGAGGCTGTAACCCAATGAAGAAAATAGCAGGTTCAACTTTTTCTGCACCGAAGATGGACTCTAGTTCACGGTGATAGCGAATGGTCTGGCGAATAGTTTCATCTCGCTCGTCAATAACATTGAAAGAATAATTGACAGAGACAATATCTTCGAAGCCAGCTGCTTTCAAATAGCGGCAGCTATCCAGAACGGTCCGCAAATTATAGCCCATTCGCATTTTTCGAACCAATTCTTGCGAGCCACTGGTGATGCCGATTTCAAAATAGTTCATCCCAGTTTTGACCATCAAATCAGCTAACTCTGGTGTCAAATTATCCGCCCGGATGTAAGCCGCCCAATGAATATCAGTCATGCCGGCATCTAAGATCTTTTGCAAGAGTTCAATCGCATCATCAATATAGCGGCGAGCTGGGATAAATTGAGCATCGGTAAACCAGAAGTTACGTACGCCCCGATCATAGAGTTGTTGCATTTCTCGAACAACTTCATCAGCAGGATTGATCCGAACTTGTTTCCCTTCGATGACAGTGTAAATGCAGTAGCAGCAGTTATGAGGACATCCACGCTTGGTTTGAACACCAATGTAGAAGTCACCGCCATCTAAATAATATTCAAATTCAGGCCAGATTTCTTCGATATAGGTGTAATCGCAAGCCGTCTTTTGAATGGGTTGGGGTACTTCATGAATCATGTCTTTACGCGGTTTTTCAAGTTTAGCGCGATAGCATCGTTCTGACTCCAACGACCTGCCTTGGATCAGCTTCTCTAGGAGCGTTTCCCCTTCGCCGACGGAAACAAGGGTCCCAGGTGGCAGTGAGGAACCTAATTGTTCATAAAAGACGCTAACGGCGCCACCCCCAAGAACAGCTTGAGCTTCAGGTTGATAGCGTCGAGCTCGCTCTAAACCCGACCAGACTAATTGAGTATTTCGCCAAATTTCACCATAATAGGCCGCAATTAACCGCAGACTATTGAGTGAACCTTTGAGTTTACGTAACGGATTGCTAGAGTAGAGAAATTCAAATGAATGCTGTAGCAGATTGCCAGCCCGACCATTGACTGGTGCATACACTTGAATATCGCGCCAGGAGAAAACCAGCAGATCAGGCTTGACTTGATCAATTTGTTCTAGCATTTTCTGCCGGAAATCCAGCGGTGGGAAAGTGCCCATATCAAAGATGCGTTGCTGGATCTGAGGAAATAGCTTGTGGACATGATCAGCAAGGTAGACAACCCCAATCGGAAAGATTGGATTGCACGGAAGTCGGACATAAAGAATCGTTTGGATGGCCATAGTCCAGAGCTTGCATTCAGGCAATCGTTTACACATCTTCACTCTAGCCCTAATTTTCGCTAGCCGGGGACTAATTTTCGCTAGCAACCTCTCTAAAATCGAGAACATCTGCCCGAGGATCGACATGCACAATATCAAGTTCGACCCAATCTCCTGGATTGATCTGTCGGTTAAAGCGCACCGGACATTTGAATGCAATGTCATCTAACATGACAAGGGCTAGGTTGTCGGTTTCCCGCAAATACCCTAAGATCACAGCCCGCCATTGAGTCTCTGTGTGCAAACGCAAGTACTCCAAGCTCCAGTAGCGCTTCCGCTTCCGCTCAACTTGAATGGCTTCTGTGCTGCAAGGTTCCAAGGCAGCGATCAGATCTTTGAGATCTTCAACTGAAAAGGGAGGTACATCCCCAGCAATAAAAGCTTTCAGTTGGAGATGCCCAACATAATCAGCGTAACGACGGATAGGGGATGTCACCTGACTATAGGCCGTTAGCCCTAATCCAGCATGGGGGGCAGGTGTTGTAGTCATTTCCGCTCGAGACATACAACGCATTAGGGCAAAGGAATGAGCTGGACCTGGTGGCAGGCGAGCTAGATCTTCAGGGGATGGGAAGTCGGGTTGGGCTTGAAACCGATACAGAAATGGAATGCCGTGAGAGCTGGCATAGGCAGCTGTGGCTTCACCTGTGAGTACCATCATTTCAGCCACTAGTTGTCGAGAAGGGGTATCCTCAATCACTCGTAGCTGTGGACTGTCATCAACCACCTTAATGTCTTGTTCCGGTAATCCGATATTGATACCACCCTGACTCATCCGCCAGCGAAATCGCTGTTTAGCAGCTTGGGCCAAGGTACTCAGTTCGGCCTCGGCTGCCAGTTCTAACATTTCATCCGCATCTTCATAAGTAAGACGATAGGTGACCTTGATCAAGCTAGGTACAATTTGACAGCTCTCAATAGCTCCATCAGAGGTTAGCGTAATCCCAAAACTGAGAGCACACCGTTCTTCTCCTCGCACAAGGCTCATAGGTCCTGTTGAGAGGAATGTTGGAAACATGGGGATCACTTGTTCAGGTAAATAAACGCTAGTGCCCCGTCGCCGTGCTTCTAGATCAAGTTGACTGCCTAAAGTAATCCAACGGCTTGGATCGGCAATATGGATCCACAAGCGATGTCGATCAGCCTCCAACCACTCAACGCTGAGACCATCATCTATATCGCGTGTAGTTGCATCATCAATGGTGTAGGTGTGCAGGTGAGTTAGATTGTGACGGGCAGCTGTATCGGGTAGGGATGTATTTAACAAAACCTGAGCTGTAGCCTCCAAATCAGGGGGGAAACTAACAGGAATACCTGAGCGCCGCAACGGTAGATTTTCATGAGGACTCCACACCCCTAAGGCCACTAGCATATCGAACGCCCCCTCTGCTGTCTGGGGCTGATTCACTAACGATAACAGCTTAAGGGCTTGCTCCCGATCAGACGCTTCATCTCCATAAAGAGCCAAACGTTCTAGGCATTCCAACCGAGATCGTTCTGCTACTGTCCAATGAATGTCTTCAGTCCCTGCTAAGGCTGTCTTCAGATGCTCCTCAAATTGAGCTTGCTCTTGTTCTCGTTGTTGGGCGATAGCCATTTGATGCAAAATGTCTTTGACCTGAGTAGTAGAACGAGGTTCATAGCCTTCCCCCTTTTGCTTGAAATAAATTCGATCCTCAGTCAGTAAAGAATAAGCCGCATAGATAGTAACCGGTGATACCTCTGAAAATAAAATTTGAGCAATTTCCTCAACCGGTAGTGTTTGTCGATCGTCTTGTAGAAGCTCCCACGCAATCGCTAAACTATCAGGATCTAAAAGGGCCTCAACCTTATGCTTAAAGCTAGGAATGTCACTTGGTATGTAAGTGGTCGTGCGGGGTATAGTAAAGGTGATCTGACGAGGATGGACACTGTGAACTTGGCCTGACGATAGTTCTAGCAACAAATTTTTCTTACCTTCAGTGCCCTGAACAACAGCCAGGAGACGTTCATTATGATGACGAAACTCAACTAGCGTCCCTTTTTCCACCCTTAACTCCTTATTGTAGTACCTACTGTCTTTAACCTTAGGTGACTGAGTCTGAACCTGCAATAACTTAGCGCAGAGGCTGATCTGTCAAGACTGAAAGCACACTTAGACTCAATAATCGTAACCAGTTTTATCCTATCGGAGTAAGTGTCATGGCTTGTCCGTATTCCCCCTGTACCTACGTAGAACTCTTGAATGTAATCCTAATAACACGGTAGGGTGTATCTTTTGATAATGTGAGGGGCATTGATAGATCTAACCCTGCTGACAACCCATTGATTTAGAACATTAAGCGGATAGAAGCTCCTATTTATCAAACATTATGCTTAGGAAATTTCTATGTTTAAACATGTCAAATACCTCAAGCCAATGGTATTCTAGTTTCAAATCAAGTCTGAATTGAGAACAAAAAGCTGACCTTAGCGGTGCTACATGAGCAGAGCTAGGTATGATGATGAAAGTATTACGGTTATCTAAGGTAGGGAACTCCGTGGATATTCAGAAAAAGTTACTGCTAATTGATGATGATCCGAACTTGATCTTGCTTGTGAAGGACTATCTTGAGTTCCGTGGCTACGAAGTCATTCCCGCAGGCAATGGCCGTGAAGCCTTAGAGGTGATGAAAAACTTCACACCAGATTTGATCATTTGTGATGTGATGATGCCTGAAATGGATGGCTATACTTTTGTCGAAACTATTCGCTCTAATATGACCACCGATTGGGTGCCCGTTATTTTTCTTTCAGCACGGGGTCAAACCGCTGATCGCGTTCGTGGTTTAACAACGGGTGCTGACGTTTATATGGTGAAACCCTTTGAGCCAGAAGAATTAGTTGCTCAGGTTGAATCTTCTCTGAAACATACGGATCGACTATTACAAATGCAAGCGATTGGGATGCAACCTGTATTGCAACTTGATCGTGATATCGAACTTACCCCTACTGAAAGCCGTGTTATTCATTATGTTGCGAAAGGTATGTCTAACCGAGAAATTGCGGAGACTCTAGGTGTCAGCCAACGAACTATTGAGAGTCATGTGAGCAACATGCTAGGTAAAACCGGCTTACATAACCGAACTGAATTAGCACGTTGGGCTATGGAGAGTGGCATTGGCAAAAATCGCATCCTGTAATAGCCTCATGATCCTTGAACCACCAACCTGCTAAATCTATTAGATCTGTCAAGGGATATCTACAGTCTTGGAGAACCCTAGTCTTAGAGACTAGCCTTAGAGAACAGTATCTTTGATAGTTGTGGCAATAGATGCTATGATAGCTTTCTAGTTAATAAATATCCTGCATTATGCTGGTGTAGCTCAGTGGTAGAGCAGCTGATTTGTAATCAGCCGGTCGGGGGTTCAAATCCGTCCACCAGCTTTTGACATAATCTGAGTGTTTTAATATAGCGGGGAATGTTTAGTCTGAGCTGACAGGTTTAGACTTCTACTTTTGTTGTAATCTGTAACCCGCCCGCAATAGCAGTTGAGCTAGTTCAAAGTCTGTCTTCCATCGATCTGCCAACTGTTGAGCCAGGGGTGTGCTAGAGGCCAACACAGCTTGGTTAAACCCTGTAACGACATAAAGCTTACCATTGTTCCAATACATAGATTTGTGAGTGGTCATAACTAAACAACAGTTAGCCCTACATCTGATATTTTAGTGTAACCCTGAACTCATAGATCCCTCACCATACCTAGCCAATCCTGCGCTTTGGATAGCACTTTGGATGGGTTGACGTAGAGGTTAAGTTATCGACTTCAGACTCAGTAGATATTGATTCAGACTGGGAATCCTGATTATCCTGGAACCTAGCTGCTCGGTTGTATCACAAGTCTATGTCAAGATCTCAACCCTCAACCCCCTCCCTATACCAACGACTAGAGGTACCCCCTTGGGCCTCTACCACCATGATCCGCCAGGCTTACCGAGCATTATGCAAACGCTATCACCCCGATACGTCCGCATTGCCCCCTGAAGTTTCTATTCGCCGGTTTCGTGAGATCCAGGAAGCCTACACCATATTGTGTAATCCAACCCAAAGGGCTTGTTATGATGCTGTGTTGCGAAACCAGGGCTCTTGGACCCAACCTCCTCACAGGCCTTCTCAGACGGCAACTTCAACATCTCCTCTGGAAATTGAAATGGAGATGCGGCCTTTGTCTGGTACAGAATGGTTTGTTTTAGTGCTGATGCTCTCTACATTTGGCCTTTGTCTTGCTCTAGTACTGGTACTGGCTTGGTTACAACAGTCAGGCGTGAGTTGATTAGTCAGATTAAGCTAATTTATTCAACCCAGATCTAGACACTGATCCCACTAGAACCTCACAATTAAGAAGTCTCAACTCTACCCGATTCTGGAGTGATATGTTTGCACTGACCTCAATTTCAGCAGCTGGAGAAGCCTTAAGCCAGATGCTTGAACCCGTGGCTGGACTGTTTCGAACTTTAAATATGCCTCAGCCCATTGTGCAATGGGGACATCCCCTCATGATGGGCATTGTTGTCGTTGTGATGGGTAGCTTCGTAGCCTGGGCCGGGTGGCGGGGCCGATTGAGTGCTGATCCTGATATTTCTCAGACTAGTTTGGCTGAGCACCGTAAATTAGCACCATTAATGTCAACTTTTATCGCCTTGGGTTATACCGGCGGGTTGTTATCTTTAGTGATGCAAGGTGAGCCGTTGTTAAGTAGTCCACATTTTTGGACAGGATCAACAGTCTTGGTATTACTAGCCATTAATGGAGGGATCTCCCTCACCGGCTTTGGCGGCAACCAAACGGCTCTCCGTAAGACTCATGCTTATTTGGGCAGTGTCATTCTAGCTGTATTGGTGACCCATGCCTTACTGGGTCTGAAGCTAGGGTTAGCCCTCTAAATGATCGATACTAATAGTATTTATTCTGGATAAGGTTGCACATGATGAGGTCTAGATCCATGGTTAAGTACGGGTTAGTCAGGTTAGGCATCGCACTTGGGATGGGAACTTGTGGATGGTTGTTTCCGATTTCAACTCTCAAGGCGCAAGACTCCATTTGGTCAGTTGAAGCCTGGTTTGATCCTTCAAGGCCTGTGACAATCAGGTTAATGAATCAAACTCCTCATCCCTTGGAATATGGCCTCACAGACCCCCGACCTATTGTTACTGAAGTACAAACAGGTCAACAGGTGGATCTAACCTCTGTGCGGATTCCCAACTGTTTGGCTGTCAACACGCCAATGTTGTCTCCAGTTCAATACGATGTTGATGTTGTGGATAATCTTATTCAAGTTGAAGTTACGGTTGTGAATGATGTTTCAGGTGATCATTGCCTAGATTTGCGATCATCTGGAGCTATCTATATCTACTGATTCTCAATCTGTTGAAATATAACGTATCCTCTTTGTTCCGTCCAGTGTAACTCAATCGCTTTCATGAAACAGGCTTCATCATTCGTCAGAATTCAACTCGCTCAAGTTTTATCACAGCGGTTGTCATGGAATGTCTGGGTAGGACTGACCTGGTTACTGGTGGGATTTATCCTGATCCCAATTGGGTTTGTTTTAAGTAGCATCTTTGCCGATACAGGTGAGATCTGGTCTCACTTGGCCACCACTGTTTTACCCCGCTATTTGTTGAACTCTCTGCTGCTGGTGGTGGGTGTAGGACTGGGTGTTAGCTTGATTGGTACAGGGACAGCCTGGTTAGTGACAATGTGTCAATTTCCAGGTCGGCAGTGGGTGGAATGGGCATTGTTGCTACCTCTAGCCGCACCCGCTTATGTACTTGCTTATACTTATACTACCTTCTTGGATTTTTCAGGACCTGTTCAGACGACGCTACGCCAAATCTTCGGATGGGAAGGAGGCCAATACTGGTTCCCTTCGATCCGTTCTGTCCCTGGTGCCATTGCGATGTTGGTTCTGGTTTTATACCCCTACGTTTACTTGGTAACACGATTAGCTTTTTTGGAACAATCAGCCAGGACCTTAGAAGCTAGTCGCTCATTAGGGTGTGGTCCCTGGCGGACGTTTGCAACAGTGGCGATTCCTCTGGCTCGTCCCTCTATTATGGCGGGGATCGCATTAGCTTTGATGGAGACTTTGAATGATTATGGAACTGTTCAATACTTTGGAGTTCAAACGTTTACAACTGGGATTTTTCGCACCTGGTACGGGATGGGAGAGCGGGTGGCGGCGACTCAACTAGCAGCTATTTTACTCTTGTTAACTCTGGGCCTCATCTTGCTAGAACGGTGGTCTCGACGTCGATCTCGCTACTATCAACTGGGACATCCTACTGCAGTCAATCGATTTCAGTTACAGGGCATCCATGTGATAGGAGCCTGGCTAATGTGCTGGCTACCGCTAACTCTAGGCTTTCTCCTCCCTGGAGGTCTACTCATTCAGATGAGTCTAGATAATATTGATCTGCTTAGAGAGTCACAGTTTTGGCAGTATGCCCGGAATAGCTTTGTCCTGGCCTGTCTCACAGCGGTCATTGCTGTCATCATTTCACTGATTTTAGCTTACACCCGTCGAATCTACTCTAGTTGGAGTTTGACATCTGCTATTCAAATAGCTTCAATTGGTTATGCTATTCCCGGATCAGTGATTGCTGTTGGCGTTTTAATTCCTATTGGGTTTTGGGATAGCACATTTAACACGTGGTTGAGTACACATTTGGCCTTAGAATCCAGATGGATCTTGAGTGGCTCCATGACTGCTGTGATCTTTGCCTACTTAGTCCGATTTCTAGCAGTATCTTTTAGCACTGTAGAAGCAAACCTCTTAAAGATCAGACCTCATCTTGATGAAGCTGCTCGAAGCTTAGGTTACCACTCAACTGCCATATTCTTTAAGATCCATGTCCCTCTCCTTTGGAAGGGGGTATTGACAGCTCTTTTGTTAGTGTTTGTCGATGTGATGAAAGAACTACCGGCTACTATTGTGATTCGTCCCTTTAACTTTGATACTTTAGCTGTTCGAGCTTATCAACTAGCTTCAGACGAACGATTAGCTGAAGCAGCGGCACCTGCCCTTTCAATTGTGTTAGTGGGCATTCTGCCTGTGGCTCTCCTCAGTTGGCAGATTTCACGATCCCGCAATTAACTACCCGTTATGTGCCAAGTGGTAGTCTAGTTTTCAGCTTTTTTACGTAGGATAGTGCTGAGTTCCTCAACTGTGGTGAAGAGTGTATCTCCTATAAATTTGAGGCTAGCAATGGCTCGCTCCCCGGCAGTCCTATCACCAGCCCCACAGGCATCAGTCACCATCACCGGAATGTAGCCAAGATCGGTAGCCTGGCGGATGGTAGGCTCGATCCCAATTTCTGTGGCAACACCAACAACAATGACTGTTTGAATACCACAGTCTCGTAGGGCAATATTGAGAGGTGTGCCTTCAAAGGCTGACATCGTAATTTTGTCAAAGATCACTTCCGAAGGTAAAGGTGTTAGCTCTGGAATTAATTGAAAACCACGAGCCTCACGCAAAAACCAAGGGTTAACATCCTGAACTGAAGCCACTCGCTGCCAGGCTTTGGCCATCTTAAGTTGAAAGACACCTGCAACTTCTTTAGGTAGAGACATATGCCGCAGAAAAAAGAGTCGCAACCCAACTTCACGGGCAAGTTGAACCACTTTAATCACCTGTGCTTTAACAGTATCACCCTGGCTGAGCTGGTTAAAAATCCCGATTTGCATATCATAAACAATCAATGCTGTTCGGTTCAAATCACAAGCATCTTCTAAAGTATCGGGGATCTCTAACCCAAATGCTGTCTCCATGATTCTCAACTCCTAGAGATGGGTTCAACTCAGTCTAACATTGAGGATCAAAATCAAATAACTTAAGATTTACTCAAGCCATCTGAATCAATGGAACACCCCCAATCAATGCGACACTAGGTACATCTGATTCTAAAGTTATCGTGACACCTGATAGTCCTATTCCTTATTCTGCTGAAGTTCTCAAAGCGCGCCGGATTACCCCTGATGAATATCAGATGATCCGCGAGCGGCTCCAACGTGATCCCAATCCTAATGAGCTGGCCATGTTTGGTGTGATGTGGTCAGAACACTGCTGCTACAAAAACTCCCGATCTTTACTTAAGCAGTTCCCTACAACTGGGGATCGAATCTTAGTAGGCCCTGGTGAAAATGCGGGTGTGGTTGATTTAGGGGACGGCGATCGACTTGTCTTCAAAATTGAATCCCATAATCATCCTTCAGCTGTTGAACCCTTTCAAGGCGCAGCAACTGGTGTGGGAGGGATCTTGCGGGATATTTTCACCATGGGAGCTCGACCCATAGCGCTATTAAACTCTTTGCGATTTGGTCCTCTAAGTGATCCCCAGAATCGACGACTACTGGCCGGGGTTGTCAGTGGAATTGCCCATTATGGTAACTGCACAGGAGTCCCTACCGTGGGGGGGGAGATTGCCTTTGATCCTAGCTATTCCGGTAATCCTCTAGTCAATGTTATGGCATTAGGGTTATTGGAAACTGAGACTATTATCAAATCAGGAGCAGCTGGGATTGGCAATCCAGTCTTATATGTTGGATCTACCACTGGCCGCGATGGTATGGGGGGAGCTAGTTTTGCGAGTGCTGAACTTACTGATACCTCAGAGCAAGATCGGCCCGCTGTCCAAGTTGGTGATCCATTCTTAGGCAAATGTTTAATTGAAGCTTGTTTAGAAGCCTTTCAAACAGGGGCTGTGGTTGCTGCCCAGGATATGGGAGCTGCTGGTATCACATGCTCAACATCAGAAATGGCCGCTAAAGGTCACGTGGGTATTGACTTTGATCTTGATCGGGTTCCTGTTCGGGAAACTGGTATGCAACCTGATGAGTTTCTCCTATCTGAATCGCAAGAACGAATGTTATTCGTAGCTGAACGGGGACGAGAACAGGACTTAATCGATATTTTTCACCGCTGGGGATTGCAAGCTGAAATCGCGGGACAGGTGGTTGCCGATCCAGTGATCCGAATTCGACATCAGGGAGCTATAGCTGCTGAAATGGCTGCCAGTGCCCTAGCTGACAATACACCCGTCTATGTTCGTCAGGTCCTGACTGATTTACCTGACTACGTGAAGCAAGCTTGGACCTGGGATCCAGAGTTATTACCGTCACCTGATCCGGTTGGTTTGTCTGGTGAGCCAACCCCTGTGGCCTGGAATCAAATTCTATTGCAGCTACTCGCTAGTTCAACGATTACTTCAAAAAAAGCTGTGTATCGTCAATATGATCATCAAGTGCAAAACAATACGGTGATTCTACCCGGTGGTGCTGATGCAGCTGTGATCAGAATACGATCGCAGGCCTTTGGAGTCGGCTCGGTAGATCAGGTTCCGCTCTCACAAAAAGGTGTGGCCGCTTCAGTCGACGGGAATGGTCGATGGGTCTATCTAGATCCCTTTGAAGGGGGAAAGGCTGCTGTGGCAGAAGCCGCTAGAAATCTCAGCTGTGTAGGTGCTGAACCCTTAGCTGTCACGGATAATTTGAACTTTGGCAATCCAGAAAATCCAGTGGTCTATTGGCAATTAGCTGAAGCCTGTCGTGGGATTGCCGAAGCTTGTCATGTTTTAGCTACACCTGTCACAGGGGGCAATGTTTCTCTATATAACGAAACACTGACCCTCGATGGATCTCAAGCCATTTACCCCACGCCGGTGATTGGTATGGTTGGCCTGATTCCTGATCTGCAGTTTATCTGTGGCCAAGGCTGGCGAGAGTTAGGTGATCTGATTTACCTTCTGGGTAGCGCCCAGGTTTCATTGGGTGGGTCTGAGTACCTGGCTGTAATTCACCATCAGGTCACCGGCCGTCCAGCCTCAATTGATCTAAATCTAGAAAAACAGGTCCAAGCTGTCAGTCGAGCCGGGATCCGTCAGGGTTGGATTCATTCAGCCCATGACTGTAGTGAAGGAGGTCTCAGTGTGGCTCTAGCTGAAGCCTGTCTATCAGGTCAACGTGGGGCTGAGATTGTGTTACCTCCATCAGAGCTTCTCCGTTGGGATCAGGTTTTGTTTGGCGAGGGGGGATCTCGGATCCTGGTGTCTGTTCCTCCCTCTCAACAAGATGCTTGGGAAGCCTTACTCCAGCGTCAACTCCCTCACCATTGGCACCGATTGGGGCAGGTTACCGATTGCAATCACCCCTTACGGATTACAACAGCTAGACAAGAATCAGTATTAATCGATTTAGTGTTAGATCAGCTGGGAGCTGCTTACGAATTAGCTCTGAGTGAGGTGTTCTGAGGTTCCAATTTCAAGACTCAGGATCGGCATTTCAGGAAAACTCTTGAACATGTTCAGTCCGTAAATGTCACTAATTTTGACAAAAGGTAGTCAGAAGGGTTTACGGCAAACCAGCTTAACCTTTAAAACTAGGATTATAAAACTAGGATTATAAAACTAGGATTAGTGATCCGTGTGACCTATTGATGTTCCCTCCTGTGTGTTGTGCTTTACAACTGTGTATTTGAACACATTATTGTTCAGATCTAGTGAGTGTTGCCGCTGACCTATTTCAAATGGATATTTTTATGCTGTCCCAGCACCCTCAACCCTCAACTCCCGCAGGTATTGAGCCTGTAGCTGATACCCATCCTGCTTATGATCAAATCACACCCAGAGCAACCCCCGATCTTGGAGCTATTCCCGATTCCAGCCCCCAGCCCCTGCCATCTTCTCAAAGTGGAACCCAATTTGTGCTCATTGTGCAAGATAGGCTCAAGACCTATTCCATCACCTTGAAAGATGTTATCGAAACGATGGGACGATCCCAAGACAATTCCATTCGTCTCTGCGACAGATATGTCTCTCGGTATCACGCTTATCTAGTGCGAGTCCCTGATCCAACCACTGATGGGTACACCTATTGTATTTTTGACGGCCACCGAAAGTTACATACCCCAAGCCGTAATGGTCTTTTTGTCAACAAGTCTCGAGTTAAAAGCCACTTGCTACAGGTTGGAGATGTCATTAATCTAGGTCCCTTAGTACAAGCTTATTTTTACACGGTGCCTTATACCCTTACAGCCTCATCCGGCATCAGGGACGTCAAGAGAAGCTAATGTTTATTTACATCAGTTAACTGAGCGTATTAATCTGGTTGATCTTGATCGATTTGATCAAGGCAAATCAGGTCAGATTCCTATGCCTCACTATGTGGCTTTGTTACAACTTGCAACAACGTTCTCACATAAGTGCTGGCACACCTTATTCTGAGCTTGGCTAGGAGTTATTAAATCCAAACTAGTCGCTGACTGATAGTAGTCGCTGACTGGTAAGATGTATTACTTTGACAATGCCTGGTTTCATGCTGTTTTGAGAAAAATAATGGAGTTGTAGAGATCGATGGGTATTAAAACATCGGGTGGTACAGTTGTTTCCAATCCTCGGCTCTATCAGACTGTGCCTGTGTCAACCTTGTCTCAGGCAGAGCAACAGGATCGCTATCTGTCTCGCACTGAATTAGATCGTTTGGACGAATTCTTCACCACAGGTCTGAAGCGGTTGCAGATTGCAGAAACGATCACAGCCAATTCTGAAATTATTGTGAGTCGCGCGGCCAACCGGATCTTTACCGGTGGAGCCCCTATGTCCTATTTAGAGCGTCCTGACACTCAAGAAGATGTGAGAGAAGGCTTTAAATTAGGGACTATTTCTTATCAAGAGTCAACAGGTGGATTTGTTGAAGCCATTCGCAATGTATTTAGCGCAACTGGCACCGCTCTTCCCCCTAATTTTCGTCCGATCAACATTGCTCGTTATGGCCCTGCCAATATGCAGAAGTCGTTGCGTGATATTGATTGGTTTTTGCGCTACACCACCTATGCCATGGCAGCTGGTGATCCCAATATTTTGGCGATCAACACCCGTGGTTTACGGGAAATCATTGAGAATGCCTGCTCAACGGATGCCACTATTGTTGCTATTCAAGAGCTCCGGCGGGCTTCTAGCAGTTTCTTCCGCAAAGATCCAGAAGCGATTGAGATCATTAATCAATATTTTGATGTGGTCTTAAAAGAGTTTACAGCTCCTGCTTCATCTGACAAGCTACGTCAACGCAATGCCAGTACAGAAGGTTCAAAACTACAGGGCTTGCGTTTACCTCAGATCTACAATGCAGCTGCTGAAAAAGTGCCTGTCTTTGCTATGAAACCAGGCTTGTCCCCCAGTGAAAAAGATGACATCTTGAAGGCTGCTTACCGACAAGTGTTTGAACGAGATATCCGTCGGGCTTATGGTCAAACGGTCTCCTACCTCGATTCTAAAGTGAAGAATGGCGAGATCTCCATGAAGGAGTTTATTCGTCGTTTAGGGAAGTCAGAGCTGTATCGGAAGCAGTTTTACGAGCCCTTTATCAACAGCCGTGTCGTTGAATTAGCCTTCCGCCACTTTTTGGGACGAGCGCCAGAAACTCGCGAAGAGGTTCAAACTTACTTCTCGATCATTTCTAAAGGTGGTTTAGGAGCCTTGGTGGATGCACTGGTCGATAGTCGTGAATATGGCGACTACTATGGCGAAGAGACTGTCCCCTATATTCGGAAGCTGGGTGTTGAAGCGCAAACGAGTGCCAATTGGGGATCTAAGTTTGATCTCTACAACTATGCGGCCCCTCAGCGTAAAGTACCTCAATTTATCACCCTCTTTGCCTCCTATGAGCAACCCTTACCCGATCAACATGCGTATGGTTCTGGCAATGATCCCTTAGAGATCCAATTTGGAGCTATCTTCCCCAAAGAGACTCGTAATCCTAGTGCTAGTCCCGCCTTTATCAATAAGGATGTGAAGCGAATTTTGATCCGCCGTGGATTTGCACTTGAAAATGAACGAACTTCTCCTGGAGCCGCGCCTATTCCCAGTACGTTGAGTCCTAAGATCTTTAAGCTCACTCAGACAACTAACGTACGTGCCCGCACTGTCGGTAACCAGGTTGGAATCACTGGATCGGAACTATCGGCTCAAGCTGTGATTCGAGCTTGCTACTTGCAAGTGTATGGTTACATGCCCTTTGAAGGTCAGCGCTTGACTCAATGGGAGATCAAGTTAGAAAATGGTGAAATTTCAGTTCGTGACTTTATCCGGATTCTGGCTAAATCAGATCTCTTCCGTAACAAGTACTGGTCCACTCTTTATGTCTGTAAAGCGATTGAATATATTCATCGCCGCTTATTAGGTCGCGCTACCTATGGCCGTCAAGAGATCAATCCTTTGTTTGATATTGCCTCGAAAAAAGGCTTCTATGCTGTGATTGATGCCATCATGGACAGCCCAGAGTATGAGACTGCTTTTGGTGAAGATACAGTTCCCTATGAACGTTACCTCACCCCAGGGGGGCTAGCTTTGCGCCGGATGCGGCCTGGATCTAGCGATATGTCTGTCAAACCGGCTATCACAGAGGATATGTTGCCTCGCTTTGTCCAGTTAGGTATTCCTAATGACAAACCCACAGGTGATATAGAACTCAATCGTCGAGTTGAACAAGGTGTGCCACGGCGACGGGAAGAAACACCCGTATTTAAGCTCACTAGTTTGGCGAGTCGGGCCGATGTTGAAAAGCTAGTGCGTGCTGCGTTTCGCCAGATCTTTGAACGGGATATGGACATCTACAACGCCAGTGAAGAGTTTAGTTCAGCGCTCAGTCGCTTGTGCAACAACGAAATCACGGTTAAAGAGTTCATTGAGATCTTGGGATGTTCTGCCCTTTACCAGAAAGAGTTCTACACTCCTTATCCCAACACTAAGGTGATTGAGCTTGGTACTAAGCACTTCCTGGGTCGTGCACCCCTGAATCAGACTGAGATTCGCAAGTACAATTTGATCTTGGCTACACAGGGCTTAAAGGCCTTCATCCGTGCCATGCTCAACACCCAAGAGTATCGAGATGTCTTCAATGAAGATACTGTGCCTTATCGCCGCTTCCCTACCTTACCAGCAGCTAACTTCCCCAATACTCAAGATCTGTATGGTCGTCTGACTAAACAGAATAAAGAGCTGGTTGTACCTAGCTTTGCTCCAGTTCCCTCTGGTGCGAACATTGAGGGTAATTACTGATATTGAGGGTAATTACTGATTAAGCTGACCTTACAAGGTTAATCTGAATAGCTTTGAAATCAGGGGCTCCTTTGGGGTCCCATTTTTAGGTCTAGACTCGCCACAAGGTGCTAGAGTATGGCAAGAACAGCCTCTAACTTAGATGGTTAATGTCGGTGCTCAGGTGTCATCCACTGGTTTTTTAAGGATTCAAGGAATAGAAGTCAAAATGGGTCTCTATGCTAAGCTGATCTTCCCTCAACTGATGAACCTCAGTATGGATAGCGAGAATCTAGCTCAGTATCGCCAGGATCTGCTAGCCCAAGTCAGTGGAACGGTGCTGGAAATTGGATTTGGCACAGGCCTGAATTTAGCCTACTACCCCAAACATATTCAATCTTTAGTTGCTATTGAGCAGAACGAAGGCATGCAGTCTCTAGTTCAAAAGCGGATCCAAGCCTCAAGCATTGCTGTTGATCTTCAGTTTCTTGACGTTGAAAGGTTACCAATGCCCGATCACTCATTCGACAGTGTGGTTAGTACCTGGACTCTGTGCAGTGTCAACCATATCCATCAAGCCTTACGGGAAGTTCACCGAGTCTTAAAGCCCCAGGGTCGATTCTTCTTTATTGAACATGGTCTCAGTTCAGATTCCTCCGTCCAAGCCTTCCAACGGGGCCTAAATCCGATCCAAAAAATTGTAGGAGTGGGTTGCCATTTGAATCGCAACTTTGCCAGTTTGATTACTCAGTACTTTGAGCCAATTCAATTAGATCAATTCTATGTTCAGCATCTACCAAAACCGATCGGGTACATGTATCAGGGCATTGCCCAGCCCAAATTGGATTCACCCTCACAAACCTATCATCCTGAACAATCAGTCTAAGCAGTAATCAGTCCAAGCACTAATAAATCTGAAAAGATGAAAAAGGAGCTGAGACAGCTCCCGAAATCCTCAAGTTCTCAAATTCAAGATCTTATCCGCTATGATGATCTGATTGAGTCGATTTGATCAATCTCACTGGATCTCGACAGCTTAGCTATCAAACTCCAATGCATCAGGGTCAACGTAGTAACAACGAGCATTGTCTACGCAAATCAAAGCCCAACCATTTTGATCAGGATCCACAAGTTTATATTCCATTGAAGGAACAAAGAATCCTTGATGATTGCGGGTATCGTGCTTAACGCGAACGTGATCAGGTGTCATGTTAACTCTCCTCTAATTCACTTAACGTAGGTTTAATTGGTGAAATGAAAATCAAAATGCAATGAAAAATCAAGTAAGAGGAGTCTAACATTGAGTTGAGAGAAATAGCGTAATCGATCTATCAAAGTTCATAACTATAGTTGAATAAGTGTAAAGTTTTGGCTGCATAGATGATGAACGACTTAAGCATTATCACCTAATCAAAGATCCAACTCTTAACTTTTTGCAACTGTGGCCACTCAGGCCGCCGCTTAACTCCATCCTCAAAATTGGATTTCAATAAGTCAATTTGCTCATTATCATGAACTAAAATCTGCTGAATAGCCTCGATATGAGGTCGAATACCTTTTTTACCTGCTTCCAGCATTGCTAAGGTCAAATTGACCCGAGTTTGGGCATCAGTTGGATCCAGTTTCATTCCTGTTTGAGCAGCTTTCAGAGCTTTTTCTGGTTTTGACTCAAGTAGATACAACCAGGCTAAACAAGTCCAAGCCGGACCGAGTTTGGCTGATTTTTTGCAGATATCTTCGAACACAGGGATCAAAGTGGCTGAGGATTCCCCAGAGTTGTAACGGTCAACAGCAGACTGAAATAAATCTTCAACATTTTGTGTCATCTTTCTTTACCTTTTTGGCGACGAGATCTTGTTATCAGGTGAAGGTGTGTGAAGTTAGCAGCTGAGTTTGAGCTTGTTGACAGGTGTGGAGCAACTCTGCCGGCGTGGGAGGATCCATCCCAGGTTGATCAGAAATCCACAACCAGTATTCAATGTTACCGGCTGGTCCAACAATGGGTGACCAAGTATGGCCATGATAAGCCCACCCTAGTGTTTGACTCGCCTCTATCAATGCTTGGAGTACAGCTCTATGAATAAAGGGATCTCTGACAACACCTTTTTTCCCGACCTGTTCACGTCCGGCCTCAAACTGAGGTTTGACCAGAAGGAGGCATTCCCTCGGCGACCGTAGTAACGTCCATAGAGTAGGGAGCACTTTGGTTAAGGAGATGAAGGATAGATCAAGAGTGGCCAGATCTGCCCAGTCGAGTTGATCCCGGTAGAGCTGCTCTGGTGTCAGATATCGGATATTCGTGCGCTCCAACAGATGAACTCGTGGATCTGTCCGCAAAGCCCACGCTAATTGGCCGTAACCAACATCAATGCCATAGATCTGTCGAGCTCCTCGTTGCAGCAGACAATCGCTAAATCCCCCGGTTGAGATCCCACTATCCAGACCAATCCGTCCTGTAACCTGAACCCCAAAGGTCTCAAGAGCCCCCACTAGTTTTTCTCCCCCCCGTGAGACAAAAGCAGGGCGCGCTTGAATCTGAACAGTCAAAGAACCCGATACCTGAGTACCGGGCTTATCAACTTGAGATCCATTAATATAGACTTGGCCTGCTTGAATCGCTCGTTGGGCTTGTTGGCGCGATTCAAAGTAGCCCTGCTCAGCCAACCAAGCATCTAAACGGGAGCGAGAAGCCATAAGGGCTAGACGTCAGTTTCACTCAGTTCAGCACACATGTAATCAAATGGATCTAAGACAAACTCGTACCCCTGAGTGTCTCCAATCAATTCCAAAATCCGTACTTTCATATTTTGAATACTTAAGACGGTTGGAGCAATGGGTACACCTAAAGAGTTGTAAGTTTCTCGCAGGCCCGCCAGAACTCGCTCATCCAGTAAACTCATGTCATCAGCAATCAGAGCATAGGAGGCATACCGCAAAAAGTAATCCATATCTCGGAGACACGTTGCATACCGGCGAGTCGTGTAGGCATTGCCACCAGGACGTAACAGATCAGGCACATCAGTAAACAATCGAGCCGCTGCTGATTTGACAATATCCACCGAATTGAGATTGATAATGTTGATCACCTGAATCCGCTTCATGCCTGTACTAAAATAAGCCTTGAGCGCATCCATGGCATCACGATCAAAGTATCGACCACTCAAGTCATACCGCTTGATCAAATCTGTTACGGCATCACGCATCATAATCCACGCTCCAGAACTATAAATGATTCACAACAAATGATTCACAACAAAAATTTTTTATCTGCTCATCTCCACACAACTATGCAGATTTGATCTAATGCAGATTTAATCAGGAAGACTCACAGGTTATCAAAGTCGAGTTTCCTTCAGAAGTTTAGCATGCAAGGGTTTCCCACAAGCCTTGACTAGGTTCATATAATGACACATTCGAATCCTCAACCAGCCCTAACTCAGAGCTGGCCTTTTGAAGCCCAAACAAGAGGGGCACCTTGGCAAGCAAGAGCTAGTGATGAGAGAAGATATTATGAAATCGGTAGGGTAATCTCTACTACTATTGAGCCAAAGTGTGCTAACTTAGTAAAGCTTGATTGGCAGAACAAATTCTAAAGAGTTAACTAATCTTGTTAACTGATTCAAGGCACGACATCGGTAGCGTTACTGTTTTGGTAATGATATTGATGATCTAACGCTGAGAGCAGTAGGTAAATCTGTACTCTGTCGCTAAACTAGCCAAGATTGTTGTAGTGGTTGGTTGTCATGAGACTGATGTGCTTACCGTAAAGTGCTCGATCAGCTGGCTTTATCTCAAGTTTTCACTAGGTCTAGTCGTGCGATTAGTTATTTATAGTTAGTTAGTCGTTAGTTAAAGGTTGAATCTGTCATAGGCGCCTGTAGCTCAGTGGACTAGAGCACGTGGCTACGGACCACGGTGTCGGAGGTTCGAATCCTTCCAGGCGCGTTGCCCCAGAAAAATCTCCTCTGGGTAGATTGCCGTCCCTTGGTGATTTCAGAACCTGTGCTAGGATTACACAATCATGCCCACTGCAGGTTGATGCAGGCGAAGGGAGCCCACCATGTTTGAACGTTTTACAGAAAAAGCCATTAAGGTGATCATGCTGGCTCAGGAAGAAGCCAGACGTT
>CAYSWV010000045.1:0-36545 GCA_964434865.1 uncultured bacterium
CCGCGAAAAGGGTCAGCAAGAATCCTGTGCTGTTGCCTTGATAGACAACAAGACTGAGTTACAACAAGACTCCAGCTAATCCCAGGCACAATAATCGATCTAGAGTTCCAAGATTATTCATAATCGCCCCACATTTGGGGATCAATCTCATTTCCCTTACAAGTTTAATTACTTTATAGTTATACGTCAATAGATGTCATATCATTCAAATTGAGGCTTAAGCCATTTACTGGATCAGTTTCTGCTAACACAGGTCAATCAGGTCATTACCATCACAAGCAGTTGGGGTTGAGAGAAGTGGCACGGCCTTGTTACCAGCACACTCCATTGCCGACCTTAGTGGTTTTACCACTATGCAACCCATCTCCAGCTTTTGCCTCTCATCGGAAACGTTGAGTTTGGACTACCACATTGAGTTTTCAAAAGTGCTGCGATTTTCCTAGTCTGACTTTTCTGCACCACGAAGGGGGTGTAGCGGAGGATCTGCCTGCCGCACTTGAGCCGCTAGACTTTCCATCTCAGTCCCGTTTGCTTACCTGGATCCGCTTGCGACAGTGCTGATCCCGCCAACTGTTTTTCAATAGCAGAGGCCTCAGGATCACTCAAGATTCTGGCCGCTAGTGAACTCACCTGATCTGAAGTGACTTTTGTGTTCATAGACATGTTGGTGTCCTCCCTTGGGAAACGGTTGGTAAGGATATTCAATCTGAATCAGCATCCGCTTGGTTTACCTGCTTTTGAGACTTTGGCTTGATGCGACTTATGGCTATCGCAAAGACTAGATTCATCGGAGTCAACAACACGCTAAACCCAATCATCATCAACTCGGTGTTGTGATTGACCATACTGCTCGTGGCGATTAACAAGCAAATTGCTACATTCCTCATGCTGGTACTGATTGCCAAAACTTTACGATTTGCCAGTTCTGGCCCGCCCAATTGCCAGCCAATGAACCAAGCCATCCCAATAAACACCACGATCGCAGCCAACCCATTCCATGCCAGTGCTTGAGTATCGAGAACCTTGAGCCTAGACGTGAGAACTGTCAACGTAATGAACAGGACAATCGATAAAAAGGAAGATAGCTTTTGCACTTTAGTAGCGATCGGCTTTAGCCAATATTGAATGACCTGTCCTACCAGCATCGGAGGGATAATCAACAACAACAGGCGACCAATGAGTGACACAATGAATCCATCCGTTGCGGCAATGCTAGGAAAAATCAGTTGAATCAGCATCGGTATAATGACGATGGATAGGAGCGACAAGAGAAAAACCAACCCCACGGCGTAGGCAAGATTGCCTTTGGCAACACGAGCAAAATGCAGACTCAGCATCCCTCCAGGGGCAAGTGCAACCATTAGAAAGCCTACAGAAATTTCGGGCGGCAGCCTGAATAACCAAGCTAAAATCATGCCCAAAATCGGCAGTAGAATGAAATTTGCAAACAGCGATCGCCCCATCAAGTTTGATGTCATGAGCTTAAGAATTTCTTTCTTTGGTTTCTCCAGCGCTACAGACAAGAGAAATGTAAAAAGAAACAAGAAGATGACTATTCTGATGGAACTAGGCAGAGGATTAACAATCATCGCTTCCTCCCATACCGCGCTCTACATCAGGGCTATCCTTAACTAATTGATGTAAGTCTATTCCTAAAACAATCGGAATAAAGCGCCTGAGTTCAATGCCCAAGGTAACAGTCATGAATGCTGGAATATCAGATCTGATCAGAGCTGAAAGTTGCCCTTGGTCAATGCCCTCTTGCAGGCAACGTCGCATAAAGTCGATTGAGCCAATCTTTGCTCGTTTAAAGGCTTTGCTTACCATGATGGATCTTGCCATATTCGACAACAGACCAGATGGACCTTCAGGACAGATAATCATGAGGAAGATATGAAGGCTCGGAAGATTTAGCTTAACTTGGCAGACTTCCTGGGCCTTACCCCACAGCTCCTTTCATTGAAGGGGTAGTTTAGTGCCCTAAAAGATGAGATCAAAAAGATCGATACCGACACCAATAGTCAGGCCGACATCTGTGCCATCCTCTGCGAAAGTAGCATTGACCCTGGCCGTTCCCGTCACTGTAGACCCTAGGGGAACATCCACTCCTCCAGTCGCCTGGGGATCAACTGTATCGAACTCCTCGGTTTCAACTGCGATCCCAGCCCCTAGAAACGGGAAAAACAAGGTTCTGCCAGTTGATTGATCCCGAATAGGAGCTCCTCCGGTTAAAGCCACAGATAAAAGACCTTCATCCCCAAGCACTGACGATGTGTGGATAGAGATATTCTCAGTCAGGGAGATTCGGCCCACAATGGAAAAGCCACCTTCTCCTAGAGGCGTTTCTCCTTCATCACTCAAGCCGATTGTGCCACCGATACCAACATAATTAATGCGGTCAGATCCTGCATCTGGACTTGATGGGTCCGTTTGTTGAGCAATTCGTGGTGCTGGGACCGACTCGGTCGAGGTCATCTGGAGCTCGGTGGCCGGCGCACCATCAGAGGAAAGACTCTGTGCGTAGACGGGGAAAGCCCAGGAAAAGGCAAAAAGGTACGACAAGCAAATATAGCTCAACTTCTGGAAAGCAAATGCCATGAAACACCTCACGAAGAATCTGAATAATCTTGTCCCTATAGCTCTGTTTTTTCAGCCATTCTTGAGCTGATAGGGATCTAAGCCGACACGCCATTCACCATGTGAGAGATCACGTCAACTTTATTCCACACGATGAGTGCCAAGGCATTCCAAATGAGTTTTCGGCCAGTATTCTTTGCCTCAGCATCACTGTTAGGCCCTAATGGCCTCTTGTAAATGTGGGCGAGTGTACCAACTCCATAAACCAGTAGTAACGGGCTGAATGTTAAGCTCGCTGCGCCACTCGTCTAAGGGGCGATCCAACCCTTCTTCCCATTTAACGGGAAATAAAGGCTTAGCTTGCCTAGCCATCTGAATTCCAGCAGAAACCATGTCAAAGTTATACTCAAGCTGATTGTCAATCCCTTGACGTTTAGCATCAGTGACATAAGTCAACAAAGATCCGAGTAGCGAAGTGAGAATAAATGCTGGATAGCCAATTTGAGCAACAGTGACAGAAATAACGCCTAATTCGCCGTAATCATCAAAGCTAAAACCTGTCAGAATGTGGTGTATATCGTGAGTCTTGCGAACTCGATGAGTGATATAGTCAACGTCTGACTTGATTTCGCGTAAACGATAAAAATTGAGATCGTACCCAGCTGCGGGAAGGACCTTAGCGCAAGTCCAACCCAATGAATGAGGAGGCATTGCGAGCATTTTCTCAAGGTCATAGGGTTCTCCCATATAACGCTCTTCTAAGGCTTTAGCTGAAGCAGGATCTTGATGGATTTTTGTCAAGCATTTCTGCATGAGGGGACTGTCACGTAATGCATCTTCAATGTCAAAAATATTTGACGAGTCGCGTTGGACTCCAGCAACCATGTCTGTAAGTTTCACCAATTGTTCTAAATTCTCAGATGCGGCTAGAGCATCAATGTACTTGAATCCCATGCCATCTTCTCCTATCTCAAACAGTTCAAAATGTTTACAGAGATCACCACGACCGAAGTGTCCGCTTGAAAGTCTTGGGCCTAAGTCTTTCAGCAGGTGTGAATCTTAACAATTAGTAAATTATATGCACGGTGCCGACTTGCACAAAAGCTTGCGCGCGGCCAAAAAGTATTCATTTCTGACCGAAATCTCCATGTGCACGCTGGCCATCACGAAACTCCCTGGGTGAGATGCCGGTCCAGCGTTTGAAGCTGCGCGCGAAATTAGAGGATGTCTCAAAACCGAGTTCGTGGGCAATGGCTTCTACCGTCTTGGACGTATTGGCGAGCATCCAGCGCGCACGGGTTTCGCGAACTTGGTCCACCAGTTTTCGAAAAGACGCACCGCTTCTCTCTAATTGACGGCGCAGCGCACGTTCTGAGTACCCAAGGGCTGCGGCCACCTCTGACATAGAAACACTGAGATTGTGCCGTGCCTTCAAATAAGTGACAACCTGAATGTCTACTGTCGTTTCAAACGATGCTTCAGCGGCAAATTGTTCGCAAAGTCCGACGAGCCATTTGTGATTGATCGGATCCGCACCAGGCAGTGGTTGGTGTAAAAGATCAACCGGAAAAAACAGCCGATGTTCAAGAGAATTGAAGCGGATGGGGAAGTTGAGGAACGACGTGGCATCCACCCAGCCCTCGGGCTCAGTTAATGCCAATTCAGCTCGCAACGCCGCCTGTGGCATGCGTAAAGTCTGCCTGCAAATACCGTCACAAACAACCAAGCCGCTGCAGAAAACGAAATAAGTAATATCGCCAAATTCAAGCTTTGGGCGCAAGCGGATCGCCACTTCGCCGGTTTGTGGTTCCACTTCTTCGTCGGGGAAACTGAATTCAATGGAAGGGAAGGTTAAAAAAAGGAAACGGTTCAAGACATCTAGCGCGTCGCCTAAACTCGCTGCGTTCATAGCTGCGTAGGCTGGCAATCCGATGTAACTTGTTTCAAACTGTTGCGCCAACCTTGGCCCGAGATGTGGGTCGTTCGTCAGTGCGATCGCGTTTTTGTAGAAACGGCGATGAGACCAGAAGTCACAACGAAAATTCGGATCTTCGAGCTGTTCCACAGTCAGGCCGGTTCCTGCCAAAAGTGTCTCGACATCATATCCGCCCCTGCCGAGTGTACGGAAAACAAAACCAAGGTAGTTCATAGGCACTGCAGGATCGTCTGCAGCAAATGGCTTGCGCGTCATCTTGCGACACTCCCTCCCGAGCGATTCTTGTCGTTTCGTAGCTAGGCAATCTGACGCTTGGGGGTAGCGTCTATCGGCACCAGCGATTTCAATGTGTCTCTCTAACCTTAGTACAGAACAAAAGGTTGAAATAATGGCCAAGAAAGGGTTTCACTGAAGTTACCATACAAGCAATGAAATCCCATGAATCAGATTACTCTGGTGTGTCAAACCCTACAACCTCACCTGTAATGGCATGGATCCCTAGCGTGGCACCCAGCTAGTGTTGAGAGCCGCAAGTTACAGCAATTGGTGGAATGGCGACGTAAACTGGTGTGGGAAGGCGGTCGCATCACCAATCGCATCGGGATGTCCTCAAAAGCTATTTCCCTCAGGTTTTGAATTGGTTTGAACGCAAAGATACCTTGGTATTCTGTGAATTCCTAAAGCAATGGCCCACGATGATGGTGCAAGCTTTAGTGACTCAGTTGCACTCCCTGTGTACCTTGGGATCTACCCCTTCTCGCGGACTGATCATTCGTCCCAAATAGTTGCTGGCGTATAAGGACTCCCTTCATAAGCCCAGAATGAAGCGGTGATATAGCGTCGATCTCGGTTGAGTGCTGCGATCGCTTGTATATCTGACTCAGAGAGAGAGATCTCAGCAGCTGCTAGATTTTCTTGTAAGCGGACCGGATTAACAGACTTTGGAATAACAGCTGTACCTCGATGAATGGCCCAACTGATCAAAACTTGAGCGGGGGTTGCCTGGTGCCGAGCGGCAATGGTTGCAATGGTCGGATCTTGAAGGAGGCTAGGTTCATCTTCAGCTTTTAAACTAGCAGGCCGATCAGCTGATCCCAGGGGAGAATAAGCGGTAAGGTAAATATTTTGGGTCCGACAGAAATCTAGCATCGTAGATTGTTGAAGATAAGGATGAAGTTCAATTTGATTCATTTCTGGTTTTAAACGAGCCTCCTGTAGTAAGGTTTTGAGCTTTGTTTGACTAAAGTTAGAAACACCAATATGTCGACAGAGGCCCTGATCCACTAAAGCTTCCATTGCCTTCCAGGTTTCTACAATAGGTAAATCAACAGGAGAAATAAAATCGGCACCTGATTGAGGCGATATTCCTTTTTTCCAAGCTACAGGCCAATGAATCAAATAGAGATCCAGGGTATCTAACTTCAGATCATGAAGTGTTTTTTTCAGGGCAGGCTGGACATCTTCAGGGGCATGAGAGTCATTCCAGAGTTTTGAAGTGACCCAGAGATGCTCTCGCTTGACAATCCCTGCTGCAAAGGATTCCTCGAAAGCTTGACCGATCTCAGCTTCATTGCCATAAATCAAAGCACAATCAATATGGCGATAGCCCATCTGTAAGGCCACTTTAACAGCATCATACACATCCCCTGCTTGAGATTTCCAGGTTCCTAATCCTAAGATGGGCATTTGATCGCCGTTATCAAACTGAAGTCGCTTCATGCTTTTCCTCATCGGTCAGTCAGCTCTACTCTAACGTATGGACTACCCTGGGATGAGGAGAGAGACTTTCGAAATCATGGATCAGAAGGACCTCAGATATCCACAAATAGCTCGTCACCTTCCAAAGTCACGTCAAAGCTGGTTGCATCCGTGGGTGGCTTACCCATCGCCATGATTTTTTGGGCAACCCCAGGTAAAGGGATAACACCCCCTAGAGAATCCACCCATTGAATAGCCTTACCGGTACAGATTTCAAACTTAGAGCCGTGGAAGGGACAGGTAATAACACCGTTCTCAAATTTACCTTTGGCCATAGGTAGTCCAAGATGAGGGCATTTATTGGCAATCGCACAATACTTATCATCCACTTGGGCAACGAGAAGAGATTGACCATTTGCTTTTACCTTTAATACTTTGTCAGCACTGACTTCAGCGGTAGTGGCAACTTTTGATTTAGTCATGATTACACCCTCTAACTGCTTAAGAATGTCTGGATCATACTACCAATCGAGTTTCAGAACCGTTGGAGACACTAGTTTGATCATAGTGAGTTCCAACCGTTTTACATCTACGCTGCTCTGGGGATCTTGAGAGTGTTGGTCAATATAGTATTCGTCAGACGCTCGGCCTGTTGCTCCTCATCGATCCGTAACTTCAGTTTTTGAGAGACCGCAACTAGATCTTCAAATTGCAGATGGTAGGGGCTAATAGCATTCTTTTGCTTCAGGTAAGCTTGTAATCTTGTATCTTGCCAACTGTGGGGAGCTTCAAAGTCATTGGTTTCACAGATGATCATGAGATCAATGATCTCGTCCAAGATAACAACTTTCGGATCCTCAATCTGTCCCAAGGGTTTACATAACTTAAAAATCTCCATATTCACCCTCTTCATTACATATAGGTAGTCATTCACTATAATACCCAAGCTACTACATCATGCATAGAACTTGCAAGCAAGATATTCAATCAAGATCTGGATCCTGGTTAGCAGGATTCTGAGGCACATACAGCTCTACTTACCCTTTTGATGAACAATTCACCTTCATCTTCACTGTGGGCAAGTAGTTGATTTACCTAGATAGTGAAACTTATAAGATCAACGTAGGGATCCACAAGGAGATAGTATCAGCCGACTATGAAGCCGTGAGAGGGTTGGTCCTCAGACTGCCAAACGATAGAAAATGAAGGTTAGCCATATCGAGATTCATTAACGAGATTCATTAAAATGTAGATCCAGAGATTCAATCATTCAATGATAGGTAGCTGCATCTATTGGTAATCTCTGTATCAAGTGATTTCACGGTTGTGTAAAGTAGTCTCTGAATTGTAGTATTCGACGGCTAGGTAAGCTGGAGAGTCTGATCCATGCCACCAACCTGGACAACTGAACAAGTGTTAGCTTTATCGCCTGATAGTGGATCGACTCAGAATGGTAAGAAGTTAGCCAGCGTGAGTAAGTGGCAATCTTTGGGGTGTCACGATCAAATACTCTGGGGTGAATGCCAGGGCAGTGGTAAAACTCCTTATCGGACTCAGATTGATCTAAGTGAACCTGCTTTTAACTGCAGTTGCCCGAGTCGCAAATTCCCGTGCAAGCATGCGTTAGGCTTATTTCTCATTTATACAGCTCAGCCTGAGTCTTTTAAACCTGTTGAACGGCCCGATTGGGTGCAAACTTGGGTAGACAAACGCAATCAACGTCAACAAGCTAAAGCCGACAAGAACGAGAAAGCAGCTCCCAAAGATCCCAAAGCTCAAGCCAAACGACTAGCCCAGCGTGAAGCCAAAGTGCAAGCCGGTATTGAGGATCTGAAACTATGGTTACAAGATTTGATCCGAGGTGGGTTGGCCGCTGTTCAATCTGAATCTTACAGTTTTTGGGATGCTCCTGCCGCGCGGTTGGTCGATGCTCAAGCTCCGGGATTAGCCCGACAGATCCGGGAGTTAGCTGGGATTCCTTACTCGGGAGATCAGCATTGGCCTGCTCGGCTATTAGAACGGTTAGGGTCGATTTATCTATTGTTAGAGGGCTATCAACGATTAGAGTCTTTATCACCAGGGACTCAAGCCGATGTACGCACCGCTGTAGGGTGGAATCAGAATCAAGAGGATCTGCTCGCTGATGAAACGGCTTTGGTAGAGCGAGATCAGTGGCTCATTTTAGGTCGACGCTTGGAAGCAGAAGGTAATTTGCAAGTACAACGAACTTGGTTATGGGGTCGTTCGAGTCAACGAGTGGCTTTGAGCTTAAGTTTTTCAGCCTCGGCCTATCAACCCCTGGATGTTAGTTTAGTACCTGGTACTGAATTGGAAGCTGAGTTAGTCTTTTTTCCGAGTGCCTACCCTCGACGAGCGCTAGTTAAGACCCGGCATGGTGATCCTCAGTCTATTAAAACGATGGTAGGGTATCCCACCATTACCCATGCTCTCGATCAGTGGCAACAAGCATTAGCCCATCAACCCTGGCTAGGAACCTTTCCGATGTCGTTAAGGAAAGTCACTATTGTGCCAGAGGCTGACCAGTGGTTTATCTGTGATCAAGCTAACGCTAGCTTACCGATTAGCCGCTTATGTAGCAAAGTCTGGGAGTTATTTGCCCTGTCAGGTGGCCATCCTGTTGATCTATTTGGGGAATGGGATCAACAACAGTTTGTGCCTCTAAGTGCCTTTGCTGATCAGCAATTTTGGAGGGTAACTGGATGACACTCTGGCAAGACACTGTGAAAACAGCTCTGGTGGGAAGTGAACGACAATCCTTAGCACTAGCGTTTCCCGCTGACTCTGCCTTAGGTCGGATGCTGTCTCAACTCGAGCAAACCCCTGCTGAACCTTATGTCTTAAAAGTGGCCGCTACGTTGGCGCTGTATCATCAAGCCAGTTGGACCCCAGAGTCTCGGTCTCTGACTCCTGTGCCGCCATGTGATCTCGACGACTTACCCGTATGTAGGGAAACTTCTCAGCACTTACTCAATCAGATTTTGGAGGGCACTTACCCCAATCTCTTACCAGAATGGCTGCTGCTGGCTACTCAGGCTGGACAACGCGTTCCCC
Source organism: uncultured bacterium (assembly GCA_964434865.1). Taxonomy (GTDB): domain Bacteria; phylum Cyanobacteriota; class Cyanobacteriia; order Thermostichales; family Thermostichaceae; genus CAYSWV01. The sequence goes on from CAYSWV010000045.1 coordinate 9,284, forward strand.
CGGCTCAACTGCCAGCCCTCCTCAATCAAGGTAAACAAACTAGCGCTCTTAGAAGGCAGATCCTACCCGTCTTAGGAAAGCGAGGCCAATGGTTAGCAACCCACCATCAAGCCTGGGATTACGTTTATGGAGGACAACCGTTAGAAATTGAGGCCTGGCAAACCGAGAGTTCTCGCCAACGGCTAGCCTTGTTAGAACAACTCAGTCAACACGATCCAGCTCAAGTCCGTCTTTGGCTCCAATCCACTTGGAAAACCGATCCGGCTGAGTTTCGGGTCTCGTGCCTGCAGATTCTAGCTCAAACCTTGACATCAGACGATGAACCCTGGCTAGAAAGTCTACTTGATCAAGATCGCAGTAAGCAAGTGCGCTTAGAGGCTGCTCAATTGTTAGCTAGGTTACCTGGCTCTGCCCTCTGCCAACGCATGATTGCTCGAGTTCAACCGTTACTGCAGTTAAACACAATCTCAGGATCCCAGGTCTTGACTGCGGCATTACCTGATCAATTTACCCTTGCCATGGAGCGAGATGGTCTTGATAAAAAACCACAGGGACGAGTGGGTGAGAAAACCTGGTGGCTGCGTCAGATGCTGGCTCGGATCCCGCCACATTATTGGTGTGATTACTGGCAGATGTCTCCAGAAGCTTTGTTGGGGGGCATTGATCCTCAGCAGTTTGATCTGTTTGGACTGAGTTGGACTGAGGCTACTTACCGGTTTAGAGTTGAATCCTGGGCTGTGGAGCTATTGAGGCAGGCTTGGGATCGAGAGGGCTTTGGCAATGCTCAAAACCGTTATAGCTTTAGTCAAGCTCTCAGTTCTCTAGCTGAAGTTGTATCAACTGATCACGCTCAGGCCCTTTGTTTAGAGTTTTTGCATGCTGATCCACAACGTGTGACTGACTCCTCCGTTTTGAGTAGTTTACTGAATCATTGCCAACCTTGGAGTTCAACTTTAATTGATACCTTCACTGAATGCTGTTGTCTTGTGGCTAAGTCTAAAACTGAGACAAGTGCTTATCCTTACTCATTTCACAATAACCTGATCACTATAGCTAACACTATTGATCCAGCTCACCGTGAGTGGGTAACTCAAGCCTTATCAGAAGCATTTGCCAAACATACCGCCTTCCGCCACACTATTGAGCAGGTCCTGGCTCGTCTAGAGTTTCGTCAAACCCTTCATCAATCCTTTAGTGATCATGGCCACTAAAACCCCTCGATCAACCAAAAGCAAGGCAAAACCGCCGGAATCGCCCGAAGGTACAGCCAACACTCCAACAAAGTTGCGTCTTCATGCAGAACAGCAGTTTGCTACCGAGTTAGCTGAACTGGCTCAAGTCGATGATCGGCAGCGACCTCCTAACTGGCAGTTGTCACCTTGGGCTGTTTCCATGTATCTCATGGGTGGCCAACTAGAGAATGGATTTGAGATCAAGCCAAAGTATATTGGTAACCGTCGGTTAATGGAGATTGCGATTGCGACTCTGGCCACCGATCGAGCTCTATTGTTGTTTGGTGTTCCTGGTACAGCCAAATCGTGGGTTTCTGAACACTTAGCAGCGGCGATCACTGGCAATTCAACGCTCCTGATCCAGGGAACTGCTGGAACCAGTGAAGAAGCTATCCGCTATGGCTGGAACTATGCACGCTTACTAGCTGAAGGACCATCCCTGGATGCTGTGGTACCTAGTCCCCTGATGAATGCAATGGAAACAGGTCACATTGCCCGAGTGGAAGAACTGACCCGAATTCCTTCGGATGTTCAAGATACTCTGATCACCATCCTCTCAGAAAAAGCCTTACCCATTCCCGAGTTGGGCCTTGAGATCCAGGCCGCTAAAGGCTTTAATGTGATTGCTACAGCGAATAACCGCGATCGGGGTGTTAATGATCTATCTAGCGCTTTAAAACGTCGCTTCAATACCGTGATCCTGCCAGTGCCCGATACTATTGATCAGGAAGTCACGATTGTCAAAACACGAGTAGAAAGTTTGGGTCGTGCTCTAGAACTGCCGGCTGAAGTCCCGGCCTTGGAAGAGATCCGTCGAGTCGTTACTATCTTCCGAGAACTACGAGATGGGTCAACGTTGGATCGGCGCACCAAATTGAAATCACCCAGTGGCACACTCAGCCCGGCAGAAGCTATCTCTGTTGTTAGTAGTGGTATGGCGCTGGCTGCCCATTTTGGAGATGGTAAGCTCTCAGCAGCTGATGTGGCCTCAGGGGTAGTGGGTGCTGTCGTCAAAGATCCGGTTCAAGATGCGATTGTTTGGCGGGAGTACTTAGAGACTGTGGTGAAAGAACGGGAAGGTTGGCACGATCTGTATCGAGCCTGTCGAGAAGCACTCTAGAGGTTGAGTATGAGTGTTCACTGCTTTGGTATTCGCCATCATGGACCTGGTTCAGCCCGCAGCTTGGTAAAGGCCCTCAACACGTTGCAACCGGATCTGATTTTGGTAGAGGGTCCAGCTGATAGTCAAGCTGCTCTTGCTTTGGCCATTCATGCGGAGATGAAGCCACCTGTAGCTCTGCTAGTCTATGCTACGGATGACAATCAGAAAGCTGTGTACTATCCTTTTGCTATCTTTTCTCCCGAATGGCAAGCGATCCAGTACGGTCTCCAGCAAGCGATCCCAGTGCGATTTATGGATTTGCCTCAGACTCATCAGTTTGCTCTGGAAAACGAATTACGCGAGACAGAATCAGATTTAGATCTATCAGATGCATCTGAACCTCTAGAACCACTTGATTCTAACTGGCAGAGGCTGCGGCAGGATCCGTTATCGTGGCTAGCGCAAGCAGCGGGCTATAGCGATGGTGAGAGCTGGTGGGAGCATGTGGTTGAACAACGGCAGGATAGTACTGATCTGTTTGCAGGAATTACTGAAGCGATGTGTGCCTTACGTCAGCAAGTTGAGGCCTTACAAGATCCCACTACTGACTCTACAGCCCTACCCCGATCCCTCTCGTCCTGGCCTGCCTACCGTGAAGCTCTACGTGAAGCTCATATGCGCCAGTCGATGCGAGCGGCTGAAAAAGAGGGTTTTAACACTATTGCTGTGATCTGTGGTGCCTGGCATGTACCTGCTCTGCAAAGCCCGTTGCCTACTGCCAAGGCCGATCAAACTCTACTTAAAGGGTTACCGAAGGTCAAGACCAGTACTACTTGGGTGCCATGGACCTATGAACGCTTGAGCTTCGACAGTGGGTATGGGGCTGGGATCCAGTCGCCAGGTTGGTACCATCACCTTTGGAGTCATCCCCATCAGGTTGCGATTCATTGGATCACACGAGTGGCTCGGTTGTTACGGCAAGATGATCTAGATGCCTCCTCGGCCAGTGCGATTGAAGCTGTGCGTCTGGCTGAAACTCTAGCCGCGCTGCGAGATCGACCCCGTCCTAGTTTGGCAGAACTCAATGAAGCAGTAGAAACCGTCTTATGCTTTGGAGACTCATTACCCTTGCAACTGATTCATCAACGATTAGTTGTCAGTAACCGCTTGGGTGAGGTCCCGGATGACATCCCCATGGTGCCTCTCCAAAAAGATCTACAGCAGCAGCAAAAGCGCCTCCGACTGAAACCAGACCCTGACACAAAGTCCATCGTTTTGGATCTACGTGAACCTACAGGGTTAGAACGATCTCAGTTATTGCATCGTTTGAATCTCCTGCATATCCCCTGGGGGAAACTGGAGCAGGTACGGGGAACCGGAACCTTTAAAGAAGGCTGGCAGCTCAAGTGGAATCCAGACTTTGCTGTGCTGCTAATTGAAGCGGGCATCTGGGGGAATACTGTTGCTGAAGCCGCCACGCATAAGACCTATGACCGGATCAAACAAACCCCTCATCTGCCTGATCTGACTGACCTACTAAACCATCTTCTTCTAGCAGACTTACCCCCTGCAGTCGATCAGTTGATGATCCGGTTACAGGCTGAAGCAGCTGTAGCTAGTGATATCACCCACTTGATGGCTGCACTACCTCCATTAGCCCAGGTCTTGCGTTACCGTGATGTGCGTCAAACCGATACTGAAACCTTGTCTCACATTGTTGAGGGTTTAGTCACTCGGATTTGTATTGGTTTACCTAGTGCCTGTGCTTCGCTAGATGATGGGGCAGCCACGGCGATGTTTGATCACGTGATGGCTGTGAATGCTGCTCTCAGATTAATTCAACAGGATCACCACATCCAGGATTGGTATCGGGTGTTAGAGCAATTGAGTCATCGTGAAAGCCTACATGGCCTCATTGCAGGACGCTGCTGTCGATTGCTGTTAGATACTAGCCAGATTGATGGCGAAGAAACCGCACGGCGCCTTCAGTTTTCTTTGTCTCGGGCCACAGATCCAGCTGTAGCAGCCAATTGGATCGATGGCCTGCTCCGAGGGAGTGGTCTAGTTTTACTTCATCATCAATCGTTATGGAGGGTCCTGGATGACTGGGTCATGTCCTTACCAGCCGAAGACTTTACGACCACACTACCGTTGTTACGACGGACCTTCTCCACCTTTGCAGCCCCTGAGCGACGGCAAATGGGTGAACTCCTGAAGCAGGCCAGTCATCAAGCACCCAGTGCTATTGCTGATCCTGCCGAGATCATAGACTCAGCCAAAGGAGATGCCGTGTTACCTTTGGTGGCACAATTATTAGGAGTCACTCTATGAATCAAGAACGACTGCGACGGTGGCGGTTGATCCTGGGAGGAGGTCAAGCTGATGGTATTGGCGGCTCAGGAGAGGGGCAGCCCTTTGCATTAACACCGGATGACAGGAAGATGGATCAAGCCTTGGCCGCCCTGTATGAAAGTGAACGACAAGGAGGGCTGGGCAGTTCGTCACCCAATGTCGCTCGTTGGCTAGGTGATATTCGGACCTATTTCCCCACTAGCGTAGTCAAGATCATGCAGCAAGATGCGTTGGAGCGGCTCAACCTCCGTCAAATGCTTCTACAACCTGAATTGCTTGAAGCCGTTGAACCCGATGTGAATTTAGTAGCTACTTTAATCGCTATGGGGCAAGTGATCCCTAATGAGACTAAAGAAACCGCTCGCTTGGTGGTGCGCCAGGTTGTTGAAGATCTGCAACGCAAGCTGGAAAGCCCAACTCGACAAGCAATTATGGGAAGTTTAAATCGAGCGATTCGCAACCGTCGCCCGCGCCACAGCGAAATTGACTGGAACCGCACTATCCGAGCTAATTTAAAGCACTTTCTACCGGATTACCACACTATTATTCCCGAAACCCGCATTGGCTATGGCCGCAAACGATCTTCATTACGAGATATTGTCTTATGTGTTGATCAAAGTGGATCAATGGCAGCTTCGGTGGTTTATTCCAGTATCTTCGCTGCCGTCATGGCCTCCTTACCCGCTGTATCTACTCAGCTTGTTGTATTTGATACATCGGTGGTGGATCTCACTGAAAAATTACAAGATCCAGTAGAGGTGTTATTTGGCACTCAGCTGGGTGGAGGAACGGATATCAACAGAGCCTTAGCTTATTCCCAAGGGCTAATTCGTCAACCTCAAGACACCATTTTGATTTTAATCAGTGATCTCTATGAAGGGGGTGTCCAGGCTGAACTTTTGAAGCGAGCGGCGGCTATAGTGGCGGCAGGGGTTCAGTTTATTGTCCTGTTAGCTCTCTGTGACGATGGTGCCCCTGCTTTTGATCATCAGATAGCAGCTAAGCTTACAGCTATGGGTATTCCTGCCTTTGCTTGCACCCCTGACCAATTTCCTGATCTCATGGCTGCAGCGATTAATCGACAAGATCTGTTTCAGTGGGCTGCTGCTCGTGATATTGTCACTAGTCGATGAGTTAATCTCTTTTGATTAAGGGACTTTAATGTCAAGTTATTTAAATCTGATCCTGATTAGGCTGAGAATACCCGATGTTGACGGGCAAACTCATGCGATTTTTAAGTACACTAGCTAATCCAATGTATCAACTTTTGTATGTAAGGTAGTCTATCCAACCAGAACTTGGCCTAAGCTAAGAATGTATCTGCTAGCCTTATTCTCAAAAGTGCTGAAGTAGATAGAACTTAGGCAAACAGTTTGATCGGGAGGTTTCTGATGAACATTAAAACATCCCCTTACTCTCATCCTCATGCGAAAGTAGATGCAGCCTGGTTTCAATCCTACAAACTTGATCCATTACGAGGCAAACGTATTCAATTAGCAGGGGTCACGCCTTGGGATATTCGCAATCCAGCTCACTATCAAAATACTGAGAGCTCATCCTCGATCCTAACCCAAGCAGGAACTTTGAAACGGCTGAGTCTAGATCTGCCTGAAAACCTGTATAGACGGATCCAGTTGATTGCTGCCGCTAAAGGGATGACTGTGAGTGAATTCCTCAATGACTTAATTCAACACCACTTCCCCGAGTAAAGAAGTATCGCTGTCAAGGACTGACCCGAGGTTTCCCCTTGGATTGATCCCCTTGGATTGATTCTTGAGTGAGTCTATTAAACAAGAAAAGGACCCATTCGGATCCTTTCATCAAACTCCCTATCTATAGGAGGGATCTTTGTAACAGCAGCATTTAAAATGTTATTTATCTGATACTCAACTTAACAGTATCTCTACAGACCAAAACTTAAAAGACTCTAAAGGTTAGATCAAGATTTCGCCGGGGTTTGCTTGATCAGACTGCTCTTGACTATTGCAAGCCTTACCGCCACCCCATCATAAATGGTTAATTCATGTGTCAACTCAGTGACCCTCTGCTTAGCTTTAGCCTCTGATGTCGGGCATCAAGATCTAGAAGATCAAGGGAAGAAAGGCTCTAAGATTCGTTAAGATTATTTAATCGACGGGTGGGAGCTAGGCATGTCCAATCAAAATGAAATCCGCATTGTAGGGGCACGGCAGCATAATCTTAAGGATATTAATTTAACAATCCCTCGAAACCAGCTAATTGTGTTTACTGGGGTCTCTGGATCTGGTAAATCATCACTGGCTTTTGACACTATTTTTGCCGAAGGCCAGCGTCGCTATGTGGAGTCCTTGAGTGCCTACGCTCGTCAATTTTTGGGGCAACTGGACAAGCCAGATGTGGATCAAATAGATGGCTTAAGTCCTGCGATCTCAATCGATCAAAAGTCGACTAGCCATAACCCTCGTTCTACCGTAGGCACCGTCACTGAGATCTATGATTACTTGCGATTGCTATTTGGCCGGGCTGGTAAACCCCATTGTCCTGTGTGTGATCGGTTAATTGCACCCCAAACTGTTGATCAAATTGTAGACCAGATCATGACGTTGCCTGATCGAACCCGCTTTCAGCTGTTAGCTCCTGTAGTTCGGAATCAAAAGGGCACTCATGCCAAGTTACTTCAAAGTTTGGGACATCAAGGAATTGTGCGGGTCCGTGTGGATGGTGAAGTCAAAGAGCTAACTGATGAGATTAAATTGAGTAAAAATAAAAGCCATACCATTGAAGTGGTGGTGGATCGATTAATTAAAAAACCTGATCTGACTGAACGACTCACTGATTCTTTAACAACCTGCCTGAAGCAAGCTGATGGGATTGCTGTTGTTGAACTGATAGCTCGTGACGATGATGATCCTGATTTTTTCACTAAAGTGGCTGAATCAGCTGGCCAGTATATGAATGGTAAACCAACAGAACTTATTTTTTCAGAAAACTTTGCCTGCCCCGTGCATGGATCAGTGTTTGACGAACTCTCACCTCGCTTGTTTTCGTTTAATTCTCCTATCGGGGCCTGCCCCACCTGTCATGGCTTAGGGTACGAACAAAAATTTGACCCCAATACCGTTGTTCCTGATCCCAGCTTGCCAGTTTATGCGGCTATTGCACCCTGGTCTGAAAAAGACAACCCTTATTATCTAGCCTTACTGGTGGCCGCCGCTAATGCCTTTGGCTTTGCCGTTAGTGATCGATGGGACCAGTTAACCTCTGAACAACAGCAGATCTTGTTGTATGGCTCCAATGAAGAAATCTATATTGAAGCTGAATCTCGTTATCAAAATGGCAAAGGCTATTACAAGAAATTTGAAGGCGTGATCCCTCAACTTGAGCGCCATTACCGGGAAACCAACTCTGACAGTTATCGCCAAAAACTGGAAGCTTATCTCACTAGCTATCCATGTTCAGCCTGCCACGGATCACGGTTACGGCCTGAGGCTTTAGCGGTTCAAATTGGTGGAAAACACATTCATGATTTTACTGAAGTTTCGATTCGGGACTGCTTAGAGCGCCTCGATCAGCTAGAACTCGATGCCAGACAAGCGCAAATTGCTGATCAAGTGGTCCGTGAGATTCGGGCACGACTGCAGTTTCTGCTAGATGTAGGACTGGATTACCTAACTTTACATCGACCCGCTATGACCTTATCAGGGGGTGAAGCCCAACGGATCAGATTGGCTACCCAGATTGGCTCAGGTTTAACGGGCGTTTTATATGTGTTAGATGAACCATCTATTGGGCTGCATCAACGAGATAATGAGCGATTATTGAAAACACTCTTCCGTCTGCGTAACTTGGGCAACACGTTGATTGTGGTGGAGCATGATGAAGATACGATTCGGGCCGCTGATCATATCGTTGATATTGGGCCGGCTGCTGGCGTTCATGGGGGAGAGGTGGTTGTTCAAGGATCAGTAGAAGCTATTGAGCAGTGTGAGCGATCCATTACTGGCCATTATTTATCTGGTCAAGTTCAGATTCCAACGCCAGCAGTCCGCAGAAAGGGTAAAGGCAACTCACTAACGTTGAAAAATGCCTGTCGCAACAATTTGAAGAGGATTTCAGTTGAGATCCCTCTAGGCAAGCTGATCTGTGTTACTGGTGTCTCAGGCTCTGGTAAGTCAACCTTAGTCAATGAGCTACTCTACCCTGCTCTACAACACCAACGGGGTCTGAAAGTGCCCATGCCAGCTGATGTGGATGAGCTGACTGGAGTTGGATTTTTAGACAAAGTAATTGTAATTGATCAATCCCCAATTGGACGCACACCCCGCTCGAACCCAGCTACCTACACGGGTCTATTTGATCCGATTCGGCAAGCTTTTGCAAATACAATCGATGCCAAGGCTAAAGGCTATCAGGCGGGACATTTCTCATTTAACGTTAAAGGGGGCCGCTGTGAAGCCTGTAAGGGGCAAGGGGTAAATGTCATTGAAATGAATTTTTTACCCGATGTGTATGTGAGCTGTGATGTTTGTGGAGGCACTCGCTACAGTCGAGAAACCTTGCAAGTTAAGTACAAAGGTAAAACCATCTCCGATGTATTGGGGATGACGGTAGGCGAAGCGCTAGAGTTTTATTCCGGGTTACCCCCAGCAGTCAAGATCTTGAAAACCCTCTCTGATGTGGGTCTAGATTATGTTCACCTCGGCCAACCAGCCCCTACCCTCTCAGGTGGAGAAGCTCAACGCGTTAAACTTGCTTCAGAACTGGCGCGCCGATCCACAGGTAAGACACTTTACTTACTAGATGAACCCTCAACCGGCTTATCGTTTTATGATGTTCACAAACTTTTGACTGTTTTGCAGCGGTTGGTGGAATCTGGGAATACGGTTTTAGTCATTGAACATAATCTAGATATTATTCGGTGTGCGGATTGGATTATTGATTTGGGGCCTGAAGGGGGCGATCGAGGGGGTGAAGTGATCGCAGTTGGCACGCCAGAGGACGTCGCTGCTGTACCTGCCTCTCATACGGGTCGCTATTTAAAGCAAGTATTACAACACCATCCTCCAATACCTGTAGATTGATGGTACCGGTTCAAACTATCTCAGACGCCAACTTCATAGACTATTGGATAGACGGGCCGAGTCATACCAGCATAAACCGTATCGATCCAACAAAATGCTATTCTAAAACTTTAATTGCAGACTCAAGGGGCTTCACTATGGCAACTATTCCATCCACCTATGATCTAGATGTCTTGAAGCAGTCCCTAAACTCACTAGAGATGATTACTGATCCTACTCAAGTTACCAAGCTTTCTCAGGATTATCATACTTTTAGCCCTGTGCTACAGCGACAACTCACTGGCAAATGCGGAGACCTAGTTGTCCGGCCTAAAACTGAAGCTGAGGTGATTCAAGTCGCTGCACAGTGTGCCAAGCATAGGATCCCTGTCACAATTAGAGGCTCTGGTACCGGTAACTATGGACAGTGCGTGCCTTTGCAGGGCGGTGTGATTCTAGATATGAGCCTATTGAACCGCGTATTAGGGTGTCAACCAGGTATGGCTAGAGTTGAAGCTGGAGCTAAGCTTGCCGCTATTGATAAACAGACACGACAGCAAGGCTGGGAAATCCGGATGGCCCCCTCAACATATCGGACAGCAACCATAGGAGGATTTATTGCCGGAGGCAGTGGTGGTATTGGATCTATAACTTATGGTCAGCTACGTGATCGGGGCAATCTTCTAGGGCTTAAAGTGATTACCCTTGAAGAAATACCTCGTGCGCTAGAACTGAGGGGCGATGATGTTCATAAAGTCAGTCATGCTTGGGGCCTCAATGGCATTATCACTGAACTTGAGATCCCTTTAGGACCTGCTTATCCTTGGGCTGAAGTGATTGTTATTTTTGATGACTTGATGACAGCGGCTCGGTTTGGTCAAGCTTTAGGCCATGCAGATGGCATTATTAAAAAACTAATCAGTATCCATGACTGGCCTATTCCTAGCTATTTTGCGGCCCTTCGATCAGTGCTACCTGAGGGGAAAGCTTGTGCTCTACTGATGGTGGCTGAATCTTGCCTGGATCCATTATCTGCTTTAGTCGATGACTGGCACGGCACTATGACTTACCAAAAGTCTGCCCTAGAAGCCAGTCGAGGGGTTGCCTTAGGTGAATTCACCTGGAACCACACCACTCTACATGCCCGCACGATGGATCCAACTTTGACCTATTTACAAACCTTGTTTCCAGTTGATCCGCACCTAACGCTTGTTGAACAGTTGGCTCAGCACTTTAAAGATGAAGTTCAAATGCATTTGGAATTTATTCGTGTAGAAGGGCATATCGTTCCAGTAGGCCTCCAGATTGTCAAGTATTCAACCACAGAGCGCCTGCAGGAGATTATACGTTATCATGATGAGCAGGGTGCCTTCATTGCTAATCCCCATACTTATATTATTGAAGATGGTGGCCGTAAATTTATGGATCCGCAGCAGTTAGCCTTTAAAGCTGATGTTGATCCCTATAGTCTTTTCAATCCCGGTAAAATGCGAACCCCAATGTCATCAATAGGTCATCAATAGCGGTTAAAGATGCGTAATCTAGGGTCAATAATGACAACCAAGCAGGATGACAATCAAGCATGAGTACACCAGATGACTATTCCTTTTCGATGACCCTAGAAGTTCGGGATTATGAATGTGATCTGCAAGGTATTGTCAACAACAGTGTCTATCTCAATTATCTTGAGCATGTTCGCCACAAATACCTCCAATCGATTGGAATCAATTTTGGTGAGTATGCCCAACAAGGGATTAACCTAGTGGTGGTTCGGGCTGAATTAGACTACAAGTTTCCTCTATCCAGTGGCGATCAGTTTTGGGTAGGCCTCAAGATGGCCCAGGAATCCAGAGTCAGATTTGCGTTTTATCAGGATATCTTTCGTGTGCCCGATCATCAGGTTGTACTCCAGGCCAAGATCATCGGCACAGCTCTCAATGCTCAAGGACGCCCAATCAAGGTTGATCAGCTAGCTTTAGGTCAGAATTGATCAAATTTGGACTAGTCGTTTACAAATATTCACGAGAGAATACGATTATTAATACTAATGCACGGGTTAGAGAACTATGGTTGCAGCAGCATCACCTCCTTATACCAACGCAGACTGGCAATTAGGCTACGAGTCTCTCAAAACTGAATATGCTTATTGGGTAGACGACATCGAGGGAACTCTCCCGGCTGGGTTACAAGGGACTTACTTTCGGAATGGACCCGGCTTACTTGATCTCAATGGTCAACGTTATGGCCATCCCTTTGACGGCGACGGCATGATTGTAGCGATCACCTTTGATCAAGGTCGGGTACACTTCGCAAATCGGTTTGTCAGAACCCCTGAATATGTCGCTGAACAAAAGGCTGGCAAGATATTATACCGAAGTGTTTTTGGGACTCAACGCCCGGGCGGGTGGTGGGCTAATCTCTTTGATCTTAAGTTCAAAAATCCAGCCAATACCCATGTGATTTACCAGGGACATCGGTTACTCGCTCTATGGGAAGGGGCCTCTCCCTATCGATTAGATCCTAAAACATTAGAGACCCTAGGTGTTGAAACCTTTTCAGGGGCGATCTATCAAGGGCAGTGCTTTACTGCGCATCCTAAAATCGATCCCGTTACCGGCGATCTACTAGCCTTTGGGGTTCAAGCTCAGCCGACCTCAAAGGTTTGGTTTTATCGGATTAGTGCTCAAGGGCATATGGTTGAAAAAGTGGAACATACGATTCCCGGATTTGCTTTCCTGCATGACTTTGTTTGGACACCTAACTATCGTCTCTTCTTTCAAAATCCTGTTTCATTTGACTCCTTATCTGTTGCTTTAGGCTTTAAAACAGCAGGCGCTTGCTTGAATTTGGATCCCAAAGCTCCCACTCGCATTCGAGTTTTTCCGCAGCTGGGTGAGCCAGTGACGCTTGAAACAGATCCAGGCTTTATTTTCCACTTCGTGAATGGCTATGAAGCAGGGGACCAGATCATCGTGGATGCCATCTTATATCAAGACTTTCCCCCTTTAGAAGCCAGTGTGGATTATCGTGAAGTTGTTTTTGAAGCTGTTCCTCCTGGTAAGCTTTACCGCTACACTATCAATCTTGCTAGCCAAACGGTGCAGCGGCAGTTGTTGTTAGATCGGAGTGTCGAATTCCCCTCCATTCATCCTCAAAAGGTAGGTCGTCAGCATCGGTATATCTACACGGGTACCACGTTTGGTCCCTGCTACAACGCCCCTCTGCAAGCTATTTTGAAATTTGATACCACTACCGGGGAACACCAGACCTACAGTTTTGCCCCTAAAGGTTACAGTGGAGAACCCATTTTTATTCCTAATCCTGCCGGATCAGAGGAAGACTCAGGCTGGTTGATGACTTTAGTCTTTGATGCCAGTGTACGCAAATCTGCAGTCGTGATCCTGGATGCTCAACGGTTGGATCAAGGTCCTATTGCTAAAGTTAACCTTAAGCACCATGTTCCGTATGGATTGCACGGTATGTTTACACCTGAAGTGTTTCAACAGGTTGACTCTTAATCAGCCTTAAAAGCCTGCATAAGATGTCATAGTTGTCTTCGGATTGTGGCATCTTCATCAGTAGCTCGGTTGTAGGGAGCAATGTCTTCAGATCTACTCTCCTGTCAAGCTTATACAAATGATATAGTGAGGTCGGTAGTGAAGAGGCTGTATCCAGTCATGAAATCTGCAACAATCGCTTTTCTTACTGTAATTGCTCTATCATCCTCAGCTGAGCTGGCGTTGGCTGGAAACACAGAGGATCCAAGTGGCATCTATCCAGCGATTGGTCAACTGGAACTTCGTGATCGGAAAGTTACCATTACTTCTGCTCCTGAGGGTTACCTGTATTCAATCACTGACGAATCAGGCACCATTTTGAATGCCAACCTTAGTGAAGATGGCCTAGCTGAGCAGTATCCAGAGTTGCTTGAACTGCTGCAACCTGCTATCGCCGGCCATGAGGCTGAGATCATGATGCTGGCTCCTATGATGCATCAATAGCTGAATAAAACAATTGGTTTACAGTGTTGCAGAACTTTGTAGGTGGTTGGGCTGATTAGTACCTTTGGATCATCGCATTGTTGTGAAACACTGTTTTTTAATGATAGCTGATAGTTTTGATCGAGCTAACTGTTATCTTATGGATTTAAACTATTCACCATAAAAAAGATCCCGGTCAAATGGGATCTGTAAGAGATCTGTTATGAGGAAGAAAGGCTCATGAGGCTTTTGAAACCCTGTGATTAGTCAACAATCAAAGGTTCAAGTTTCGATATCTTAAGGGAACTTATCCGATCTATCCGTATCTTTAATTACGTTTAACAGCATCTGTGGCCCTACTAGCTTTAATCCATTTGATTCGACGTTCTGTCTTTTGACTTCGAAAATCGGCCAAGCTAACCTAGCTATGCTCTGGTGTAGATTAAGGGATTCTTCTGAAGTTGAGGCCAGGAGCTTGCTATGAGTGATCATCTTCATCGTCGGCGCTCTGTCCTGATGGGGTTAACCTCAGTCATGACTATGGCCGCTATACAGCAATGGGGTCAGCCCGCTCGATCTCAATCTTCATCATTGTCTAGCCTAGTGCTGTACGGGGCTCCCATTGGAGTTTCACTGCCTCTTGCACGGATAGCGGACCAGAATACCCTCCAGCCTGTAGCCCATGACATTGAGTTTCAGATGTGGCGCTCTCCGGATGAGATGCGAGCAGGTGTTGCTAGTGGTCAGATTGAAATTACAACCTCTCCAGCCCCCACAGCAGCCAACTTATACAACCGTGGAACGGGGATGCGATTGGTTGGGGTCCTGACCACGGGGATGCTTTACCTGATCACGACAGACCCTAACTTACGAACACTGGCTGATCTGGCAGGTCAATCAATTCTAGTGCCGTTCCGAGGTGACATGCCCGACCGAGTTTTGCAGCTCCTTTTGCAAAGCCAAGCTATGACTCCGAACGATGTACAACTTAACTACACAGCTACACCTATAGAAGCGGCACAGCTACTTCTTGCGGGACGATCACCTGCTGCTGTTATGCAAGAACCGGCGGCCACGGCTGCTATGGTACAGGGTGCGGCTAATCGTCTCACGGTGCTCCGAGCGCTTGATCTACAAGCAGAATTTGCAACTGCAACAGGTCGTGGCCCTGATATACCGATGGCTGTCTTACTACTGCAAGATAGCTTACGGACTCAATATGAAGACTTACCTGCTGTTTTACTGAAGGCAGTTAGAGAGGCAACCGATTGGGTCAATGCTAATCCAGCTCCAGCCGCTACATTGGGAGAAACTCATCTAGATCTAAAGCAGGCCATACTAGAACGCTCTATCCCCTATATGAATCTGAAGGTGCGATCAGCTCAACAGGTTAGAGAGCATCTAGAGTTTTTTTATAGTGCGCTGGCAACCGAGTCTATGGACTTGTTAGGAGGAGCCTTGCCTGATGACGGATTCTATCTCGATGTCAACTAAAGCTCTCAATGTACCTAAGGCCTGGATCTGGTCTTGTTTTGGAATCGTCGGGTTTCTGGGTCTCTGGTTGTGGAGTAGTCAACACGTTGGATCGCTAGTGTTACCGTCTCCGCTAGCAACAGGTCAGAGTCTGATCCAACTCGTCATGCAGGGACAAGCTCTAACAACCCTGGCCATTACCACTGGGCGGATCCTGCTTTCATTCGGAGTTTCGCTAATTATAGGGACGGGGTTGGGTTTGATGGCAGGGGTATCACAACCTATACGTAGTGCATTATCACCCTTGATCACTATGATGTTGGCTGTACCGCCTGTAGCCTGGGTGGTGCTAACACTGCTTTGGTTTGGGATGGGTACTCAGACCGTTGGAATTACGATCACGGTTGCGTTAGTCCCGATCCCTTTTCTAGCAACGGTTGAGGGGGTGCAATCTATCGATCCAGGGTTACAAGAGATGGCGACCGTCTTTCGCCTAACACTAGTTCAATACTTACGAGAAATCCTGTTGCCCCACCTGTTAACCTATTTATTTCCAGCTACGTTAACAGCTTTTGGTACGGCTTGGAAAGTCGCTATTATGGCTGAGTTACTGGGATCTCGTGATGGCATCGGGGCTGAATTGGCTGTAGCTCGGTCTAATCTTGATACGGCTGAGAGTCTTGCTTGGATCCTACTAGGCATCATTGTCTTTCTTGGGATTGAATATAGTTGTCTGCGACCGTTGAAACGACAATTAGAGATCTGGAGACTATAAGTGTGAAACCATGATGACGGATGGAAGATCTCGCTACTCTGTTGTATCAGTTGATCAAGTTTCATTCAGATTTGAACAGACTCACGTCTTAAAGTCACTCTCCTTGACCATTCAGCATCAGCAGCTTGCTGTAATCCTTGGAGCGTCTGGATCTGGCAAGACAACTTTATTGAGGTTACTTTCAGGGCTGATCACACCGCAGCAAGGGAGGATTCAGATTCAGGCTCAACGAATTGGTATGGTCTTTCAAGATCACCGGTTGTTGCCTTGGCGATCAGCGCTTGAAAATGTAGCGGTGGGATTAATGGCTTATGTCAATGACTCTAGACAACGACTTCAGCAATCCCGGCACTTATTACATCGATGTGGGTTTCCCGAACAAGCCTTTGATCGCTATCCAGGGCAATTGAGTGGCGGCATGAGATCTCGCGTTGCCATTGCTCGCGCCCTAGCTATTGAACCTGATCTATTACTGATGGATGAACCCTTCAATGGTCTGGATGTCAGTCTCAGAGGAGCCATGCAAGATCTGGTGCGCCATCTAGTCAATGAGGGACTTACTGTTGTTTTTGTTACACACGACATCATGGAGGCCATGCGACTTGCTGATCAGATTCTGATACTTTCAGAACAGAGATTGTTGACTCGTCCAGGTCTAAAACTACCTTACTCGCAAAGACATCCACGAGTGCTTCACCAAGCTGTAGCCAAACTCATGCATGATCCTGATATTGTTAAAGCTATGCAAGGATACTAATGCTTCTCTTATGGAATCTGGGCTGTGAGTTGATTAAGTCACTATTGATGTACAAAATTTTCAAATAGGGGATTGGGTTTCACATTTAGTCAGAACGCGAGCCGCAAGGCACAAAATTTCTTTGTAATCAAGATCTTCCTCGATCCGCACTTCTGAAAATTGACAGTAATAATTTCTTCAGAGTCAGCTTTCTGGATCTTGATATGGGTCACAACACCCTGCCCAAAATTGTTATGATCAACCCTCTGATTGACCTTCAATTTGCCTACCAGACTGGGTACTGCGACATCTGTTTTGACTGGCAGTTTTCGTTTAGGCTGAGCTAAAGCCTCTAACCCTGGAAATGTCATTGAAGCAGATTCAGGAACTAAACAAATCTGTTGCCAAATCTCTACATGATTCACCTCAAGGCCGATTCTCTCCAGAAGCTGACTTTGGGCTGCTGCCATAAAACACCGTTGAACAGCACTGGCAATCGCTGCTTGTCGCTCCCAATCCTGCTTCCACCATTTCAGAAAGTATCGATCCAACCCCAAGTCAATAACGCCCTTCATCAAATCTACAGCATCACGAGCCTGCCACGACTGTGGATCCTGTTGAAGACAGTGCTGTACCCGTTCCGTGCGTTTTAGAACTTTTTCGATCTGAGCTGCCTTTAAAAACTGAGAAATGGGTTGATTTTTAAGATAGTACAAATATAAGTCCTGCTTAGACCGAGTAATTGCTACATAGAGTAGACGTCTTTCCTCCTCCAACTCCTCATCAGACCATTTTTCACCAAAGGGAATCGTACCTTCATTACAGTGTGGTACCAACACCACAGACCACTCTAGCCCTTTAGCCTGATGAATTGTAGTTAATCGAATACATTGCTCTGGTGTTTGCTTATGTTCCTCAGCCCGCTCCTGAAGGTTGTCCAAATGATCTAAAAACTCAACTAACAGTCCTTTATCATGAGCATAGTTAATCAGGGCCTCTACACCTGCCACTTTACCCTGACCTGTTTCTTTAAAGCCACTACTCTTTTTCAACTTATCCCGATAATCAATACAAGCATCCAATCCTTTTAAAGCCATCTTAGCAGGCTGTTGAGCAGCGATCTTCAACCACTTCACTAGAGCTTTAACAGCCCGAGCCGTCCTTTCCCTAGATATTTTTGGTACAGCAGCCAATAAAACGTCACTAAAAGGCTTGTGATCAGCCAAAATTTGCTGTTGTATTTGATCCTTTAACTCTCGGCTCATATAACAAACCGGTGCAACTCGCTGAATCCGTTCCCAGGCCTCCTTAGCCTCCGATCTCTCGCCCCTAGCCTCTAGTTTTGCCAGGTGTGCAAAAGCCAAAAAATCTAGAATTTCTTTTCGGCGATAAAATGGCGTCAAATCAGCTCCCCAATAAGGGATGTCACTCTGAATTAAGAACTGCTCAATATAAGGAGTCTGAGCATAAACTCGTACCAGAATAGCTATATCAGTAGGCACTACACCAGCTGCCAAAGATCGTCTGACTTGATCAACAACACTCCGCCCTAAGCTCTCTAGATTAGGTATTTCGTAAAGTTCTGTACGCCCGTCAAATCCCTGTGTTAAGCTCAGCTGCTTAATGTAGCGGTTACGATTATGACGAATTACAGCATTAGCTAAAGTAATCTGAGAGGCCTTGCATCTGAAATTATCTGTAATAGCATAGTCTTTAGGCGTATAGCGACGTTCAAAATCCTTTAATAGAAACTTGACTTCAGCCCCACGCCACTCATAAATCGTCTGATCATCATCTCCAATGACCATGTAGTTAGAATGGTTTCTGATCATCAGATCCAAAATGCCAAACTGAGCCCGATTCACATCCTGAAACTCGTCAACAACAATACAATCAAACTGAGCCCGGACGGCTTCTAGGAGATCAGGATATTGCACTATTAACTGCCACCCTGTCATTAACATATCATCATAACTAATCAATCTTTGTTCTAAGCGAATCTGTTCAAACAACCGATATAGATCAAGATACCAACTCAACGTCTTATCAGCAGGAGGTTGAGCCAACTGAGCCACACCCCGATGAGGAGAATCAGGCTCAAACCTGACATGACTCAAATCCGCATAATGTAGCTGTGCTTTACATCGCCCCACATAAGACAAAAAATCTTTCTGATCAATAGATTCTAGCTCATCTTTAAACTCTAAATTTTGTTGGCGTACCAGACGAAGAACGTGGTGATACAAATGAAAATCAACTTGACCAGAATCCATTTGAATTCTAGGTTTATCAAGGTAGCCATACTGATAAGCCTTATTGATAACTGAATTCCCCAAGCTATGCAGAGTTTGGGTCTTTACTTCACTACATACTGGCCACTGCTTCAGATCCTGGTTCAACTTAGCAACACTAGCTCGACTAAATGAAGAGGCTAATATTCGATGAGGCGAAAAAATAGTTTGCTGAATTAATCGATGAATCCTATGGACCATGGCCGTAGTTTTACCAGCACCAGCCACAGCAAATACTCTAGCCGGACCATGATCATGATTAACAATCTCAAGTTGCTCTTCAGTCAGTTTTACATTGCTCATTGCTTGAGGGGTAGATACATCAACATCATCCCAAGCATAAAGTATCTGCTATTAAAGATCTTAAGTTTTTTCAGAAGTGAGAGCCGACTGAAGTCGCTGGTAGAACCAATACCCAACTAAAGCCCCAACTACTATTGCAGCGGTCGTGTAGAACTGAGATTCAATACCATGATCTTCGAGGTGATTGGCTTGAAGGAACCATTTGGAAGTATAGTAAAGCGGCCAGACCGTAATGCCAGAAAGACTGATGAGAAGATCCTCTTTGATTGTCTTGCCTAGTGCTAGACGCTCGTATAAGAAGAAGAGTATAACCCAAACGCAAACTCTTAAATTCCTAGATAAAAAATCGATACTGCTTGTAATACTGATTGGGTTAACCTCATTAGATCTCAGCCAGATTACCAACGGATCAACTGAAGAGTTATAGTTCAATAGCAAGTATAGTGCCACAATTAAGGAGGGTAGAGTCGCGACAGTAGTAAAAACTGTGCCACCAGTCAGTTTGCTTCTGCTGCCTAGTTGAAAAGTTTTGGTAGCCACAGTAGCAAGAACTATTCCAGGTAAAATTGTGGCAAACAACAGAAGATAGAATAAAGGGGGACAATCTGAAACAAATCCAATCTGGGCCAACAGAAAGATCATAAACCCAGCTGACTTAGCACTATCTACCATCGTTATTCTTGTCCTCATTACTGGATTGAGTCGATCTGGGGATCAAGCTAAACTTAACTGCCACCTATTACTTAGACCTATTATATAGACCTATTATATAGACCTTGTCCACACCTGATGAAATCTAGACGTTATGATCGAATCCGAGGATTCCTTATGTTTAAGGCTAGATAGGAGTCTAGTGTTGTGTTGAATCAAGTAGAAATGAGTGGTCAGGTGAGAACTCATGTTATTCAAGTTGATGATCCTAGGTTTGCAGCCCAACCAACTGTTGTCCATGCTTTTTTGGAGTTGCGCCGGGCAGCCCATCAAGCCGGATTTGATCTAATGCCCTTCAGTTCTTTTCGAGATTTTAAAACTCAATTACGCATTTGGAATCACAAGTACACTGGTAAAAAGCCACTATACGACATTCAGGGGCACCCACGTCAATGTAGCGATCTGACTCCTGAAGCTATTGTCTGGCACATCTTAGATTGGTCTGCTCTGCCTGGTGGTAGCCGACATCATTGGGGTACTGAGATCGACATTGTTGATGCAGCTGCCATGCCAGATGGCTATCGAGTTAAGCTACTACCTGAAGAAGTGAGTCCAGGGGGACTATTTTATCCTCTACATCAATGGTTAGAAGTGAACATCGAGTCTTTTGGGTTCTTTCAACCGTACCAGTTCTATCAAGGAGGGATGTTTCCAGAGCCATGGCATTTAAGTTATGCTCCACTAGCTATGGAGTTGATTGAACATATTTCCATTGACTACCTGAGATCAGTCATTGCAGAAGCTGAGATCTTAGGTAAGGATTATATTCTTCAGGTTTTACCCGATATTGTTGAACGCCACATTTTAAATATTGTCACACCAGGCTCTATCTATCCTTGATCAGACTTATTCAACATATCCATCGCCATTTTTAGGCTGACTTTCATTCGGTTTAATGAGCGGGCTAGTATACCGATTTCATCTTCTGCCTGATGCTGAAAACTAATCGACATGCTTCCAGTACTTACCTGTTGAGCTAAATGGGACATCCTCTGAATAGGATGAATAATAGACCGGTTGAGAGAAAAGTTTAAGATCACACTCGTTACCAAAGCCAATCCTATTAAAGAACCCACGACTAGAAACTGTAGTCTTTGGGCCTGATCAAAGACTTGTGTAGCAGGTACTGTTAAAATCTGAGAACCGACAATTTCGTTTAATTGCCAACCGTAACCTCCAGTCGTTCCGTAAGTTAGAATCTGGCTCTCTGGAGCTCTCTCGGGGACACTATGACACTCTAAACAACTCTCTTCAGAGACAGCAATGGGGCGAGCTACGTAAAAGAGCTTACTATTGTTGACCGTCCGAAATCCGATCTTCTCAGCTAGGGTAGGATCGGCTCGGAAGGTATTGATCACACTTGCCTCAAATTCATCAGCCAGATCTTTTGGATTTGTCGGATTTAAAACAGCTTCTCTGTAAGCGAATTCTTGATAATCACTTTGAGCGCTCACGCCTGCAAACACAGCTTGGGCTGAATAAGCAGGTACTGTTTGAGGTAAAAAGGTGGTTTCAGACTCTAACCGATCAGCTAACTCAGGCCGAATCTGGGTACTTGTATATTGACGCACCGCACTCATTGTTTCAATCAGTATAGCAGCTTGATCAGCAACGACTTGTTCTGCATTTTGCTCTAGTAAAACTGATAAAAACAAACCACTGATTGTGATCACAAAGGTGAAGATCACTAACAACAGCAGATTGAGTTTGACACCCAACTTCAACTTGTTCAACCGTTGAATCATAGGATTGCCAGCCAACGAAACGCCCTCATTGATCAAACTATTCTGATATTATCTGTCCGATATCACCTAAACCCAGCTCAGAAATTGCATCGTTAAGTTGTTGCCTACAAGTTTCTGACTATGCATCCTTGGCTATTTTGACTATCTATTTTGACTATACATAGCCTAGTCCATGTGTAGATATCTGAATGTATGGATATCTCCAATAATACTCAAGCTAACATAGTCGAATAAGTTACCTCAATGTCAATTGAAAGTAGATAGAGTGCCTAATTAAGTGTTTTCACCCTAGTAGATCTACGCTAACTAGGTATAAAACGACCTGGGGTAGTGATATCTAAGGACCACCTCTGTATTCCAGAGCACTACACAACCCACCCGCAGAGATCTACATAAACAGGAGGTTAAGATGCTGAATCGTCGTCGCTTTTTGACATTGATGGGAGCAGGTACTACGGGTGCAATCGTAACTTCAGCCTGTGGTGGATCATCTGGGGTGACAACGCCTATTGCCGACTCAACCACTTTAGATCCAGAACAGACTCAACTTTTGCTCAGACCGATCTCGGGAGCTGGGTTTGGTCGTTTGCAAATTCGTGATCCTGACAATATTGATGAATTACGAGGGTTTCGCAATGGCTCTCTTGCTCGTAGTTTATTAGCTGTCCCCGCTGGATTTAAATACACAGCTCTCTCGATCACGGGCCAAGCCATGGATGATGGTAATACGGTCCCATCTTTGCACGATGGCATGGCTTGTTTTGCTGGTCCTGGCAACAATTACACCTTGATCCGTAACCATGAGATCTTTATTGGGGGGCCTACCTCAATTAGCAATCCGGGCATTCCTCAGTTTGATTCCAGTGCCTTTGGGGGTACAACAACTCTGGTAGTGGATCCCAATGGTCGTCTGGTGCGTCATTTTGTTTCGTTGGCTGGGACCTTTCGAAATTGTGCCGGTGGACCTACCCCTTGGCGGACCTGGCTCAGCTGTGAAGAGACCACAGAGACTCCAGCTACCTTGCCAATTCTGAGAAAAAAGCATGGCTATGTCTTTGAAGTGCCAGTCGATGGATCGGGCATTGCTAATCCAGAACCTCTAATTGGGTTAGGTCGGTTTAATCATGAAGCTGCCGCTGTTGATCCAACAACAGGATTTGTCTACCTGACAGAAGATAGAGGGACTGGGTGTTTCTATCGCTTTCGACCTAATGTCTACGGTGATCTGAAAAGCGGAGGAGTTTTAGAAGCTCTACGGCTCAGTAATGAAGTGATTAATACTGGATCAGGTGTCAGCCGTTTTATTGGACGAGAGTTTCCAGTAGGTTGGGTGACTATTGATGATCCAGATCCCGATGAGGATACGGTGGCTCAACAAGCTCAGGCTAAAAATGCTGCTATCTTTAGACGTGGGGAAGGGGCTTGGTACAGTAATGGTCTGATCTACTTTGTGTGTACAACAGGTGGTGATGCTGAAATGGGGCAGGTCTGGCAGTACAACACTCAAACAGCCAAGCTCTCGTTATTTTATGAGGCCAGTTCAGATCAAGATCTGGATAATCCCGATAATGTGACTGTTGGTCCTGATGGCACTCTATTTTTATGTGAAGATGGCAGTGGATTTCAATATGTGGCTGGGTTGACGCGAGGGGGTGAACCATTCCGGATGGCCCTCAATCTGACTGATTTCTTTAGTGAATTTGCTGGGGCTTGTTTTTCGCCGGATGGTAGGAAGTTATTTTTCAATAACCAGATTACTGGGGTTACTTTCTGCCTCTGGCGCGAGGATGATCAGCCGATTACAGTGTGATTGCTACCGTTATATTGATATATTAAATAGTTCAGCTGAGCCCGATTGACGGGCTTTTGTTGTGCTAGATACTTAAATTGAAGCTTGCTGATCGGGTCTGAAATGTTTATACTCACTCAGATAGTCAAGCTTGAGAGGGGATCGTGAAATCAACTGCAAAATCGCTTTATCCTTTTGTGCCTTCAGGGCCTTACTTTAAAGATGCCATCGACTTTTTTGGCTATCTTGGCTTTAAAAAACTCTGGGAAAATTTAGAAAATGGGCTGGTGGCTCTCAAGTTTGGCGACGCTCAATTCTTATTACAAAATATTGATATTAAAGCCTGGCAGGAGAACCAAATCATAATTTATGAAGTGGATGATCTAGATCGGTATTATGCCGAGGTCATGGCCAGTGGTCTCTCAGCACGGTTTCCAAATCAAACGATGGGTCAACCACAAGATTACCCGTGGGGTCAAGAAATTCACTTTATTGATCTCGGTGGCGTATGCTGGCATGTGAGACAACAGCTGACCTAGTTCCATTACATTGACTCTGGAGCGGTGATCCCTAAGATCTGGGTTAGAGCATTAAACAGGACCCATCGGGTCGCTTTGACTAACTGTAATCGGGCCATTGCTAGCGGTAAATTAGTATCTAGGGTAGGATAGATGCGGCATTTATCATAGAATTTATTGAAGTCTCTAGCAACGGCTTCAATGTAACGAATGATTTTATGAGGTGCACGTTCAGCTGCAGCAGTTCGAATTTCATCAGGAAACCCTAGGAGTTGAATCAGTAAGATCCGCTCTTCTGGTTCAGTAAAAAGTAGATCTTGATCCTGGAGGATTGAAGCTGATTGCTGGGTATCGATCCCTTTTTCTGCAGCCACTTTTCGTAAAAGCGTACAACAGCGAGCATGACTGTAATGAGCATAGACTACAGGGTTATCCAGATTAGCCTGGTCCCGAGCTAGATCTAAATCAAAATTAATCGCACTGTCCATCGAATTGCTTAATAAAAACCAGCGAGCCGCATCGACCCCAACCCCAATATCCTCATCATCCATCAGATCATTGATAGAAACAAAGTTCCCCGTACGTTTTGACATTCTCACTTCTGTGCGGGTTTGCGTCTCGGGATTGGTTTGAAATAACTTGACAAATTGCCCAATCACAACTTCAAGTTCTACCTCTTGACTGAATGCCCCGACCCCGGCTTTTAATCGAGGTACATAGCCATGGTGATCGGAGCCTAGAATATTAATCAATCGATTATAGCCCCGCTGGACTTTATCACGGTGGTAGGCAATATCAGCTGTTAGGTAGGTTAATGATCCATCCCCTTTTTTGACTACGCGATCTTTATCATCCCCAAATTCAGCTGTTTTAAAGAAGATAGCCTCTTCGGCGTCCGGTTTAGGCTCTTCTTGACGAGGGGATCGGGATCGGTACAAATAATCTTTAGCTTCTAGCTCATTCAACGTTTGTGTTACTGCACTTAAGGCTGTTTCTGGATCAACTTGATGTAAGGTGCGTTCACTAAACCAATGGTCAAAGTCTGTTTGAAACTGATGGAGGGTTTGCTTATGCCAATCGAGAATTTGATGGTAAGCGTAATCGGTATACTCAGCTAGTGAAGTGGGCATGGGGTGCTCTCCAGCTTCAACCTCAGCTAAGAGGCGGCGGGCCATATCCACCAGGTACGATCCTTTATAGGCATCATCAGGCAGCTCAACCGCTTCTCCTTGCAATTGCTGCACCCTGATCTGAAGTGAGCGGCCCAAGATTTGCATCTGATTACCCGCATCGTTGATATAAAATTCCGTTTCCACTTGATGACCCGTCCAAGTAAATAGATTGGCCAGCGTTGATCCGACTGCAGCCCAGCGACCATGGCCGACATGTAACGGTCCTGTGGGGTTAGCCGAGACAAATTCCACTAAGATTTTTTCAGGGTGCTCAGCGGTTGTTTTGCCGTAGTTAGCTCCTAGGGCTAAGATCTCTTGAAGTAATTGATCTAGATAAACAGGTCGCACCCGGAAGTTAATAAAACCTGGACCCGCAACACTCACCTCCACTAGAGTCTGAGGCATGTGATCAACAATACTCTTGGCAATTTGAGCAGGTGGCAGCCCACATCGTTGTTTCATCCCCAAGGCACTAGGAGAAGCGTAGTCACCATATCGAGTGTCTTTTGGAACTTCAATCACGACTTTAATAGTATCTACTTGATCAGGTGTGAAAGCCCCCAACTGACCAGCCTGACTAGCTTGCAAGACAGCGGCCCTAAAAGACTCTGATAACACTTGATATAAGGATGTTGAGGTAACCATAGGTCTCTATAGCCTTTAATCTTGTGGTATTCGGTCGATCATGACACAACTCAACTCAAAAGGGGAGCTTGAGCCTAAAATCAGGAGATAGCCACCGCATTCGAGCTACCTCAAGCCTTTAGATTTACAAAAGTACTCAACCTGGGACTCATTCAACAGCAGTGGCTTTAAACTCAACGGATAGAATCCAGTCGAGATCTCAAACAACTGCGCATACTGTCGACAACCATTCAAGAATGTATTGATTCACAAGGTCAGGGTGTTCGTCATGGGGACAATGACCAGCATTAGGTATCGGGATAAACTGATAGGTGATAGCTGGGTTGACATACTGTTGAAAGTTGAGGCCTCGTTGAATCGGAGTCCAGGGATCTTTTTCCCCCCACAAAACTAGAATAGGCCGCTCAACTTTGGGCAGCATGGTTTCTGGAGGAGTCCCGGCAGGACCTGACAAAATAGAAGCAAACACCTGTTGGGCCCCGGCATCACAAGAGGGTTGGTACAAGATCTCCACTAGTTCATCAGTAATCGCTGAGGTATCGCAATACACTTGACGTAACGTATTTCGGATCCTTGATTTTTGACGGACTCGGTTAAACAAAAAAGGGCCTGTTGCTTTTGAAGTGACTAGAGTAGTAAACAACATCATGACATACTTGATCGGGCCTTTCAGCTCGTCGGGTCGATGGTTTAATCCTCCTGAACAGTTCAATAAGATCGAACTAGCTACAGCTTCAGGGTAGTGAGTGGCCATCATCAAGCTCAACAGAGCACCAATCGAGTTGCCAATCACAACGGTAGGCTTTTGAATGTGGGTCTGCCAAAAATCAACCAGTAGCTCCAGAAACAGATCAAGGGAGTAGTCCAAGGCTGGTTTGTCCGATCCGCCAAAGCCGATTAAGTCTAAGGCAAACACCTGATACCCAGCTGCAGCTAGCACAGGTATGTTCTTACGCCAATGGCCAATAGAAGCCCCAAATCCGTGGATTAATAGCAATGGTTGGCCTGATCCAGTCACACAATATTGGATGGAATGACCTCTCCAGGTCCAACCCTCTAGTTGAGATTGACTAATTAACGTGGTCACAGAGTCCTCAAATGAATGACAACAACTTACTCAATTTTTTAACCTTTGTTTACAATTATAGGCCTGTCTTGACCTTTTTACAGGATTCTATAAGTAGGCATCATTGGAAGCACTGAAAAGTTAAGGGCTAATTAAGCGATTTAGAGGCTTTGAGTTAAGAGAATCCGCTGAAGTCTGAGGCTGCTGAACTTGGCAAGATGAAGGTATTGTGAATTCTAGTAGGGTTTAGATATGTCTATACAAGCTATTGTTACCGCCTATTGTTACCGCTGTCCTCAAGTCAGGTGTTTTAACGTCAACTCACCAGCAACA
>CAYSWV010000046.1:0-21149 GCA_964434865.1 uncultured bacterium
GGTTTAATAGACCGTTATTTGACCGCAGCTATTTTAAGTGCTCACTTGATCGATCTATCCTCACAATTTCAGCAACCCCATCAACGACCTTGGGGCGCCATTACTTGGAAAGCCATTCAGCCCTCGCAGATCCAGGGCATTGCCCCTGAGTTATTTTTGATGGTCTTAGCAAGCGCAGTTGAAGTGGAAGCTCCCATCCGTGGCTATGCTCAAGAAAGCTGGTTGTACCTCCGTGCGATTCATCCCGAGGCTGCTCGTTTTATGGGAGGGACCTATGCAGAGGATGGATCCGTTGAAACAGTGGGGGTCTGGGAAAAAGAAGAGCGCCAGCATAGTCCAGCTCTGCGTAAGATTTATCAGCAACTTACTGGGACTCCCTTGCCAGTTCTAAAGCCCAATACTGTCCATCCCTACCGACCCACTGTTGATCCGTGGCTGGATGCTTATCGTCATATTCTAGGACGCGTCAATACGGAGTGGAGCGCAGTCTCTACCTATTTGTGGTTGATGGCTCATGCCAGTGGAGCTTTACGACAGGCTCTGGCTCAGCTATTGCAGGATGAAGTTAATCATCTAGCTAAGTTTTGGGGGTTTCGCCGTTGGGCCTTTCGAGATAACGCCTGGGATCAGTTGAAGTTTTCAGCTCGAGGAGTGTTGCGGTTGTTCCACCATCACCAAGCCGAACGGAGCCAAGGGGCATTCTTGCAAGCACAGTTTCATCCATTCCGAGATTGGCCTCATGGCTTAGAGCTACTGCTCTGCTTCACGTCTACCTTCAGACGGTTGTGGCAATGGGATCAACATCTAACTCCTGATAGACTTGATCAACTCCTGGGCCAGCCTCCCTTACCCCGTTGCCATTGTCAACAGATTATTAACCAAGTTTTGATGACTGCACTGTGATTATCTTGATGGAAAGTTTTCAACGTTTTTCAGCTGGTTGTTATGCAAATCGTTCTATCTTTAGCCAACCTTTTCAACTATTCTCATCCTGATCCAACATCGTGCCAATCGTTAGCTATCCCCGTTTTAGGATCTTGGAGTGGTGGGACCTCTGTTGTCGCTGGTATTCTGAAAATCTTAGGGGTTCATATGGGTAATCTCTTTTTTCCCACGTCAGATTGGCGTACCCTGTGTTCTTATGAATCTCTGAGTTTAAGATCGCTACTGTGTCATTACTATTCCCAAGAAACCCTCCAACCTATTCGCTCCCTTCAAGGCCTAGAAGCTGATCTGCGCCACTGGTATAATTGCAGACAACAGGAAGCCAAAGATCGACCCATTGGGGGTAAACATCCCTTACTTTGCTTGTGTATCCCGCAGCTAGTTAAGGCCTGGTCGGTCCAAAAGTGTCTTGTGGTGAGGCGGCCTTTGGCTGATATTGAATCTTCAATTAAACGGCGGCGGTGGCCCTTCTTAAAGTCAACTCATCCTCGCCAACTGTTTCGGTTGATTGATCAGCATTTAACTGGACATGACTATCTGGAGCTAGAGTATAACCAACTCCGAGCTGATCCTGGCCCCCTGATTGAAGCCATGATTGACTACCTTGGCTTAGAGGTAAAACCTAGTCAGATGGATCAAGCTATTGCTTTTGTCAACTGAGATCTCATCGGTAGGACCTGATGTCTGTGCTGCCTGTAGCCCCCAGGTCCTGACCACTAGCTCATTCATCTAAGGTTTCAATGGCAAACTCGGCATCGTAATCAAAGGTCTCTTCATCTTCTTGATCCCAATCTTCTTCAAATTCATCATCAAAGAACTCCTCATCAGGTTCATCCAAGACCGGGGCTTGATCAGGTTGAGCTATGCTAGGGCTGGTTACTTCAGGACTCAGCATGGGATAGGGGAGCCCTTGGGCCGCAGCTTTTTCAACTTCTTCTAAATAGCTTTCAATTTCTTTGATGTCGATCTTCCAACCTGTCAGTCGAGCCGCAAGACGTACATTTTGTCCCTCTTTACCAATGGCAAGGCTTAGTTGATCGGCAGGTACCAGCACATGGGCCTGTTGGACTTCAGGATTGACCAAACGCACTTCTAAAATTTTGGCGGGACTAAGAGCATTAGCAATATAGGTTGCGGGATCGGGTGACCATCGGATCACATCAATTTTCTCATTGCGCAATTCCTGAACAACTGCTTGAATTCGAGATCCGCGCGCCCCAATACAGGCTCCCACGGGATCCACATCACGTTCAATGGTATCAACTGCAATCTTTGTGCGAGGGCCTACATTACGGGATGGAGGATTTGCTTCTCGGGCCACAGCCACAATTCGCACCACCTCATCTTCAATTTCAGGAACTTCATTGGCAAAAAGGTTGACCACTAAGCCAGCATCGGCTCGAGAGACCAACAATTGAGGCCCTCGACGAGATCCCTCATGGACCCGCTTAAGATAAACCCGGATTGCCGCATTTTGATTGTATCGATCGCTAGCTAGCTGTTCCCGTTTGGGGAGTTCAGCTTCGACTTCAGGCTGACCAAACCCGCTGGATACCCCCACAATAACCGTCTGCCGTTCCATTCTTAGGACTCGCGCTTGCAATACCGTATTTTCCAGATCTCGAAACTCTTCTTGAATCAGCTTTCGTTGTTGATCCCTCAGCTTTTGGGCCAGAACTTGTTTAGTTTGAATCGCCGCCATGCGGCCAAAGTCTTCTTTTTCGGGGGTGACATCATCAGTGACTTCCCACCCCACTTCTGCTTCAGGGTAATCTTGCCGAACTTCATACAGAGACACTTCATGATCAGGGGAGTTGACTTCTTCCACAATGGTTTTAGTGGCTAAAATCCGAAATCCCCCCGCATCGGGATCCAGTTCCACATCAAAGTTTTCAAAATAGTCTTCATCAAAAACAGCGCTATCACGTTGGATCGTTTTACGGAATCGCTCATAGCCTTTGAGTAAGGCTTCTTTGACTGCATCAGTGACAGCGTGCTTGGGTAAATTCCGCTCTCGGCTGATCACATCGATCATTT
This sequence comes from uncultured bacterium, assembly GCA_964434865.1. Lineage (GTDB taxonomy): Bacteria > Cyanobacteriota > Cyanobacteriia > Thermostichales > Thermostichaceae > CAYSWV01. Next base: position 2,983 of record CAYSWV010000046.1, read on the forward strand.
CAGCCAAGCCTTTTAGATATATTATCGCCACGGGGCCGTTTCCTCGCTAATAAAGAGTGGACAGGAGATTAGGAAAGAGTGTTGTAGCATTACGGATCGAGACTGCTGCGCAGCATGACCTGTTTGACACTAGAGCGGGGTAATTTGACTTTACGCCCCTTTTGGGTGATCACAACACTGTCGGCTTCGCGGCTGACTAAAGTACCTAGCCACTGTGACCGATCTTTATGAGGCGGATCAACGGTCACTTCCACTGGAAATCCTTTGAAAACGGTAAAGTCTCGTTCGGATGTCAGGATCTCAGCAAGACCAGGGCTGGAAACCTCCAAAACATAGTTACCCCCAACTAGATCGACCTCATCCAAGCGAGCTTCTAGAGCTAAACTCATGGCTTCACAATCAGAAAGACTCGTGTCTACATCGGGTTCAAGCGGTCGAATATCAACTCGGAGCACAGGGGGATGTTGGTTAGTATGAAAAACAATATGAACCAGCTCAACACCTAAATCAGCCGCGATAGGCGTTGCCAAAGCTTCGACTTGGGGAACGATCGGGTGAACCATAGTAGATAAACAGGTTGAGATCGGCAACATCAGGCCTAAAAATAGAAAAAAGTGGGTTGCCCCACTCCCTCACCAGACTGCTAAGGTTACCCGTTAACAGCTGTATTCCTGATGAAACCAGTTTAATCGATTCAGAAGCGCTTAGCTAGAGGTTAGGTATCATTAACCTAAGCCATAGATCAGAACTTGCTTAAGTGGTCTGGCTAGACCTGACTAAAAGCCAATACCTTCTGTCCCTGAAGCTACAATGCCGCGCTCAGCATCTAAGGTCACAATCGACCCATTTCGGATCAGTTGTGTTGCATTTTTGACGCCTACCAGAGCCGGGACGCCTAATCGCATAGCAATCACTGCAGCATGAGACGTCACTCCCTCTTCTTCAGTAATGACGCCTGCTGCTTGTTTAATGGCTTCAATATAGTTGGCATCCGTAGAGCGGGCCACTAAAATATCTCCACGTGAGAGCCGGTTAGATTCAAAGCTGGAATCAATGATCCGCGCTGGACCGCTGATTTGACCATGGCCAATACCCAAGCCTCTGGCTAGCACTGACTTCACGACTTCAACTTTAATCAGATCCGTTGATCCAGATACACCAGTCAGGGTACCCGCCGTCATCACCACCAAATCCCCATCTTTGAGCAACTTTTCCTCTTGAGCTAAATTCATAGCGGCTTGGAAGGTTTGCCGAGTCGAAGGCATATCAATCACAATAAGCGGCATCACACCCCAAACCACCTGTAATCGTCGCGCCACTTCCACATGAGGCGTCACTGCTAAAATCGGTGCTTCCGGACGGAATTTAGAGACATTTCGAGCAGTAGCTCCTGATTTTGTCAATGTTAAAACCGCTGAAGCCTTCAGATCACAGGCAATGTCTCCCACAGCTTTGCTAATAGCGGCTGGGATCTGGGTATGCTTGCTGCCATTGTTTTGAATCGAGGGGGAGTGATCCACTAGAAATTGAGTATGAAAGTTGCGGATGCTGGCATTTGAAAAGTATTCTTGTTCGGTGCGCACAGCAATCCGAGACATCGTGGCCACCGCTTCAACGGGGTAGTCTCCTACAGCCGTTTCATTCGACAACATCACAGCATCAGTGCCATCTAAAATAGCATTAGCAACATCAGAAATTTCAGCTCGCGTGGGGCGGGGGCTTTTGACCATACTGTCCAGCATCTGCGTTGCCGTTATCACGGGGATCCCAAACCGATTAGCGGTACGAATCAACCGTTTTTGCAGCACAGGCACATCTTCTGCTGGTAACTCCACACCTAGATCACCTCGAGCCACCATGGCCCCTTCGCTCAAGGCTAAGATATCTTCCATTTGTTCGATCGCTTCATGCTTTTCAATTTTGACAATGATGGGGACCCGCCGGCCCGCTGCATGCATTAATTCTCGTAACTCTAAAACATCGGATGGATCACGGACAAAGCTAAGGGCAACCCAGTCCACCCCCTGGTTAAGACCAAAGGCCAGATCTTCGCGATCCTTAGCCGTAATAGCTCGAATCGATAACCGCACTCCAGGGAAATTAACCCCCTTACTATTGGATAGAGGTCCACCGACGATCGTACGGCAAAACAGCTCCCCAGCAACCGTATCAACCGCTTCAACCCGCATCTCAACCCGACCATCGTCGAGCAAAATCGTAGACCCTTCTGGCACTTCATGAGCCAACTTATCGTAGGTGACCCAACTGCGTTCTTGGTTGCCAGGAATAGGCTGGCTAGTTAGTACAAAAGGATCACCAGCATTCAAGACAATAGATCCAGTCTCAAATTTACCTAAACGAATCTTAGGTCCCTGTAAGTCCTGCAAGATCGCAATTTGGATCCCTAGCTCCATTGACGTTTGTCGGATCGTTCGGATGTTGGTTCGGTGCACCTCATGGGTTCCATGCGAAAAATTGAGCCGAAGTGTGGTGGCACCTCGCAAGACCAGTTCTCTGAGAGTTTCAGGGTCAGACGTTGCGGGGCCAATCGTTGCCACAATTTTGGTGCGTGGGGTGGTACTTGCGTGCATAACTCACTCGATCCCAGAAGACTAGGAACAATTTCTTTAGGTCAATTATTGACTAATTTGGTTTGAGATCATATCGAAATCCAGCTCCCAAATTGGATCTCTCTATTAAGGTTTGCTGGAGATCGCCTAAGCCAATCCCCCTACTACCTAAAGCTAGTCTTGAGTAAGTCAACGCAGTTGTACTAGGTAATTTCAGTAGAGTTGCTGATATTCATTTAGAGTTACATTATATACCTTATAAGAGTGTGCGTTATTTTGATGTCTAATAACTGTCAATACTGAAGAGGGGCTCACCATCTATGACACAGAAAGCTGTGGATAATACTGAGGTCATATCGCATTTGCATCATTGTCTAGATCAGCTGGGCTATCAGGTTAACCAGGTGAGTTCTCAATCTGAGATGATGGAATTCTGTACCGCTGAGTCTTCTGATTTGCTGTTGATTGATAGCCAACACTTTGATCACTACTCTAGACCTCAAGTCCTGGCTCAACTTAAGGAGATCTGTTCAGGACAAGTTCCTCTAGTGGTTTGGATTGATCAACAGTCACTTCATTACTTCCATTCAAGTCAATGTTCAACATCGAGTTCCAATCCCAATCCTCAGCTTGATGCTACAGCCCACTCCAATGAGATTGAATCAGAATTCGATGAAGCTTTAACCCAGGAATCAACTGCCGCGTTAATTGCACAGCTCAAAGACTTGCAGAAAAAGCTGGTGGCAGAGACTAAACAACGACAGGATCTAATGGAAACAATTCGCAAGCCAATCTCAAATATTAATGGTATAGCTCAGTTAATTCCGACTTTAGATCCCAGTGAATACAGTGAATTTTTTGATATGCTACATAGCGAAGTCCAAACTCTGATTCGATTCGTGAAAGCCTAATCCATTGGTTTTGTTGAGATATACTATTTCATGGTAATTTTACTATTTTTGAACTCCTGGACACTAACAGAACATAATATCCTCATTAGCCTTTTCGCATCTAAAGCTACTCTGGGAATTAATGGCCACCTATGCTTGGATTTTCTGATCTGATTTTTTATGGCTTACTCACTTTGGCCTCAGACAAATTAGTCATGGTGGTAACTGTAAATCCAAACCTCACATGAGGAGGCTACTATGTCTATTCGCTCCGTACTCTTAACCTCTGCTCTGGCTTTGTCTGCTTTAGGATCTCCTCTACTTATTTCTACTCTACCGTTTCAGACGCCTGTTCATGCTCAACAAGCTACTGCAACCCAATATTTTACAGATGGTCAAGGACTAGCTATCCGCGGTACTGATCCGGTCGCTTACTTCAAAGCTGGTCAACCTGTTGCCGGTAAAGCTGAATTTGAATATGAATGGGGTGGCGCGACATGGCGGTTTGCTTCAGCTGAAAATCGGGACCTATTTGTGAATAATCCCACTCAGTTTTCGCCTCAGTACGGTGGCTTCTGTGCCTGGGCTGTTGCTCAGGGGTATACCGCACCTATTGATCCAAATGCCTGGAAAATTGTTGATGGCAAGTTATACCTCAATGCTAATCGTAGTATTCAACGTCGTTGGGAACGAGACATTCCAGGTCATATTGCTAGAGCTAACTCTAATTGGCCAGGCGTACTGAACTAATCCGTGTTGAGCTTTAGTGTTGTTAGCAACTTATTCATCAATAGTTCTGCCATTAACAATGGGTTTAGTTCGTCGGGCTCTGCTAGTTTAGTGATCAAATAGGCTTATCGTTCAATGAGTTGGTATGGAGCTTAGTTGGTATGGAGCTTATCTTGATCACTGGCTTATTTCCCCTGGAGTCAAAAAACGTTCAAATAAGGTAGATCTTGTTAGCAATAGGTAAGGTCTAAAGTAGGCTCCAAAGATATAAACACAAATTAATTACAGTAAACTAATGGATTGACTTATGTTTCGCATGTAAGTAGCCCAGACTTGAGCGGCTTGCGCACTACTACCTCGGGTGGGTGTTGCATCATCGTTACCCAACCAGATCCCAGTGATCCAGGGTCGTTGAGTAATGTAACCGACAAATAGTAAGTCTTTGTTTTGATCAGTTGTGCCGGTTTTGCCTGCTTCACCCAATCCCAGCTGAGCACTACGGCCTGTACCGGATTGAACAACCTCCTGCAACATACGATGCATGGTATTAGCAATTTGACGATCTAGAATCCGACGCGCCTGTAATTCCTGCGTTGCAGAATAGATTTCACGGCATAAGGCTAACTGGCTGAGATCACAATCGCGATTATCCAAGATCTTGACAATGGCATGGGGCTGGATCCGTTGACCTTGATTAGCAATAATGGCATAAGCGCCCGTGAGTTCTAGCAAGTTCACTTCCGAAGCACCCAAAATGGAAGCAGGATAGGGTTGAATTGGGGATTGGATACCCATACGCTCAGCTGTTTTGAAAATTTGCTCAAGGCCAACTTGCTGTGCAATCCGTAAAGCCACGACATTCTCAGATAGCACCAACCCTCGAAACATCGACATCAAATCGGTACCTGATCGACAACCTGGAAAGAGTCGTCCCCCCCAGTCCAATGAAGTACAGGCATAAACCTCACTGATGGGAATCCCTTGTTCTAGGGCCGTAACATAAGTGAATAGCTTGAAGGTTGATCCGGGCTGCCGTTGGGCTTGACTGACTCGGTTAAATTGGGTGGTTTGGTAACTGGTACCTCCCACTAAGGTTTCAATGCCTCCGGTTTGGCTATTCAGCGTCACTAAGGATCCTTGAGAAAACCCATGAATCGGGCCTAGGGTAGCAACGCTATCTCTCAGGGCTTGTTCTGCCAATCGCTGCAGGCCTAGATCTAGCGTGGTAATCACAATAAAATCACCTTCTCGGGCTAAATCTTCACCCAGGAGGTCTTGCATCTCAGCCAACACATAGTTGTAAAAGTAAGGAGCAATCGTTTGGCTATCAGCTCGGAGATTGGGATTAAGTTGAACTCGGCTACGTCTAGCTTGTTCGATCTCTTTGGGATCAGCAATTTTCAATTCAGCCATCCGTTCTAGAATCAGATCTCGGCCCCGAACGGCTGCATCGTAGTTGTCAATGGGGTTAAAAGCATTAGGAGCCGGTAAGATTGATGCTAATGTTGCAGCTTCAGATAGATCTAGAGTGGCGGCTGACTTACCAAAGTAGTACCGAGCAGCTGCTTCAAATCCATACAAGCCATTTCCTAGATAGACATTGTTCAAGTACAGTGTTAAAATTTTGTCCTTAGAGTAATGAAACTCAAGCTTAACAGCCGCCAAGGCCTCTCGCAATTTACGTTCTAGTGTGTTTTCAGTACCCGTATATTCACGTAGGATAGTTCGAGCCAATTGTTGGGTAATTGAACTCCCCCCTTGTTGTACTTCCCCAGCTTGAACATTGATCACAGCGGCCCGCAGGACACCTAATAGATCAACCCCCAAATGAAAACGAAACCGATGATCTTCAGCAGCAACCACCACCTTAGGTAAAATAGGGCCATAGGCTTCAAGATTGGGCAGGGGTCGGTAAAAGGCCTCTCCTGGTGTTAAACGCAGCTGGGTTTGTTCATCTCTAGCATAGATAACCAGCGGACCTCGATTAGTATTGGGAAGGGGATCAACCTGAATTTTGCCCCACTCTTGACTAACCCATCCCCCTATGATCAGACTACAACCAGCCAAAAAAGACCACACCCCCCTGGCTAAATGAACCGTCATAGGTGGCGGAGATTGAACTTCAAGCCTGACACTAGCTGCATCTTTAGGAGGCCCTAACGTTACCCTAGTACGATGACCGAGAGGGATCGATCGAACTCGACGTTGGTTGTGATAAATACCATTAGTAGAATCGTAATCATATAATCGATACTTAGCTGGGTTGATCCCAAAACAGTTCAATAGCCATCGAGGCCACCCAGATCGAGTCACTTGAATATGGCCATGAACAGAACTGACAGATTCAGAAGCAATAGGAATATGACAGGCTCGTTGACTCCGGCCAATATACAGATCTGGTTCATAGATATTGATCCACTGTGTAGGTTGACCTGGGATTAGGACTTTTACCCTAATGGAGTTATTGCGCTGGTGGGATCCTGTCAAGCGAGTGGTTCCCTGTTTAGGGGATTTTTTTTGAGACCCCAACCACTGTGTAATCGTCTTAAAAATAGAATTTCTAGAAGGAACTGACATTAGCCACTCCAGGCTGATTATTAGACACTTACGTCGAAAACATTAACTACTTATCTACTATCTACTAAAAATCTCAGATTGAGAACAACACCTTGGACTCCATAACTACTCAAGCTACCGTTGCCATCAAGATCACGTGCGATCTCCCATTCTTGAAGTTATCTTTATGGTCAAACCTCAGCCTCATGGTTGACTTACAGGAAGAGTTAGTTGCTAATCAAACTCTCGAGAGCGTTCAATCAGACGCTTTAAAGTGCTACCTGGCTGATAGTCTTCATCCCCCTCTGTTTCAACTAGCTGGTCTAAAAGGTCACCTAATTGTTGCATATCAGCTTGAATTTCAACTCTTTGATCGCCAACTGAGACATCTAATTGAAAGGAGCCTTGAGCTTGTTGCGCTTCAGTACTCCAGATAGCGATATACAGTTGATTAGGACTCGTTTGCTCAATTAATCCGTACAGATTTTCATATCTAAACCGAGCCTGCGACCGAATGCCCTGCTGTACTAGGTTCGAGACTCGAATTAATTGTGGTGTGAGAGGGGCTTGCAGCATATCACTTAAGAGTTGTTGCCCCAATGTTCCTGAGGTTTGTGGATTAAAAGTTGCCGCTGTGTGTTGAATAGCTAGGGATTGCTGATCATAGGTGAAGGCTAGCTCTACCCCTGATGGATCTTGACTGAGCTGATAAAAATACTGATCTTGAACGGTATGGGGCCACGCGCCAGGACCTGTGCGGTGAGGGGGACCTAACTCAGCATGCACCGAACTACGAGCAATACTGACTGGGAAGGTCTGCAAGGAAAAGGGGGGGGGTGCAGGGCGAATATCAGCGCCTTGAAGTTCAGGGGATAAGGCTGGATCTCTGATCTCAGGTGTGGGTGCAAGGGGAGGTGGCGTTGAGGCCGTAGCTATCGCTGTTTGTGTTTTCTGCAGCCAGGTTTGAGCTTCGGCACTATCAGCTTGTAAATCTACGGCTTTAGCAAAGTAGCGGGCAGCTTGTTCATAGTTTTGCTTTTCATACGCTTGAATCCCTGCCTGTAAGACCGTCTCATAAGGATCAAACGTGGTTGGAGGCGTGGGAGGGCTTGAGTCTACAACTCTGGGTTCAGGATCGGATACCAATCCCCGAACAGTGATCCATCCTAATGACATGAGTCCAAGTCCCAGCACGCCCCCCAGGGCCAATGGAACAACTCTCTCTAGCATCGATGGGGGTAGATCCAACCGCTTAGAGGATCCTGTGAGCCGAGAAAATCGTGAAATTAGGCGTCGGGTGCCCCCTTTTGCTGTCAAAGGTCCCTTTGCCGTCAATGATCCGATGGATCGAGTAGCTGGACGGCGATCCCGGAGCGGAGACGAGGGCACCGGCTGATCTGGAGTTGAGTGGGTGTTAAGGGTCTGCAGCTCAGTTGCAACTTCAGCAGCTGATTGAGGTCGGTCACCTGGATCTTTGGCAAGACAGGCATAGATGAGTTCAGCCAGCGCAGGTGGGAGCGCGTCACAGTAGTGATCTAAAGGTGTAGGCTTTTGCTTATGATGGGCCTGATACCAACCTGGGAATGAATCGGATTTGGGTAAAACAGGAAAGTCGCCTGAGATCATCTGATACAGCATAATCCCAAAGCTATAAATATCTGAACGAGGATCGAGGGGCAGGCCTTCTAATTGCTCCGGTGAAGAGTAGGGTAAAGTGCCCATATAGGCATGGGTCACGCTCATAGTGCCGGAGTTACTCAGAAGCTTAGCAATTCCAAAATCAAGCAGTTTAGCTAGCTCACCCGTGCTGTCATCTTGAGTCACCAACACATTGCCAGGCTTAAGATCACGGTGGACAACTTGCACGACCCGTCCATCCAGCTGAATCCCCTCGTGAGCAGCTTTGAGACCTAGGGCAATATGGCGAGCTAGGTGTAAGCAGCGGGATACCGGTAGAGATCCCTGATTAATAATGGTATGAAGTGATTCCCCATCCACATATTCCATCACGTAAAACGGAATCTGATCGCCTGGGATCAAGCCAAAATCATTGACTCGTACAATATGAATGCTCTTACGGCCTAAACAAGCCCCAGCTCTAGCCTCTCGTTCGAATCGCTGATAAGCTTTGGGGTCATCTACACTATGAGCTAATAATTTAACAGCGACTGGCACCTGGCCCAATTGTTGATCCTGAGCCAAATAAACACGTCCCATGGCGCCACGCCCCAGCAGTTGCGTGAGTTGATAGCGCGAGGCCAGAACCGTACCAATGTAAGGATCGCTTGGATGAGTTGATGGGTTGGGCATATGAACCCGCCATAGCGTCAGCACATTCACTACGATAAGCATTGGATCGGCGGAAATCCATTCGTTTAAGCGCCGGATTTCTTAGACTCTACTCATCTTTTAAATCCCTGAGACTCTCTCGCATGACTGTAGCCTTTGTGTACCACCCTGATTATGTGGCCCCATTACCGGAGGGTCATCGGTTTCCCATGCCCAAGTTTGAGATGCTGCATCAGTATTTGTTAAACCATCGCATTACTAATCCAACCTGGGTTTTTCAACCCTCACTACCCCCATCAACCTGGTTAGAACTAGTTCATACACCCACCTATATTCAAGCCTATTGTGAGGGGACTCTAGAGCCAAAAGCTCAGCGCCGCATTGGTTTACCCTGGTCACCCGCCTTGGCTGCCAGAACCCGTATTGCTGTTGGGGGTACGATCTTAGCGGCACAATTAGCCCTGAAGTACGGGATTGCTTGCAACACCGCTGGAGGCACCCATCATGCATTTCCCACTTATGGGTCAGGTTTTTGCATATTCAATGATTTAGCAGTTGCGGCTCGAGTACTACAACAGCAAGGCCTAGTGCAAAAAGTGTTGATAGTTGATCTAGATGTTCATCAAGGAGATGGCACGGCTTATATCTTTCAACACGATCCCAGTGTTTTTACCTTTTCTATGCACTGTGGCATTAACTTCCCAGGTACCAAACAAGCCAGTGATCTGGATGTGGCTTTGCCAGAAGGCATGGAAGATGACCCCTATTTGCAAACATTAGATCAGTACTTGCCTGATCTCTTAACTGAAGTTAAGCCGGATCTGGTGTTATATGATGCTGGAGTTGATACTCATGTTGAAGATATTTTAGGGAAGTTAGCCTTAACGGATACTGGGATCTACCGACGAGAAATGCAAGTGTTGGGGGCCTGCGTTGCTCAAGGCTATCCCGTTGCTTGCGTGATCGGGGGTGGCTATGCCAAGGATTTAGAAGCTCTAGTCAATCGTCACGCTCTAGTCCATCGAGCAGCTCAAGAGATCAGCCGTCAGTATCATTTGTAAGTAAAAAGTGTAAGTAAAAAGGGATGCTCAAGGTAGTGCTCAAGAAGTCATGATTTATTGTAATGGTGAATAAAAGACCCAATGGCACTAAATGTGGTTTTCTGACTACAATCCAGAGAGCAAACCTGTGGAGTCAGAGAATGGATTCGCGCTACAACCCCCAAGCTATCGAACCTAAATGGCAGGCGATCTGGCAAGAGACTGGTTTAGACCGAACTCTAGATCTGGCCCCTGACTCCGCAACTCCTAAGTTTTATGCACTGTCCATGTTTCCTTACCCCTCTGGTAAGCTACATATGGGCCACGTCCGCAACTATTCGATCACCGATGTTATTGCCCGCTTCAAACGCATGAATGGCTATGCTGTGCTCCATCCGATGGGCTGGGATGCTTTCGGGTTACCGGCTGAAAATGCTGCTATCGATCGAGGAATTCCACCAGCTAAATGGACCCTTGAAAACATTGCTCAAATGCGAGAGCAGCTTAAACGTTTAGGGTTATCTTATGACTGGGATCGTGAAGTAGCCACTTGTAATGATGACTACTACCATTGGACGCAGTGGATCTTTCTTCAATTGTTATACTCAGGTTTAGCGTACCAAAAAGAAGCAGCTGTTAACTGGGATCCCGTGGATCAGACAGTCTTAGCGAATGAACAAGTAGATAGTGAAGGCCGCTCTTGGCGATCAGGGGCTAAAGTTGAAAAACGGATGTTACGTCAGTGGTTTTTGAAGATTACAGCTTACGCGGAACAACTCTTAGAAGATCTGAACAAATTAGAAGGCTGGCCAGAGCGAGTTCGGTTGATGCAAGAAAACTGGATCGGCAAGTCTACAGGGGCTCGAGTTATATTTCAGACTGAGACTGGGGATGAATTGCCTATCTTTACCACCCGACCTGATACCCTTTGGGGGGCGACATTCATGGTGGTATCTCCTGAACATCCTCTAGTATCGGAGTTGACGACTCACGATCAAGCTACTGTTGTTGAAGCTTACCAAACTGAAGCTGCGTTGAAAACAGAAATGGATCGAACTGCTGAAGATCGAGAAAAAACAGGGGTCTTCACAGGAAGTTATGCCATCAATCCGGTCAATGGAGCCAAGATTCCCATTTGGATTGCTGATTATGTCTTGATGGGGTATGGGACTGGAGCCATCATGGCAGTACCTGCTCATGATCAACGAGATTTCGACTTTGCTCAAGCCTTTGATTTAAAGATTATTCAAGTTGTTTTTCCTGAAGATCAAGAACCTGAAACTGCCCCCCCGTTAACATCAGCTTATACTGGATCAGGAGTACTAGGGCATTCTGAGGTATTAAATGGACTAACCGTTGAACAAGCTAAAGTTAAAATTATTGAGTATCTTGAAGCTAAAGCAATTGGCACGGCTCAAGTGACCTATCGGTTACGTGACTGGTTGATCTCGCGGCAACGCTACTGGGGCTGTCCTATTCCTGTCATTTACTGCCCAAACTGCGGTGTGGTACCAGTTCCAGAGACCGATTTACCCGTGAAACTGCCTGATATTGTGGAGTTTTCGGGCCGTGGCCCATCACCTCTAGCTCAATTGGACTCCTGGGTAAATGTCAAATGCCCACTCTGTGGTACTGATGCTCAACGAGAAACGGATACAATGGATACCTTTATTGATTCATCTTGGTACTTTCTTCGCTTTACGGATGCTCAAAATTCAACTACCATCTTTGAGCCTTCTAAGGTTAATGCTTGGATGCCGGTAGATCAGTATGTGGGTGGGATCGAACATGCTATCTTGCACTTGCTCTACTCTCGTTTTTTTACGAAGGCCCTTCGGGATCGGGGGTTGTTGCAGTTTGATGAACCCTTCAATCGCCTCTTGACTCAAGGGATGGTTCAAGGTTTAACCTACTTTAATCCCAATAAGATGGGTAAAGATCGGTGGATTCCAGCTGCTCAGATCCAAAATCTAGATGATCCTAGAGATCCTCATACTCAGGAACCCCTTGAAGTTTGTTTTGCCACCATGTCTAAGTCTAAGGGGAATGGGGTTGATCCAGAAGATGTGTTGCGGGAGTATGGAGCTGATACGGCTCGTATGTTTATTCTATTTAAAGCTCCTCCTGAAAAAGATCTGGAATGGGATGATGCGGATGTTGAAGGTCAGTTTCGCTTTCTGAATCGAGTCTGGCGTCTTGTCACTGAATTTGTAGACCAGGTGGATCCCTTATTAGTACAAGCTAGTTCAGCTCCTGAGGGTTTATCTCGGTCAGAGCGAGATTTAAGACGAGCTATCCATACAGCTATCAAGGAAATTACTGATGATATTGAAACTGGCTACCAATTTAACACAGCGATTTCGGAACTGATGAAATTGAGTAATGCTTTAAATGATACTGAGGCCAAAACTTCCACAATCTATGCAGAGGGGGTGGTCACACTAGTCAAACTACTGGCTCCATTTGCTCCCCACATTACTGAAGAACTTTGGCACCTTTTAAATCACCTTTTAAATCAAACTGAGTCTGTTCATGATCAAGCCTGGCCAACTTATGATCCTGAAGCTCTGGTGGCTGATGTTGTGACTATTGTGATTCAGGTGAATGGCAAGACCCGAGGCACCTTTGAGGCCCCAGCGACTGTTGATAAGGAGGAACAGGAAAACTTGGCCCGACAAACTGACATTGCCCAACGTTATCTGGAGGGAGCCACAGTTCGGAAAGTCATTGTGGTACCTAAAAAGTTAGTCAATTTTGTGGTCTAAGCAGGTGTGAAAGCATCTACACAGATCGGCATTTACTCAATCCCAGGGGCAGAAGTCCGAACCTAAACCCTTCAGGAGGCAATGATAAAATTCATTCAGATAAGTAATCGTATGCACAGCTCATTGGCAATCCTCTTAAATTTTGAAAGCTAGGTGTCTGTGAGTGTGTCAATGTCGACAGCAAGGGAGCTTTATCATGTCTAATCCCGTCAACTTCTTACCTGGATTTGAAAGCATACAGACACCTGGTGCTGACAACGCTCTGTGGCAATACCTTCAAGCTCAAGATCCTAAGCTTTTTCATGAAATGGCCCAAGCTTCTTCCCCTGAGGTCATGGAAATCTTTGGTTACAATATCCGGGCTTTAATCGGATCTCTACCCCCTGATCAGTTTGGCGTTCAAGTGGTGACTAGTCGTGAAGGGCTAGCTAAGATGCTATCCAGTGCCATGATCGGTGGTTATCTGCTTCGAGTCATGGAACAGCGTTTAGATCTCGAGAAAGTTGTATCAGGGTCTATTCCATCAACTACGGCAACCCCAGAGGCTGACAGTAGCGCTAGTGCTGATAGCTTTCCAGAAGCGTAAAACAACCCTATCTTCATCGTGTCCCAGGGCCTTCTAGCGACGAACGGTCCTGGTTTTTCTTTAAGCTAACTAGTTAGCTCTATTGTGCCCATTACCTTATAAAACCTCATAAACTCATAAAGCCTCACAAAGTAGATTGCAAGCAATTGGATCTATAAGTCGCACAACTATCACAAGTCTATAGATCTATCGAAAATACCTTGAAAAACTATAGAGAAATACTATGGGCTGAGTGATACAAGACCTCAGGGAGCCAACTCTCAAATACAATGCCTGAACAGATTTGAATCTACAAGACTAGGGTCAGGGCCTGATGAATAACCCATTCCGTGAAGCTCGTTGAATGGGTATAAATGATACCAACTGGTAACCTTGACAGTACCTCTCCATTCAGGTTTTGCGAATAAGTTGACTTGTGGAGTAGAAAGTTCTGACAAATGGCTTGTTCCCGTTAAGCGCAGTAGCCAGTAAAGTAATAGTTAAAGTCATAACTGTTCAGTTTTACCGCACCAGAGTGTTATGCAATACTTAATGACTTTGAATGATCTATACGATAAGGCCCTGGTCTGTTTAGGCCCTATGGATCAGTGGTCCTATGAATCCAGTATGCAAAAAGCCAAGCTATACACTGATTCTCCCTTACTTGTGATTGACCTAGAATTCAATCCAGATTACATCAAGGTTGGGATGCTGGATCAGCCCTATCACATTACAGAGAATGAGTGGGATGAGTTCTGTACGGATGCCCAAGAGGTTGCTACGCATATGCCGAATGTGTACATTGTTGACGGACAAAAGTACTGTATCTCAGCGTTTCAGGGCCAACTCTAAACTCAGCACCGATTCCCCAAAGGTGTTGAACAAGAAATGGGTAGATCCCTGCACAGCGATCATGATTGACTTCTAACTTAGTTCTAAGGGTAAATTAATGTACTCTCGATCACTTGAGGGCTTACTCCTACCAGTGATTAGATTTCTAGTGACTGCTTCTAGAATCAGGACAGTAAACCCACCAGCACAATTGAATTTATGGAGAGGCTGTAGTGATCCGATCTATCTTATTTAAACTGACTTGCTTAGCCAGTGTTACAACCTTGTTCTCGATGCCAAGTTGGGCCAGTACGCCCTATTGTTCCGCTTTAACTCCAGTATCTGCTATTCGTGGATCGTTAGAGAGCGTCAATGATGAATGGGTTGAGATATCGGACTTCAGCCAGGGGATCCAAGCCGTCTTTCTTTCAAATCGTTCAACGGCCACGGCAACCGAAACTATGTCAAGGCGGCTAGCTCAAGAATTTAGTCAATATAGCTATTTCCGTCAGGTGATCGTAGTGGATGGAACTAAGTGGGTTACCTTTAAAGAATTTGTCACTCGTTTAGTGAAAAGCTATTTACCTCATACGTCAGGCTCACCTTACATTGGATTCGACTTTGAAGGATCTCTGGTTGATCGACTAGAAACGATTGCAGAACAAGCGCTGCCAGATGTTAACTCTGATCAAACCCCTGTCCTGTTTATTGTGGATGGAGACGGTCAAGTGGCTAGTGTGTTTAATATCGAAACCGGAAACTTACCCGCGCGTCAATGTATGCGTGAACAAATTGAAAAGCTTCAAACCCAAGCCTCTTCGTCGCTTTAGTCAAGGTTCCTTTCCATTCAGTCAGCTCAGATCCTACAATCAAGAGCAGTAGCCTTTTTTGCACCCATATGCTTGAGCACGACATTATCATTGTAGGTGGTGGCCTTTCAGGTTGCCGAGCGGCCTTAGAAGCCAAACGACAAAATCCTACACTTAACCTGGCCTTGGTCGCTAAAACTCACCCTATTCGCAGTCATTCCGTAGCCGCTCAGGGGGGGATAGCCGCTGCTCTGAAAAACGTTGATCCCGATGATAGCTGGGAATCCCATGCCTATGACACGGTTAAAGGATCTGATTTTTTAGCTGACCAAGATGCTGTTGAGATCCTAACTCGTGAAGCCCCTGAGGTCATTATTGAGTTAGAACACTTGGGGGTATTGTTTTCGCGATTACCGGATGGCCGGATCGCCCAACGAGCCTTTGGGGGCCACAGTCATAATCGAACTTGCTATGCTGCTGATAAAACTGGCCATGCTATTCTGCACGAATTGGTCAACAACTTACAACGATTTGGCGTCAAGATCTACACCGAGTGGTACGTTCTGGATTTGATCTTGGAAGAGAATCAGGCCAAAGGCATCGTGATGTTGGAGATCGCAACTGGCCATCTTGAAGTTGTGCGAGCCAAAGCTGTGCTATTGGCAACCGGTGGCTATGGGCGAGTCTACAACACCACCTCCAATGACTATGCTTCAACGGGAGATGGGTTGGCTATGGCTGCTCATGCTGGGTTGCCGTTGCAGGATATGGAGTTTGTTCAATTTCATCCTACCGGGTTATACCCCGTTGGGGTCCTGATTTCAGAGGCAGTACGAGGCGAAGGGGCTCACCTCATCAACAACTTAGGGGAGCGATTTATGGCTGACTATGCTCCTAGCCGGATGGAACTGGCTCCAAGAGATATTACCTCTAGAGCTATCATCACTGAAATTCGAGCGGGGCGGGGTGTCAACCATCAAGATTATGTTCACCTTGATCTACGACACCTAGGCTCAGAAAAAATTCATGCACGAGTCCCCTTTTGTTGGGAAGAAGCCTACCGCCACCTAGGAATTGATGCTGTGGTTGAGCCTATTCCAGTTCGACCAACGGTGCATTATTGCATGGGAGGCATTCCAGTCACTGTTGATTGTCAAGTCTTGAGATCTGACGCCGTCTTGGTAGAAAGCTTATTTGCAGCTGGTGAAACGGCTTGTGTCTCTGTTCATGGTGCGAATCGCTTAGGGAGTAATTCCTTGCTGGAGTGTATTGTCTATGGTCGTCGGGCTGGGGCCAGTATGGCTCGCTATGTTGAGCAGCGATCTCAGCCCGTTGTAGATGAGCAGGTTTACTTAAATAAAGCCAGATCGCGTATCTCTGAATTACTGAATCGCCAAGGCGACTTACGCATTCATCCCATTCGACAGCAGTTTCAAGATTGCATGACGCACCACTGTGGTGTTTACCGGACAGAAACAACTTTACAAGAGGGGTTAGAGCAGTTACACCAGATTCGGCTTCAGGCCGCTCATCAGCTGACATTGGATGATCAAGGTAAAGTTTGGAACACTGAACTCACAGAAGCCCTAGAACTCCAAAGCTTACTTACAGTGGGAACACTCATCATAGCTAGTGCCTTGGCCCGACGAGAGAGTCGAGGGGCTCATGCCCGACAAGACTATCCAGCCCGACACGATCTAGAGTATTTGAAGCATACCTTAGCTGCCTGTACGGTCAACCTTCAAACGCCTGACATGCCGCCTCAAGTTTCCCTTACCTATCGCCCGGTCACGATTACTCAGTTTCAGCCCGAAGCCCGACTATACTAGCTCCCATGACTAGCTCCCCAGTAGTGTAGGGGTCCAATTGCCTTGCCAGGTTGTGGTCCAAGGGCCGCCTCCCACTTCTAGTCCACCGAGATAACTCTGGGCAGACAGTTCTAGGCTTTTGATTTGGCCTCGCCGGTGCCAGATCTGAAGTTGAATCATGCCCTGCATGGTATCTCGACACACATACTGCATACCCTGCCAGGTTGGAGCTAACAAAGGGGTTCCAGGATAGTGGGTTTCGCCTGACAACGCGATACTATAATCACCTCGATCCGCTTCAATCATCCAAGCTCCCCAAGGTTTAACCGACCAGGCAAAGCGGCTAGTTTCTGGCATCCACTCTAACCATCGGCCTTGCCAGTGCACACTGATCATGGCCACTGACTCTTTCCAACCCAACACTTGTCTCCGGGCCCCAGCACTAGTGAGCGCTAAATCTGGAAACCCAGCAAAAGTATTGCAATTGAGCCAAAACCATTTGTCAGGAAAGGCTCCACCCCAATTTTTCTCAGCATAGGCAGGAGCGCGATCAAACGGATATTGTTTACCTTTCCAGTGTATCCAACCGGTCGCCCAGCCATGGGCCATCAAAATTTGCCAGCCAGGTTCAAACACAGGCAGAAAAGAAAAAATACCCATTGTGGCACGAGCCGGAATGCCATACTCATAAACTGGTTCAATGCCATAACACCAGCAGCTTTGATCCCCATTGGGTTGGGTGAACAGGCCTTGATTGAGTCGATCCGTTGCTTGATAACCGGAGCTAACAACGTTGAAAAAATCTCGTGGGTCTAAATATTGAGGTATTAAGCGCTCACCCAATGGTGTCAACTGGCCCCAATGCCCCAAAGCTAGCTGGTTAGACATAGCCCAAAACCGATCCACCCGAGGATAGGAGCGCCAAACATGACTATCATCAGGCCCTAAGATTTGAGCAACACCACCTTGGTATGGACTTACCCTAAAAGGATCTTCAATAGAATACATAAAGGCAAAGCTCTGACCTATTTCAGGGAGTGTGACCCGATAATACCAACCTTCAAAGAATCGATCTACTGAAGCGTTCCCGTGGTACTCTTGGTGAGGTCCATGTAATTGGGGCAATTGGGATAAGACACTCACAGGAATCTCAGATGCAATCATGCTAAAGCCCAGAACTAGAGGTTACCAGAATTAGAGGTTAAAGATTAGAGGTCATGTTTTTCAGCCGCACTCCTAATTGTAGTCTTCAAAAGCCACGGGTTTTCACGATCTACCCTAAATGGATCTACCCTAAATGGATCTACCCTAAATG
>CAYSWV010000046.1:21249-35674 GCA_964434865.1 uncultured bacterium
GATCTACCCTAAATGGATCTACCCTAAATGGATCTACCCTAAATGATTGGTTTGGAGCTGAGGACTATCAGTCAAACTAGAGATCAGAACTAAGGTGTCTATCACGGCTGTCATTCTGGATGGATCTGTCAAGAATCATAAAGAAGATTTTATCTATCGGTCTGGAAACAGCCCCACACCAATCTCCTCATCTTCAAAGCAAGTAAAAACCTTATTCATGGAGGTCAAGGTCAAGACCATAGAAACACTCTCCGGTACACAGCACAAGCACAAGGTTCCACCAGCTTCACGGCATTTTCGCATCGAAGACACCAAGACCCCCAAACCTGAACTATCCATAAAGGTTACGGCTTCTAGGTTTAATAGAACATTGGTATAACCAAATCCCAGAACTTGCTGGACCAGCTGTCGAACAGAAGATGCTGCTTTAGAGTCAAATCGGCCCTCAATAGGCAGGATCGCAAGCTTACGGCCCTTTGGGGTAAATGCGTCTCGAATTCGGACTTTAAATTCCATGGTCTTAAAATCCCGTTATTTGGCTCTCAACTACTGCAAAACCTATCACAAACTCAGCAGGTCTTGGATCTGAATCACCTAGCGAAAATACTTAATAAATGTCCTATAGTTATTCCTCACGATTGAGTGACTCCTTTAGACTAACTTAACTCAAAGGCTCCTGAAATGTAGTCCATCAGAGCTACTTCATTTGAACTAGGGCTGTATCTCACCAGTGCAACATCAAATTGGCAATTCAGAGCCTCTAGGGCGGGGAACTGACTCAAAAAGGCTTTGGCGGCCCGAATTAACTTGCCTTGTTTGCGATGATCAACCGCCAGGAGACCATCTTGATCCCAATTCAAAGCTTGGCGGGTTTTGACTTCAACAAAAGTGAGTGCCATGGCCTTACGAGCCACTACATCTAACTCGCCCCATCGACATCGCCAGCCCAGAGCTAAAATCTGCCACCCTGCTTGTTCTAGATAAGCTGCTACTAAAGCTTCACCTTGATTCCCGACACTCAAGGGCTGGGTATGGGAGGAGTGGTTATGGTGGCGTGATGGCATCTGTCGGCCTTGTTTCTGAACTACAACACGATCTAACAGCCATCCTCTTTTATGATCAAGTAGAGCCTGTCAAATGAGGATTAAATGGTACTTAGTTTAAAGCAATCTTACTCCTGTTGGATCCCAACATTCCGACACTTGATTGGTTGGGTGCTCTGTGGCAGTTTAGCTATCCTGATGATTGTAAGCTCCAGTCAACCGGCTGCTGCTGAAGATTACACTAAACGAGATCTTCAAGGCCGTAATTTTGCAGGAATGGACATCACTGACTCTAATTTTTTAAAGGCCAATCTGCGCGGTAGTGATCTGAATCACGTTTATGCAATTGGTGTTGATTTGTTTGGAACTAATCTGAGTGGGGCTAACCTCCAAGGAGCCAATTTACGAGCAGCCACCCTAGATATGGCTAATCTCACAGCAGCCAACCTAAGTGAGGCCGACTTAACTGACAGCACCCTGTGGCTGGCTCAAGTGAGAGGAACCCTCATTGAAGGGGCTGATTTTACGAATGCTCTGCTGCGGGGCGATACGCTCCAGATCTTGTGTGAGTCAGCTTCAGGTGTTAATCCCGTTACAGGTCGGGCCACCCGAGAGTCACTAGAGTGTGATTAGCTACGCTTGTAGCATTGAAATATTTAACCAGTGAGAGATCTCAAGGGTTTTGATCCACTCTTGGGGTCTCCCCTGGGAAGCTGCTACCATACGGATGTACTAGTAATTAGGTCGACTCATGGCTACTCAAGGCAAGGGAGACGAGCTTCAGAAATGGGAACAAAAGCTCCAAGAACATGAACAATCGCTACGGTTACGAGAACTTGAACTCGAACTGTCGTCTCAATCTCAGGGAGTTCCCGTTCAGGCCGAAACTGTTGAGCTAAAGCCTAAAGCTAAGAAGGCCCCCCGCTGGCTCAGAAATCTCAAAACAACTGGCATGATCATGGCTTATTTGGTAGGTGCTGTGGTTGTCCTGAAGCTGGGCCAATGGATCGCTGTCGTGATTGCGGTTGGTGTAGGGGGTTGGTTAGGCTACAAGATAATGTTTGGGTCTAAAGATGAATCAGACGCTGATTGACTAGTTGTAATAGGACATACGATAAACAATGAACCCCCAAGTTGAAACAACTAATTTTCTTAAAGATCTCGATCGAGTTGTCAAAGCCCGACATCAAATTGCTGAACATTTAGATCAACTGGCTACAACCCTGAGGCAAGCTGAGACTGAGGCTGAGTCAGGATCAGGCAAACTGGGGCTGGAGCAAGACGTTGAAGATATTACTCATGCTAGTCAAAACCTCAAGCAAGGTGTGTTCCGGTTGATGGTTCTGGGTGACATGAAGCGTGGAAAAAGTACGTTTCTTAATGCTCTAATTGGTGAAAATCTGTTGCCCAGTGACGTTAATCCCTGCACTGCACTGCTGACGATTTTACGCTATGGCCCAGAAAAGCAAGCCAAAGTCTATTTCAATGATGGCAAAGAGCCTGAGATCATCGACTTTAAGGCTTTTAAAACTCGGTACACGATAGATCCTGATGAAGCAAAAGAACTGCAGCAAAATCATCAATTGGCATTTCCAGATGTGAGTTATGCTGAGATTGAGTATCCCCTTCCTATCTTAGAAAAGGGGGTTGAAATTGTGGATAGTCCAGGATTGAATGATACAGAAGCCCGCAACGCCTTATCCCTTGGCTATGTGCAGAAATGCCATGCTATCCTATTTGTGATGCGAGCATCTCAGCCTTGTACCTTATCAGAGCGCCGCTACCTAGAGAACTACATCAAGGACCGAGGACTGTCAATCTTCTTTTTAATTAATGCTTGGGATCAGGTCAAAGAAGCCCTCATTGATCCGGATGATGCTGACGAACTGGCTGAAGCAGAAGATCGGTTACGCAAGGTATTTCGCTCCAACCTAGCTGATTACTGTATCGTCGATGGTTATGACATTTACCACGAGCGTGTATTTGAAATTTCTGCGTTAAAAGCACTCCGCAAACGGCTCAAGGATCCTCACGCTGACCTTGAAGATACCGGGTTTTCTAGTTTTATGAGTTCTCTCAACACCTTCCTCACTCAAGAACGAGCAGTGGCTGAGCTCCGTCAAGCTCGACTCATTGCCCGCCAAGCTCATCATCGAGTCCGAGAAGCTGTTGATCGGCGAATTCCGTTACTCAACCAAAGTGTGAATGAACTCAAGGACCGTATCCATTCTGTTGAACCTGAGTTTGAACGATTAACAGATATTAGAGACCAATTTAAAGACGAGATCCGCACCCTGAGGGATCATAAAGCTCGACTCATTGCTGACTCTTTTCGGTCCTATGTGTTAGGTCTTGAGCAAACTTTTGAGGAAGAGTTTCTTCAATATCAACCTAACTTGAGTGTTATGGATTTGATCAGTCAAAGTGGACGAGACAAATTTAATGCCCAGTTGCAACAAGCTTTTCAACAGTATGTAAACACAAAATTTTATGCTTGGACATTGACAGCAGAACGGGAATTGGATACAGCTTTTGTTGATTTGTCCCGCAGTGCCGCTCAATATGGGGCGTCCTATACTCAGATCACCCAAGAAATTACCCAGAAATTAACTGGTCAACCCATTCCGACTCACACCGATACTACTGTGGAAGATGCCTCTCCAGGTTGGGCTCGCTGGGCTATGGGCCTAATCTCTTTGGCAAGTGGCAATATTGCAGGGGTGGCTTTGGCGGCTACAGGTTTTGACTGGAAGAGCATTTTATTCAATTTCTTGACAATCTCTAGTGTTGCAGTGGTTTCTAGTATGATTTTCGGGGTGATTGCTGGTCCAGTGGCCCTTGCCTTAATGGGATTAGGTCTGGGCGCTTTACAAGCTGATCATGCTCGCAAAGAACTGGTCAAGGCAACGAAAAAAGAGTTAGTCAAGTACCTACCTCAGGTGGCTCAGGAACAGTGGCAACCTATCTATGGTATGGTGCAAGAGTGTTTCGACACTTACGAACGCGAAGTGATCAAACGGATCAACGATGATATTCAAGCCCGTCGAGGTGAGTTAGACGCTCTGTTGAAACAAAAAGAGACTCATGAAATCAATCGGGAATCAGAACTCAACCGGTTACAGTCTTTAGAGCGGGCGACAGCTTTCGTATGTCAGGATTTAGAAACCACTTACCAAGAGATTTTGGCAGCTTAACTCAGGAGATCTTCATGGCTAGAACAAATGAGTCTTACCAAGCCTTATTGACCACTCTCCAGACAGCTACCCACTTTCTAGAGGCCTCGCATCCCCTCTGCCATGATCTGCAAATTTTACAAGCACCTTCAAGTCCAAACTTCAGGATTGCTATTTTTGCTCCATTCAATTATGGGAAGTCAACTCTGCTAAATGCCTTGTTGGGAGATCGGACCTTACCGATGGATTTGATCCCAACCACGGGAGCAGCAATTCAAATTCAGCCTGGTGAAGCTTTAAAAACCCGGATCCAGCTTGCTTCTGGCCAGATCATTGAAGAACTAGGTACCGATATCCTCAAGCACTACGCCATCCTAGACGAGCAAAGACAAATGCGACGTGATGTGGTCAAGGTGGAGGTTTTGAGTCCGCATCCTTTACTCCAAGCGGGGATTGAGTTTTTGGATCTTCCAGGGACTGAGGATCAAGTGTCTCAGAATACTCTAGTTCAAAGCCGACTCCTTACCGCTGATTTAATAGTTCAAGTATTGGATGCCCGGAAGCTGATGACCCTGGTAGAACGAGAGCATATTCGAGACTGGTTACAGGATCGAGGAATCACCACAGTTGTTTTTGTTGTTAATTTTTTAAACCTAATTGAGACCCCAACAGAACAAGAGCAAATCCTGCGGAGATTACGATTTGTAGCTGAAAGTTTTCGGAGTCAGCTGCCTTCAGGTGTCAGTAATCTATTCCGAGTTGATGCTCTACCTGCTCTACGGGCTCAGCTCCAAGGTGATCAGGCTGCTCTTCAAGCTTCTGGATTGCCCATTTTTGAATCTGCTCTGCAGACTATCCAACAGCGATCCCAACGGGAATCAGCTCATCGTGGTAAGCATCACCGCCTAGTGGCTTTGGCTCAAGCGCTGAAACAAGAACTCCACAACCAAGCTGAACAGCTCCAAGTTGAGATCCAACAGTATGATGAGAAACGCCTGAAAGCTGCAAATATTAAACGCAAAGCTCAGGATCTGTTGAAACAGGGTTATAGAACAAGCCTACTAAACCTACAAGACTGGTTGAATATTACAACCCTACTCACTCGATATCAACTGGAAGCAGCCCAAGCCTTGAAGGAATTACAATTTGAAACTTGGGAACAGGACAGCTTGGCTTCAGAGTGGGAGGTGCGAAAACGTGACTTGGAGCAGTGGATTCGCAAAGCAGCTGACTTTTTCGAAATTTCACATCCCAAGCCGATTCACATTACCTTTCCCGAGGCCCCTCAGATCATTCAAACCCGCAAGCCAACGCCGCCAGGATCGTCTGAAGAGTCTGCACTTGTTGCAACGGGATTGGGGTTTATCTTGGGAGGTCCTGTGGGGGCAGCGGTGCTGGGTGGGGCCAGCTATTTACTCAACCGTAATCGACCTGACTCAAGTGAGACAACCGAGATCAAGGCGTCTGACTCTATTCAAGAGGCTGCCATGGATGCGGCTAAAGACTATCTGACACGATTTAGTGCTATAGCAACCTCAGCGCTACACTGGTATGAAACCATGGCTGATAAAATTCTCGATCATCCTATTCAAAAAACCTCGATCGGAGCAACCCCTCAAGAGCAAAAGCTGGGCCAAATTGAATCGATACTAGATCAAATTACACTTCAACTGCTAGACTTAAATGCATAATGATTTATTGTAGCTGTGATGAAGGTTTAAAACAATTCTCGTAAGGACATCAGCATGAATACCTGGCTTAATACTCACCATGCACTGGATTATCTGCAGCGAGCTGATTCCATTCCTCACCGTACTGAAGGTGAACGAGTTCTCTTAGATCATGTCCCCATGAGTACCCGTCGTATTTTGGATCTTGGTACCGGGGATGGCCGCTTGTTAGCCCTTGTAAAGCTAGATAGACCTCAAGCTACAGCTGTCGCGATCGATTTTTCGCCGGTTATGCTTCAAGCTGCTCAATCTCGCTTTGCCGACGATCCAATGGTCGAAATTATTAGCCACAATTTTGATGATCCTCTTCCTGACTTAGGCCCGTTTGATGCTATCGTATCTAGTTTCGCCATCCATCACTGTAGTCATGCTCGAAAACGCTCCCTTTACGCCGAAGTTTACCAATTGCTTGAGCCGGGTGGTATCTTCTGTAATCTAGAACATGTCGCTTCCCCTACTGAAAGGCTTCATGATCAATTTCTTCAAGCCATTGGCTACACCAGAGATACGGAAGATCCAGCTAATCAGTTACTTAGTGTTGAAATCCAGCTGGAGTGGTTACGATCTCTTGGATTTATAGATGTCGATTGTTATTGGAAATGGCTAGAGCTAGCTTTATTGATAGGAATCAAACCCTAATTCTACTAGCTACCCATCAAATACTGCCAAGCAGCTTGACGCATAGTCTCAATAGGTACGCTCCGATCAAGCCAAAGCGATAGAGCTGCCGCCCCTTGTTGAATCAACATTTCTAGGCCGTCAATAGTTGTGTAGCCATAGGTAGCAGCCAACTGTAATAGATAAGTTGGATTCGGCGTGTAAATCAGATCATAAACGATAGCGGTTTGGGGCAGTTTTACTATCTGGTCTGCCGATACTGGGGTTTCCTGAGGGGCCATCCCGATTGGTGTTGTGTTGATGAGTAATTGAGTCGAGGGTAGTAGTTGTAACAAATCAGACCACGAGTAGCCTGAAATCTGAGGCCAAGTTGTTTGTAAGGTGACTAGTTTTTCTGACGAACGCCCCACAACTTGAATCGTGGTCACACCTAGTTCAATACAACCTTGAATAACAGCCCGCGCGGCTCCCCCTGATCCTAAAATAGTAGCCGTGATTTCACCCCAAGGTCGAGGAGACAATTGACGCAAAGGCACCAAGAAGCCCTCTAAATCAGTATTGGTACCACCCCAACCCTGATCAGGGGTCGATAAACGATACACGGTATTCACAGCGCCGATCATTTGAGCTTGAGGTTGAATGTCGTTTAACAGGGGTAATATCGATTGCTTATGGGGAATCGTCACATTAAAGCCTTCAATGCTAAGGGCGGCTAATCCCTTGACGCCTTGAGTGAGTTGCTCAGGTGTTAATGGAAAGGGTAGATAGAGATAATCTAATCCTAGAGCTGCGAGAGCAGCATTGTGCATAATCGGAGATAGACTATGCTTAACCGGATAGCCAATCAGGCCAAGGAGCTTAGTTGATCCAGTAACGATCATAGCAAGTGAATAGGATGTCTCAGTACTAGGATGGTACCCGTTTTTGTCAGTTTAAGACCCAGGACAATAGGTAACTAAGATGCAGCTTGTTTCAGTTGCAGGGTGAGTTGTTGAATTTGATGTTTAAGTTGTTGATTCTCACTTTCGAGCTTAGTGACTAAACTGGCCCGAAGGCGGAGTTCTAGATTTTCTGCTTCAAGAACTGTTAATCGGTCTTTAAGATATTGATCATCTGTTGTATGGGTAACCGTTAGTGTTGACGTCAAGCCACCTTGAGAGCGGTTATCACGCATACCCTGAGCTGCACGTCGGAGCAGGGACATCCCATGAGAATCATCAGATGACTCTAGAGTAGAGGTACCATATTGAATAAGGGCTTCTGTTGACTTAGATCCGGTGAGAAACGGTTCTTTTAACATCCGAGTACATGATCGCTCTGCTGCAATTAAGGCTGCTGTTAAGGTTGCCCCAGGTAGTATCACAATAAACTGCCCTTCATCATAGATAAAAACATCATCTCCATCCCGTAAATTATTAACTAAACGACTTGAAAATTGTTCTAATAAACTCTGGCGATCTGAGGGGGATAAAATCTGGGTTAAAGCTCCTAAGTTGGCTAAGCGCAAAATAAATAAACTTAAGGGTACCGATTGGGATCGACTACTAGCAATACGTTGGGGTAGTTGAGCAACTAGCTCTTGACGACTTTTGACTGCTGGCTTGGAGCGCTGATCTGGTGCTGGTTGGGATTTGCGTCTAAGTTCAACAATTCGCAACCCTGTCCGAACTCGGGTCATCAACTCTGCTGCTTGAAAAGGCTTGGATAAAAATTCATCAGCTCCAGCTTCAAGCGCCCGCTCCATATTGTCATTACCCTCACGAGCCGTCATCATGATGTAATAGATCCAAGAAAATTCTGGGGACTGGCGCAGCTGCTGGCATAACCCTAATCCATCTAAGTTTGGCATCACCCAATCGGCGATAATTAAATCAGGTGTATTGTCTCGGATCTGCTCTAGAGCAGCGATCCCATCTAAGGCATAAGCAATAGTACATCCCTGTTTACCCAGAAAGTTGGATAACATTTCAGCAACCATGTAGCTGTCATCCACAATCAATATTTTGGCTTGGAGAGGGGGGGTAGTAGTAGGTGGAGATTGGCGAGTCTCAGAGTTGACAGTCATAATCCATAAACTGAAGAGGTATTTAAGTTACACGAGATGATTGTGCTAATCTAGCGCGACCATTTCCCATGATCCTAAAATAGCCGAAGACTCAGTCTCTGGATCACAAATGTAGTAGTGATTTAACCTATTCTTGAACGTAGTGTTTCAAACCAGGTCCCACTGCTGAATCCTAAATAGCTTCAGTTAAAGACTCTGACTTAAGGGCATAAGCTTAGACTTAAGGGCATAGCTTAGGGAAAAACTGAGGTATCCAAAGACTCTACATTATAGCGTTGGCTCAATTCAGTTTTCACCTTATCCAGCCATTCAGCTTCAAAGACCACCGCTTGGCCTTGTTGAACACTGCCATCTGGATTTTGAGTTAGCTCCAACCAATAGACAAATTGCTCACCTTGCCGAACTACACCTTGAATGGCTCGAGCTAGAGCATTCGTTTCTGTTATCGGTTCATTTAAAACAGCAGCCGCTGGATACCGTAACACTTCTGTTGCCTGCTCCAAATCTACAGCAATAGCTTCACCATAAATATCCTGGATAGCCTGTTCCAGCGTTTGAGCTGTTAGGCCACTGGGGTTAAAAAAGGTCATGCGCTCTGAACGTATGGTTTCATTATCGAGCGGGTTAATGATTCGGCCTGGGGGCGCCACCGAAGCTTGAAAACTAAATCGTGATCCATCCGGTTGAAAGCGATTGATCAATAGTGTTTCACCGGGTTCAGCATCTAAGACAGGATGAGCTTGCAACCATTCTGTCACCACCACTGCTGGTTGGCCTGGGAGAGCCCATCCAGGTAGCACGACTCCCCAAAACCCGCTGAAGAACCCCAGCATTGTCAGACCCATACCCATCAGTGGCGATCTTCGATGTCTAGCTGGTTGAGATAGAGTTTCAGGAATCTGTTTAGTCATGGTCTAGGTTGCATGAGACAGTGATTTCTGTGACGCACTCAACTATCTTGGGTTCCTTGAGAATCTACGCGCAACCGCGCACTATCTACTCTTAACCGCTTAATCAAACTCACTCAACTCAATCAGCAAAGATCCAGTGTGAAACTCGTTTAGCCTAGAATGATTTCACTGTAGGATAAAGTAGAATAATAACGTTATTGATGTTTAGTGAGCGGGTGTCTCATGCGTTATCCGATGAACATTGCCCAAGATCCGATATCCAATTTTGCTTTATCGATTTTCAATATAAACAGCAATACAGCTTACATTGAACTGACAGCTGAGAGTTTAATTGTTAAAGAGGGCAACTTGTTTGAAGAAACGTTCGAGTTAAATAACTTAGGTCGAGCTGAGCTGATACCTTGGGAATGGTATATGGGCATTGGCTTGCGGACTGATTTTCAAGCTCTAGTTGCACCTGTTACCAGCACTGAAAAGGTAGTCCAGATCTCTCTAAAGCAGTCTCGACTCCTGTTTCTACCGCTGGCAGGGCCTATTGGTTTTAGGGTACCTTGCACTAAACTTGCATTCAGCTTACGTGATGTGGACACATTTCTGAGTAATTTTAATGCTGGTCGAGTTAACCCGGATCAAGGTCCAACGACTGTTTCAATTGAGTAGGCTGGTACATAGAGGGAGATGGGCTAATTAGATCTTCAATGTTGCGCAGCATAGTTTGACAAATGAGATCCAGGGGCAGATCATTGGGATCGGTCCCAAAAGGATTCTCAATTTCGATCCCAATTTCTTCAATCCCCAGCAAAATAAAGCTGAACAGCCCGACAACCGGACCTGTTAACCATACTAGATCTTTAACTAATTGAAATGGTAGCGATAAAGCATACAGTAGGAGTAGTTGCTTGAGATGGATCGTATAAGCTAGAGGGATAGGAGTTTTTAAAATGCGCTCGCAAGCTCCTAAGGCATTCACCATATTATCTAACCGTCCTAGCATGGCAGTGAGTTGATACATCGATAATAGACCTGCCTGATGCTGCTGTTGCAAGTAGTCACTTATCCACAGAGCTACTTCCAAAGGGGGATTGTTCATGAGGCATAGTTTGTCAAACTGAGCTGTTGAAACTAAGATTTGGACTTCTCTATTTGGTCTTTGGAATCTAAGATGAAGTTTCATGGAAATTGCAAAAGCAACTAGCATTTTTAAAGCAGATTCTTTTTTTAGGCGAGCTTCCAGCTCAGGTTCTTCAATGGAAACCCAAATGTAGCGGGCTAAATTACGGACATCATTGATCAAACTGCCCCACCACTTACGCCCTTCCCAGAAGCGATCATAGGCAGTGTTGGTACGAAAGACAAGCAACAGCCCCAAGACAATATTGGGCACAAAAGCAACTAAAACGGGCAAAGCTACTGGCCACCCATTTAGATAAAGCACAGTGATCAAAACACCAAACAGAGTACATATCAACGTTCGAGGTAAAACGGGTCTGATGACCGATCCCTGCAGCTTGAAGGCAGTCCGAAACCAGTTGCGAGTGTCAAGTTGAGTCATTGCTAACTATCCTGGGCTATGACTGTTAAATGATCTAGTTGATTTTAATCGTAATAGACCTATTGTAGGTGGTCATTCAATTTTAGGGTGATAGTTCAATTAAATCGAGCTAGTTATTGAACCTAAGTCTGCTGTTTTGATCGTGATTGCTCAACAACATGGGAACAATATTGAATCAATTGAAGTGGGTCTAGTGCCTTTGTTAAAATCATCGTTACGCCCTGGCGAAGTATTTCATCTTGCTCAGTTACACTCATCATTGCAGTCATCAGAATTATGGGTATAGGTTGAGTACTCGGATCAGATTGCAGGTGCTTAACTGTTTCAGCCCCACTCATCTCTGGCATCATCCAATCTAGGACGATCAGATCAGGTTGATAACGTTGAGCTTTCTGTACGCCTTCCCAGCCTGAAGCAGCGACGTGAATCTCCCAATTTGTCATGAGATCAAAGGTAATGGCAATAACATCTCGAATGCGAAACTCATCATCAATGATCAATACTTTCATAATTGCGATTACGGTATGGATAACAGGCTATTGTCTATAATTCGTTTATCCTACAGCTTGTTGCAACAGCAGGGATCCAGGAATTGTAAATTTAAATGTGCAGCCTGAACTCTCACTCTCCACCCAAATCTGGCCTCCATGTTGTTTGACTAGTTGCTTGCAGATGGCTAACCCTAACCCAGATCCTTGGTGTTGATGTCTAGGTCTAGCACCATCAGCTTGCTGAAATGGCTCAAAGATAATCTCTTGTTTTTCAAGCGGAATCCCTGGCCCTTGATCATGGACTTGCCAAAGAGTGTGTCCTGTGAGTGATAACGTTACACTGAGGGTGATCTGGGTTTGCGGTGGGGAAAATTTGATCGCATTATCCACCAAGTTGATCAAAATTTGTCTCATTCGATCAGGATCGGCCCAGAGGGTACCAGGGATAGCTGTCGTATGGAGTTCAACTTGTGATTGCTGAGCTAGGGGTAGCATTCGAGCTTGAATTTCGGCTAGTAGGTCTGCTATAACACACTCTTGATACTGCAGTAATTGAGTCGGGTTGGATTTAAGCCGTTCCAAATCTAGGAGATCATTGACTAACTGTTCCAGTCTGACTACATCTGCCGCTGCATGCTCAACTAGCTTTTGCCCTTGAGGTGACAGAGTACCCAGGTTACCTTTTAATAGCAGTGTCATCAAGGTTTTCATTGAAAACAATGGAGTTCGTAGCTCATGACTGGCAACTGCAATAAACTCATCCTTTTGTTGTTCTAATTGCTTGCGAGCTGTGATGTCTGTGCCCACACTCAACATTTCTAGTAAGTGGCCTTGCCAACTAAATAAACCTTGGTGAGTCCAAAGGTACCACCGTTCTGTCCCATCGATAGACTGGTGCAAACACTCCTGTGTCACCGTTGGATGCTCTGGAGATAATGCTGAGATCAGATCTTTGAATTGCTTCTGATCAGAGGTGCTCATAATACTTGGAAAGACATGGGATGAGTCAGCTTCAGCACTCAAACCAAATTGTTGGCGATAAACTCGATTAGCATCGATATATTGAAAAGTAGTTGCATGATACCTGCAAATCCGTTCAATTTGATTCTCAACTAGAGCACGGTAACGCATTTCACTCTTGGATAAGGCTTCCGCGGTTTGCTTTTGGGAGAGTGTTGTGGCTAAGAGATGGCAGAATGTCATCAGTAGGCCTAGATCCTCGGAAGAGCAATACTGTTTAGGTAGTGGAGTGTGTCCATCCAGAGCTAAAATCCCATATAACTTATCTCTTGCCGCTACAGGTAGCAAAATCAAGAGTTGAATCCCTTCCTCCCGCATTAAGACTTGTTCTGGATTTAACCATGTCTCCTCAGCTTGGCTTTGAGTAAAACAGATAGGTTCAATTTGAGTAAGACGTTGAAAAGTAGCTTTTGAGATCCACGGTAACTGC
The DNA here is from genome assembly GCA_964434865.1 of uncultured bacterium. Lineage (GTDB taxonomy): Bacteria > Cyanobacteriota > Cyanobacteriia > Thermostichales > Thermostichaceae > CAYSWV01. Next base: position 34,283 of record CAYSWV010000046.1, read on the forward strand.
CGGTTTGAAGGGCACTCTTGATCAAGGGCGATTCCTGATACTTGCCACTCATAGGTGATCGCAACCTTGTTAGCATCCTGATGTAGATAATAAAGATGGCTCCGATCTAATTTCAAAAACGCTTGTAATCGCTGTAATGACTGACCAATAAGTATGTTAACCTGATTAATGTCTACATTGATAAAATGACTAGAGAGTTCAGTTAAGAGATGTTCAAATTCAAGACGCCGCTGTAAGGCTTCAGTCGTTTGCTTACGGACCCAGGCACCAGTAATAATATCGGCAACCGCTAACAATCCTGTAATTTCTTCAGGGATCCAAACTTTGTTACGTCGGATTGAGGCTAGTAAGATGACACCAATCAAGGTATCTTGTTGTAACAATGGAATGATAGCTAAAGATTGAAGACCTTGAGTCTGGATCCAGTCTCGTTCTGCGACCGCCTCAGTAGGGATAGTTTCCCAGGAATTAATGAGAACAGGCTGATCTTGTTGTAAATACTGAGCAAACCAAGTGAAGCGTTTGAAGTTGAAGGAGCTACCAGCACAGACGTATTCCCAGCCTTTGAGTCGTGGATTAGCACAACAGTGTTTTATCTCTATCTGCTCGTCTGAATTCGTGCAAAACCCAACCTCTATTCGATCAAGCTGAGTGAATCCTAGTAAAGCCTCTAGAGTATGTTGGATGGCCACATCAAAATCTTCAATAGAGCGACTCAAGAATTCTGTTGAAATACCTGTCAATAGTGATTCAAGCTCCAAACAATATTGCAAGGACTGCTCGGCTATTTTCTTACTGGTAATATCTTCGAATATGAGTAAAGTATACCGATCTGTTCCCTCGGATAGAGTTGATAACGTGTATTGAGCCCAACGTAATAATCCTGAAGGAGTAATATACTGTTTTTCTAGAGAAATAGCTTGGTTACTCGCCAGCAACACAGCTCTAAGCTGATCAAACTCTTGACTCAGTTCTTGATGAGTAATGTCATACAATGTCATACCTAGAAGTTCAGCTTCTGAGTATCCTAAACAATCACATAATGACTGATTCACCTGAATAAATTGCCCTGTTTCAGGCGATAGTTGTGCAATTCCAATCCCAGCTTGCTCAAAAATACTCTGAAATATCCCTGGCTTAGGGTTATCTGCCTTTATATCTTGATCCAAAAGGTAGGTTTTCAGTAGTTTCTCGGTACCTAAAGAGGATGGCCCTTGCATAAGATCTAACCTGTTGAATGTTGATAGTTGCTTGTAAATTTTGTGTATTACAGTTTGGGCCTTGATACCAAAAGCCTGAAGTCAAGACAGATCGGAAATTAAATGGGTATTGTTTTTACTAATATACCAGTATCATCAGAGTTTTGATTAGGCATTACATCGTATTTTTTTG
>CAYSWV010000047.1:0-30039 GCA_964434865.1 uncultured bacterium
GGCCTGCTTGGATCAGGGGTAGTTCGTTCCCTTAAATCGTTTGCTTTTCATCACGGTCTTCTGTATTAGGGACAAGTACTGCCAGTGGCTCCCCGGTAGAGACAACCACCCCCCCTTGATTAGCCAGTATTCTCATGTTGTGATTGATACTCAAGCTAGACCTTCATTTGATGAACTTAAGGACTTAGCAACAGGCTGCGATCTCTTAGTGCTGCCCTCAACACCTGATGCATTGGCGCTGGATGCCTTAATGCTCACAATTGATACCCTCCAATCTCTCAATGCTAATCATTACAAAGTATTACTCACTTTGATTCCACCCTGGCCTAGTCGAGATGGAGCCGAAGCTCGTAATTTTCTCCAAGATGCTAAACTACCTTTGTTTAAAGGGGGGATCCGGAGGATGGTAGCTTATCAAAAAGCAGCCCTTGAAGGTGTCCCTGTTTATGCTGTCTCTGATCAGAGAGCCAAAAAGGCCTGGAGTGACTATGTTGAGATTGGCCATGAGATCAAGCTATGAGTAAATTTAAAAAATTGCTTGAAACCCATAGTACTGAGGAATTCCCCTCGCCATTGCCTGCTGAGACTCTAGCCTCCACCTCTGTGCTAGATCAATCTGATGGTGCACCCAAACCAGTTCCCAAAAAAATCAGTGCCCAAGCTTACAAAATTCCAGAGTCAACTTTGTCTGTCAAACCCACTTTCAGATCGTCTCACCCCTCTAAAGAGGATCCAATTTACACCAAAACAACCCTGTACATTCGACAGGAGCTATTGCAGCAGGTTAAGCAGCACCTTCTTCAGTCTCAACATACCACTGATCTCTCTGAATTAGTTGAAACACTGCTAGAATCCTGGCTTCAACTCAATCCCTAACTGTCTGATTCAGATTCCCATTTACGCCTTGACTCAATGGCCAGTTGCTTGGCTTTTTCCTCACCGTACTTGAGAACCGAAAACTTAGCACTTTTGCGATTGGCTCCACTACCCCACCAAGCCTGCCAATAGTCATAATCATGACCCCGACTCCGTACCTTAGTACGACTTACACCGACAATCCCACTCCGGTTACGAGCAGTCATTCGGCCTATAGAGGAGTCAAGCGGCATCTGTTCATCTAACTGATAGAAGTAATCCTCGGCTGCTTTTAAAGCTTGATCTTTGCTGCCGTACTTTTTATCTGAGAAAAACTTCGCAAATTGCTGCCCCCGCCAAAATAGTCTTACGTAGTAACCATAGGTTTTTTTTGACGGTTGTTCAATCCGACTGATGCCCACAACTCATCCTGTTTGCTGCTATAAGTTTTGATCCAGGTTTGATTAACCTACTAACATTCTGGCACATTACTCTGAGACCAGGGACCTGGATTTCAATCCCTTGGAGCTAAACACTAGACTTTAGCTTGTTGCTTAAGTTCTCGAGCTGTTTCCCGTTGAGTTTGCTTCTTTTTCAAGCTCTCACGTTTATCATACAGTTTTTTACCACGAGCCACAGCAATTTGTGCTTTGATCCAGCCTTTGCTTAAGGTTAATTTGAGGGGAATAATGGTTAGACCCTTTTGTTCGACCATACCGACTAATCGATTGATTTCTTTTTTGTGAAGTAAGAGCTTACGTCGCCGGGTGGGATCGTGATTAAACACTTTACTAGCTGTGTTATGGGGTGAAATATGCATATTTAAAATCCAAGCTTCCTGTTGCCGGATCTGAATAAACGAATCTTGCAAATTGGCCCGACCGGCACGAATGGACTTCACCTCAGTTCCTGATAAGACTAGCCCAGCCTCCAAGGTTTCCAAGATTTCATACTCAAAGCGAGCGCGTCGGTTATCAACAATGGTTTTACCTGGGTGATTCATCCCACATAGCCATACTAAGGATATAAACCTTAAGGTAACTGATCTAGCTAGCATCGCCAAGCGTTAGACTATTCTTAACTAAAACTATCTTCAACCTAATGGAACATCAAAGGATCAAGGTTGTATTAAAGGTAAGATCTGGCTTGGACTGCAGGATCTGTTTAAAATCAACAGTAATCAATATCTCAACAGGGTCAGCATGATCGTCTCTCAGATGTTCAGTCAATCCAGGTTTAGCTTTGCTGGGTTACCGCTGCTATGAAATGGCCTCAGTTACCCCAAGCTCTGCCTTGGATAGTTTTCTTGATTGCCTACTTTAATGTGGGGATGCTGTGGAGTCAGGCTGAAACCTCAGTCGAACTGCCTATTGAAAATCAATTAACTCAAGCTCTACTATCTGCCATCGAACAAGAAGATTGGGGACAAGCTCTGCAAATCACAGCTATATTAGAACATCTGTATCCCAGTCGACAAACCGTATGGGAGGAGTACCAAAATTTACTTCAACAACATCTGAACATTCAATCACAGGTCCGCCAGCATCAGACTTTAATGCATGACCTCGTCAATCTTGATGATACCATCAAACCCTTCACTCATTCTCAAACTCATCAACCCATAGAACATCAACCTAAACCTACAATGGATCAACTAATGGATCAACGCTCTGATCCAGGCCACAAGCCATTGAGGGGGGAACTAGGATTTTCTACTCCATCTTTTAGCCGTCCGCCTTTTAGTAATCCAGCTTTAGACTCTCAACACCTGGTGAGCGCACCGCCACTGATGCTTCCACTGCTTGAAGCCCCCTTTACTGGCACCTTTGAGTTGACCAATGGATTTGATCACCACCAACCCCAACTTATTCAAGATCCAGGGCACTTTATTACAGTGGCTGGGGAAATCCGTGTGCCTGGATTAGAGGAATCCTGTGCCAAAAGTGATGGCCATGCAGGCTACGATTGGGCTATGCCAGAGGGAACTCCGATTCTAGCTGCTGCCTCTGGAAAGGTGATCCTAGCCCGCTCCGAACCTAATACCTATTGCCCATTACTAGATCAAGATCGCCAAGGATTGACTGTCAAACTACGACATCGAGTTGGTGAACTTTGGTTTGAAACTCTCTATGCCCATCTCTCACACTTATCAATTATAGAAGGCGATTGGATTCAAGCTGGCGACCTCATTGGCTATTCCGGAAACTCGGGCTGCTCCACAGGGCCTCATCTTCATTTTGAAGTTCGTCGCTTCTCATCCCGCTTAAACCAATTTAGGCCTGTTGATCCCTACGGTTGGTTGGGGGTAGATCCTGACCCTTTGATTGACTCTGGGCTGGAGAGTTTGTGGATGTGGAAAGCAGGACAGTCACCGCCTGTAACAGCCTGTCTATCGTCACAGCATTCTACAGTTAAGCCTTGAGTTAAGTCTTGAAGGCCTCTGTTAAGATCCCCCCCCATTGGTGGAGTACACCTATGTGCAAGGAATAAGGTAAATTGAGGCAGTAGCAAAAACTGAATTTTGCCATTGTAACTGAGCAGCTTCGTATCTCAAGGAGTCTCCCATGGAGGATCAATCCCAGATCAAACAGATGGTTACCCATGCTATCCGGAATCGCAAGTTGAGTATGGGTGACTTTAAAAAGTTAACAGACTCTATCATGGCCGATGGCATCATCTCAGAGGATGAAACTAAACTGATCAAAAAGCTTCAGGACAAAGTCCAAGCTGGAGAGATCAAAATCGAAGGGTAGATGCCTGGCTTACTGCTCCAGATCCCAGGAACTAAATCTTGGATGTGTCAGTGGTCAGTCCGATCCATCCAATGTTAGAGCTAGGATAAGAACACCTCTTCTGTTTAAGTAACATGACCGACCCCAACTCACACCCTCAACGGCCTTACTCACAGCAACCTCAGCAGCCCCCTCGTTCTCAGCCTCCTCGCCCTCGGCCCCCTCGCCCTCAAAGCCCATCACAATCTCAGCAACCCATCCCTCAACGGGCCAATCCCCAACGCTCACGCTTCCCAGATCGGCCTCAAACCAAACAAGCTGAGCGAACTGAGGAGTGGAGGTCATTTTCAGCCTTACCGGCTCCGGATCCCCAACCGGATCCCCAACCTGCCGCTCAACCTGAGGCAAGTGACGAGCCTAAGCTGGCATCTTGGAAAAAACGGATTGGGTCATTTGCGTTGGATTTTGGTCTAGGATTAGGGGCTTCCTATGTGGCTCAGGGTGTTGCGGCTGCCATGGGGGTTGGCGCTGAGACAGTCAGTGTGGTGGGTTATGGTGCATTCTTTGCAACATGGTTGGTGAATCGGGGGTATTTCCAGTCTCGGCCTGCTGGACAAAGCTTAGGAAAATGGTTACTAAACATCAAGACAGTGGATACTGAAACAGATCAAGCACCCACGTTAATTCGGTCTGTAGCTCGGGAAGGAGTAACCTCTCTATTTATCCTGACTGAGTCTCTCGTCGTGCCTCTGGGAGCAGATACGTTATTTGCTATTTTTGACAAAGAGAAGCGTCAAACTATTCACGATCGAGCCGGTCGAACCAAAGTTGTTGAGGCTGATTCTGGGTTTGAATTGGATCAAAAAGCAGGCGAGTGGTTAGAAGAGGCCATGCAAGGCGAAGCGGCTGAAGATCTTAAGGCGGCTGCAGAGAATTTATTGGCCATTGCGAAACAAAATGAGACTGTTTCCGATCTCTCTGATCAATTTAAGCGACTCAGTAAAGATTTAGACCAATCCACCAAGGGCATTCGCCAAGATGGAGGCAAACAAGCCCAAAAATGGGTTGATACAATCAAGAAAAAGTTGGATAATTAACGATTGTGCTCAATTCTAGTTACCTATCATGGCTAAAGCAAAAGGCGTTCGCTTGGTAATCACCCTTGAGTGTACCGAGTGCCGGACTAATGTTAATAAGCGCTCACCAGGTGTTAATCGTTACACCACGATGAAGAATCGGCGAAACACCACTCAACGTTTAGAGCTGAAAAAGTTCTGTCCTCATTGCAATCAGCACACTGTGCACAAAGAGATCAAGTAAATCTCACAACTTGTTGTTACGACTAGTAGTCTTTAGGTGCAATCATGGCTTATATGCGCAAGCGGATGTCGCCAGTTAAACCTGGTGATCCCATTGATTACAAAGATATTGAACTGCTGAAAAAGTTTGTGACTGAGCGAGGCAAGATTCTACCTCGGCGGATCACAGGCTTAACAGCTAAGCAGCAACGAGATCTCACCATTGCGATCAAACGGGCTCGCATTATGGGGTTACTCTATTTTGTTAACAAAGAAGGGTAGAGATCCCAACAACACCTAGTCTGGGTTGGGGCATCTCGTGACCAATAGTAACTAACGTTTAGAGCACTGATTTAGAGACACTGATTTGAGCCTTCACTGAGGTGAATGGGATGAGTGCTGAGCTTTCAGTTGAGCTAAAAAACCGCCTCTCTACTCCCTTGATGATTGGGAGCTATCCAGTCCATAGCCGTGTATTTCAGGCGCCATTATCTGGGGTGACTGATAAGGTATTTCGCCAATTGGTGCGCCGCTATGCTCCGACAAGCTTGGTCTACACCGAGATGGTCAATGCAACAGGTCTCCACTATGCGAAAGATCTCCCCCGAATTATGGAGGTAGCCCCCAATGAAAATCCTATTGGGATTCAGTTGTTTGACTGTCGGCCTCAGTTTTTAGCAGAAGCGGCCCGAATGGCTGTAGATGAAGGGGCTGATATTGTTGATATCAATATGGGGTGCCCTGTTAACAAGATCACTAAAAATGGGGGAGGCTCCTCCTTACTTCGTGATCCCGATACAGCCGCTGCTATTGTTGAGTCAGTAGTTCAAGCAGTTCCGGTACCCGTCACGGTCAAAACCCGTCTAGGTTGGTCTGATCAAGACATCAACATCTTAGATTTTGCTAAACGCCTAGAATCAGCAGGGGCTCAATTACTAACGCTTCATGGTCGGACTCGATCTCAAGGCTTTAACGGTGTAGCTCGTTGGGATTGGATCAAGAAAGTCAAGCAGGCTCTGGAGATTCCCGTCATTGCCAATGGTGATATTTTTTCAATTGAGGCTGCTATTCAGTGCTTAGAGCAAACCGAAGCCGATGGCGTCATGTGTTCACGGGCTACTATGGGCAATCCCTTCTTAGTAGGCGAAATTGACCACTTCCTGAAAACTGGAGTGCTTAAACCTAAACCTACTATTCAAGAGCGGTTGCAGCTAGCTATTGAACATTTGCAAGGGTTATGGCAGCACAAGGGGGTCTCAGGGGTACGTCAGGCTCGCAAGCACATGACCTGGTATGTCAAAGATTTTCGAGGCGCTGCGGGTTTCCGTGGAGAACTTTGCCAGATAGAGACAGTGGAGCACGGTACTGAGATCCTCAACCGAGCCATTCAGCATTGTGAATCCCTTTAACCCGAGCTACCTGGGGAAGATAACTACCATGATGGGAATGCACTCTTACAGACACCTAATCTAGCTGGGGCATGAAACTGTAGCAGTAACGATCTGTCATAAATAGGTTAGACCTACTACAATAGATTACGGACTTTAGCCAGCAGCCCTCATGGATTTCGGAGTTGGATTTCTTTCAAACAATGTCATGCTGCCAATCCTGGATTTTTTCTATGGAATTGTGCCTAGCTATGGACTTGCAATTATTTTCCTCACTTTAGTGATTCGCTTAGCTCTCTACCCTCTCAACGTGGGACAGATCCGCAACATGCGGAAGATGAAAGTAGTTAACCCTGTCATGCAGCGGCGGATGAAAGAAATCCAGGCTCGCTATCGAGATGATCCGCGCAAGATGCAGGAAGCTCAGGCTGAGATTTACAAAGAGCTTGATGTGAATCCACTCGGGGGCTGCTTACCCTTATTGTTGCAAATGCCGATCTTGATTGCTCTGTTTACAACCTTGAGAGGATCGCCTTTTGCGCCGGTTACGTTTGACTTTAACTTGCAAATTCTATCGAGTGATGTCGCTGCCGAAGTCGTGCATACCCCTGCTATCAGTGATAGTAAGAATGTCTTTTTGACAGAAACCTATCATGAACCACTGGAGATCTTGAGTCCCAAGGGCAAGGTTGTTGGTGTAGGTGAAAAAGTTCAGTTCCAACTCCAAGATCTAGAGGGGACTCCATTCAGTACTCTACTAGAGCAAACGGGGGCCAATGCCCAAAAACTAATTGCGTCTTGGACGGTAACCAACGGAGCTGAGCGAGTCCAGTTTGATCCCACTAATGGTTCATTAGTCGCTTTGCAACCCGGTGATGTCACCGTACAGGCTTCAATTCCTGGGTTGGCCGCTGAGAAAGGATTCCTCTTTATCAAAAAATTAGGGGCCGTTGGCGTTCTCAACGACGATAACTCTGTCAACTGGGATATTCTGGCTATGATCATTGTGTTTGGGGCCAGTGTCTATCTCAATACCACTTTGACGAGTCAGGGCCAAGATACTGATGCGAATTCCAGCCAAAACTCCATCAACAAGATCACACCCTTGCTGATCTCGGGTATGTTTCTGTTTTTCCCACTCCCTGCTGGTGTCTTACTTTATATCCTGGTATCTAACATTTTTCAAACCGCTCAGACTTATTTGCTCTCTAAGGAACCCTTACCAGAAAACTTGCAGGGGCTGGTCGAAGATGAGCGCCGTAGTCAAACGATTGAAGTTGCAACTGACGCCGAGGCAGAGGATAAGGATGACGCTGACACCAAAGCTAAAGCCAAAGATCGCTCTAAACAGCAATCTATTGAACGCGAGTCCCTACCCTTTGAACCTTAGTACCCTGTAGTTCTCTAAACCTCTCTGTAAACCTCTCTAGTCGTCAACACATGTTGTCGAGGGTTGTCTGGAATGAGTTACTCCGATGCCATCGAATCCAATTTAGATAGTTCAGCTCCAGAATCTGATTCCAACTTTGCATTAGAGCCTGCAAGGAAGTGGCTGGAGCAAGTTTTAGAGTGTATGGGATTCACAACAACTGTCAAGGTTGTAGGAGAGGATCTTGAAATTAACACTAAGAGCCTCTCAGATTTTCAACGCTCCTTATTACTGGGGCAAGTTGTGGTTGAACCTACCTCCGCAGATTCTCAGGACGTGGATGCTGGCATCACCCTAGATGCACTTCAGTATTTAGCGAATACCCTCCTTAACCTACATCAATCCCCAGATCACCAGCGCTCCTACACCATTGAGCTAGATGGCTATCGACAGAGACGTTACCAACAACTCCGTCAGATGGCACAATCCGCTGTGGAACAGGTTCGATCAACAGGTCAAGACTACGAATTTACAGCTTTATCGGCAGCAGAACGGCGCCAAGTTCATACGTTACTGAGCGATCCAGAATTTGCTGATTTAGAAACCTTTAGCCATGGTCGAGAACCTCATCGACGTCTAGTTGTGCGATTAGCTCAATCTGATCCTAGTCACCTGGATCCCCAATCGTCCGAACCCGCTTAGGCTAACCGTTCATTCTGAATGCCCCTGGAGACCATCATGCTAAGACCGATTCGGCTTGATGAACTCAAACGAGCCCCAAAAGCCACCAAGACCTTGAGTTTTAGTCAATTTTTTAATGGCTTTGACAGCTTGATACCAGTCGAAGGCCAGGTGGCACTAACGCACCAAAAGACATTTTTGGATGTTTCAGGTATTGCTAATACTATTGTGACCCTAACCTGCCATCGCTGCCTCCAACAATTTAATCATCGGTTAACGATCCAATTTCAAGAACTCCTTGTGATCGAAGCGCTACCCACCGATATTCCCCCAGAGCTGGAATTGGACCCTGAAGATCTAGCGGAGCGAATCACCCCTAATGGTGTATTTGATGTTGAAGATTGGGTTTATCAAAACCTCTATTTACACCTGCCTAACCAACTCCCCTGCCAAGAGGACTGTCCAGGAATGGGGATTCAAGGTGATGCGAAGCCTATCCATGATCCACGATGGTCAACTTTACTGACGTTGCGTAATCAGCTTGACTCAAACTAATTCTGCTATGTCTGTTTTGCAGGTACACCGACTTCAAGTTCAATTTAGGTCTCATGAGACTATTATCCACGCTGTTAACCAAGTATCTTTTCAGCTTGAGTCAGGTGAAATCGTAGGTCTGGTGGGAGAGTCAGGCTCTGGTAAGTCTGTCACTATGCTAGCGATCATGGGGTTACTGTCAGCTCGTACCGCACGTATTGTGGACGGTGAAATCTGGTTTCAGCAGCGCAATCTACTTCAGACTAAACCCGATGACCTGCGCCGACTTCGAGGCCGTCAAATTGCCATGATCTTTCAAGATCCTATGACTTCCCTCAATCCTGTGTTAACAATTGGTCGTCAGATTACAGAAGCTTTACAACAGCACTTAAACGTTAATGCTAAAGAAGCTCGGCACCAAGCCATCCACTGGCTAGACCAGGTGGGTATTCCTGATCCTCAGCAACGGCTGGATCACTATCCCCATCAATTTTCGGGTGGGATGCGACAGCGAGTGATGATTGCTATGGCTCTATGCTGTCAGCCGGCCTTATTGATTGCTGATGAACCCACAACAGCGCTAGATGTCACTCTTCAGGCCCAAATTGTTGCTCTTATCAAAAACTTCAAGCAAACATTGGGGATGTCGATTATCTGGATCACTCATGATTTGGCTCTATTAGCTGGTTTAGCGGATCGAGTTATGGTTATGTATGCTGGCCAAATTGTAGAAGCTGCTCCAGTGAGGGAATTGTATGATCATCCTAGACATCCTTATACCATTGGGTTGTTACAGAGTATTCCAGGCTTACTGGGTCAGTCATCCTCTCGTTTGAGGGCAATTCCAGGCCAACCACCTGACTTGAGTCAACCGATTGGCGGCTGTGCCTTTGCTCCTCGTTGTCAGTACAGCCAAGATGCGTGTTTTCAATCAAAACCTAGATTAGAAGCTATCACGCCATCTCATCAAGTCGCCTGTTGGATTCAGCCCAAGAGCTAAAACTTGCAGACCTGACTTCTACCCAGGTAAATTGGATTAGCCTAGGATTCTGTATACTCCTTAGCCGTCCGTAGATTCGCTGTAACAGACCCAGTAATCTCTATTCACCAACAGAGCTATTGCCAAGTAAAGCAAAGAGGATAATCTCTATGGATCCAGCTATTCACAATCAGTTGTTAATGAAAGTAGTAGTCGGTGCAGCGTGGGCTGATGGTCATTTAGAACCGAGTGAAATTCAGTATCTAGAAACACTATTGGAGCGCTATGGCTTTGATCGAGATCCTGTCTTGCGAACTATGTTAGAAAAACCAGTGTCATTAGATGAAACTGAACACTGGATGATCGAATTTTTGGCAGGTGCCTCCGAAGCTGATCGGATGAAACTCCTGGGAGCTATTGGGAATTTACTGATCGCCGATGATAATGTCTCACCGGAAGAACATCAGCTCCTCGATGACTACCATACTTTCATGGCCAATATCCCAGCTCAATCTGAAGTAACACCCAATCTAGTTTCGGCTGTGAGCCAATTCTTTAAAAAAGTGGCAAAAGGCGTAGGATAAGCTAATAATCTGGAGCATCTTTACAGATGGCCTAGACCTAAGTGACTAGCAAGATGCTGATTGATTACAAGCAGATGGAGTATTACCCAGGCGCAATCCTGTTCTCTGGCCTTCAATGTTATTGATGAGATTGCCTGAAAAGGTATTAAAATTCAGGTTGAGGGTGCCATTATTGAAAATACCACCGCCTGCCGCTGCTAAATTACCTTGGACTTGTGAACCATTACTGGTAATCGTGCCAACAGTTTCAAGTTCAAGAAAATAGATCCCACCATAGGCATCAGGAGGATTAATCCCATTATAGATGGCCCCACCTTGACTGTTGGCAATATTGCCGCTGAGCGTGCTTCGAGTTAGCGTTACCCGACCGCCTAAGTTACTCAGGCCACCCCCTTGGGTTGAAGCAGAATTACCTGTGATCTGACTATCTGTGATGGTTAATGGACCTAAGATCCGTACAACCCGAAATCCTCTGAAATCAAAGTAAGTGGACCCATATTGGGTGATACCACCTCCAGATTCTGAGGCAACATTGTTACTGATCGTACTGTTACGAATAGTTAAGCTGTCATCGCTAAAGATGCCACCCCCTTGTTCAGCACGATTAAAGTTGATGGTTGAGTTGATGATGGTTGTGGGACGTTCGGTTCGGATGCCACCGCCAACAAACGATCGTTCAGTCCCATTGGAAGCTGTATTCCCTGTGATGGTGGAATCACGAATCGTTACCTGGGTTTCCGTGTAGTTTGAAACTAGAAAGCTACCTCCTTCAAAGTTCAGTCCCGAGTTCAGGTTGCCAGAAATAATACTGCTAGCAATGGTTGTGGATCCGCTAGAAACAATACCCTGATCGGTATTATTGGCAATAAGACTATTAGAGACATTTAACTCTCCAGCAGTTGGATCATCAACAATCCCACGATTACTACGAATACCTTCTCCGGTATTACCAATAACCAGACTGTTTTCAACGGTTAAGCTACCTTCTCGACTGTAGATCGCCCCTAAAGGAGCTGTATTGCCAGTAATAATACTGTTTGAGACAGTAGCTAAGTTATCAGAGTACAGGGCGGCCCCACGCTGATCCTGAGTATTACCTAGCAAAATGCTATTGGCCAACGTCAACGTACCGAAGTTAGAAATCCCTCGAGATCCATCCGCAAAGGTCAACCGACTGATTTGGACGGTAGCTGTCTGCTCAATCGTTATGATGGTGACTGTTGTCCCTCCACTAATGGCTAGTTGAAAGGCACCCGGACCTTGAAGATCAAGATCATCGGTAATGGAAGGTAAAGGAGACGCTAAGTTGATTGTCCCTTGTAAGCCCGGTAAAAACGTAATTCGATCGGCACCAGGAGCTTGATTCGCATCCAGAATGGCCTGGCGTAGCGATCCGGGTCCGCTATCTGCGGTGGTAGATACCTCAAAGGTTTGAGTCAAGCTTAGATTTGAGTCAGGTACTGGAGCTTGTGTAGGGTCACGATCAATTTCAGACTTGACCTCAGCTAGAAAACTCAGTGACGTGAGATCTTGATCATCTGAAGCTGATGACCCAGTATCCGAAATCAAAGTCGGTGTCACCACATTACTGGGAGAAGACGAACAAGCAACTAATAGTGCAGCACTAGCCACTTCTATCCAAACGACAGAGCGCTTAAGAGTGGGTGTCATCTTGTAACCTACCTAGCCATTGCATCACCAACGAGTATAGAGGTTGTTGGATCAATTTACGTGTATTCCACCTAACGTAGCTAGACGTCTGAGAGGGGTCGTTGCTGCTTCAGAAAATCCACCATGACGCTCACTTTATGGGGTAGAAAGGTTTGGGAAGGATACAAGAGCCAGGCAGAAGTCTCAAATTCAGTGGCAGTAACGGTATAAGTCGGAAATAACTGAATCAGACGACCCGCTTTCAGATCAGAGTCAACCAGCCAATTCGCCAGGAGTGCCGGTCCTAATCCAGCTAGAGCACAGTCTCGTAGAGCCAGAGCATTTGAGATTAAAATATCCCCATCCACTTGGATAGTTGTTATCTTGCCGGCTCCATCCCGAAACATCCATTGGGACCGAAACCCAGGTAGTGGAAAGAGTAAACAGCGGTGGGCTTCTAGATCAGGTGGGGCTTCTAGAGGAGCAGCCTGGTTGAGATAACTGGGGCTGGCACAAACTCGGTACAATGTATCAAATAATTTAACCCGGATCACATCAGCCTTGATCCGAGGCCCTAAACGAATAGCAAGATCAATCCGGTCAGACACCAGATCAAGGTTAGTATCTGTCAACAGTAATTCCACTTTTAAATCAGGGTAGCGAACTCGAAACTGAGGTAGCAACGGTACCAAATACCGCAGTCCAAAGGCGACTGATGTAGTTAATCGTAGTAACCCTATGGGACCCGAGTTTAAGGCAAGGGCGGCCTCTCGTGCCTGGGCTAGATCTTCAATCACCTGTTCAATGCGGTTCACATAGATCGCTCCAGCTTCAGTTAAAGCCATGCGTCGGGTAGTCCGTTGAAATAAGCGCAGGCCTAACTCATCTTCCAATGCTGAGATAATCCTAGATACCGAAGAAGGATCTAGATCGCGATCTCGAGCTACTGCAGCAAAACTACCCCGACGAGCAACTTCAATAAACACCTGCAGGCTTTCAATATCCATTCTTGCAGAATTGTCACGACTGTGATGTCTTAAACGATCTTTATCCTTATTTGAAGACTCGCTAAGCTAGGGTCATAGCTAAATCGGGACAAACATCATGTTCTCCAATCATACCAAAGAAACGGCTCCAGTTGACTCTCAGCCTCAGATCAAAGCCTCCATTGCCACATTTGGATTCTTGTCAAAGCTGCATCCAATTTTAGCTCCAGCTACGTATGAGATTGGCAATACTGCCTTTAATTAATTTCAAGCAAAAACCAGCCTAGAGACTATTACTGGATAAGCACGTAGGTTTTGTGAAAGTAGTCGCAAAAGTTTAATCTTGCCATTGAAGTTGTTGTCAATATTACGTGAAGGAGTTAATCATGTCAGATCTCAAGATTACAGTTTTAGGCCTAGGAGCGATGGGATCCCGGATGGCTACCTTGCTATTGAAGGCAGGGTATGACGTTACAGTCTGGAATCGCACGACGGCTAAAACCCAACCGCTAGTGGATCAGGGAGCACATATGGCTCAGTCACCATCCACAGCTGTAGCATCAGCCGATATTGTAATCAGTATGGTTCGTGATGATCAGGCCTCCCGCGAGGTTTGGATCGATAGCGGTGTAGTAGCCAGTTTAAAACCTCAAGCCACTGCTATTGAAAGTTCTACCATTACAGTAGCTTGGGCTCAAGAGCTAGCCCAGATTTGTCACCACCACCAAGTCTCATTTTTAGAGGCTCCAGTTGCTGGATCTCGACCTCAAGTAGAAGCAGCTCAATTGATCTACTTAGTGGGTGGAGAGGCTGCTGTTGTGGCTCAAGCCGAACCGATCTTAAAAGAAATGGGAGCAACGATTCATCATACTGGAGCTGCTGGTAGCGGGGCTGCTGTTAAGTTAGCCGTCAATACTCTATTCAGCGTCCAGGTTGCGGTCATGGGAGAGTTAATCGGCCTACTCAGTTGCAATGGCGTTGAAGTTGCTAGAGGTCTTGACGTAATTTCAGCCACACCTGTCTGTAGCTTGGCAGCTAAAGTGGCCGCAGAGGCTATGTTGGCTCAACGCTTTGCCCCCCTCTTTCCAATTGAATTAGTAGAAAAAGATCTGAGGTACGCCTTAGAGGCAATACCAGATTGGAGTCCAATTACAAAGGCAGCACATAGTGTTTATACTGAGGCCCATCATCATGGTTATGGCAACGACAACATTACCAGTGTGATCCAACTCTACACTCAGCTCTCACAAGATGTCTCTCAATGATCATTAGTAATAGTCTGTTCCGTAGAAGCAACAGTTCACATCATAAGGCGAAGGCGTGCTGGTTATAAGTTTGAAGTCCACACGCTGACTCCGTCCTGCACTGCTGCTAATGCCCCCCCGATTGTGCCGCTCTGAAGGCCTGTCTAGTGGTATAAAATCTCTGTAGGCAACAATCGCTCCGTCCTGTGGCTCCTCCATTGATTCGTGATTCGTCTGTCCCCAACCCTGCCTCTAGAAAAGATCTGAGTTAGCAGACTAAGCTTCCTCTCAAGATCCGCCTCTGTAATTAGCCTTGGAAAAAATATTCTTTGTAAAGTTTTGACTTCGATTGGCGCCTCATCAACTACTTTACTTACCATCCCATCACCACTGAAGCACGATGTCTATGACTGAACCTTACCTTCCAGACTGGAATCTCAAACCTGGATTCTTGAGCGAGGGCGATTCTGATTTTGAAGCGGCCCATATTTTTCTAGGCTGTTTTCTCAAGGATCGCACATCTCCCGATCCGTTGAGCGACCGCTCTCTTCTGCAAGCACAAGAAACCTTTGAGTGGGGAAGAGGAAGACCCTTAGAGAAAGTGGTGAATTCAATGGCTGATTTCCACTTTTTGATGCAAAATCCCCAGCTTTATCGGAACGCGATGGCCATTATCGAACCGTGGGAACATGTAGGTCGTAATCTGATGGGAGAAGAGGTGAGGGCATCTCTCAACGCAGCATTTCTGGCACAAAAATTGGCCGACCTTGACTCAATTCTGTTTCCGATTTGGTCGACGGGGTTGCTGGATCTGGAGAAATTAGTCTCAATCATTAGTTCTGGTGTGGCCATTGTGATGGAAGGAGGCGATCCCTCTGTGCGCAATCCTGCTACCTTTACTGGCAGTAAAGTATCCCTGGAAGATTTGCAAGCCCTGACCCAGCGGATTCTTTTGGCCCGATCGCCCACTAGTGCCCCTGCTCTTTTCATTTGCCTTGGGCATCAGCTTGCCGCTCAAGCCCACATCCGCCTGATCCAGCGGGCAGTCACGCAAGTCCTGGCCCTGGATACCCTCAAGTTTGACCCCACTGACAATGCCCTGAAGTCTCTCAAGCAAGTGTGCCTGCGAATTCAAGCGGTGGGAGAAACCTTGAAGATAAAGAAAAAAACCGGTCGCTTAGTGGCTGACAATTGGAATCATGCTGAATTTGCCGTGGGGTCTAATGACATTCAGGAGGTGGGCGATAGTACACTGCACTCTTATAATTCACCTGATATTAGGGTAACGGAAATCCCTGAAGAGCTAATTTTAGCTCACGAAGTCACAACCCATGATTTTGAGGGCGTCATTGATACCTCAATCCAGTATGAAAGTCACCTCAACATCGCTATGTTCCACACCGATGCAGTGAACGAGGAGGCCATTCTTTTCGCTAATTGGGCCTACCGACTGCTCCATGAGGCTGTGGTGCCCTACCGCCACATCGTGACAGATAGTCCAATTTCGTGGCTCAACAAGATGCCTTATGCTGTTAAGATCCTCTGTTCAACAGTAACCGATGATGAAGTCGTGACCGAATGTGCCGCAACTTGTATCTATTACAAAGATTATGAATCGCGCATCATTCGTCGTTCATTTACCAACCAGTTCCATCCTGAATTGCTATCAGATTTACGAGTAGTGGGCATTCGCAACCCCCCATCTTACGCAGAACTCAAAGTAGATGATGGGGCCCGATTGTTTGCCCGGTTACTCTATGCAGGCATGCAGGAGTAGATCTCCTCACAACGTGCTTCAGAGCCATGCCAGTCAGGGTAAGAGCTAGGGGCTGAACAGCGAACTACAGCTGTGAGTGCAGAGGCAATTGGATGGGATGGTGTCACTAGCTTTAGTCAATTACACTAAACACCTGTTACCCCTAACCAAGTGTAGTTAGCCACAAAGGCTAGAGGTTAGCTCTCTCGTCAGTGCTCCTGTACCTACTGCTGTCGCTTTGTTTAGACTTTTGGGAATCTTTCAAGGTGAAGCTAAGGAATAAAACATATGTATAATTGGTCAGATCTCTTAAAACGTTTAAGTCAGGCTAGAACTGCTGATGAAGCTCGGGGAAATCTACCTGCTGCAATGATCAAGGCTCAATGGCTGGGGCATCCTGGTGCCTCGGAGGATCAAATTCAAGTAGCTGAGTCACGATTAGGAGTTCAATTACCCAGATCGTATAGAGAGTTTCTGAAGCTTAGTAATGGTTGGGGCGACTTCACCAATGCCTATCTGATTTCCACCTTCTGCCTGTAGAGATTGATCAACTTCATAGTTCTGTTGAACGTGAAGCCATGCAAGCATCACAACAACTTGAACAAACTATGGGAAACCTGGAAGTTGTGGAGGCATTTCTTGAGGTTATTCGCACCACATCAATTCCAAACTTGAGATTTATGACATGTTATCGGCTCAAGATGATAATTTCAGGTCTAAGTGATGCGTTTATTCCGTCGATCACCCAAGCTGTGAACCAACTGATCCTAACCATTGAACAGCCACGAGAGAAGGTAGACTTAGCTACAGCTTTGACAGCAATGGGGACAGCTAATAGTGAAACTATTGATCGTGTTCTACAACTAGCTCGTGACCAAAAGCACGATGTTAAATTTTTGATGGAAGTTTATGAGACTCTTTACACGATGCCAGGTGGAGATAGTGTCATGGACGAAGTCTCAACCTTGATGAATGAATCAGTAATGGATGAGCCAGATCTGACCTAGTGTTCAATAGGTTAAATTGACCCACTATTGCTTTGTAGAAAGATTCTACAGTAAAGATTCGTTCGAAAGTTTCATAAGACTCAAGCAGCTAATCAACGGATCATTAGTATTCTCAAGTATTCTTAAATGTATTAATCGATACCTAACCCAAGATGGTTGGGTGTGCTCTCAGTTCCAACAGCATAAAAACTTAGAAAAGTATCAATAAGCTCTTTTACCTGCCCCTCTAAATCGATTAAATTAGAACTGTAGTTTTATGAGTTAGTCTATGACTGTTTCCTCACCTGTTTCCTCGGAGCGAGCGACCTGGTTATCCTTGCGCCAAGCGATCGTTGAGAGTTCTGGATTCAAGGGATGGCTTCAGGGACGGACCTTACCTAGCACCAATGACGAGTTAGATGCCCTGGTCCATGACTACTTAGAACAAACCTTATCAACATTGGCCTATTAGCCCGAGATCCCCCACAACTGCGTCCATAGAGGTAAGGTAAATAAAGCTATAACGTAGCCGATCGCTAAAGTGGTCACGGTAATATCTCGATCCAAGTCATATTCTTCAGCTAACACTAGAGTTGCTACTGCAGGAGGCATCCCCGACTGTAAGACGATCATGAGTTTGCCAGTCGTGGGTAGTGTTAACCAACTAAGGCTTGTGCCCACCAGTAGAGGGATAATAATTAACTTGATGGCAAGGGCTACACCAGCTTGGCTAAAACTTTGCCACTGCTGCACTTGAGCTAATCGCATTCCCAAAATCATGAGACTGAGCGGGATCATGGTCCAAGCTGCCCCTTTGATTCCATACTCTAACCAATCTGGACCAACCTGCTGACTTAAAGCCAAACTGGCCCCAAACGACCAAAGTGAAGGACTTCTGATCACATTACGCGCAACCTGAAACTGACTGAATTGCTTTTGGCCATAATGACTTGCAATCCAAACCCCTAATCCATAGGAACAGAACAAGGTCCCTAATAGGTCATAAAACAGGGCCCAGGCAAAGAAAGCCGATCCACCGATAGCCAAACAGACGGGGTAACCAATATAGCCTGTATTACCCAACATGGAGACCAACTGAAAGCTGCCTCGCTGTGATTGGGACCATGCTGTAGATAGAGCAGCAGAGGTTACAGCTCGCTTCTGACTGAGCCAAATCCAACCCAATGCTAGGCTGCCTGCTGTTAATGCTGCAGACCAAGCCATAACTGGGGCTAGCCAGATAGATCCAGATAAATCAGCCCCCCGCATAAACCCAAAAATACTGATGGGCACCCCTACCCAATACATGAATCGACCTAACGGCTGTGGCCCGACCCAAGTGAGGTATCCAGAAGGGATCAGCTTGTAAGTCAAGATCCCCAGCAGAGTCCAGCCCAGTAAAGGTAAATAGACAGGTAGTAGGGTTGTAATCACAGTGTGGGTTAATCAGCTGATTTCAAGGTTAAGATCTGCTGAATCACATCTTCAACCATACGGTCTGGTGTTGAAGCTCCAGACGTGACTCCAATAGAGACAGGTCCAGAGGGTAACCACTGTTCAGTCACGGCGATCTCTTGATGTAGAGGCTTATGCCGGATCTGATTACCAGGCCCTAAGCAATCAGCGCCATTGATGTGATAAGACACCAGACCCTTTTCAAGAGCAATTTCTTGTAAGTGGGTGGTATTAGAGGAGTTAAAGCCACCAATCACAATCATGATATCAAGCGGCTGATCGATCAGATCAAACATGGCATCTTGCCGCTCTTGGGTTGCATTACAGATGGTGTTGAAGCTCATAAAATGCTGATCCAGAGCCTGGGGACCGTATTTGCGGAGCATGGTGGTTTCAAACAATTTAGCAATAGCCCGTGTTTCACCTTCTAACATGGTGGTTTGATTGGCAATACCGACGTGCTCTAAATCCTGATCCGGATCAAATCCAGGTGAAGTGGCCGAGTCAAATCGTTGCATGAATTCTTCCCGCTCACCTCCATTCAAGATATAGTTAGCTACCCATTCAGCTTCAGCCATATTCAAAACAACCAAGTAGGTTTTTGCAAATGAGCTGGTTGCAATTGTTTCTTCGTGTTTGTACTTGCCGTGAATGATAGAGGTAAAGTCATTGGCTCGATGTCGATCAACCTGATTCCAGACTCTAGATACCCAAGGACAGGTCGTATCCACAATCTCGTTGCCTTGCTGCTGGAAAAACTGCATTTCTTGTAAGCTAGCGCCAAAGGCAGGCCACAGCACCACATCCTCAGGCTGGATCGGTGAGAAATCTTTGCTGCCGTCAGGATGATGTTGGACAAAGCGAATGCCCATATCTTCCAAATGCTGATTGACCTGGGGATTGTGAATGATCTCATTGGTGATCCAGAGTTGCCGGTCAGGAAAACGACGACGAGCTTCATAGGCATACTCAACCGCCCGTTCTACCCCCCAACAAAAACCAAAGGCCTGAGCTAACCAGATCTTGATATCACCTTGCTGATAAAAATAGCCATTGGCCCGGATCTGTTCAATTAAAGGACTCTGGTAAGTGGTCTGGAGATTACCTTGCACCTCATCTTTATGCTCTTCAAATCCTTTGGCAAAGTAAGTCTCTGACTGTCGAAGAGACCGACGGAGTGCTTTAGGCTCTGTAGTAGGGGCGGCGTGGTCAGTCATAATCTAATTTATAGGCGTCTTGCTTCCAGCTTACGATAAGTTTTTGATTACTGCAGAGAATTCCATGATCAGAATGAACTGAGGGCGCCAAACTCAGAGGATCAAGCTTTAAGATAGGATCAGGCTTTACTATAGAGCTAAAGGTCCGTTTACTCTGTTCATAGTGAGCCAGAGAGGCCAAGACTACATTCTAGATAAGACCATAACTCTAGCCTGGGTGATTGAATTATGGCTGATATTGGTATCACAACAGCCCAACGGCAGAATCGTCGGCGCGGTCAGATTCATGTTTACGATGGTGAAGGTAAAGGGAAATCCCAAGCAGCTCTAGGTGTTGTCCTGCGATCGATTGGTCTAGGGATTGAAATGGAAACCACTAGCCGGGTGCTGTTAGTGCGGTTTCTCAAAGGGCCTGGCCGTCCTTATGCTGAAGATGCGGCGATTGCTGCTTTGCAGCGGGGCTTTCCCCACCTGATTGATCAATTGCGGACAGGGCGAGGGGAGTTTTTTGGCCCAGATGAGATTACCAAATTTGATCACCAGGAAGCTCAACGAGGCTGGGATGTGGCTCGAGGGGCCATTGCCTCTGGCTTTTACTCGGTAGTAGTTTTAGACGAAATTAACCCTGTTTTAGATCTAGGTCTATTACCTATTGAAGAAGTCACTCACAGCCTGCGTCAAAAACCGGATGATATGGAAGTGATCATCACTGGGCGGGGAACTCATCCTGAGGTTCTGGCTATGGCTGATCTGCACTCTGAAATGCGAAAAGTGCCCCATACTTCAAATCCATCTTCCATCACTGGGATTGAGATCTATACAGGGGCCGGTAAAGGGAAGTCAACTAGCGCCTTAGGCCGTGCCCTTCAGGCTATCGGTCGGGGCATCAGTAAAGATCTATCCCACCGAGTCTTAATCATGCAGTGGTTAAAAGGGGGATCCGGCTATACCGAAGATGCTGCCATTCGAGCTTTGAAACAAAGTTATCCTGATCTAGTAGACCACCAGCGATGTGGCCGGGATGCCATTGTTTGGCGAGGCAAGCAACAAGAAATCGACTACGTTGAAGCCGAACGGGGTTGGGAATTGGCTCGAGCCGCGATGACATCAGGTCTTTACAAAACGATTATCATGGACGAATTAAATCCCACCGTTGATCTAGAACTACTAGATGTAGATCCCATTATTGAAGCCTTGCTACGCAAACCCAGAGATACTGAAGTGATCATCACCGGTCGGTGCCATACCCCACTCCCTTATTTTGAACTAGCTGGTGTGCACTCAGAGATGGTCTGTCATAAACACTATGCCGAGCAAGGAGCTGATTTGAAGCGAGGCGTCGACTACTAGCCCTAATTCCTATGAACAACTTACGCGTGCTCATTATCGGTGCCGGGATTGGTGGTCTTACAGCTGGCCTAGCCTTACGTCGGGTTGGCTATGAGGTTGAGATTTTTGAACGAACCCATCAAATCCGACCCGCTGGGGCTGGGATCTCCCTGTGGTCGAATGGGGTTAAAGTATTAAATACCTTAGGGTTAGGTAAGCACTTAGCTGCTTTGGGGGGCCAGATGAACCGGATGGAATATCGCAGTCATCGAGATGAAATCTTGAGCCAGATTAATTTACTCCCATTAATTGAAAAAGTAGGCCAACGCCCTTATCCTATTGCCCGCACTGATCTACAAGCGCTCCTGTTTGAAGCTGTTGGGGCAGAGCGGATTCACTTGGGTTACAACTGTCAGCGAGTTGAACAAGATGATCACTCTATAACCGCTTGGTTTGAAGATGGGACACAAGCCACTGGAGATCTACTGATTGGGGCCGATGGTATTCGATCGACCCTGCGTCAGTATGTGCTTGAGCAAGCCATTAGCCCTCGTTACGCAGGGTATGTGAACTGGAATGGTTTAGTTGAAGCTAGCGACGATCTCTGTGATCGAGATAATTGGGTCTTATACGTAGGTGAGGGTAAGCGAGCTTCCATGATGCCAGTAGGGCATAACCGCTTTTATTTCTTTTTTGGGTGTCCGATGTCTGCCGGTACAACCGTGGCACCAACTGATCGAACAGCTGAATTAAAACAGATCTTTGGCGGCTGGCCTGATCCAGTTCAGCGGTTAATGGTACGGTTAGATCGAGTCACGGTAAACCGACTAGAGATTTGTGATCTTGACCCATTAGAGCGTTTTGTCAGAGGACGGGTGGCTTTGTTAGGAGATGCAGCTCACGCTACCACCCCCACTTTGGGCCAAGGAGGATGTCAAGCTATTGAAGATGCTGAGGTGCTAACGCGTTATTTGATCAGTACTACCCTCAGTGTCACCGATGCGCTGAAGCGATATGAAATAGCTCGACGAGAGCGCACGGCTCAGATCACACTAAAAGCTCGCAAACGAACAAATACAATTTATGGCAAAGACCCGATCAAAACCCAGCAATGGTACACTCAACTACAACAAGAAGATGAGTCTGAGGTGATTGAAGCTTTAGCTAAAGTGATCTTGGGTGGCCCCTTTAATTGAACTGAAAATATTTTAAACTACATCCATTAATGAGAATGCATTATGCCAGGCCGATTAACCACTCACGTTTTAGATACTGCCCATGGATGTCCAGCTCCAGATTTAGTCATTGAGCTTTGGAGCCTTGAATCTGCAAGCCGAATTCTATTGAAAACAACTCAAACCAATGCACAGGGGCGTACTGATAGCCCTCTCTTGCAAAATATTGAATTCAAGCTGGGCTGTTATGAACTTGTTTTTGCAGTAGGAGACTACTTTGAACAGTATACGAATCATTTGCCTACACCTAGATTTCTAGATCGGGTCCCCATTCAGTTTGGTATTGCTGACCCTGAAGCCCACTATCATGTGCCTCTGCTGGTATCCCCTTGGTCATATAGCACCTATCGTGGCAGTTAGTTAGCTTTCTGCTTAAGGATTGAATCTTCAGCTAATCTGATCCCAGTTGTCATCATTCAAAAGATTCCTGTGGTAGCATGACTGCGTATTGGGGTTGTTGTGGGCAACTGGGGCTATGAATCGTAAAGCACTAATTAGGCAAATCTGGGTAGCCGTTATGCTTGTGGGCTTACTAGTATCCAGTTGGGCCATGCCTGCCTGGGCTGGTATTGATGATGATCGCTACGATGGCAATATCTTTGCACTGTATGGCTCAAATGGGGCTTTGATTCCACCTCGGACGACACTTAAGGACTCGATCAAGCGAGAGATGCCAGCCATTGTAGTCCTTTATGTTGATGATAGTCGGGATTGCAAGCAATATGCACCGGTGATTGCTAGTCTTCAAGCCCGTTATGGTATTGGTATCAACTTTCTACCTTATGCAGTGGATTCACTCGATCTTCAAGATCCGGACGGGATGGGTCAATACTATACAGGTCAAGTCCCCCGAACGATCATTTTTAACCCATCAGGCGATGTGGTCTATCAGTCGGTTGGCAAACGTCCTATTACTGAAATTGAAAATCAAATCCGGGCTTTGTTTGATTTAGAACCCGTACCCGAACGCGAAGAAAAAACTTTTAATGAAATTCAAACTGGGTTTAGACAATCTTAAGGGAACTCAACCTACTCAATAGGAGTTCAAGCTAATGACTGACTCAGCCCCCTCTAGACCTGATCCAGCGCAGTTAGATGTCTGGGAACAACAGCTTTCCAGTCTGCAAACCCAAATTGCTGATTTCAGAGAGCTAGCCCGATTGGAAACCCTTTCAACCGAACAACTAGCTGAAATCTCTGATCAAGTGGCTGCATTAGAAGAGCGATTAAAAGGATACCTGGATGCTCTGTTAGACGATCTCAAGCAAGAGTATGGAGCTGATACCTTTGTTAGTAAACCTATGCTTCTATGGCAGGTTGTTCGCTTTGGTGGCTTAGGGTTTCTTTTGGGTGTGTTGCTGCAATGGTGGCTATGCCAACAACCTTAACAGATAGATCGCTAGATTTTTCAACTTGCCCTACTCTATTGCTCAGATTCTGGAGCTGCAGACGATACAACTAGTAGCTCTATGCCATAGCTGTCCGTATCAATAGGATAATGGGTTAATCCAAGGGCTGAGATCGAATTCATAGCTCTGCGAGTGTTAGGATCTAGCTCCTGGGGCACTTTAGCCTCAAACAGACCTCCTACTACAGCTTGAAAGTTAAGCAAGGTATAGCCATAATTAGGCGTTTCTAGAGTGCTGACAAGGGTTTGAAGAGGTTCAGTATTTGAAATTACGGCATCTGGAGTTTTTGTGATCAGTGTCAGGAGTTCAGGATGACTCGCTATCACTAAATACTGATCGATCCAGGTGCGGGAGCCCACGAATAAGCCCTTAGAGCGAGCAAACGCATCCAACTGCTGTAAAGTTTGATCAGCCTGACTGCGTTGTGAGGTTTCAATGATTGCTAAGCCCTGGAGAAGCGATCGGTCTGAAGCTAGCAGCGCTACAGCCATTTCTCCGTCCATCCAACTTAACAGGTCTTGCTCAAAGTCCAATTGGGTAGCTGTTTTAAACCTCTCTCTAAAGGAATCAAGGGCATTAGCCTCAATGCGTTTTTGCCAGTCTTGCCAACTTTGAGCAACTTGATGAGTTGTTATTGTTGCAAGCGTATTGCCTGGTAAGATTTGAATCATCTGGCTAGATCCCGCTGCTACAGATGTCGGGCGCCACAAACTCTCTGGATCAATATCGAGCTGAGCTTTAAACAATAAGCCTTCAGGGGTCTGACCGGCTGAAATGCTGAGGGCTTTCAAGCCATGTATTGCCTCAACAACAGCTTCTTGATCAAAGGTCCAACCATCAGAAGCCATCTCAGCTAGGAGCACCTCAGGATTGGCATACCCCCAAAAGAAACTAGTGCTATTACTGAGGACCTGAGCAGCCTCTTGAAAATAGGGTTGACTACGGATAGACTGATTTCGACCTTCATGAGTGTCTCGACCTTCATAAGTGACCAGAGCTGCTTCTAGAACCGCAATATCATTAGCAAAAAGAATGTACTGATCATTGAAGTCAGCTGTAATTATTCGTTTTCCTACCTCACCGTTAATTTGAATGGTAGCCTCAATGTCATTCCTGAGCTGTTGTTGTTCAAATATTGCACCCTGGCTACGTTGCCGCTCTAGACCATCCTGCACATAAGCTTGGGCTAATTCAAAGTCGTTAGGCGTCGCTATCAACAAGATGCCTGGGTTGCCTGAAGTGGTTTGATGGCTCACAATGACTGAAAATTGTTTAAGAGCAGACTGAGTACCCCAGGCTAGATCTGTCATCCAAGGAGTATCCTCTACAGGGGCTAGTTTGATCGAATCTACAAGAGCTGAATCCTGAGGCCATTGATCAGTCACAAAGGTCATGACCGCAAGAGAGTCTCTGGGGATTAGTTGACTTTCAGGTAAGGGATCTAGAACTTCAATAGTGGGAGATTGAGGGAAAAGTCGTTGACAGGATACCAACAGGGCTGTGGCAGTCAACAGGGCAAAACTCACCTTATTAGAATCAAGAAAAGTACTGAGCTTAGCTTTTTGTTGTTTAGAATGATTACACTTCTTAACTACTATTGACATTATGAAGCCTCAAACTTGTACAGGTTCAAGTATAAGCGATCGCTGAGGCCTTCTCTTTCAAGGGGCTACGTGCATCCGCTATATTTCAATAAGGTTTATTAATCTTGCAGTGGTATCGATTTTGAAGATGAACCAGGTTTGGGTGCAGGATCAGTGTCAATGATGTTGACTTGTAGGAGCAAATCTAGAACTCAAACCAAAGCAATGCTAGATTAAGCAGTCAGGACTGATAGATCCACCTCAGGGTTAGTGAGTAGATGGACTTGGTCAATAGCTAATGAGTCAATAGTTAATGAGTCAATAGTTAATGAGTCAATAGCTAATAAGGAGTACGCGCCAAAATGCTCTGATCTAAAGATAATTGTAGTGTGGAATACCTCTCAAGTCGTCAGGTGGCCTACTGATCAAACTTCCCTATGCTGTTGAATCCTGAGCCAATGGGCAAGTAGGATGAAACGTAGACGAAGATTAGCTAAAATCCTTGCCCAGGAGAATCCCCCACGGTGGACCTGCTGAAAACCCTATTTACAACACCCAACCCCATTATTGGTGTCGTTCACTTGTTACCTCTGCCAACATCACCTCGCTGGGGGGGTAGCTTAGATGCAGTGATTGCTCAAGCCGAACAAGAGGCCACAGCCTTAGCTGCTGGAGGGGTCCATGGCATCATCGTTGAAAACTATCATGACGTTCCTTTTACTAAAGGTCGTGTTGACCCAGCTGTGGTCAGTGCCATGAGTGTAGTGGTCCAACGCCTCAAAACTCTGGTTGATTTACCCCTAGGTCTTAATGTCTTACGCAACGATGGACACAGTGCTCTCGCTATTGCTAGCTGCGTTGACGCTCAGTTTATTCGAATTAATGTGCTAACGGGGATGATGGTTACTGATCAAGGCATCATTGAAGGAGACGCCTATCATCTACTCCGCTATCGTCGGTTGCTTGGATCAGACGTCAAAATTTTTGCGGATGTATTAGTTAAACATGCTCACCCCATGGGTCCTGCTGATTTGAGTTTAGCTGTTACCGACACTGTTGAACGAGGCTTGGCCGACGCCATTATTCTATCTGGGTCTGCCACGGGGTATCCACCTAGTCTAGAGGAGTTGACTTTGGCTAAGTCGACAGCTCCTCAGGCTCCCCTACTGATTGGATCTGGAGCTACAGCTGATAACATTGGTCATCTGATCAGAGCCGCCGATGGAGTAATTGTGGCAACATCTTTAAAACGGACAAGTCGACTAACACTACCTCATACCAATGGGCAACATCATTTTCCAACCATTGATCCGATTCGTGTCAGAAACTTTGTTGATTCAATGCAAGCCCATCTCAAAAAAACCACTACTCCTCCTCCTCTGACTGCATCTAAATCTACCTAACAGCAAGGCTTACAAAAACAACATTTATGACTATTCTAGTTGGTATGATAGGGCTAGCCAGAGGATCGGCAATAAACCTCTACTATCAGAGTTACCTGCCTAAACCGATATGATGTAGATACCAATGCAAGATGAGTCAGTCATAGAAATAGCATCTATAGATGAATATGGTATTGATAGTTCTGATCATCAGTTGATTGAGACTCCTCGGATCTTACTCATTGATGATGATCGCTCGATCTTGTCATTCGTCACTGAAGTTTTACGCCGTAATCCTGATTACCAGATCGAGACGATGGAAGGCGGTCGACAGGTTTGGGAAACATTGCTCAAGCTCTCCCCTCATCAAATTCCTAATTTAATTATCTGTGATTGGATGATGCCTGGCCT
This sequence comes from uncultured bacterium, assembly GCA_964434865.1. Taxonomy (GTDB): domain Bacteria; phylum Cyanobacteriota; class Cyanobacteriia; order Thermostichales; family Thermostichaceae; genus CAYSWV01. The sequence continues at coordinate 27,064 of CAYSWV010000047.1, forward strand.
GTCAGGAGTTGAAATCTGTCGGCGCCTGAAGGCAACAGCTGAGTATCAATTAGTGTATTTTATCTTATTAACTAGCTATGCAGAAGTTCAACATCGAGTTGAAGGCCTTGACGCTGGGGCTGATGAATTTATTGCAAAACCTGTTGATCCAGAAGAACTCCAAGCTCGTGTTCGAGCCGGTCTCAGATTACAGGCACTGACCTACAAGCTCGCTCAGGCTAACCGTCAGCTCCAAGCTCGTAATGAACTATTAGAGTCTTTGTCACTAACCGATCAACTCACAGGGGTCCTGAATCGTCGAGCTTTAGATCAAGCGTTGCCTTATTTAGTTGCTCAAGTGGGTCCCCGCTTTTCTGAAGCTCGTTACCGATATCTGTGCTTGTTCATGCTAGATGTAGATCACTTTAAGCAAGTCAATGATACCCATGGCCATTATGTGGGAGATTGTGTGCTTGAAGCTGTGGCTAAGCGCTTGCAAAATCAGTTGCGGCCCTCAAGCTTGTTATATCGCTATGGTGGTGAAGAGTTTGTTTGTATCACACCTGGGTTGAATCTGTCTCGTAGCCAACGCTATGCTGAGGTCTTGCGTACCACTATAGCTAATCATCCTATTTCGATTTCGCCTAAACGAGCCATTCCGATCACACTTAGCATTGGTGGAGTCCTAATGACCGATACTGAAACTGTTGATGCTGATACCCTTTTAAAAATAGCTGATCGATCGCTTTACGAAGCAAAAGAAGCTGGTCGTAACCGGACCCGGTTGACATCTGCTGGTCACTTTAACTTCTGAACTTCAACTTCAATCTCTACACGATAAACACGCTCGTAAATCTTAATCACGTAGATAGCCGATACCAGCAGCTTGCCAACGCGAGAGAGCCTCACCTAGACGTTCACAATCAGCAATCAGACTGATCCGAACATACCCTTCTCCGCCATCGCCAAAAGCATTACCAGGGGTCACCACTACACCTGTAGACTCCAGGACTCTCAGGGCAAACTCTGTTGAACCTTCTGCTTGACCATTGGCTAATCGAGGGGTAGGAATCCATAGGTACATTGTGGCCTTGGACGGCGTGATTTCCCAGCCTAATTCATGAAGTTTTGTGATCAAAAAATCCCTACGTGTCCGGTAGCGCTCTTGGACTTGCTGCACATAAGTATCTGGCAATTCTAAGGCTGTTTGTGCAGCGGTCTGGATCGCAGCAAAGATACCATAATCAAGATTAGTTTTTAATGTTCTTAAACTTTGAATGATTTGACGATTACCCACAACAAACCCGACTCGCCAACCGGCCATATTGTAGGTTTTTGACAGCGTATGAAACTCAACACTTAGATCACGGGCGCCTGGAATTTCCAGAACACTTGTAGGCTGATAACCATCAAAGGCAAGCTCAGCATAACATAGGTCATGGACAAGTATGATCTGGTACTCACGGGCAAATTCGACAATTTGTTCAAAAAAACGGCGAGGCGCAACTGCTGTGGTTGGGTTATTGGGGTAGTTAAAGTATAAAACACGAGTTGAACGAGCGACATCAGGAGGAATTTCATCAAGATCAATAACCCAATCCTTTTCAGGTCGCATCATCATGGAATAGACTTGCCCCCCTGCGATCATTGGCCCCCGAAAATGGGCAGGATAGGCTGGGCTCGGAACTAATACTAAATCACCAGGATTGACATAAGCTAAGGCTAAATGGGTCAGCCCTTCTTTAGACCCCAGGAGTGGTAGGGCTTCACCCTCAGGATCAAGTTCTACCCCATAGCGCCGCTGGTACCATTCCGTAATCGCCCGACGAAAAGCTCCCGTACCTTCAAAGGGGGGGTACCCATGATTAGCTGAGTCATAAATGGCCCGTTGAGCTGCTTCTACAACAGGTTGAGGAGTGGGTCCATCTGGGTTACCCATGCCCAAATCAATCAAATCAAGCCCCTGTTCACGCGCTCGCACTTTTAATTCATCTAGACGGGCAAAGACGTAAGGCGGGAGTTTATGGATTCGATCGGCGGGTGTCAGAAACTGATTCATCTAGCCAATGACTCAAACGGGGCTTGAATTAGATAAGTCATTAATCTATCAGGCTGCTGCACAAATCATCAAATATCCTTGTTATTATTAATCTATGTTATTATTAATCTATTATTAATTCACTCTTAATACTTTACGGCCAAGGCTTGGTTATCAACCCAGGATTCTCAGTATTTTCTGGGCAAGACGTGATCTAGCGTAGGAAGACTGTTGCCACCCACATGACGGAAAAGGCAATTCCCAACAAGAGAGCACCACTAACGTCTGGAAAGACCGATGTCACACCAAAGGCTACTACGACTCCAACCACCATCGATACAAAACTCAGTAAGACTGAGCGCATAAATTTATTTTCTTTACGATTGAGAAAGTAGATACAAACAAGTAGCCCAATGGCTAACTGAGCTGCAGGCAGAGGTAACTCAGATGTGGGAGTAGCAGGTACTAAAGCAGCCCATGCACACAAGCCACCCAAGATAGCAGCAGGTAGCACAATATCTTGAGTATCAGGGGTATCAATCCAACGATTAAGCCATTCCGGTATCGTAAAGGTAGGACTGGTTGTTTTTGATAAGGGAGCGGCTTCAGGTTCAATAGTTCGCTCAGCATAGCGGATCCGATCAGGGACCATGATCTTACCTTCCTGGCGAAGTCGTAACCGTTGCATCAAGATCATGTCATAAGCTTCTTCAATCTTTTCTAGCTCCTCTTCACTGGCTGTGGTGGAACTCATCAGACGATTTTTAGCAGCTTGGATCTCCTCAAAAGAGGCATCTTCCCGAACCCCTAGGAGCTGATATGGACTTTTCCCCGTCATATATCACTCATCCTTTATATTATCAACACTTTAACCTCAATTCTGGCCTTTCGGCAGGGGGTGATTCGATTGGATCTGAAGTCTGGGACTATCTAGTGTAGAAAACAAAGCCTCTAGAAAA
>CAYSWV010000047.1:30139-34600 GCA_964434865.1 uncultured bacterium
TTCTGGCAAGGTGTTATCAAAACCCAACATTCAGACGGGTCAGATGCCATCCCTGCGGATACAGTTGAGAATGGGAGACCAACCGACTTAGGTTATAGCTTGTAGCAGGATATTGACAGATGGTTTCAATTGCAGCAAAACCCTATGATTATCCAATTCCTGAACAGGGAATGGCACTGTTGATTATCGATATGCAACACGATTTTTTAGATGATGGTGGGTTTGAAGCTGCTTTAGGTCGAGAAGTTACTAGACTTCAACGGATTGTTCCAGCTGTACGCTTGCTCTTAAATACCTTTCGAGCCTGCCAACTCCCAGTTTTGCAAACGATTGAGTGCTATCACCCCGATCTGTCCAATTGTCCTCCAGCCAAACTAAAACGCCCCTGGATGAAAACATCTTCATTGGGTATTGGGGCATCGGGCCCGATGGGTCGCATTCTAGTTCGGGGCGAATCAGGTAACGCCATTATTCCAGAGTTACAACCGCTACCTACTGAACAGATCATTGAAAAACCTGGCAAAGGTGCTTTTCACAACACAACCTTAGAGCAACTACTACAAGCACAAGCAATTAGCCACTTAATTATTACAGGTGTGACCACTGAAGTTTCGGTTTATACGACTCTGCAAGAAGCCAATGATCGGGGTTATGACTGTCTCCTGGTTGAGGACGCCACAGAGAGCTACTTTCCTGAATTTAAACAAGCAACTCTCAAGATGATCCAATCTCATGAAGGCAGGATAGGTTGGACGGCTAATTCTTTAGATGTCATTAATGTGTTGTCGCAGTAATGACTTGGTGCGCTTGGTGTGGCTAGAGCACTTCCAGTGACTTGACAGTTAACGATGACGATAAATTTGATCTTCGATGTTGCGGATCTGGCGTTCTAAACGATCTAAACGCCCCCTTAACTCATCCATCTCAGCCTGCCGTGGAACTCCCAGATCTTGCATAATGTTGCGAACTTGGCGTTGGATTTGGGCTTCAAAGCTAGTTTGCTCAGTTTTGAACTGGTTGACCAGATTATCAATTACGTTGTCGGCTTGTTCTCGATCCAACTGGCCGGTCTGGACCATTTCATCGGCAGCTTTGCGCAGTTGCTCAGTGATGAGGGTTGTTGTCCCTACTCCCATAAGGAGGAGCTGACGTAGCAGGTTGTTATTATCCATGATGGTTCCAATCTCTTGATTGTAGATTCTCTATGTGTACTCTAGCTGGTCTGCAGCCTCACAGCGCTACTATTGTGGCATCCTTCGAGGGGTGATTAGGTGAGTCCTCAGGGATCTATTCATCACTGGCCCCGATCCACTAAAATAGGTGGGCTGAGCTGGGCTTTCTAGGATGATGCGATGACTAAGTTTGTTTTAAATTTTGCCACGGGTTCGGTTAAGTTTAAATTTACAACCACTGGTGCTCAAGCATTACACCAAGCATTACTCTCTTTGATGGATCGACTCAAACAGGCCAGCTCCTCTCCAAAACATCCTCAGGATCCTTTAGATTACCGGTATGCGACAGAAGACATAACCCTGGAAGTCTTCTGTAATCCTAATATTTGGCCGAGTCCTCATGCTGCTAGAGTCCTCGTTACGCTTAAGTCTGATCTTATACGGCTTTCAACTGAGGCTGACTTACCCCAAGTGATGGATGATTTAAGCCAATACTTAGAGACAGTCTAGGTTGTCGATTTGAAATGATCTTGTTCAAGTTGATTTGAAAAACAGGAAGCTCCAGGCTTATGCGTCTAGCGGTTGTTATTGTCAATTATCGCACACCTCAGTTGGTGGCAGACTGCTTAACCTCACTAGCTACCGAATTGGATCCGACTCAGGATGGTGTGATCGTGGTCGATAATCACTCTGGAGATGAATCGGCTGTTAGGATCCGACAGATTGTTGTAGATCAAAATTGGGAGCAGTGGGTTCAGATCATTGAATCACCTGTGAATGGTGGGTTTTCAGCTGGCAATAACTTAGGAATTCAAGCGGTGGTTGCTGAGGCTTATCTCCTGCTCAATAGTGATACGCTAGTCCGAACTGGCGCTATCAGTGCATTACTAGAAGCCAGAGATCAATACCCTGAGGCTGGTATCATTAGTCCTCGTTTGGAATGGCCTGATACTACCCCTCAGATCAGCTGTTTTCGCTATCGTTCGCCCTTGAGTGAATTCATTCATGCAGCCGGCACGGGTCCGATTACTCAGCTATTCAAACCCTATGATGTGCCACTCCCTGTCTCTGAAACCTGGATAAACCCCGAATGGACTAGTTTTGCTTGTGTCTTGATCCGGCGTGAAGTCATTGAGCAAATCGGTCTGATGGATGAGGGGTACTTTATGTATTTTGATGATCTAGATTATTGCCGCCAGGTCCGAGCTGGAGGTTGGTCTATTCTTCACTATCCCAAGGCTCGAGTGGTGCATCTAAGAGGAGGGAGCAGTTCTGTGAAGGCTGCCCTAGAAACTCGGACGCGGCCCCGCCGTTATTTGTACGAATCTCGCTCCCGCTATTTTGGCAAATACTATGGGGGATCGAAGGGGATTTTCGCTGCCAATGTGTTGTGGCTAATGGGTCGCTCGATTGCTTGGGTCCGAGAGGTGGTTCAGCAACGCCCCCGTCATAGTTGTGATTTTGAAAGCCAGGATATTTGGATTCAATGGCGCCATCCTCTGCGATCCTCACCCGTTAAGGCTGAAACCACATCTAAGGTGACAGATGACTCTAAACCCATTCAACTCAAACGGCCTCACTTTATCATTATTGGGGCCATGAAATGTGCCACTAGTACCCTCCATGAACAGCTAGCCTGTCAACCCGGGATCTTGATGTCAACGCCCAAAGAACCCAATTTTTTCAGTAGTATTGAAGACTATTCTAAAGGTTTAGCTAACTATCAACATCTATTTGCAACTGCGACTGATCAGGATCTGTGTGGTGAATCCAGTACTCACTATACTAAGTTACCCACTTATCCGGGCACAGCGAAACGAATCCATGGCCATCTCCCTGATGTGAAATTAATCTATGTGATCCGCCATCCCATTGACCGTCTGGTTTCACAGTACATTCATGAGTGGAGCACCCGGGAGATTGTCATCCCGATTAATGAAGCCATTGTTCAACATCCCCGACTTATTCATTACAGCCTGTATGCAAAACAACTTCAGCCCTTTTTGCAGTTATTTAAAACTGATCAAATTTTAGTACTGTTTTTTGAAAGCCTAGGTGCTCGACCCCAAGTGGAGTTAGAACGAGTGTGCCAGTTTATTGGGTATTCTAGGCAGCCAACCTGGAATCAAGAGCTGGCTCAGCAAAATCTGTCGAGTCAACGATTACGAACCAGCAAAGTACGAGATCTGCTAGTAGAAGCTCCTGTTTTAAGAAGTATTAGACGTCACATAGTTCCCCAAGCATGGCGCAATCAAGTGAAGCAGCTATGGTTACTCAACCACAGACCTGAGCTGAGTCCAGACCATCTTGCTGATTTACAAACTCAATTTGATGCTGATCTGAAACAATTAGGAACTTGGTGCAATCTTGATCTCACCTGCAAAACCTTTAAACAAGTTGCTTTAAATACTTTTCCCCTTTGGAATATCACCAACGTTCAGCGGTCAAGAGGCTAAGTTCTCCCTGAATGTGATCGGCTACCGTTACATTGGTTTAACGTTACACAAGTTTTGCTACCACAGCTAGCTTTAGCCTGATCGGATCTTCACCTATCAAGTTAACTGAGTCGGTCTAAGAGGAGGAACAAGCAGGTTGTAAGCCGGGTTCTGTCTCTATGATCTCAAATGAGTTTCCTCTGATCACAGGAGTAATCATCTATCTGGGATCTGTGTTTCCACAAACCTCCTGCGGTTCACCTCCACAGTAGCTACCCTTCCCGACCTCGATCAGTACCGTAGCCTCTGTGCAATCAGTCAGGATGTGAAACTCAACTCATGACCTAGCAAGCCAGATCATACCTGCTGACTGCGACCTTGCACCCCACCGGGGTTTACCAAGCTAACGCCTCTCGACGTTACTGGTGGGCTCTTACATTAAGCTAACGCCCCACCATTGCACCCTTACCTGATCAGGTTGTCCTGCCATCGGCGGTATGTTTCTGTGGCACTATCCTCACGGTTACCCGCACTGGACTTTCTCCAGCGGTGTGAGCTTCTGGGTGCCCGGACTTTCCTCATTCGGTTGTTGGGTTGTAACAACAGCGAACGTGATTACCTGCCCCTGCTCATTCCTCATCTAGATCCTACTGTGAAACTTAAGTTTGTGAAATCCCTCTGAGCCTATAGCTTAGATTAAAATACTCACATTGATTGAAACTGACCTTTATGGCGCCTGCTAACGACTTGGTTCCACTTTTGGATCAGCACTTAGCCCAGTGGCCCATTACCCTTCAGAAACTAGATTAAGCAATAATCTAATACCGCTAAATTATCTCGATGCACCACTGTGG
>CAYSWV010000048.1:0-19042 GCA_964434865.1 uncultured bacterium
CTAGCTTTTCAAAACTAGCTAATTGATCTCAGGCGCTCTCTTCGGGGGGCGCTTGTTTGAAACTTGTGAGAAGTCCAACTTAAGCTACCCGTTCACAAGCAATTCTATTTTTGAAACGATAGTAACTTTTGAATTGAATAGCTCCTGTAACAACAGTCAGATTGTGAAGGCTTAAATCTGGTTATTGGTGGCTGGTGTTAAGCACCAAGCGATCACCTCTTGTTCGGTAAATAGGAAGCGAACTAAATACATCTGCTCATGGTGCGAGATAGTTAGGCTAGAAGCCATGACATCAAAAGTTGTCACCACCCATTGCTTAGGATCAATAAGCTCATCACTCTCTACCTTGGCTGCTGCCACTTTGGCTGTCCAGAAGGTTAGGATTAACGTCTCTGTGGGGACTCCTGACTGAGACCAATAGCTAATGATTTCCTGCTCTGAGGGCAATAGAGCCAATTGTAAGTGGTGGAAATCGATAGCTGAGGTCAAAAGCTCTCGTTCTATGCCAATTCGGTAATCAGGATATCCAAGAGCGACTAACGCTGTCCCATGCTTGGAACTCATTGAGATCTCTGGAAGCTCAGCAAGAGCTGTAGATACACCATAGGACTTTCCAGAAGGTAAGATTCTAATCTCTATAGCCTGAGGTGGTAGATCAAGATTAAAGGTTGCTGCCATCCACTGACGTATGCAATCTTTGGCTGTGATGCAGCTCAATAGCCAACTATGTGCCATCTCAGGGTTAGCGGTAGCATTCAGCGATTGCCAATAACTATATTCAGCGTCTGTGAGTGTGAGTGAGGCTAGGGTGTCAAGTTGATCGCTGGGTATTGATTCTAGGCGACGTAGGATGAGTCCTGTTTCAGGCTGTAGCCATGGGCTTGATAGATAGGCCTGGGATTGAACTTCTAATCCCAAATTTGACTGTGGTGTCACTAACGAACTACCAAAGGCTAATGAGGACACTCGTTCTTGGCTGGTTAGAAACACCTGCATCAGATCAAAGTGAGTCATCACGGCAGCTAGACTTGATTGATCGCCAACAGCAACTTCGATAGGACCCTTTTCTGCCTGGAGGTCGTTAGTGCTTGACCCATTCTGTGATGGTGTGTACGTCTGTGATGGTGTGTAGGATGCTTCTGAACCCACAGGAGTTGGGCTAGGCCCATAGATTTTCGCTTGAACTGATTGAGCCACTTCTGGTCGCACCTTGAGCGTAGGTAGCAAACTGTCTAGCTTCAACATGGTTTTGGGTTTGTCAAGTTGGACCGGGGCTTGATCAAGTTGGATCCGATTTAAACAGCGTGTGGTGTAGAGACCTTCGAGCTTTAGTGATTTTTGATGCACGAAGAGCCGACCCAACAGATGTTGAAGTTGTTCTAACCCGCTCCGTTTATCGATATTGGAGGCTAATGCTAACAGATCTTTACCTCGCAAACTGTCTTCAACAAAAGCTGTTAGATTAGATCGAGGCCCTACTTCAATGAAAATTCGATACCCTGAATCGTAAAGCTTGGTGATCATCTCCCGAAACCGTACGGGCTTGACCCATTGTTCAGCAGCGACATCCACAATAGCATCCTGATCAGAGGGAAAAACATCTCCCAGCGTGCAACTGTAGAGGGGGGTATGAGCGGGTCCCACATTCAAGGCCCGATAAAAATCCTTTAGAGCTGTTGTCAGTTCAAAATTTAAGGGTGTATGATTAGCTCGACCAAAAGGCAAAAGTGAGCAGATCCCCCCTTTGGTTTTGAAGTAGTCTCTAGCCTGTTCAATTTGCTCTGGACTCCCATAAAGTACTACCTGGTTCGGGCAGTTGTCCATAGCAATGAATAGATCTCCCGACACTGACTTTACATACTCTTCAACCCATTCATTTGCATTGCCAACTGTGAGTAGAGCACCGCTAGGGAGCTTGCCAGCCGATTCCAATTTTTCATAGGTTTGATACAGTAAGCGCATAGCCTCAATATAGGGCTGCTTCTGATTGATAGGTACAACTCCAGCTACAGCTAATGCTGTTGTTTCTCCAGAACTATGCCCGACTATGCCATCACAGGTGATCCCACAGTCAGTCAGGATCTCTAGGATCGCACGACAGGCAACTCCCACGACTTCAACCCCGACATCTTGAGCATAGATTGCGTTTTCAACAAAAGCATGCCCTGCTTCTGTCAAGCCAGTGGGAGCTGGAAAAATCAATTGACTCGGTGCATATTGGCGTTCATGAGCAAAGGCTTCATCAAGTAAGTCAAACCACTCTCGTACTTTGGGGAAGTAAAGACATAAATCAGCTAGCATGTTGGGATATTGGGAGCCTTCACCCGGAAATAAAAAGGCTGTTTTCCCTTCTAGTTGGGCCTCCCCATAATAAATGCCTGAGCGAACTTTAAGCGTCTTTTTAGCAGGATCAGCAAGCTTTTCAGTCGCTACCTCCAGTTTGCGATCGAGTTCTGCTAAGCTAGGCGCCACAATGGCTAAACGACACGTTGAAGCCTCACTAGTAGCTAAACTGTAGGCTAAATCCGATAACTTCAGATCAGACTGGATTTGAATTCGATGACGAATAGCAGCAATCTGTTCAAAGAGACCCGCTCGATCAGGTGCTGAAATCACGATCAGTTCAGTTGGCCACTGTGCGTGAAACTGTTTAGGTTCTGGAGGTAGTCCCTTAGAATCATCTGCCATGATCCGGTAAGGTTGAGGATATTCTTCTAAAATGGCATGAGCATTAACGCCCCCAAAGCCAAAAGCATTAACAGCTGCCCGACGAGGATGCTCTCGGCTACTATGAATCCAAGGTCGAGCTTCATTATTAATAAAAAATGTTGATTTTTCAATTTCAAGCTCAGGATTGAGTTGATCACATAAAGTGGGTGGTAAAACTTTATGGTATAAAGCTAGAGATGTTTTAATAATTCCAGCGGCTCCAGCGGCAGTGAGGCAATGACCGATCATGGATTTCACAGCTCCTAGCCCGCAATGAGGCAGTAACCCCTGACGAGGACCAAAAAAGGATGACAGGGATTCAATTTCAGTTCGATCGCCACGTGACATCCCAGTGCCATGAGCTTCAACCAGCCCTACTGTGGCCGGATCGATACCTGCTTCGGTATAAGCTCGTTTGAGAGCTAGCACTTCACCTTCAAGTCTAGGAGCTAACAGACCTAAGGCTTTACCATCACTTGATCCACCCACCCCTTTAATCACAGCATAAATCCGATCACCATCCCGTTCAGCATCAGCTAGCCGTTTCAAAACTAAAATGCCCGCTCCCTCCCCTACGGTTGTGCCATCAGCCTTGGCATCAAATGGGCGAATCTGTGTAGTTGAAAGGCCACCTAATTGATTAAACATCATGGCTGACAGTGGAGGCTGGGACGTCTGGACACCTCCAGCAATGACCATATCGCACCGATCGATCCACAGTTCACGGATCGCTAGTTCTACAGAAATCAAAGAAGAGGCACAGCCCCCATCAACTAGATAATTAGGACCCATTAGATTTAAACGATTGGCAATTCGACCGGTAGTAATATTAGGGACAAAACCGGGTGCCATTTCAGGATTAAAGGGGGGTAAGTTCGCTCTTAGATCTTGGCGGACCCATTCCAAAGTCTCGGCATCTAACGAAGGCATTAATTGTTTCAGTAAACCTATGACTTGATCAACAATGACACCATGTTGAATCATGTTAAGGTTACCGCGATTAGCATAGATACCTCGGCCTAGAATGACTCCAGTTTTTTCCCGATTGAAAGGCCGATCTTTATACCCCGCATCCCATAGAGCATCTCGAGCTAACTTTAAGGCGATATATTGTTCAGGCTCACCCCCATCGACAGAGCTGGGCATAATGCCAAACTCGACCGGATTAAACTCAGCCAGATCTTCCAAAAAACCGCCTTTTTTAGACCTGATTCGAGTATTTTCAGTTGAGGCTGGATCATAGTAAGGACCCGCCCAATCATCTGAAGCGATATGCACAGCATCCACTTTATCAATGATGTTCTGCCAATAAGACTCTAGATCCTTGGCACCGGCAAACAAGGCAGCCATGCCAATAATCGCAATATCGGTATGCAGATGAGGATTCATAACACTCACGGAAAACGGTTTAGGGCTGAGTTACAAGTGCTTTGCATATCTTGCATGTGCATGACAATGCTACCACTCTCATCTAGATAAAAGGCTTCCCACAGTAGCATTGGATCATCCCACTTTGTCACCCGAAAATGGAATCGTAGCCGTTGGGGTAAAGGGTAGCCACGGTATCGAGTCACTCGCCCAAATCGGGTAGGCAGAGCTGAGGTTGTATGTTTGAGTCGAGACCAAATCCAAGCTGCTTGAGGTCCCACATCCACTAAGCCAGGATCAAATATCCACCCGGAATCTAGTGACTGGTTTATCCACATTGAAGGGCTTGAAGGCTTCAACCAGGCATCCAGGCCTCGATCGGTCAATTGATCAACTTGTAAAATTAACTGAAACAGAGGTCCATGGAACAACACCTTCTCATAAATGTAACTGGAGTCCACCGCAACACCTTGGGACAGCGGAGTTACCATAAGTGTGGGAGCCGTTTCTAATTGAGGCTTGATGATCACCTTAGCGCGATAATGCATCTGATTATGATCGGGGTTGCTAATTTCAACTGCAATTTGAACAGCTGAGGCATCAGCATGAGCCGCCGCCCTGGCCTGAATCAAAATCGGTTTGGAGATCTGCTCCTGGAGCACAATCCCTTTCAAGACTCGTAAATCTTCCACTTCAGCAACGACCCATTCAGGCCAAGCCGATTGAACCAGTTCTGCCATCCATTCCAACCCGCCAGCAGCTGGTAAGACAGGATGATCCATACAATGGTCTAACAGGTAGGGATCAGAGGTCACAGCTAGGGTGTGATTGAGTGTCACTACACTATTAGGGAGTAAAGTAGGAGTGTCTCTAACCAATGGAAAGGGTCGATCTGAAGGGGCAGATGAGTGGATCTCAGGAGTCTGTTGATGCACAGGATGTTGAGGATCCCAGGGTCCATATCCAGCAATCAGCTCAACCTGACCTTTAGTGCCAAACTTCAACTCATTGATAAAAAAGCCACGCCCTTCATCAGGGTGGATCGGGGTCACGCCACGCTCCCGAAATTGGCGATTGACAGCCTCAGAAGCCATGCCTGTCACATCCCAGGGTCCCCAGTTAGCCACAGCAATTCGAGTCTGGGGCCATCTTTGATCTAGAGACCAAGCCATCCGATTCATTAATTCATTGGCCCCGGCATAATCCACCTGGCCCCGGTTTCCAAATGTACCGGCCACCGATCCGAAGACAAATAAAAATTTCAAGGTTTCAGGTTGTAAATACTGACTTAAGCCATAGATGCTATTGGCTTTTGTGCTAAAGACTCGCTCAAACACTTCTAGCTTTTTATCAACAATAAGCTTATCTTCAATGATGCCAGCACCATGAACAACTAAGTCTAGACGACCAAAGCGTTGATAAATAGAGGCCAACACTTGTCCTAGCTGTTCAGGATCACGAACGTCACCTACCTGATATTCAACCTGACACCCTGATTGTCGAAACTGGGCTAAATTTTGTCGAATGGCCCGGTCTCGTAGCAAAGCTTGGATGGCTCGTTCAATGGCGACAGGGGTTATAGATTGATTCTGCTCGCGAGCTTGTTGAACCAAAATGTGACGTAGCTCAGATAATTCAGTAATATCTCGAGTGATCTCAGGTTCAGGCTCAGGCTCAGGTGATCGCCCCATCAAAATCAGAGTCAGACCAAATGGTGTCAGTTCAGCTGCAATTTCGGCCGTGATCCCACGAGCACCCCCCGTGATCAAAGCCACCCATTCAGCAGTGGGCAAGAGAGGAGTTGGTGATTGAGGCCATGGGGCCGGGGTAAATTCAAATAGAGTTCGCTGGCCCTGGGGGTAGCCTACTTCAATGATCTCATCAAGAGCGAGCAGTTCTTGAAGCAAGCAATGGGTGACTTGAGAGGGGGATAAAGATGCATCTAGATCCACAGCTTTAGCTTTGATTCCAGGCCACTCAAGCGCCATTGTTTTAAGAATGCCAGTGTAGCACCCTGCTGTAATGGCTCCAGGACCACACTGGCCATTGCGACCAAACTGTCCTCCCAGTAACGAGGCTGCTAGCACATGTCCTCCTCGCTGGTGTTGGACAGCCTGCTGCAAATCAGGTCCACAAAGATTCAATAGCTGAAACAGGCTTTTACAGTGACGTTGCGTTTGATCCTGCCAATCGGTAACCGTTGGTGCTGGGGCCTCTGGTGTTAGTGCGGCAAGGTGGATAATGCCAGTAATCGATCCAGCTTGTTTCAACTCCTGGATGCAAGTCGCAAATCGCTCTGGATCAGCTAAAGTCAAACTGGGAATGACAGCTGTACTAGCCCCCCGCTGTTGCAGTTGTTCAGAGAGCTGACCCGCTATCGTTTCAGACAAGCCCGCCGTAGTAATCAAGTACAACCCTGATAGAGCTGTTTCACTCTGTTGAGGAGGTGGCGCATTGGTCGCCGTAATTAGGTAGCGAGGTGAGGCTGAGCTGTCTGCGAAGGCTTTCCCAGGCTGGTCGCCTCCTGAGGGCTGCCATTGAGATCCATCAGTTGATCAACAACACCCTGTAGGGTTTTCACCTTAGTAAAAGTCTCCATCTTCTCTTGCAGGCTATTTGATAGAGTATCAGGTAGACGCTTACGCAACGACCCCATGATCTCGACTCGCTTGATGGAGTCAATGCCTAACTCAGCTTCAAGATCTTGATCAAGACCCAACATGTCGGCGGGGTACCCTGTTAATTCACCCACCAAGGTCACTAGCATGCTAGTTAGGCCTGTCTGATCAAGGGATGGTGTTACTGTCGATGCTGATGTAGAAGGCGTCGGGACAGAAGTGGCTGAGGAAGTTGAGGGAGCTAAGGGGACTTCTGCTCTTTGGGTTTCAGGTGAAGACGGTATAGTAGGAGCAGTAGGAGCAGGTGGTATTGATGGGTAAGTTGGCTGGGGTTGCAGCCCTGAGGGTTGGATTGGAGCCTGAGGAATAGAAGTTGTTGTTGGGTGAGTCGGCAGAAAAGAGGGAACTGCGGGTTGGCCCTGTTGATGACCATTGATGACAGGTGGCAGAGTTTGAGGGATATAGCGCTGCTGAGGTGGACTAGTGGGTAAGGAGGCAGGAGTCGGTAAGTGTGGTAGTGATCCCAGAGAGCGTCCTGACTGACCTGCTAAAAACTGAAGCATCACCCGTTCTTGCACAACTAGAAACTGCCTCATTGTTTCTTGATAAGCCTGGTAAGCGGCAAAGGCAACATCCCCTGACAGCATCGGTGTAGAAGAAGCCATATATGCATTAGTTTCACTGTTAGCTGGCAAGTAACCATGAGCAGAAGACATAGAGGTCGGAGAAGTCATAGGGTGCGCTCCTTGAGATGATACTAGTGAACCATAAGATGAGCTTGCTGTGGTAGATGGAGTCCGAGGCGACTGAATCTGGGTGGATCCGTTGAGCAGAGACGATCCATGCGTCTGAACTGGAGCCGTTTTTGCGGACAGAAAAGGGACCTTACCCGGTTGGAAACTCTGATCCTGCATCGAACAAACTCCACCCCCACTCACCCAGTAAGTTGTAGGCGGTAGCTCTGGTGGCGTTAACTGGTCCCAACGATTGAGATCCAGAACTTGGCAGCTGCGGCCTTTGAAGATCTCTGGCACCTTGACGTTGACACCATAGGCGATTAAGGTACCCACAACACTAAGCAAGCCGCGCAGTCCCTGACCTTGATCTAGGGCTAAGGCCTGATACTGTTTGCCAACTAAAATGTCATGAACGAGGTTAGTCAATACCCGTTTAGGTCCAATTTCAATGAATAGAGTCACTCCAGCAGTGTGCATGTGTTCAATTTGACTAACAAATTCAACTGAACTTAGCATGTGTTGCGATAACGTTTGTTTAATGATGTCAGGATCATTGTCGTAGGGGTAGCCGCTGGTATTGGAGTAAACCGGGAGTTGAGGAGCACTAAAGGGAGTCGACATAATTGCTTGAGTCAGGGGGGCTTGGGCCTGAGCCACAAACTGGGAATGAAAGGCTCCGGATACTGCTAAGATCTTAGTCCGCCGACCTTGCTGAGTTAGCTGGTCAACTAACTGAACCACAGCGTCTTGATCACCAGAGATAACCGTTTGAGTTGGTGAATTATGGTTAGCTACGACGACTTTGTCTGTCAAGCTCAGATCTTGGATGGCACGGACAACATCGGCTCGTGGGGCTTGGATGCTAGCCATTTTACCCTGACCGGCTTTGCAGGCTTCTGCCATTGCAGTCCCACGGAGCTGAGATAAGTCAAGGAGCTGCTCACGAGTCAACACACCGGCTGTATGTAAAGCAACATATTCACCATAGCTGTGTCCACCTGTCATTGCAGGCTTAACCCCCAACCGATCCAAAAAATCCAAGAGACCAACAGACAGAGCCCCTAGAGCGCACTGAGCCACCCGTGTATCCTGTAACTGGTGCTTATGCTGTTGAGATTCAGCTTCGGAGTAGGAACTGGGTGGATAAATCCAATGGCTCAAGCGATGCGGGAGATAAGGTTGTAACTTTTGATCGGCGAGTTCCAATGCCTCGCGGAGTTCAGGTAAGTAGAGGACAGGCTCCCGCAACATCTCAGGGTATTGAGATCCTTGGCCAGGAAATAGAAATGCAATGGTGGGTTCATGGCCGGCAGCTGTGTCACTCAACTGAATATAAGGTGGCAGTGGATGATGGGTCTCCAAACTTTGCAGTACTAGATCGAGTGACTCAGACAAATCCGAGATACTTGCTACCACAACAGTCAGGCAAACAGGCTTGGAGGCCTTAGCATAGGCTTGAAGGGCCAGGGTATAGGCTAGATCGCTGAGAGCCGGTTGAGCACCCTGTTGCAGCATCTGTTGGAGTGAGCGTAACGATTGAGTCAATCCAGCCCGATCATCCTCTCGAAAGACCAACAACTCACAAGGCCACTGTGGATCACCTAAGGGATCTTGAATATTGCCACGATACTCTTCCAGCACTGCATGAAAATTGGTACCCCCAAACCCAAAAGCACTGACAGCACCTCGTCTAGGATGGTCAGGATGTTTTAACCAGGGATGAGCCTCTTTTAAGAGATAAACTGGACTCTCGGGATCAGCGATAGGATCGAGTGGCGTTTCAACATGAATATGAGGAGGTAATAGTCTGTGGTGTAGAGCTAAGGCTACTTTTACCATAGCCGCTACTCCAGCTGTACTTTTAGTGTGACCAATCATCGTTTTAACAGAGCCAATAGCACAGGCTTTTGCAGACGCTTGATAATCAGTCAGGGTTGAAACAATCGTTTCCAGTTCAGCCTTATCCCCAGCAACTGTTCCAGTTCCATGAGCTTCATATAAACCCAAAGTACTCGGGGCAAAACCCGCTTTTTGGTAGGTTCGCTCCAGAGCCCGGCGTTGACCTTGGGGTAGTGGTGCTGTCATCCCTAGGGCTTTACCATCACTCGATCCAGCAATAGCTTTGATGACTGCATAAATCCGATCACCATCCCGCTCGGCATCGGCTAGGCGCTTCAATACAACTACTCCAAGCCCCTCACTAATACAGATACCATCAGCAGTTTTTTCAAATGAACGTGAGCGACCCTGGGGCGATAAAGCTTGAGTTTTAGCAAAACAGAAATAGGAGAACGGACTTTGCTCAGTGTCAACGCCCCCAGCAATCGCAACATTGGCGCGTCCCGTTTCTAATTCATTGACGGCCAGATGAATCGCTGATAGAGAAGAGGCGCAAGCAGCATCAACCGTAAAGTTAGATCCACCCAAATCAAACCGATTAGCAATCCGGCCAGCCGTTACATTCAACAGCACACCTGGAAACGTATCGCTAGTCCATTCAGGGAGCCGATCCCAAGTTGCCTGCGGAGGGGATTCAATCAGCCGAGGTAATTCAGAGCGAGCTGCTAGTTGTTCACCTAGATCGCCCAACCCCCCACTAATCCCTAAAATGACTGAGGTATGCTCTCGATCAAACTCACGCGTTTCATAGCCTGCATCAGCTAAGGCTCGCCTCACTGCTTCCAAAGCCAACAGTTGCATGGGAGAAATACTTTTGAGTGATTTAGGTGGGATCCCAAATCGTAAGGGGTCGAAGGGGACTGCATCGATAAAGCCACCCCATTTTGAATTGATCTTATCGGGTGTATCGCGCGCTTCGTCGTAGTACAGTTGCCAATCCCATCGATCGGCGGGGATCTCAGTAATAGCATCCACTTTTTGAATAATATTGTGCCAGAAGGTTTCTGGATCATGAGCTTTTGGCAATAAAGTTCCAATGCCGACAATAGCAATGTCTGAAGGTGTCGATGGCGTGGCTTGAATAGAGGGTTCAAGTGCAGCGTCATCTAATTCGGCAATCAGCTGGCTACTTTTTAAACAAACCTCTTCATGTAAGGATTGAACAGTGATCACACGCTGACGTAATGTGGCCACCTGGCCAATCATGTACATGCCTTCAGTCAACTGCCGCTCGGGAT
Source organism: uncultured bacterium (assembly GCA_964434865.1). GTDB lineage: Bacteria > Cyanobacteriota > Cyanobacteriia > Thermostichales > Thermostichaceae > CAYSWV01. Next base: position 10,570 of record CAYSWV010000048.1, read on the forward strand.
CAACAGTAACTAGCTTGCCCTCAGTATCTCGAGTTAGCCCTTTTGAAGCAATACGTAGTCGTCCGATATTGAGATCTTCAAGTGTATTTTTAATATCTTCGGCTGAGTGGCCTGCTGCTAGCATCTGTCGGCGAGTTGCATAAAACTCATGGGCAAATGGTGTCACTGCACAACGGGTAGCATGTCCTGGTCCTGATTCTAAATTGATAGTTGTTTCACATTGTAAGGCTTGTTGTTGAAATCCAGATAGGATCGCGCCTCCTTGAACAGCTTCTTCTGTGAAGAGATAAGCCGTCCCCATCAATACTCCTACTTTCATCCCTTGCTGAACTAGAGGTGCTGATATTGAAGCCACCATAGCTGCTGAGGTCGCATCATGAATACCACCAGCAAAAAGCACATGGATCTCAGATTCAGCTCCAACTGGAACCTCAGCGAGTAGAGTTTCAATCATGCTGTCCCAAAGAATGAAACTGGACAAGGGTCCAACATGGCCCCCACACTCTCGCCCTTCAAAAACAAATTTACGAGCACCTTGTTCTAAAAATAACTTTAATAATTTAGGGACAGGAACATGAATATAAGTAGGGGTTCCCATTGCTTCAAATTGAGCGGCTTGATCAGGTCGTCCACCAGCAATGAGAGCAAATGGAGGCGGAACTTCCCTCAAAGCTTTAAGTTGCTCTTCACGCAGACTGTGAGAAACAAATCCTAACATTCCCACGCCCCAAGAGTGACTTCCCAATAAAGACTGAGTTTTACGTAGGAGTGCTTCAACTTGAGTGCCTCGCATCAAAGCCAAAGCCAATAAAGGTAGAGCTCCAGCTGCAGCTACTGATTGAGCAAATTCAGCTGTATCGCTGACTCGGGTCATGGGACCTTGAACAATTGGGAAGTAAGTTCGATGTGCTTGGGCTAAAGCAGACTGAGGTTGTAAAGGTTGAGTTAAGGCAGCAAGCTTGATGTGCTCTAGACTACTCTTTATCAAAGCTTGAACAAACCGGCCCGTAGTTGCAAACTGGTCGACATAGGATTGAGCAAAACCGATAGCTTGCCCTAAAGGCCATGCAATAACGCCTGGCTCCCCCCAGCCAACTAATGGAGAAGCCGCCTGGTACCAAATATCACCAGCCTGCTCAGAACCATCGTGTTCAACTTCGATTTGATCAGCTAGGTGTTGCAAATGAGTCACAGCTTGAAATCCAGGCCGATTAAGAACTCGACAACTTCGATTGAGGCGTTCACCTACGATAATGGCTTCTTGTCCGTTGAGAGTCGAGAGAAATCGCTGCCAGGGTCTAGGTAAAGGGGACTCCGGCATCAACCATAACTGATCATCGAGTACCACACCGGCCACACCCATCACTCGACATGCCGCCGCCGTGTGTAGTCCAATACCACCTTGAACGTAAATGGGTAGATTAATACACTTTAAGGCTCGTTGCAACAATAGGTAGGTCGAGTCGTCTCCAACCCAGCCCCCACTTTCATGCCCCTTCAGAATCACGCCATCAATAGGTGGTTTTAAGGCTTGGAGCTGAAGGATCTGAGCATAGCTTGTAATCTCCAATACCAACTTTTGAGTGGGGCGTGTTAATCGTTGTTGTAACCATGTTGATAAGGTGTCCTCAGTCCACTGAGAAACCACTAACCAGTGAGAATCTCTTTCTAGTCGCTGAAGTAACAGATGACCTAACTTAACTTGATTGGCACAAAGTCGGATACCAACATGGTCTGAATAATCAAGTTGGAGTAAAGGAGTTAAGGCATTAACAGCAGTAGGATGAGGCCCCTGAAAATACTCGGCATCAAGAATTCCAATACCACCTGCTTTAATGGTTGCGATAGCTAGCCCACAATGAGATAGCCCAATTGGATTTAGAGTCATGCAGGTGAAGGGATTCATATACCGTTACACTGAACAACGACACTAGCTTAAGCTATCTAGAGGATAATCTCCATAAAATTCTAGAGAATCTATTCAGACTGCTTTCACGTCATGAATTACACAAATATGGCTGGATTGTGTAGCCAGCTTTAGATCTCAGTCCATTGCTATAAACCTTACCAAAAAGTCGTTACCCTAATCTATGGCGAATCTGCTCATTGATTTGAACGTAATCAAGATTTTCCGAGTTTGCAAGTAGTATCACGGAGATCTGAGGGTCTGCTTGTGATTATAGATGCTAGTAGGTGTCCTAAAGGCTGCTAAGATCCAGCACTAATCAGGAAGCTCTAATCATTAAGATTAAGTGAATACTACTGTCATTTTTCTTTCAGTCGGGGTATTAGGTCTACTAAATTGCAAGGGCGGTATCGACTATCCAATTGCCATTGGAGCAAGTCATCCCAGGCATCCTGACAAGCACTTGTTGAACCCGGTAAGGCAAATAGGTAAGTACCCCTTGCTATTCCTGCCAGTGCACGTGACTGCAGAGTTGCCGTTCCAATCTTCTGATAGCTAAGGAATCGAAATAACTCTCCAAATCCAGGGATTTCTTTTTCAATCACAGTCTGGAAAGCTTCTGGTGTCACATCTCGTCCTGTTAGACCGGTTCCCCCCGTTGCAATCACAACATCAACCTGAGTATCGGCGATCCAGTGTTGTAGTTGCTTGACAATATCTGATCTGTCATCTTGGATGATGGCTCGATCAATAACTCGGTGACCTGCTTGTTCAATACGATCCACAAGGATTTGACCTGATCGGTCCGTTTCGATCGTGCGGGTATCAGACACAGTCATGACAGCTATGTTGACGCTCAGAAACGTCCGGGATTCATCTAAGCCTACCATCGATCATTACCCTCAAAGGTTTTCTGCTTCTACTCACTACTTCAATCTACTTCAACTTTAATTTGAGTCTCAATATATTCTTATCGAATGGCTCTTAAGGCATCTGCACATCAGTTGCTGGGTATATCGGTACATCAGTTGCCGGATTAGATCTATCAACTCCAGATTGGGATTGACTAGTAGGAGAAAGCTCCTGGATTTGAAGCAGAAGCTCTAGTGATACTAAAAGCTTAAGAGTTGAAACCTCAGTAGAATAGCGACTCTCCTAAGCTAACTCTGGCTCTACATTAGATTTTTGAGGATTGTTGATAAGCCTGTGTCAAAACATCAGCTTTAATTTGAGCTAGCTTAGGGGTTAATTCAACAGCCCGAGGAATAGGTTGTTGAAGAACACGAGAACTCATGGGTAAGGCATTAACTGAATGACGAGTATGGGTGGAAATGCTATCTAAGTCTGGCAACGATTGTAACAGATCACCCCGCGCCATCACTTTCTGTAATAAGCCAGTAGATCCGGGTACAGGATCTTCATCAACACAGGCCAGATAGTCTTGGTGAGATGTTCGATAAATTTGTTTACGACCAGGGATCGTTGCTTTTGACATCGAAGCTTTAGCAACAGGAATACCGTGTATTTCCACCAGTTTATACACGCCATTGACGGCACCACCGGTGACAAGTCGAGTCCCAACACCATAGCCAGCGATGGGTGCTTTAGCTTGATGGAGCCGATTGATTTCATACTCATCTAGATCACCACTGACAAAGATAGGAGCCCCCTGAGGCAAAATCTGGTTAACTTCTCGTGCCAGTTGCTCTAGATCTCCGGAATCTATTCTGACACCCCCCAGTTCACCCTGAGAGGTTCGACCGGTATCTAAGTTGGCATTCATCAGTGCCGCCGCTGTACGAGCCCCCTGGATCGGATCATAGGTATCAATGAGCAAGGCAGACTGAGGGAAGTAGCGCTGAAATGACTCAAAAGCTTGGGGTTCTGCCCCTTCTAGAGTGCGCAAAGCCATAATCAGTGAATGGGCCATTGTCCCAGCAGGTTTACGATTTAACTTTAAGGCTGCCAATACATTTGAAGTTGCGTTAAAGCCAGCCGCTAGAGCTGATCGGGCCCCCCACAAAGCTGCATGAGGTCCAAAGGCCCGCCGGGTGCCAAATTCCAACAAAACAGCTTCGGGACCCGCTGCATCTCTCATTCGGGCTGCTTTAGTAGCGATCAGGGTTTGGTAATTGATGGTTGCCAGAATATAGGTCTCAACCAGTTGAGCTTGCCATAAGGGCGCTTCAATTCTCAAAATAGGCTCGTTAGCAAAAATGACGGTACCTTCAGGAACAGCCCACAAATCCCCTTTAAAACGGCAAGACTCTAGCAATGACCAGAATGACTCAGTTGCATCTTCAAATATACCAGTCTTTTTTAAAGCGCTAATGTGGTCAGGGGTAAATTGTAGATTCTGTAAATACTCCACTACCTGCGCTAGACCCATCGCCACCAAATAACCATAGTCAGGAGGTAGTCGCCGCACAAACAACTCAAAGGCTGCTGGTTGATCCTCCACCTGTTCTCCCACGTAACATGCCGTCATTGTCAACTGATACAAGTCGGTCAACAAACTATAGTCGATGGGTTGGAGAAACAGATCTGGCGATAGCACAATGGATTCCTCAAGATTCATTTCATTATAGTAGAATTTACCATAATTGGATCCTAATCACCAACCTTTTGATCACTAGATGTCACCAGAGAAGAGCTAGATACTATTGAGTCAGGCCCCATCTGTCGCAAAAGTCTAACCTTGAGCAGGCTATAGGAAATCCGCCTTACTTTCTAGAGCAAGAGGTGCGAAGATCGAGTGTTGATAGTGGTCAGATTGTCCTCCATGACTCGATGAGGTTTAATTTAAGCCATGTCACAGCAGCTTTTTGCGGGGAAAATATCACCTTTTATGCTTCAAATGTTAGAAAAAGCTGGAGTTGTAGCCTTTGAGATCCGTTGCAATGCAGATATTGAAGAAACATTTGACAATTGACTTGAGTTTCTCCAAAAGCGCAAAATTGATCTTAGTAAACTTGAGCATCATGAAGCCGAAGCTATCTAGCTGGCAGCAAAGTCGTGGAAGGAGCAGAAGACGGTGATTTTACCATCATTATTGCTTTACATTTCAGTCATTTCATTCAAAGAATAACATTTTATTGGTGTCTACATTAGTGGTAAGGCCAAGTTTAAATATTTGTTTGTCATGAGTATTCTGGTTTCATCGTTTGTTAGCACTTGTGATCAATCAGAGGCACCGAACACTAACTTTTTATTTCAAAGTCGTCATCTCTCCAGCCGTTAGTGGCACTCTATGCTATTGAAGGGTAGTTAGAGACAGGATCTTTACATGATTTCAAGCCAACAACCTCCCGTGACTATTGAGGATGACCGCACCGGACTTAGTATTGAGACCTTGCGCCGGGCCATAGCTGATAATCTGTTCTACATTCAGGGAAAATTTCCTGGTATTGCCACTCAAAATGACTACTACATGGCTTTGGCCTATACGGTTCGTGATCGGTTGATCCAGCATTGGTTAACCACTACCCGCACCTATCAAGAACAGAATGTGAGGCTGGTCTGCTATCTCTCGGCTGAATTTCTGCTAGGGCCGCACTTAGGCAATAATTTGATTAATTTGGGCATCTATGATCTGATTCGGCAAGCTGTGGAATCCTCAGGTCTTGATTTGCGTACTCTGTTAGCTCAGGAGGAAGAACCTGGACTTGGCAATGGGGGGCTGGGTCGACTAGCGGCTTGTTATTTAGATTCTCTAGCCTCTTTAGAAATACCTGCCTTTGGCTACGGCATCCGGTACGAGTTTGGGATTTTTGATCAAGAGATCCGGGATGGCTGGCAAGTCGAAATTACTGATAAATGGTTACAGTACGGCAATCCCTGGGAGCTAGCCCGCCCTGAAGAAGCTCTTGAAGTTAAATTAGGGGGCTATACCGAGTCTTACATTGATCAAAGGGGTCGATACCAAGTTAATTGGGTTCCTGATCAAGTGATTCGAGGGGTTCCCTATGATACTCCAATCTTGGGCTATCGAGTGAATACTGCGAATACATTACGATTGTGGAAAGCAGAAGCTCCTGAATCCTTTGATTTTCAAGCCTTCAATGTGGGGGATTACTATGGAGCTGTTGAAGCCAAGGTCTCCTCTGAAACCATCACCAAAGTGCTTTATCCTAATGATGAACCCATTCAAGGTAAAGAACTCCGACTAGAGCAACAGTATTTCTTTGTCTCATGTTCATTACAAGATATGATCCGCAGACATTTATCTCGGGACAATACTATCCACACCTTTCATGAAAAGTTTGCTGTTCAGCTCAATGATACTCATCCTTCAATTGGAATTGCTGAGTTAATGCGACTTCTGATCGATGACCACCAGCTAGATTGGGATACCGCCTGGACGATTACCCAAAACACCTTTGCTTATACTAACCATACCTTACTGCCAGAAGCCCTAGAAAAGTGGTCCATTAGTCTCTTTGGCCGATTACTCCCGCGACATTTAGAACTCATTTATGAAATTAATCGGCGCTTTTTAGATCAAGTTCGGATGCAATACCCGAATTCAATCGATAAATTGGCCAGTCTCTCTCTCATTGATGAATCTGGTGAACGTTACGTTCGCATGGCCCATCTAGCTACCATTGGGAGTCATACCATCAACGGAGTGGCCAAACTGCATACCCAGCTCCTGCAGCAACAAGTGTTATCTGATTTTGCTGAATTATTTCAAGGTGGTGATTGGCTTCAAACGTTTACCAATGTAACTAACGGAGTCACCCCTCGTCGATGGATCGCCCTGAGTAATCCACGACTCACCCAGCTCATCACAGACAAAATTGGTGATCAGTGGCTCAAGCAGCTTCATCACTTAACGCAACTAGAATCATTAGCTGAAGATCCTACCTTTAGACAGGAATGGCGAGCTATTAAACAAGCTGTCAAGCAAGACTTAGCCCATCGATTACACAAACAACAGGGCCTTACCATCAATGTCGATACCCTCTTTGATATTCAAGTTAAACGAATTCATGAATACAAACGGCAACATTTGAATGTACTTCACATCATTACTCTCTATAGCCAGATCAAACGTAATCCCAGCCTTGATGTGGTCCCGCGCACCTTTTTCTTTGGAGGTAAAGCAGCACCGGGATACTTTATGGCTAAGCTTATCATCAAACTAATAAACTCTGTAGCAGCTGTGATCAATCATGATCCTGTTGTTGCTAATCGGCTCAATATTGTCTTTATCCCAGACTACAACGTCACCAATAGCCAAGATGTTTACCCAGCTGCCGACTTGTCTGAGCAGATCTCTACAGCTGGAAAAGAGGCTTCAGGAACTGGAAATATGAAGTTTTCTTTGAATGGCGCTTTGACCATTGGAACATTGGATGGGGCTAATGTTGAAATCCGTGAAGCCGTTGGAGCTGAAAACTTCTTCTTGTTTGGGTTAAAAGCTGATGAAGTGTCTACTCTCAAGCAACAAGGGTATTATCCACAGCAGTATTACCAGTCTAATCCTCAGCTCAAAGAAGCTATTGACTTGATCAGCTCTGGCTTTTTCTCAGGAGGCGATCGAGAGCTGTTTAGACCTTTAATTGATTCCTTGATGTCCAACGATCAGTATATGATCTTTGCTGATTATGCCAACTATATTGAAAAGCAACAGCAGGTCAGTCAAGCTTATCGAGATCAGGATAACTGGAGTCGCATGTCAATTTTGAACACAGCTCGCATGGGCTACTTTTCTTCAGATCGCTCAATTCAAGACTACTGTGATCGGATTTGGCATAGTCAACCTACTCAGGTGACTCTAGAAGCCTATGTTCAGGCTAATGCTGGGTTAACGAGTCCTTAGAAAGTGCCATCAGCAGAGAGTGTCATCAGCATTCAGGATTTAGGTTGAATTCCGACGAAACCTCAGCATCCGATTTGCTATTGTAGATTCATGTTTGAGGTGTTTTCAATGGTTAAGATTGTTGGAATTGGGGGCAGTTTACGCACAAACTCTTATAGCATGCAGGCCCTGGAGCTAGCAGCCCAGAGAGTAGAATCCCTAGGTGCGGAAGTCAAAATTCTAGATCTACGCCAGATGAACCTCCCGTTTTGTGATGGGGGGGATGGATACCCTGACTATCCTGATGTTGCTGAATTGCAAAGTACGGTCAAGGCTGCACATGGTCTCATCCTGTCTACACCGGAGTATCACGGGAGTGTTAGCGGTGTGATCAAAAATGCTTTAGATCTGATGAGTTTTGACGAGTTAAGTGGAAAAGTGACGGGCCTCATCAGTGTCTTAGGAGGACAACCGAATAGCAATGCCCTCAATGAGCTGAGGCTGATCATGCGTTGGGTTCATGCTTGGGTTATTCCTGAGCAAATTGCTATAGGCCAAGCTTGGCAAGCCTTCAACCCTGATGGCACTTTTAAAGATGACAAATTGTCCCAGCGTTTAGATCAGTTTACCCAAAGTTTAGTCACCAATAGCCAAAAGCTGACAGATAGGCAATGATCAACTCATCCTTTTAACTATCCTTTTAATTTTAACTATCCTTTTAATTAGATCAACCTTATCCCTGTTCTTTTGAAGTGCTGGCATCC
>CAYSWV010000048.1:19142-33118 GCA_964434865.1 uncultured bacterium
TGATCCGATTAGACTTGGTCAGGTTCTATAGCTGACTGCTCTCGAATACTACGAGACATAGCTGAAATATCTTCGTCACCATACCCCTGAGCGATCAGGCCGGTTTCAATTTGTTCAACATAGGCGGCCATGGGTAGAGTGACCCCTAGTTCTCTAGCAGCATTTAGGGCGATCACCAGATCTTTGCGATGTAAACGGACTCGAAATCCTAGTGGATAGGTATTTGAAATCATGTTGCCAGATCGGTGGGTAAGCCCCCAAGAGCCAGCCGCTCCACTCCCAACGGCCTGGACCACTTTGTCCATATCTAATCCTGCTTTTAGCCCTAGGTTGATCCCTTCAGCTACCGCCCAATAGGTTCCCGCTACAATGATCTGGTTAATAGCTTTAGTCAGTTGTCCTGATCCAACCGGGCCAATGTGAGTGATCGTGCTGCCCATCGTTTGTAACACCGGTCGAGCCTGTTCAACGGCTTCAGCATCTCCCCCCACCATGATGGATAAGGTTCCCTTTTGAGCCCCTTCTGATCCGCCAGAAACAGGTGCATCTAAAAACTTAATATCACGAGTAGCCAACTGCTGGGCTATCTGCTGGGACACACTAGGACTAATGGTTGACATATCAATCACGATAGACCCAGGCCGTGCTGTTTGAATAATGCCTTGATCACCCACTATGACAGCTTCAACATCAGGTGTATCACTAACACAAGTTATGATCAAATCGGCCTCTGAGGCAGCCTTGGCCGGGGAATCAGCTGCTTGAGCGCCAACCTGAACTAGAGAGCTTTCCCGCTCCCGGGTGCGATTATGAACCGTTAAGCGATAGCCTGCGTTTAAGATATTAAGGGCCATGGGAGATCCCATCGTGCCTAGGCCAATAAAACTGACGTGCATATTGATCTCCCAATGCCATGCTCAGACTTTGCCATGCTCAGACTTTGCCATGCTCAGACTCTATGGTACAGATTAATCTCAGGTTACAGGATCTAGGATCTAAGGAATGGCTTAAGATGTAATACAATACATTACTTGTTGAATTGAGGTTTCATCTATGGATCTAGACATCACTACAATTGGCTGGGCTGCCACCCTGGTCTCATTTACCCTATCGATTGCGATGGTAGTTTGGGGACGCAATGGCATGTAATTAGGGGGATCGGATGGATAGTGCCTCGACATCGTTGACTTTGCAGATTGCCTATGGGTTGGTGTTCTTGCTGCTGGTTAGTATCACCGGTGGAATCGTTTACCTAACAGTAGTGGATTGGAAAGATAAACGATTGCGTAAGCAGTCTGAAGGAGCATCTGCCCCCCGCAAAGCTACCAAGGCTAAACCTGCTAAAGCTAAGGCGGCTACCAAGGCCTCCAAGTCTAAATCGTCTAAATCTTAGATCTAAAGTTAGGTCGCTCATCAGTTGATGAGATGGTGAATTTGTGCCACGTTCCCCGATCTACACCTCTGCGCCCTGGACGTTGACCTTTAGCGAAGTGATTGATGTTAGATCACCTAGTGAGTTTGCTGAAGATCATTGGCCTGGGGCGATCAATTTACCTGTTTTAGATGATGCTCAGCGAGCCGAAGTGGGTACTCTCTACAAGCAAGTCAATCCCTTTACAGCCCGAAGACTTGGTGCGGCTCTGATTACCGAAAATATTTCAGTTCACTTAAAACAACATTTCAACGCTAAGGATCGGTCTTATCACCCGTTAGTTTACTGCTGGCGAGGGGGGCAACGATCAGAAAGCCTAGCCCATGTACTCGCTCAGATCGGGTGGGCTGTAACGGTAATAGAAGGTGGGTATAAAACCTATCGAACTTGGGTGCGGCAGCAGTTGGAAGCCTTAGCCCTGCAGTTTTGTTTCCGTATTCTTGGCGGACCCACTGGAGTTGGCAAAACCTTTATTCTCCAGCGATTAGCAGCAGCAGGTGCCCAGATTATCGATCTAGAGAACTTGGCCAACCACCGCGGATCACTTCTAGGACAAGAGGAGCAGATGACTCAGCCTAGCCAAAAATATTTTGAAACGTTACTGTTACATCACTTACAAAGGCTGGATCCGGCTAAACCTGTATGGGCTGAGTCAGAAAGCTCAAAGATTGGTGAGATTTATGTGCCCTCAGCCTTGTGCCAGCAACTCCGACAGGCTAAAGGGGTTGAAATCCAGCTCCCTGTGGCTCAACGAGTCAACTGGCTACTTCAATCTTATCCTTACTGGCTGCAAGCGCCTGCTCGGTTAAAAGAGAAGCTAACACTTTTAAAGCGATCTCATGGTCAGGCTCAATTAATGACTTGGTTTGACTGGATTGATCAGCAGTTGTGGCCCGACTTAGTGGCTGATCTGTTGCAAAAACACTATGATCCAGCCTATCAGCATTCCCTGCAACGAGATTTTTCTCAGATTCATCAGGTGATGACGTTGCCAGATTTGTCGGAGGCATCCGTTGATGTAGCTGTTAAACAGCTTTTAGAGTGGGGTAGTATTTGAATCCAGAGGTTGCTCAACAGCATGATCTGGAGATGGCCCTGGGTGCTGTAATTCTAAAGGACTACGAAACCAAAGCTCCGTTTGCGAAAATGGAATTGAAATATTGGCCCGATCAAATGCTTTTTTCAAACGCCGTCGGTACTCACGAGCCACAGCCCATTGTCGTAAGGGCTTCACTTTGATCCAGATCCGGATGGTAATCCCATTAGTACCGAAGTGATCGACACCCTGGATTTCAGGAGCCTCTAGAATCTGATCACGCCACTCCCGTTCATAGCTCATATATCGAGCCACTTGTTCAATAACTTGAATCGCATAATCTAAGTCAGTATTATAAGCAACTTCAATAGCCATATCCACTCGAGACCAACCATTAGAAAGATTGTGAACCATTCGGATGGTGCTATTGGGAATCGTAATTAAAGTCCCTTCGGTGTTACGTAGTTGCGTGATCCGAAGATTCAGATGTTCAACTAACCCCCCATGCCCATCCACCACAATGACATCACCTTCTGCATATTGATCTTCAACTAGGATTAAAATACCATTCATGAAATCTTTAATAATATCTTGACCAGCCAATGATAGCCCTAGACCAATAAAGCCTAAGCTAGAAATAATCGGGCCGATATTCACTCCAAAAAGAACTAAACCTGTTATGCTTCCCACGATGATAATGAATGTACTAATGATACTTTTTGTGACGTCAGAAACGGTAGCTAGCCGCTTATAAAGGCGAAAATTTGATCCAGTGGGATCACCTAAGGATCGACGTTTTTCAACAGATGCAAAAAGTTGATCAATGATGGTGTGACTCACTCGTTTAGCCATTACAATGCCCAAAGCAATGAGTCCCAGTTTAAAGATCGGGCCTCGTATAGCTCTAATCAAAAGAAATTGAAGGCCACGTGTATGAGGAACCAGTCCCAAGCCAATAGTCAGAGAGCTACTCCATAAAGCCCAATGTCCTAATCGAATTAGAAGCTGTTGTGAGATGATAGTTGATAGGTGTTGGCGCTGGACATTTCGATCTTTAGTAATTTGCGCTTGCAACTCAGGATCTTCATATTCCCCTGTTTCTGGATTTACAACAGCACTTTGTTCTTGTACATTTAAGTCTTTAATTCTCTGTTCCCCAATATTACGCCGTTCCTCAAGCCGATCATTGAGCTTATTTAAGAGTAAACTCACTAGAATGGAGAGCAGGACTATCCCCCCTGCAATAAGACTCTGACGAATTAGAAAAGCGGGTTGATGCTCTTGATAATAAATTTCAAATGCAGCTTCAAGATATTCGATGATTTGAAGCCCTGCTTCTTGATCCGAGAAACCATAGATCTCAGCTTCTAAAGCTGTTACGGTCATTAGATCCTGGTCGTCTAACCTGATAATGTATTGTCCTGATTCTGCATCGAAGTCTAAAGTGGTGTCAATCTCTCTAGGATCTGCTGCTAACTGTAGAGACTGTTGAAGTCGGGCCTCAATGGTTCCAATACGCTGTTCTAAAGATAGTTGAGTCCCTTCAGGATCTTGACGTCGAAGGACTGCAATTTTAAACAGAGACCGACCATCTAGGGTGATGTCCCCCGTGGCAATATCAGACAAGCCGATAGGAATAGATTGAAGAACATTATTGATTTCGTCAACTGCTATTGCATCTGGCTGAGCCCAACTAGCTGTAGTCCCACTCAGATTTAGACCTAAAAATCCAACAATAATGACAAATCGACTCAATTGCTGACTAGTTTGAGCTAAGAGCGAGCCTGGCTGCCACGGGTGTCGAACCACTGAGATCAAATCCTCAAGTCTGTCAGCCTACAGTGTATCGAGATCTAGGCTGTTTCAGTCAGCCACCACTAAATTAATGTTATTGATTATGAGTAGAGGATAGGACGAGGTGCTTAGCTGAGGTTAATACTCGCCCATACCCACCCTTAAAACAGAGTCAAAATGTAGAGCAGTGTAAACAGAATAATCCAGATAATATCGACAAAGTGCCAATAGATCTCTGCCACTTCAACCCCACTATGGTTAGCGGCACTATAGCTACCCACTTTGCGAGCATTCCAAGTCACCACCAAAATCCACAAAACGCCTACCAATACATGTAAGCCGTGGAAGCCAGTCATCAAATAGAAGCAGTTAGCAAAGATGTTGGTGGTCAGACCATAGCCTAGGGTCGTGTACTCATAGGCTTGTCCCAATAAGAAAACAATGCCCATTAAGGCCGTTACACCAAACCAGAGCCGCAAAGAACTAAGCTGATCTTTTTTAATGGCTTTACTACCTTGGTTGATCACAAAACTGCTGGAAACTAAGATCACCGTGTTGATCGCTGGCACCAAAAGCTCAACCTCTGTTTCCTCGGGTGGCCACGTCTGGTTAGTGGACATAAAGATCAAATAGGTGGCAAACAAACCTCCAAACATCAGAGATTCAGAAGCTAGAAAGGTGAGAACTCCCCAAACTTTGTAATCCGGATGATGCTCAGCATGGATACCTTCAGCTTGAACGGCGGGATCAGGACTGTTTGAAATTGAAGTAGTCATAGGCTTACATTCACAATCAATTGTTGATCAGAGATACAAACACAGTCAGAGATATGGATAGGTTGAAGAGACCAGCAACTCCCGATCTCTTCAGGTGTGTACAGGTGCTCTCTTATGAGGCTGCTGGAGCTTCCGTCGGTGAATCTGTTGGGTCTGCCAAGGGGCTATTAATCCCTTCACCATAAGCATAAGGTCCATGAGCTACAACTGGGAGAACATCCCAATTTTCAATGGCTGGGGGTGAAGCTGTGGTCCACTCTAAGCTCAAAGCTTTCCAGGGATTATCACTCGCTTGAGGGCCGCTGATCCAACTCCAGATCATGTTAATGAAAAAGGGTATAACTGATAGACCTAAGATAATGGATCCAAAGGTGCACCACTGATTCAAGCTAGCAAATTGTGGATCGTACATGGCCACCCGTCTGGGCATCCCTTGTAATCCAAGGTAGTGCATCGGTAAAAAGGTTAAATTGACCCCAATTAAAGTGAGCACAAAATGGATCCGACCCAGGGTCTCGTTGTACATCCGCCCTGTCATTTTTGGAAACCAATGATAAACTCCGGCGTAAAGACCAAAAACGGATCCACCAAACAAAACGTAGTGAAAGTGTCCTACCACATAGTACGTATCATGCACATGCAGATCAAAGGGGGCGCTACCGAGAGTGACGCCACTCAATCCACCCATCACAAACATGGCCAATAGACCGATAGCAAATAGCATGGCACTGGTATGTCGGATTTTGCCGCCCCACATGGTAGCCACCCAACTGAAGATTTTAATCCCAGTGGGCACTGCCACAATCATGGTTGAAATCGTAAAAAAGATCCGCATCCAACCCGGGGTCCCACTACTGAACATATGGTGTACCCAAACAAACAGACCCAGAAAGCAGATGGCTAAGCTGGAGTAAGCAATTGCTTTATAACCAAAGATCGGCTTACGGGCATGGACCGGAAATACCTCTGACATGATTCCAAAAATGGGCAGGATCATCAAATACACAGCCGGGTGGGAATAAAACCAGAATAAGTGCTGATAAATGATCACATTTCCCCCCTCATCAGGTCTGAAGAAGGCGGTTCCAAAATTGATGTCAAACAATAACAGAACTAACCCAGCAGCCAAAACCGGTGTAGAAAATAAAGCCAGTACCGATGTGGCAAGGATAGCCCAGCAAAATAAGGGTAATTGATCCCACTTCATGCTAGGGACTTTCATATTAAGCAACGTCACAATAAAGTTGACAGCACCCAGAATCGATGAGGTCCCCACTAAAACAATGCTGAGAATCCAGAGGGATTGAGCTGTATTGGCTGTGACTAGACTCAAGGGTGGATAGGCGGTCCAGCCTGACTGAGCCCCCCCAAAAAATAGACTGGCAATAATCAACAACCCTGCGGGTGGATTCAACCAGAAGGCGATGGCATTCAATCGAGGAAAGGCCATATCTCGAGCTCCGATCATCAGAGGCAGCAGATAGTTCCCGAATCCTCCGATCGCAGCTGGCACAACCCAAAGGAAAATCATGATAGTGCCATGGTTGGTCAGTAACGCATTGTAAAAGCTGGGATCGAGTAAATCAGAGTCAGGGGTATAGAGCTCAGCCCGTAACCCCAGCGCCATCACGCCTCCAATTAGGTAAAACACAAAGGCTAGAACCAAGTACTGGATCCCAATTACCTTGTGATCAACATTGAAAGTGAAGTAGTGATACCATTTCCAATGGTCTGGATGAGCATGGCTATGACTTGCTGCGTCGTTCACGCTGATATTTGCTTGTGCCATAAGGATGAATGAATGCTAGTAGATGAATGAATGTTAATAGTGTGGTCAGATCAAATCAAAAGCAGATGAATCAAGAATGGTCATGATGAGTGTGTTGCAGTGTTGACACTACCGCTGGGGTGATTCCTAAGTCATGGGCATGAGCTTCAACTGGAGTTTCAGGGTTAAAGGCCACCACCCGATCTGATTGAGCTTGGGCAAACAGATTCTCGTCTAACCAGGCCTCAAACTCGTCTTGTTCTTCAACTACAACCGTAGAGCGCATGCCACCATGGTAAGCACCACATAGTTCTGCGCAGACGATCGGATATTCACCTGTTTTAATAGCTTGGAAACGCAGCTCCGTTGGCTGACCTGGAATAGCATCCTGCTTCAGCCGAAATTCTGGAACCCAGAAAGAATGGATCACATCAGCTGCAGAAATCTGGAGTTGAATCTCTTGATTGACAGGAATGTGGAGTTCTCCAGCATAAACCCCACTCTCAGGGTAATCAAATAACCAAGCGTATTGCATGCCTGTGACATTGACAACCAGATCGGCAGGGGTATCTCCCCCTGTGAGGCCATAAGGGCCTAATGTAGAATCGCCATCAACAGCTTCATCTTCAAACTGATCAGCGACCCATTGAACTTGGGAATCAGACTGGGCCAGCATCAACTTGTCACGATGACCCAAACCACCCATTTGGCTATAGACATCGACAGTATAAACTGACAACCCCAAAATAATGACGGCAGGAATTAAAGTCCAAAAGATTTCCAGAGGGACATTACCTTCAACGGGCACCCCATCGGTTTCATCACCAGGGCGTTGCCGAAATTGAATGGCGAAGATCACAATGGCCCCTTCAACTAGGACAAATAAGCCAAACCCAATAGTCACCATGGCGTTGAACAAGGGATCAACTAGGGTTGCTTGCACAGAAGCCTGTTCAGGCAGTAAACCATGATGTTGCCCCACCCAAATACTGGAAATTGCAACGATTAACCCTGCTACCAGAGTTAAAACGGAAACGGGAATCTGTTTCATAGATAACCTCTGCAAAGCTAAGCTGTGCCAGATCTACAGTCAGATAGCAACAGCTATAAGGTATAAGCCGTTCAGCTTACACACAAACCGGCATGATCTTAACGTCTACTGGTGGGAAAGGAGTCAATAGGATCCAAGACTTTTAACCTTCTGGATTGTCAAGTGAGCTATGAGTTAAAAGCTGAGTATCAAAGCACAAATTGATAACCACGATTGTTATAAAATCTTTAAGAGTAAGTTTGCGAAAGACTCTATCTATAGATGTAGATTTAGTAAGATAAGTTACAGTAGCTTGATTGAAATCTAACCTAGTCCGATTTTGATTGTTGCCGCTTTTTATCCCCATAGTCGCGCCATTGCTGGATTAAATTGCCCAGGTTAGATCTAAACTCACTAAACCCTACTCTTGAGCCAGGATCAGTGTCCCAAGAGGCTGATAAGACGCCATAAGAAATCCCAAGAAAGCCAAAGCCAAATAGAAGTAAGGTTTCGACCAGGGTAAAGTAGGGCGGTAGATCAATTGAAGTTTGAGTCAAAATGTAGTAATTCACAAAAAAGCTACCTAGACCCATAAAAGTGGGAATACCTGAAAACAGTACAACGCGCCTGATCATACGGCGGCTTACATCCTCAGGGATATAGTTAGATGCAGAAGAAACATTGGCAACTCTTTCCGTTTTGTCGGTTGGAGTAGGAACAGCTGACTTAGCCGATTGACTTGGCTTAGCCGATTGACTTGACTTAAATCGTTTGCTAGAGCCTTGTGACTTACGCTTAGAGGCTTTTGAAGTCGATTTGCGAGTTGCCATGATGGTGATTCTCTTAAAACTATCGTCTAACCCGGATACTCAGTTTGCTGGTGATCTCTAGAAACTTATCAGGTGATTGATCAGCCAAATAATTCAGGAGCTGCTTACGCTTACCAATCATGATCATCAACCCCCGACGGGAATTATAATCCTTGGGATTCTTTTGGAGATGCTTGGATAATTGCTCAATCCGAGTTGTTAAGAGAGCTACCTGAACCTCAGTGGAGCCAGTGTCCGTTTCGTGAAGTTGGTACTGTGAGATAATCTCCTGCTTTTTAGCCTGTTGCAGTGTCATGAGAGTTGTAAAGATGTGCAGTGCTTAGCGATCTTAGCACTTGAGTTTCGGGCTAGGCTAGAGTTTTGCTCCGTCTTAGATACCAAAATCGAATTCATTACTCACTACTTATGACAAGCATATGACAACCCATGATGCCCCAACCGTTGAGGATCTGAAGACTCTGCTTCAATCGGATGACTTAGGTGATCGACTACGAGCCGTCAATCAAGCCCGACCTTTACCTGTTGAACATGTTTTTGAGATCTTAATGCAAGCAGCCCAGGATGCTAATTCTCGGGTTCGTTACGCCGCTATCAGTCAATTAGGGACGTTAAAGCTACCTGATCCCAGTCAAGCCCTGCCTCTGTTGCGCCAAGCTCTAGCTGAGGATTTGGAGCCTGATGTTCGCGCCGCTGCCGCTGCGGCCCTGGGAGACCTCAAGCAATTAGAGGCCTTTGAGGATTTAGCTGCTGCTTACCGCAGAGAAACTGAGTGGTTAGTTCAATTTAGTTTAGTGGCTGCTATGGGTGAATTAGGTAATCCCCTTGCCTATGACTATCTCATGGAAGCCTTGGCCCAAGATAATGATTTGATCCGCACAGCAGCAGCAGCAGCTCTAGGGGATTTAGGCGATCCACGCGCTATCCCAGCCTTAGAAGCGTATATCGGCTCTGATGATTGGCAACTGCGGTATCGAGTCGCTCTAGCTCTTGCCCAAATTGGTGGGGATGCTGCTCGTCCTGGCTTGGCTCGGTTGGCTCAAGATGACGTTGAACAAGTTGCCGCTCATGCCACTCAAGCCCTGGAATCCCTGACATAAGCCGGGAAAAGACCCAAGCTGGTAGCAAATTCCACTGAGATAATCTCTGATCCGGTGTGATCTCTCAGAAACCTATGCTGGTAAATCCCTACCGACATCTTGAGACTTGCGCTACCCTCCCCCCTGAATTCCTGATATCATGTCCGCTAAATACATGGATGGTGGGTTAGGAGTGAATGGAGTCAATAAAGTGGATGCGCTGGATCCTGATCAGCGGCCCTATCATTTTGTCGGTATTGGTGGCGTGGGCATGTCAGCCCTGGCCTATATCTTAGCTAAACAGGGGTATCGAGTTTCAGGATCAGATCTAACCTCTAATGTTCGCACGCAACGATTAGCTGCTTTAGGCGTGAGGATCTATCAGGGCCATCAAGCTGAAATGGTGGCAGGGAATCCTTGTGTCATCTACTCCAGTGCGGTGAAGCCAAGCAACCCTGAGATCACAGCAGCCTTAGATCAAGGCATGCCACTATGTCATCGAGCTACCTTACTAGCTGATCTCTTCAATCCACACTATGGCATTGGCGTGGCCGGTACGCATGGCAAGACAACCACCAGTAGTATGATTGGCTATCTTCTAGTTGCAGCAGGGTTAGATCCAACTCTAATTATTGGGGGTGAAGTGGATGCATGGGATGGCAATGCCCGCCTAGGTCAGAGTGACTACTGGGTTGCTGAAGTTGATGAATCAGATGGATCACTAGTGCAGCTCTATCCAACTATTGGTGTGATTACCAACATTGAGCTGGATCATCCTGATCACTATGCCGATTTAAATCAGGTGATCTCAACTTTTCAGCAATATAGCCAGCAATGTCAAATGGTAGTCGCTTCCTTAGATTGTCAAAATGTGGCAGCTCATTTGCAACCGACTATCGGGTATAGTATTGACGATCATCCCCAAGCTACGTATCAGGCCAAAGCTATCACCTACAGTGGGACTGGAACCCAAGCTCAGATTTGGGAACGAGGGGTTTGGCTGGGCACATTACATCTACAGGTATTGGGATCTCATAATCTCAGTAATGCTCTGGCTGCCATTGCCGTGGGTCGATATCTAGGTTTGGAGTTTCAGGTGATTGCGAAGGCGCTAGCTGAATTTGTAGGTGCTCACCGTCGATTTGAGTTGAAAGGACAAGTCGGTGATGTTTTATTTATCGATGATTATGCCCATCACCCTAGCGAGGTTGAAGTTACTTTAGCCGCAGCAAAGCTTCAGTC
Source organism: uncultured bacterium (assembly GCA_964434865.1). Classification (GTDB taxonomy): domain Bacteria; phylum Cyanobacteriota; class Cyanobacteriia; order Thermostichales; family Thermostichaceae; genus CAYSWV01. The sequence continues at coordinate 30,127 of CAYSWV010000048.1, forward strand.
TAGACGAGTCGTTGCTGTCTTTCAACCCCATCGTTTTAGCCGATTAACTTCTTTGTTTGAAGATTTTATTCAGGCTTTTAATCATGCTGATCTGGTTGTGATTACACCAACCTATGCGGCTGGAGAAACCCATTCAGGCCACGTTACTAGTCTGACCTTAGCTGCAGCTTTAACTCAGGTTCATAGTGCTGTCTGCTATGCGCCAACTTTAGAGGAATTACCTCGTTTTCTAGCTTGTAAACTCCAGGCAGGAGATATTGTTTTATTCTTGGGAGCAGGCAATTTAAATCAACAGATCCCCATGACAATGACGACCTACGCTGCCTACCATTCGATTCCCCTAGATCAAAGCACAGAGGTATTAGCACTATGATTGCATTGCCCAAACTCAAACCCATTGCGGCTTTAATTCAAGCTGATGTCTGCTTGGCTCCTTTAACGACGTTTAGGGTAGGTGGACCTGCTGAATGGTACTGCGAACCTCAAACTCTTGATGATCTCAAGCTATGTTTGAGTTGGGCTCAAGATAGTGATCGAACTGTTACATTTCTAGGAGCAGGTAGCAACCTCTTAATTAGTGATGCTGGCCTAGCTGGTTTAGTCATTAATACCCGTAAACTACGAGGTGTGAAATCTGTCGATGATGGCCAACTGTGGGTCGCGGCCGGCGAATCAATTTCAAAGTTATCTCGTTTTGCTGCCAAACGGGGTTGGAGTGGATTGGAATGGGCTGTTGGGATCCCAGGTAGTATTGGGGGAGCCGTGGTCATGAATGCGGGTGCTCATGGAGCTGCTATTGCCGATCATCTGGTATCAGCAACCGTTTTAGATGAACAGTTTCAGCTGCGTTATTTGACACCTGAAGATTTGCAATTTCAATATCGATACTCAGTCTTACAGAGTAAGCGATGGTTAGTCACAGGTGCTTATTTCCGGCTAGAGCCAGGTTATGATCCGGCTAGTGTTGAAGTTCAGACAGAGCACAATTGGGCGAGTCGTCAGCGATCCCAACCCTATCATCTTCCTAGTTGTGGCAGCGTCTTTCGCAATCCTGAGTCTTATGCGGCAGGGTGGTTGATTGAACAAACAGGCTTGAAAGGCCATCAAATCGGTGGGGCTCAGGTAGCAGAGCGACATGCAAATTTCATTCTGAATTATAATCATGCTACTGCAACCGACATTCATCAGCTTATCCACTTTGTTCAAGATCGTGTTTTCCATGAGTGGTCTCTAACCTTAGAACCAGAAGTCCGGATCTTAGGTCACTTTGAGGTGTCTTAGTCTATACCTTGACCTCTGGCACCTGGACTGCTGGGTGAACGTTTTAGGTTATGGATCTTCTCATCCTGACTATGTTCAATTGGAAGGCTTTCATTGTAAAACAGAATAGAGAATAGATTTGAAAGGAATTACTATGAGAATAATCTTAAAGTTACTGTCAATCCTGGTGGGAACCTCAATCTTAATCAGTCCAGCTTATTCTCAGACAACCCATGACAAGCTTGAACAAGCTGTGCAACAGGAGAATTGGGATCAAGCCATCACCCTGATTGATCAGTTGATCCAAGCCTATCCCGATCAACGATCTGAGTTACTGAACTATCGGGAAAATCTAGTTGAACTTCAACAAACTAGCTTAAATCCAGAAAGCACCGAACCCAGCTATGATCCAGAGAAATTAGCTCGCCACCTGAGTCGAGTGGACGCAATCTTCTATGGAGCCTCTTGGTGTGGGGCCTGCAAGCAGCAGAAAATGCTCTTTGGAGACGCGGTAGATCAACTGCCTTATGTGGAGTGTGCCACAACCAGTATCTATAATCGCCAAGCGGCTGAATGTACTTGGGCAGGTGTTGAGGCCTATCCCACCTGGGTGATCGATGGCCAAAATTACCGTGGGGTGAAGTCACTGGCCCAACTGGCTGAGTTATCTGGGTTCCGTTAGGTTCTCTCTTCATTTTCAATCTAGATTACTGCGGGCTACCAGGCCTGATTACTTTTGCTACCCCCATTGACAAATGATTCAGGTAAGGATCCTGTCAAATACTCAACTCTTACAGCTATGACACAAGCATTACTCCAGGTTCAAATTTACCAGTGTTTGTCACAGGATCCTTATCCGATCGAGGAGCGGAAGTTAGAACTGATCAGCTGGCGACGACATCCAGCTTGGGGGTTTGACTGCTGTAAACACTGGTGGGATATCCGTGAGATCCAAACTCAACAGTCAGTCATGATGCAATTAAAACTTGAGACCCGACAATGTTTGGAAGCGGTCATCACTCAGTTTGAAGATTCGGTGTTTGATGACAACCCCACTCCTGCTAATCCGTTTCGGCAATTGATCTTGGCAATTTAGGCTGGCTTTGAAAACCTGGGAAATAACGCGAAAAAAGGGGCTCGTCTTATCATTGAGACAAAAGTATTTCGCAACGAGCTATAATCAGTGCCAGCCGCTGACCCCTGTGACGTTAGGCTCGATGGATTGAGTCTTGAGGTACCAGAAAATGCAAAGTCAGGATATAGATTCAGTCAAAACCATCTTCCAAAGTCGTCTAATGACTCTTGAGCATCTCCTCAAGTCAGCTCAGACTCATTTTGGTGGTAGTGAGGAGTTTCTTCAGAAACGAATTGCGCCTGATATGTTGCCCTGTGGTACACAGATCGCTTTCACTTGTAATCAGCCCCGTAACTTTGCTCTGTGGTGTGGCGGTAAACCCATGGATAACCTAGATCCAGAAGTTACATCCCTTGCGCACGCGTACGAACATATAGTGAATACCAAGGGACTGCTTGCAAGTATTAACGCTGAAAAGGCAAACCCGGGTGAGGTTGCGCGCATTGACCTAGGTGAGGGAATCTACATCGAGCTGCTGAGTAATGCCTATGTCAATGAGTTTCTAATGCCAAACTTCTACTTTCATCTGGTTACAGCTTACGACATTCTTCGCATGGCTGGTGTACCCATTGGAAAACGAGATTACATGTTGCACCT
>CAYSWV010000049.1:0-9678 GCA_964434865.1 uncultured bacterium
ATCCCCTCTGCGGTAGATACGGAGGATCTCATTGTGCCTCTGACTGGAACAATTATTGCTCCTGGCGGTTTGGAGTCCATAGAGGCTAGTCTGTCGGGTCCCGATTTTTCGGTTAGTGTAACCGTTGTTCCTGAAGATATCGGGTGTACTGTGGGTCAAACAACTCCCTGCACCATCACAGAAACATTTGAGGTCCCAGTTGGTACTTCTGCTGGTAGGTTTGAATATACTGTGGTTGTGAACCAAGTCAATGGTCCACCCATCTCAGACAGTGGATCCATTAGGGTTAGAGCTGATTAAGCTTGACAGATTCCCAGCGGTTGCCTTGGATAGATCTCATCAAAGACTCCTCAACCAGGCAAATAGTCCAGATCTAACCTCATACCCAGTACCTATCAATACCCAGTACCTATCATCTCATTTGATCAAAAGCGACACATTCGTTTAAAAACTCGGCTCAGATTCAGATGCTTGAGAGATTTCAGGGTCGTCCTGAAGATGTTCAATGATTAAATCCACCTGTGCTTGTTTCGCCTTCAAAAAAATTTCGCAGTCTTTTAAAATCTTGGTTGCAGCTTCAAATTGATCGACAATATCAGCTAGATTGAGTTCACCTGATTCGATCTGTTCGATGATCGTTTGCACTTCTACAAGCGCAGATTCATAATGCCAGGGTGATGGATCCATACCTTACCTTTACCTGAGTTGTTTAGAGAGCAAGAGTTGCTTTGGAAATCCCAGCCAGCACCACGGATCAGGCGTAACTTGCAAGACCTGATAATGGAGTTGATTATACAAGTTGCGAGCTGCTTGATTCCCTTCCATAACATGTAAATGGAGTGCCCTATACCCCCACACTCGCACCACACTTTCAGCTCCCAGCAGCAATCTTTGGGCCACACCACGACGGCGCCATCCCGGTAACACAGCCAAATTGGAAATATAAGGTTGGCGTTGCCCCATTATCGTCCGAACAGAGATCTCCAAGGTACCTACCAACTGAGGACCCACCCAAGCCCCTAGACAACAATAATGACGATGCTGAGTCCGTAACCGTTGCTGAATATCTTGAGAGATCGAGAACTTCAGTAATGGGAATAACAGGCCTTGCATCCCAACAGGCGGATGAAACGCTCGAGTCAGGACCTCTGCTACAGCTTCAGCATCAGCCAACGCTGCTGGATAGACTCGTAACGATGGGATCGATAGCTTTGAAGTTGAGTTTGAAGGCATCGGGGTTGGATGCACTAGAGTGCTTAGCTCCAGGGATTGTCACTAAAGGGTGATTCGTTCGGATCTGAGTAGGGTGAAGGGTCTGGCTCATCCCAATATCGACCAGGTTCGGATTCATGGGAGTCACGAGAACGATAGGGATCAGCTCGGCGTGGGTCTGGTTTCCGATACGGATTACTGGGACTCTGACGATAGGGATCTGGATCTCGATAAGGGTCACTCTGGCGATAAGGGTCACTGGGGCGATAGGGATCTTGGTACGGATCACTCTGGCGATAGGGATCTGAGTCTTGGTACGGATCAGTCTGGCGATAGGGATCTTGGTACGGATCATTCTGGCGATAAGGGTCTTGATACGGATCAGTCTGGCGATAGGGATCTGGATCTCGATACGGATCACTCTGGCGATAGGGATCTGAGTCTTGGTACGGATCAGTCTGGCGATAGGGATCTTGAGCATCACTATAGCTATACTCATCATCAGAATAGGACGCATCGTAGGCTCCATAGTCTGAGTGTCCAGAGGTAGCCTTGTAGTAAGCCTTCTGCAACTCTTCATCCCCTTCAGGTTCTTCCACTTGGATAGGAGTAGGCTCGATCCCGAGAGATCGCAGTTCAGCTTGCCGTTCTTCAACTTGAGTTTTGAGTTCTTCTAGATAAGCCTTGTAGGAGGTCACAGCTTCCATATACTGAGCTGCTTTTTTCTCACTGGACTCTACAATGTCCCCAAGTTCCTGAGTCCGAACAATAAAATCAGCCTCTTGGTTAGTTAAGTTTTCGATGGCCTGATTGAGAACAGCCCGTCGTCGCTCTAACTGCGCCACAATATCAGTTAGCTGGCGCTCCCGTTCACTCAGATTGCGTTCCCGATTTTGAGTTTGTTCAAGTTGGAAACTAGCCTGATTGAGCTGATCCCGCAGCACCATAACTTGAGGCTCAGTTTCATTTCGTTCTTGTTGTAGTTCAAAGACTTGAGCTTCAAGTTCGGTTTTTTCTTGTTGTAAGGCTTCACGCTCGTAGACTAACTGCCCATACAATTGGTTGATGATATCGACTTCACTCACCACTTTACCGAGTTCGGAAACCGCGGCTCCAGCCTCTGCCAGCAGTTTGGCCATAGCTTGCGCATCACTGGTTGACTGCTCGTTAAAGATCTGTTTAATCTGAGTCGAATCTCGCAGTTGCTGGGTAAATTGTCTAAATCGAGATGACAAGCTGTTGTTGGCCATGAATACTACTATCCCCCTGCTGACTTAAACCATCTGGGCGCCTGACCAGAGTAGTTCATTACTATCACTGTAGATCAGACCTACTCTAACATTTCCCTTGATGGCCAAACCGCACTTGCTCAGACAAATACTGACGGGATAACCGATCTCTAGCTTGACTTGGATCAACTTGACTTGGATCAACGTTACTCTGGTCTTCGATCTCGCCGAGTTTGGAGCCGAGTCTGTAAGATCTGACGTTGAGCCGGAGTTAAGACGTTACGCATCGATAACATGGCTTCAAACCGGAGCTGCTCAGCTTCCTGGGACAAAGCTTGTGTTCGTTCAAAGTGGCGCTGGAGTTCAGCATCAGAGGCCTCAGACGATAAAAGGTCCCGTAACTGTCGCCGCGCCTGGGTTAATTCTTGGCTGTAGTTGGATAAGGTGGCTTGGTTTTGTCTCCGAATCCTTTGTAACTCCCGCACTTGTTGGCGAGTTAGGTTCAGTTCTCGTAACCATCTAGGACTGATTGCAGGATCAGAAAAAGCAGGTTCGACTTGAGAGGTAACAGCCAGGGGATCGGAGCGCCAAGGTTGGACAATGAGCAGAACTAACGCACCACTACTGACAGCAATAGTGAATCCAGCCAGTAAAGATAGTAGATGAGGTCTCATAAGCAATAGAGTATGGGGTTACTAGGCTTGAACGTAAAGGAGGAATTACAAACTCAACCATTCCAGGGTGTCAGGAGCAGGATCAGCCGTCACGCCCAACCATGTCGATTCTAAAAACAACTCTAATTCCGATAATTCGGCCATTTGATAGGAGCGAGAGGGTAACATCCATTGTAGGCTGGCTCCCACGATCGCTGTACTAGCCACTGAGAGCCAAACTAAGTGAGGTAACCAGGCTTGGATCCCCCCTTGATTCGAGTTTGAAACGGAAGGTGACTCAGTAGTAATAGCCGCCATGATTTGATCTTCAAGGTCAGTGGCAGGTGGCGGGGGCACAACTCGATGGGCCTGGAGAAAGACCTGGAGTTGATTATCATCTTGAGGGGTCATAGCTTAACTCCTGCTTGGTGTAGGTATTGACGAATGGCAGCTCGGGCATGATGTAAACGTGACTTTACCGTCCCTACCGGTATCCCCAAGATGGCTGCGATCTCTTTTTGGGGTTGTTCTTCTAGATCATGCAAAATCACGACAGCCCGGTGTTCAGGACTCAAGCGATCTAAGGCTTGGTGTAGGACCTCTTGATAATGGAGTCGCATCACATCTGGATCATTCTGGTAGAGAGGTGAAACTTTAGCGAGAGTTTGGAGTTGAGTGCGACTTTGGGCGTAATGGCGCCGTTGATCGGAGGCCACATTCCAAGCAATTCGGTACAGCCAGGTAGAAAATTTAGCTGACTGGCGAAACTTGGGTAACCCCTTCCAAGCACGCAGAAACACATCTTGAACCAGATCATCGAGATGGGTAGCTCCACAAAGCTGGAATAAGATAGACCGAACTCGATCTTGATGGCGACGATAGAGCCAGCGAAAACTGACAGAATCCCCTTGTTGACATCGCTGAACCAGCATCTCATCTGAATCTTGATCGGTTTGGCTGATCATGGATTTGTTCGTAGACACACAACTACTATCCTCAGTCTTTCCTCGCTCCTGTCTGATCTTGCCCATCATCCAGGTTAATTATGAGACCAGCACCAGCTCCTAAAGGTTCACTCTTTTCATCTACATGAGTGCTCAGCATTGATAACTCAACCAGAAAGCTAGCTTCACTGTGGTCATCTCAGATTAGGTCTACTAGTTGAAGTCAATATTTCAAATCCAGCCTCACCTACTGTTTTTTTACTAGTGATCTCAAGGTAAACTCTAGCTTTCAGATACGATAGAAAACTAGCCCATCAGTAATCAGGATCTATGAGCAAAAAACGGACATTTTCGGGTATCCAGCCTTCTGGCGAACTTCATCTTGGCAATTATTTAGGCGCGATTCGGACTTGGGTTGAAGAACAAGCCCAGTATGAGAATTATTATTGTATTGTTGATCAACACGCCATTACCGTACCTCAAGATCCAGCTCTACTGGCTGAACGGACTCGGAAAGTCTTTGCTCTCTATCTAGCTAGTGGGTTGAGCTTGGATCACTGTGTTATTTTTGTTCAATCTCATGTCCCAGCTCATACAGAATTAGCCTGGTTGTTTAATACCTTGACGCCTATGACCTGGTGTGAACGCATGATTCAATATAAAGAAAAACGGGAAAAAGTAGGTGAAGAAGCCAGTGTGGGGCTGTTTAGCTATCCAGTACTGCAAGCAGCCGATATTTTACTTTACCAACCTCACTATGTACCCGTGGGTGAAGATCAACGTCAACACATTGAACTCTGCCGAGACATTGCCCGGCGGTTTAATGATCGTTTTGATGATCTCTTTACCGTTCCTGAAGCGATCATCCGAGAGGCTGGTGCACGAGTCATGAGTCTTACCGATGGCACCAAAAAAATGTCCAAATCAGATCCATCACCTTTAAGCCGAATCAATCTCCTGGATTCCCCTGAAGAGATCCAAAAAAAGATCAAAAAGTGTAAAACTGATCCCATTCGTGGTCTTACCTTTGATGATCCTGAGCGGCCTGAAGCCACTAATTTGTTGACGCTTTATCAATTACTGAGTGGACAATCAAGCGAGGCCGTAGCCGCTGAATGTGCAGACATGGGCTGGGGACAATTCAAGCCTTTGCTGGCAGACACTACGATTCAAGCCTTGAAACCTGTTCAAGACAGCTATCACCAGCTCCGCCAAGATCCTGACTACCTGAACCAACTAATTCGAGATAATGCTGCTAAAGCACAGAGCTTAGCCAACCAGACATTAAAAGCGGTTCGCGCTAGCATGGGCTTCTTACCCCTATAACTCCTACAACCAGATATTTTTGCCATTAGCGCATAGCAATTGTAGATTCCAACGTTAGAGTAAGTAAGTTACTCAGGATCACCCTCATGGTCTACACAGTTGAACCCAATCGGTTTCTTTATGACTTTGATCAAGTTATTCAAGCTCGTTATGATGCGGCTGATCAGCTAAATCAGATGGTCCAACGCCTATCTCAACTTGATCCCCAGTCCGACAATGGCAGTCTTGGTCTTTCTCAAGAACTCAATGATCTAAAACTAGCGACTCACAACCTGCAACAGGGTATTTTCCGATTGATGATCCTGGGTGACATGAAGCGAGGCAAAAGTACCTTTCTCAATGCTTTATTAGGAGAGCCAATCTTACCTAGCGATGTCAATCCCTGTACGGCTGTTTTAACTATTGTGAAGTATGGTCCTGAAAAGCAAGTCACCATCCACTTTAAGGATGACCGGTCCGAGGAACAGCTTGATTTCAAAACTTTCAAGCAACGCTACACCCTCGATCCAACTCGTTCAGAGTCCTATCAAGCTGATAATCAACTGGCTTTTCCTGATGTCGATTATGCAGTGGTGGAGTATCCCTTACCGTTACTGGAAAAAGGGGTTGAGATCATTGATAGTCCTGGATTGAATGATACCGAGGCTTTAAATCAATTGTCGCTCTATCACCTAAATCAGTGTCATGCGGTTTTATTTGTTCTACGAGCTGATCAGCCCTTAACCTTAAACGAACGACGCTATTTAGATGTCTACATTAAGGGTCGTGGGCTCAGTCTCTTCTTTTTGATCAATGCTTGGGATGAAGTGCAAAAAGGGCTCCTTGATCCAGAAAATGCCGATAAACTCCTGGAAGCAGAAGAGCGACTTCGCCGTTTGTTTCGGGTTAACTTAGCTGACTATTGTCGAGTGGGTGGTCAAGATCTATTTGAACAACGTGTTTTTGAACTCTCCTCGTTAGCCGCTTTGAGACGGCGAGTCAAAGATCCAGACGACAACCTAGACGGTACCGGGTTCCCAGCTTTTCTGCAAGCCTTAGATCGACTGCTCAGCCGAGATCGGGCCTTAATTGAGCTCCAACAAGCTAAACGCTTAGCTCGTCAAACCTATAATCGTGTGCATGAGATTGTAGAGCGGCGAATTCCATTGTTAGGACGAGAGCTCCATGATCTCAAACACCGCATTGAAGGCCTAGAACCTCAATTTCAAAAGCTAGCTGCAATTCGGGATCAACTTAAACATGAGATCCGGGTGGTTCGTGATCGAGAGTCTCGAGCTGTGGCAGAGTCTTTTCGTCAGTATGTTCTCAATCTTGAAACAACTTTTGAAGATGACTTTTTTCGGTATCAACCTGCAATTGGCCTCATTGAGTTTATCCAGCAAGAAAAACGTGAAGAGTTTATCAGTGCTTCTAAGCGAGCCTTCGAACGTTACCTGGGTGAAAAGATGGCGGATTGGGAACTCACAGCTGAACAACGTCTCACGTCTGCCTTCCAAACGCTGACTGATCGGGTGTCTGATCTGGGATCAGCCTATGGTGAGATTACCAACCAGATCACCGATCACCTCCTAGGTCAACAAATCTATCGCTCTCCCAACCCCAACACCATGAATCGCTCTAATCCAGGCTGGGCTGAGTGGGCGTCTAGCTTTTTTAGCTTAGCAACAGGCAACTTTACTGGCCTCTTAATGGCTACTAATGGCTTTAGCTGGAAAGATATTATGGCCAATGGGATGGGGGTTTTAGGGGTAGCTGGCTTTGTCATCTTACTGGCAGGATCGATGGGCTTAATTTGGGTCCCCATTCTAGGGTTGGGCATTGGGGCTTTGCAGATGGAATATGCTCGGCGAGAGCTCAGTCAATCCCTCAAACAGATTTTTGTCAACCACCTACCTGAACTTGCCGATCAACAGGTCCAACCAATTCAACAACTCGTTGTCGAAGCTTTTGATCGCTACGAAATTGAAATTACGGATCGGATCAATAGCGATATTTGGGCTCGACGAGAGGAGCTGGATAACTTACTTAAGCTCAAGCTCTCTGAATCAGGGACTCAAGAAGCAGAGATCCGACGCCTCAATCAATTGGATGATGCCTTGATGAGTAGTTGTCGCGGCCTGGAAGCTGTTTATGATCGGGTCATTGCCACGTTAAGTACAACTCGAGGATGATCCCGGGCCTTGCTCATCAACGGTTGTGACGCTAATCAAACATCCGATGCAATGCTGTCAGCCCAGGCATTCACGGACTTATTTGTGGCTCACTTCCAACTCACTCACCCCAGTTACCAGATTAATGGTGAGCTGGTTGTGGCTATCCCAGTCGTGATCAGCTTTGGGTTACTGGCAGTCAAGATCCAGATGGATTAGCTGATAGGCAGCAACTGGCTCCAGATACAGTTCAGTCTGCCAGTTATCGTCTCACCTCTGATCTGTTTATTCGTCGTCATAGTCACGTCATAGTCAATGGGTCCGCTTGGAGGACTAGAGTTTAAGTCTTTTGAAGTTGCCAGCGATTTCAAATCGAGTCTAGATTGAATCACACTAGGCCTATAGATACGCTCAAGCCCTGTGGTGGGGTCGATCAAGGATAGGGGCAATATATGTTAGCCTAGCCAATACCAGCTTATTGATTAACAGCAAGTGAATTGACTCCCTCAACCAGTCACCCCTCACCGCTAGCAGTATGGATCTGGTTGAACCCGTCCTTTCGTCAGGTAACTCAACAATGCAGTGGTCGAACGCCCTATCTACTCAACCCTCTTTAGAGACTGCTTTACGAGAGGCAGTCGAGCAAGCCCAAACTAAGCTTCGATCGGCTCAGCTCCAAGCCTCACTGGTGAACCAAACTCAAGGTACTAGGGCGGGTTCTCTACCGGGTGTTCTCACCGTTCAAGCAGCTAGTGATGAAGCTAACCCCCATCTGGCTATTGTGTTTGTGTCCTCTGCTTTTGCCAGTGAATATTCAAGAGTGATGCCCTTGCTCCAAGAGATCCTAGAGGTTGATGTGGTAATTGGGTGCTCGGGAGGAGGGATTGCCGGGGGGGGGCGTGAAATTGAAGAGGGTCCTGCTATTTCCCTTACATTGGCCACATTACCTGACGTTGATCTGCATCCCTTTTATATTGAAGCTCCCCAGATTCCTGATTTGGATAGTTCTCCACAGGTTTGGATTCAGCTGATCGGGGTTTCACCTGCTGTCAATCCTGATTTTATCTTGCTAGCCGATGGCTTTACCTCAAATGTGCCTGATCTGCTTCAGGGTCTCGATTTTGCCTATCCTGGTGCCGTCAAAGTCGGAGGTCTGGCTAGTAGCACGGGGATCTCAGGCAGCAATGCTCTGTTTTTAGGCCAACGGGATTCAACCGGTCAACCTCAGTTTCAGCTCTATCAGAAGGGGACAGTGGGGCTGGCCTTATCAGGTGCGATTCAGGTTGAGGCTGTCGTTGCTCAAGGCTGCCGGCCCATCGGTAAACCCATGCAAGTGGCTCAAGCAGAACGGAATATTATTTTACAGCTCGGTGAAACGACACCACTTGAAGCTTTACAGTCCATGGTGACGACCCTGAGTCCCACTGATCAACAGCTGATTCGACAATCCTTGTTTATCGGCATTCTGATGGATGAGTTCAAATTAAGTCCTAGTCAAGGTGATTATTTGATTCGGGTAATCCTAGGCGTCGATCCAAAATCAGGGGCTATTGCGATTGGTGATCGGATCCGGCCTGGGCAAACGGTACAGTTTCATTTACGAGATGCCCAAGCTTCCCAAGCTGATTTACAAAGTGTTTTACATCGCTATTGTGATCAATTAAGTTCAGAGACAGCAAAACCGGTAGGGGCTCTGATGTTTGCCTGCCTTGGCCGAGGGGAAAATCTCTACAAAGAACCTGATTTTGATACCCAGATGTTTCAGGAGTTAGTCGGTCAACTCCCGCTAGGTGGTTTTTTCTGTAATGGTGAGATTGGACCGGTTGGGAGTACTACTTTTTTGCATGGTTACACCTCATCCTTTGGGATCTTTCGACCTCGTCCCTGATTTTTAAACCTACAGCTTATTGCCGCCACACTCCAATGGGATCTTGGGTTCTGGCACCTTTCCAGGACTATGGTTATGTCCTCAAGCTCTGCTTGCTGGTGATTTAGCTACTGTTTTGCAGGTCCTACAGCAAGGTATGGCTTCGTTCGACTATCAAGCTTTTCGAAATCAGCTAATCCATCGGGACTAAAGAGTAAAGTTTCAATCGGAGCTTGATGACCCTCCAGAGTTCGCAGCAACTCACCCGTTTCTAAATCCCAGATTTTAATCGTTTCA
>CAYSWV010000049.1:9778-32686 GCA_964434865.1 uncultured bacterium
CACCGCTGATAATCATCTCTTGATCAGGACCTAAGGCTAGAGCATAGATTGGGGTCTGAGTATCGATCACCACCTGAGTTGAAACAGGCCTAGCCCATTCTGAAACATCCAGCCACCCTTGAAAATCTAGGGGCATCGGATCAAGATCTGCTACTAACATCTTGAGGAACCTGATCCACACGCTAACCCGTCAAAGCCTGGATGGCAATGAGACCCACACCGTAGAGATCACTACTGGCTCTGGGTTTACCCATCAATTGTTCGGGTGCAATGTAACCTGGCGAGCCAATGGAACTCGTGAGATAGCTGCCATCTGGTTGCATTTGGGTTGGACTAGATTGATAGGCAACTGGATGGACTCAAACATTACCCTTGCTGGCCTCGTTCCATTAGTAGCTTCCGAATTTGCTTCAGCTCGTTAGCCAGCACAATCAAGCCTCGATTTTGTCGATCGATCTCATGCAGCATTTTATCGACCTTAGTATTCAGTGTTGAGAGGGTTTGGTCTTGGCGATCTACTTTATCAGTAACTAAATTTACTCGGCTTACCACTTCACGCTGAACTAAACCTTCTAATCCCTGAATTAGCAATGTTTCCAGAGAGGTGATTTTGTTTAATAAGAGCTGGGTTGTGGGTTCAGCAGCACCCTCGACCTCAAGTATAGGAGCAACCTGAAGTGTTTTCTGGATCCGTTCTAGCAGGGCTTCTGACTCAAAGGGTTTCTCGATAAAGTCAAAGCCCACAAAGGGTTCAGGAATACGAGCTGTGACTTGCTCCTTGAGACCTGACATCATAATAATGGGTATACTACGCAACTCATCTTCTCGGCGAATGGCTTGCATGGTATCGTAGCCATCCATCTTTGGCATCACGAAATCTAACAATATCAAATCAGGTCGGTGACGACGGGCCACATCTAGACCAACAATGCCATCTTTGGCTTCCAATACCTCAAATTGATCCGCCAAAATACTAGCTACCATTTTACGGATCATAATACTGTCATCAATGACCAACACAGATTTGGTCGCCACGATGTTTACCCTCCACCTGAATCAGGATCTCTAATTATTTAATCATGCCAAGCTACAACCTAACTAGGAGGATTCGCTTAACTTCACTCATAGAACAGTATCAAAAAATGTATCCTCTTCATGGGCATACTAGGCTTGGGCTATACCCGACGGCTGCCAGCTGAGCTTAAATATATTTTGAAGCTTTAAAGTGGTTTTACTCAGTTTCAAGGCCTACATCAAGCAATTGCGTTAACCAATTTGAAATATCACCTAAACTCTCTTCGGATACTTGATGGCTCATAGGATATTCTTTATAAGTTAGTTGAACAGGTAACTGGTTAAGTTGATCTCGAATGTAGCGGCCATAGTCAATAGGTAATACCGTATCGTATAGCCCATGGGCTACAAAAATAGGTAGATGATTGAGATCTATTGGATCTTGAATCTGAGCTATCAGTTCTGTATCTAGACGACCACTCATGATCACCACACCGGCCAGTAACTGAGGTTGTAGGAGAGCTAAACACAGACTCATCATAGCCCCTTGACTAAATCCCATCACATAGATCTGCTTTGGATCAGCCTGATAGCGTGCAGTGACTGTTAGCAAAAATTGATAGAGCTGTTGATAGCTTTGCAGGATCTCATCTAAATCTGCTACGGGACCTGCTTCTGTAAAGACTAACTCAAACCAAGCATAGCCAGAATTCCAAGGTTGAGGGGCGCGGGCACTAATCACTAAAAAGCGAGGATCTAGGTAAGGGACTAGGCTGTAAAGATCTTTTTCATTACTGCCAATACCATGTAGCAGTAGCAACAGAGGGGGTAACTCAGAAGGAGTGGATTGTCTGGGACGACTTACCAAGTAAACCAGTGAAGAATCAGTCTCTCTCATGATCCAGGCCATGAAGCTTTCAACGGAATGATAGTACACTGAGAACTGAGATAGCTCAGTTAATCGAATCACAGTTAATCAAATCACAGTTGATCGAATCGAGGTAAAGGGTTGATCTCAGCTATGACGTTTAGGTACCTCAGACTATGTCCACTTCTACTCTAACTTCGGCGGCCATCTTTGAAGCCCTGCGTCCTGTTCAAGATCCTGAACTACGTCGGAGTTTAGTTGAGCTCAATATGATCCGGAATGTAGTGGTTGAGGACCATCGTATTGCGTTTACTCTAGTATTGACAACACCCGCTTGCCCCTTGCGAGAGTTCATTGTTGAGGACTGCAAAAGTGCTATACGTAATCTAGGGTTTGAGGATGCCATTGATGTTGAAGTTACTGCAGAGACACCTCGTTCTCCTTCTCTCCCTGATCGACAAGAGGTTGCAGGGGTGCGCAATATCATTGCTGTCTCTAGTGGTAAGGGCGGGGTGGGCAAAACATCAATTGCTGTCAATATGGCCTTAGGCTTGGCTCAAACAGGGGCTCGAGTAGGAATTGTAGATGCTGACATTTATGGACCCAACGTGCCACAAATGCTGGGCCTACAAGGCCAACGGATCAGGGTCCAGAAGGATGAGGATGGGACGGAACATGTGGAGCCTATGTTTAATTACGGGGTGCAAATGGTATCGATGGGATTACTCATTGATCGAGACCAACCTGTGATTTGGCGAGGTCCTATGTTAAATGGTGTAATCCGTCAGTTTTTGTATCAAGTCAGCTGGGGTGAACTGGATTATTTGATTGTTGATATGCCGCCTGGAACCGGAGATGCCCAATTAACCTTGGCGCAGGCCGTACCTATCGCTGGTGTTGTTATTGTCACCACACCTCAAACGGTAGCCTTATTGGATGCCCGCAAAGGATTAAATATGTTTCGGCAATTACAGGTACCGATTTTAGGCATCGTTGAAAACATGAGTTACTTTATTCCACCGGATCAACCTGATAAACAGTATGATATTTTTGGCTCTCGAGGGGGTGAAGCGGCAGCGCAGGAGTTACAGGTTCCCTTATTGGGCCGGATCCCGTTAGAGATTCGATTACGAGAATGTGGAGATGAAGGGGTACCGATTGTCCTGGCTGAACCCGAATCTGCTTCAGCTATGGCTCTAGTTCAAATGGCTAAGGTTGTTGCTGGTAAAGTATCGATGTTGGCTCTGGCCTGACCAGGAACATGTCACGGGTTGATATTATTTTGGGCATAGATATCCTGACTGAGGTCCCCTACGGTGCTAGAGAGTCCATTCACACAGAGTCGTTGGTTTGACTGGCTAGTCTTGACCCTGGTTAGTATTTTGGTGCCGTCTATTCTGGCTTTGCTCTCCCTGATCTCACCGCTACACGAGATCCGAGATCTAGAGGCAACCACGTACCCTCTGTCTGAAATGGGAGCTGTGCCTACAGAGGTTGGAACAGTATTTCGAGTGTGGGCGCCTCACGCTGATCAAGTTTCTGTCATTGGATCGTTTACCCCAGAGTCTGAAATAGGTATGCCGCTACAGCCTGAGCCTGATGGCTATTGGAGTGGATTGAGTCCAGAAGCGCAGGTCGGTGATCAGTATAACTTCAGAATTGTCAACAACCTGGCTGGCAAAACCTTAGTCCGGATTGACCCTTATGCTCGGCATGTAACGAGTTCGGTAGGTAGGGGTATTATTGAAAGCTCTCACTATGATTGGGGATCTAGTTTAGATTTTAAACCGGTAGCTTTGAATGAAATGGTGATCTATGAAATTCATGTTGGCACCTTTAATGATGCCCCTGGTGATCCACCCGGAACCTTTGCCAGTGCCCGTGAGAAATTAGATTATTTGCAAGACTTGGGAGTCAATACGTTAAAAATCCTGCCCATTGCTGAGTTTGCGGGGGATTACTCTTGGGGCTACAACCCATCTTTGATCTTTGCTGTCGAGAGTGCCTATGGCGGACCTCAAGCCTTCAAAGATTTTGTGAAAGCAGCCCATGAGCATGGGTTAGCCGTTATCCTAGATACGGTTTACAACCATTTGGGACCTAGTGATTTAGATCTATGGCAATTTGATGGGTGGAGTCCTCATCCCCACACCGGCGGGAGCTACTTCTACAACAGCTGGCGAGCTCGGACTAACTGGGCCCATACTCGACCTAATTTTGGCCTAGCGCCGGTACGACAATACTTTATTAACAATGCCAAATTCTGGTTTGATGACTTCAAAGTTGATGGTCTCCGTTGGGATTCAACCGTTAATATGCGCACCGTTGACAATGGCCGGGGTGCTCGCCTGCCCGATGGGATCTCTCTCATGCAAGAGATCAATGACATCGCTCATGCGTACACACCACCTAAAATTATTATTGCTGAAGATCACCGAGATAATTCAACCATTACCCGTAGTACCCGTACTGGCGGACTCGGCTTTGATGCTCAATGGGATCCAAAGTTCGTGCATGCCATTCGAGATGCCATTATTGGGGCCAGCGATGCTGATCGAGATCTGGACTCAATCCAAGCCTCTGTGAGTCGGCGCTATAGCTCCAACGGGTTTGAACGAGTGATCTATACCGAGTCTCACGATGAAGTTGCAAATGGATCAGCACGTGTGGCCGAACAGATCTGGCTTTTTCATGCTGATAGTTGGGAATCTCGTAAACGTTCAACACTCGGTGCCGCCTTGGTCTTTACGTCTCCTGGCATCCCTATGCTGTTTCAAGGCCAAGAGTTACTTGAAGATCACTGGTTTGAAGACAATGATCCCTTAGAATGGTCCCGTTTGGAGCAGTTTCCGGGTATACATGCTCTATATCGTGATCTGATCCATTTACGCACGAACTCAGCTGGGTTAACTCGGGGGTTAATGGGGCAGCATTTGAATATCTTTCATCTTAATCCTGCTGCTAAAGTGTTAGCCTCACATCGCTGGGATCAGGGGGGTCCTCAAGATGATGTGGTGGTGGTGATCAATATGACTCGCAAACTCTGGGATCATTATGAAATTGGGTTTCCTCAAGCTGGATCCTGGCGGGTCCGTTTCAACAGTGATTGGCAGGGTTATGGTCCTGATTATGATAATTACTTATCCCCTGATGTTGAAGCTGTAGCAGGGACAAAAGATGGCTTACCCTACCATGGATCTCTGAGATTAGGTCCCTGGACTGCCATTATCTTGTCACAGGATGCTTAAATACTTTGAAGAATGACAGGGCCTTGGGGTTGAGCAACCGTGGGTGTTTCTTCTAACGTCACAATAAACCCTTGGAGATCAGGATCATAAAGATCTTGAAAATCAGCAGGTGAGATGGTAAAGGCTTCCATAACCGCTCCATTACTGACGGGTAGTGCATCTCGACAGGGATAGGTTTTAGATCCCACCACAGACCAAAGTCGATAGACTGAATCACCAGGTGTTGGTAGGTTGTTTAAAGCCAGAATAACCTGCTGCTGTTGCAGATTCACCAAAACACTACCGCCGATTTGATCAGGAGAGGTCCCTCTCAGCATGTAAACTTGAGAGCCAGGAGCTTTCAGTAAAGACACTACCTCTTGTTGACTTTGCAGAGCCAGTTTTAGGTGATAATTATGAAATCCTAAAGATATAACCAGCAAAGCTGCAAATCCCCCCAAGATCCCCTGCCAGGGTTTCAGCTGTCTGAACCTCAGCCTCGATCTGGGTTGAGCAGCCTGTTGAATAGTGGCCCCTAAATTAGGAGGAAGTTGAATATGGGTACTAAAGCTAGTCAGCATCAGTTCCATGGTTTGCTCTAAGACGGTTACGTCTTGAACTAAATCAGGTTGAGTGAGGATCAGTTGTTCTAAGGTATCCAGTTCATCAGGATCAAGGGTACCGGTCACAAAACCGGCCAGTAGATCGTTAACGTGGTCAGGTGAGTGATGCATGTTACAACCCAGGGGTAGAGGATAGAAGTGTTCGTAATTTGAGTAAGCCTTGACGAGTGCAGGTTTTAACAGTTCCTAGAGGCATATCGAGCTGACAGGCTATTTCGGCTTGAGTGAGGCCTTTATCGTAGGCTAACTCCAAGATCAGGCGTTGTTTTTCAGGAAGTTGCTCAAGAGCCTGCCGAACCGATTGAGCATGTTCAGATACCATGGCTGACTCCCAAGGGGTAGGTGAGCAGTGAGACCCCTTAACCTCTTGATGCCAGGATGAATGAAGTTTCTGCCGCCGCGTGCGCGATCGGAGTCGATCAATGGCTCGCGACCGAGTCAGTGTCATTAGATAACTCAAAAAATGGCGACAGGTGGGATTGCGAGGGGCATCTTTCCATAAGGCTAAAAACACATCTTGGGTTAAGTCTTCAGCTTCTTGTGGATGTTTCAGCATCTTTAAACTCAGCCCGTATACAACGCGGCCATAACGCTGAAATAGATGATCCAAGGCATTCGCATGCCTAGCTGTCAAAGCCTGGTATAGCTCTTCGTCAGTAGCTGATCGAGGCGATCGGGAAGATATAGACATACTAGCTGAGACATCCTGATCCAGGTCATGAGCAAGGGTGGGCACTATCTCTCAAACATGCCTCCAAAGCAACGTTCTACAATAGAGACGTCTGAGCGCTGGGTTTGGATTGGGATGTATCTGAGTTTAAGGGCATCTTAGTGTTTGGTTTAGGATTAGCCCAAAGCACTAACCAAGATCTAAATCAGGCTAATTTCTTCAGAACCGATCGACTCAGGCGGTGGTAACTTTTTCAAAGAGCGGTATTTATCAGTCTCACGTAACCGCTGGCTGAGGAAACGGCAAATTTCCATCAAAATATGGGGACGTTGGGTCATCATACTGATAAAGCGATTTTTATCTAGTTTCAATAGCAAGCTGTCCTGAAGGGCAATGGCGCTGTCCCAATGAGGCACTTCATCGAATAAGGTCATTTCACCAAAGTATTCACCTACTGAGAGTTGTTTTAAGTTCTGGGTTTCACCATCAATTTCTTTAGCAATTTGGATCTTGCCATCTGCAATGATGTAAAAATGAGATCCCCAGCTTCCTTCAGTAAAGATAGTTTCACCGGCCAGCACTTGCTGCTGCTCCAGGGACTTATCAATCAAGAGCAACTCATCCAGGGATAGGTTTTTAAACAGGGCTACATTTTTCAGCAATAATAGGCGATTCATAAAAACATTCTCAGCAGATGAGCTTTGCACCATAGGAAAAAAGATCTGTCTGGCTACCATCCTAACCATAGGGTCTGGATCGCGGGTCAGAGCGGCTGGAACCATAGCTAAAGCAATCAGGGCTCCAACTCTAATCCACCGATCGGATGACTCTAACGCCTCCAGGAGCAGTTTATACCCTTTTGTTCGTAACCATTGCCGGTTGGATTGAATGCGACTACGTTGGACTGGACTCGCTAGATCTTCTAACACAGGCATCAAGGGCAGCACAAACCGACGATGATTAAGAGAAGCCAAAACTTCTACAGCATTGGCAAACTCTTTAGGATCTTTAGTACTGAGGATCCGATTGACTGTACTGACAGTCCGAGAATGCCCTAAACACGATAAAACATAAAGGACGGTCTGAATGAGTCGTTGATGATAGTCAGCAATCGCCACAGCTAGGGGCTGCCAGTTTGGATCATTCTGAGGTATCTGGGGTTGCCAGCGAGAGGTACGAGCCACTTCTTGAAAATCAGACTCCAGATGAGCATACAAAATATTGCTAGCCGCTTTGGTCCGAACCAAGCCAATGGCTGCGATCGCCGCCTGGACGACATCTGGATTTGTTGAAGCCAAGCTATCTTGGGCCAGGGATAATCCTTGCTGACCATAAGAGGCCAATACCGCTGCCACCTTCTGTCTCACACGTGGATCAGAATCACCTAACCCTGGTGCCACTAACCTCAGCATGCCCTTTGAGCGAGTTGCCCCTAATAAATCAAAGGCCGCCGCTCGAACTAAAGGATCAGGATGATTCAGCTCAGGAGTAACGGTCTCAGCTAGGTCTTGATCGCCAGCACGAGCTAGAGTTACCAGCGCATTGAGGGCTTCTCGTTTCACGGTAGGGCTAGCCTGAATTAGGATGGCTTGAATCAAAGGCGCTAGATCCCGATTTTCACTAAATTCAATGGCTCTGATCACAGCCAAAGCAATGGCATCAGGGAGATCATGGGGCCAAGCTTCTTCACATAAGGTTCGGATTAATGGGTTAGCGGTAACCCCCATCTGTGTGGCTGCCACAATAGCTAGAATTTGAATAGTTGTGTCCTGATCCTGTAACAGAGTTCGGAGTTGTTGAGTATCAACCTCATGATCACTGGCAATTAAAATTTCTAGAGCTAAGCTGCGCAGATGGCTAAGGTCAGAACTAAAGAGACTCTCTTCAAAGTAACGAATAGCTTCTTGATCAGGGGAATAGCTAAATAGCTTGACTAAGGCACGACGGATATCCGCATCAGGACTCTGGAGCAGGTCTTCAACATCGGGTAAAAACTGACTAGGCTGTCGTAGGCTCATCGCCAGTTCTAGACCTTTAATTTGGGTGTAGCGATCATTATCTAGGATCAATTCTCGGATCAAACTACTAGACTGGGCGGGGAGCTGTACATTCAACTCATCTAAATTTAAAGAGTTAGACCGGATCATACCCTCTAGCCCTTCAGCATATAATTTACCCATCGGGAGTCTGAGCAACAAGGCCAGCGTCGCTAAACCCATTCCGATCCAGCTCACTTGATTCAGTCCAAGATAATAATGGGATACCCATAAGAGTGATCCAGCTAGAGTGAGGCCAACAGCATAGAAGATCCCATCACTTAGGGCCCGTACTCGTCCTGAAAACTCAGGTGGGATCGCATTGTAATTGAGTTGATGGACTGGAGTGTTAATGCTCTTACTCAAAGAATCTCCATTAAAATTTAAAGCAATCGCTGATTTTAAGTTAAAATTTAAGGTCATGGCTCCTAGAGCAGCTAGAGTAGTCATAGGATAAACAATATTCATCCGAGCTACCCCTAACCATTGCAGCAAAGGCCGAGTAAAGCAAAACAGAACGACAATTTGAATAATACTGCTAGCAATCCGGATAACTCCCAGAAAGCTAGTTAAGGTTTCGTCTCTAAAAGTTTGAGCATAAGCACTAAACCATAGAAATTCAGATGTAATGTAGACCAAAATAAATAAGAAGCTACTACTAGCCAGGAAAAAAGATAGAGGAAACCGTTTGACCAGATCTGGGGTCGTTTTCAAGATCTCGAAAATGTTGACTTGGGCAGAGGGCTTAATCGTATCTAGTCGTCGTTGTGTATTTTCAAGATAGAGGAGTTGGGCAAAGCTGATGGCATAGATGGCCGTTAAGCAAAGTAAGATATCTTCTGTTCTAAACACTTGAGTCAGGAAGACTGTAAGGCTACCCCCCATTAAGATCCCAGTGGCTTGAGCAATACCAATATAGGGAGCGTATCGTTTATACTCTAGGGTTGTAAAATAATCTTTTAAAACATTAGGAAACAGGATATTGGCATAAAGATCAAATTGAAAAAAAGCAAAAATGCTTAATGCAAAGTAGACAGGCACTGACTCAAAATTCAAGAGAAATCTCAAAGTAACGGCTAGAACCGCTGAGAGTAGCAACATATATCGAAATAAGCGAGTCCGACTGAGTCGATCAACCAGTTGAGATAGCAAACTGTAAGCAACCACTGAAAAAAGTCCAAGTGCTGTAAAACAGATCGGCAGGCTTTCAGAACCGACATGACTTAAAAACAATGAATTGCCCACATTCATGAGCATAATACAAAAGGTTAGCATTGACAGAGCCAAGAGTAGTAGCTGTGCCAATCGGCCCAGTTTCCAAATTGACACCCCTAACCGATTTTCAACTAGCTGACTCACCATGGTTGACAGATCCCCCGCATGCTCCAATCGCCTTATAGCTGCTTAATCAGATTATTCAATCAAGTTACTGGTTACTCAACCCAAGGGCTACTCAATCCAGAGGTTACTCAACCCAGAGGTTACTCAACCTAACCCTAAGCTGAGCCATTCCCCAAGGCTGTTTACGATGTTACTAAAGCCGTATGTACCTCTCAAACTGTGGTATTAGCTGTCCTGCTGATTCTAGTCAACAGATTCATTAGTGTAACTATTTTGAGAGGCTGATCCAAGCTTTCGGGTAACAGGCACGCCAGTAGGCTAAGCCGATTGAGTCATCGGTACGTTGAAAATCTCCGAGAAAACCTTGTTAACTTTATAGCCGGAATCGATAGCCTCAAGGGGATCTTTCCGTAATCGATGGCGTAAGCACAACCCAATCACTCGCTGAACATCGGTGAGAGTGACTTCAGTTCTATCTTCAAAAGCAGCTAGGGCTTTAGCCGCTCTGTTGGTCACAATGTCACCCCGCAAACCATCCACATCGAGTTCTGCACAAACAGCTGAGATATTAAGACGGAGTTGCGGATCCATTTGAACGTGGCTTAAAGAATGTTGAGCGCGTTGGATCTGGTCTAAGAGTTCATGTTGTTTTGCCTCATACTGAGACAGAAATTCTTGAGGATCAGATTCAAACTGACTCCGCTCATCCACAATTTTGACCCGAAGAGCGGGATCGCGGACGGTGTCAATTTCAACAAACATGCCAAATCGATCCAGTAATTGAGGTCGGAGTTCACCTTCTTCAGGGTTGCCAGATCCCACCAAAACAAAACGAGCTGGGTGACGAATAGAAATGCCTTCTCGCTCTACCGTATTCCACCCTGACGCAGCCGAGTCGAGGAGGACATCCACTAAGTGATCGTCAAGCAGATTCACTTCATCAACATACAAAATACCCCGATTCGCTCGGGCTAATAAACCAGGTTCAAAGGCTTTGATTCCCTCAGACAGAGCCTTTTCAATATCAATCGTTCCACACACTCGATCTTCAGTAGCCCCTAAAGGTAGATCAACCATCGGCACGGGCTTCCAGGTTGTGGATAATGATTGGCCTTGTTGGAGCTGGTCCCAGGTATCATCGCCCATCAACTCACGCTGCGTGGGATGGCTATTAAATGGATCGCCTTCGATCACCTCAATTTGAGGCAATAAATTAGCCAAAGCTCGAATCGTGGTTGATTTGCCGGTGCCTCGATCACCCATGATCAAAACACCACCGATTTTAGGATCAATCACATTCAAAAGGAGAGCCAGCTTCATCTCATCTTGGCCCACAATGGCAGTAAAAGGAAACACAGCTCGCTTCGTCTGGACAGTACCACTAGGATGGCTGGTCATGAACATGCTCTACTTGATAACTGCAATAGATCTATTATCACTCGGTTGTTTCTCAAGCGATTGTTGATTTTATCTTAGATGATTCAGACCTAAACCATGATTCAAGCACCCAACGAAGCCATCAACGACTGTAAAGCCACGCTTATGATCACAGAGTTCAAACAAGCCCTAGATTTCAGAGTATTAAGGTTCAAGAGGTAACGTCGATGATAGTCATCCTTAAAAGGGTAAGTTAAAAAGGGTAAGTTAATCCTGGATTATAACCACTGCCCCCCCCGAAATCGCCAACGTGGGAATAGGATTCGCATTACCGTCTGAGACTCAATAAAGATGGTGATCCAAACGAGAGTGTAATGGATAAGAAATGATCCCCAAGGAAATCTATCTGCACTCAATCCGAGTAAAGGAAAGCGGATAGCCACCAGCACCAGCAAAAAGAAAGCTTCCCAAAGACCTGCAAACAATTGCCAAACACCTGGCCAATCATGATCCCAGCGTAATTGTTGAATTTGGTGATAGACAACATCCCAGCCCAAGCCTAAAATCGCGATCCAAACCAGAACAACCAGATAGAGGGGACCACTAGGACCGAAGAGGCCCACCATAAACGGAAGCGTGATCAGCAATCCGCCTGTACTTAACAAAAATAATCGTGTTTGCCATCGACCTAGCAGGGTTGGTGTCATACCTGATGTCTCCTTATTCGCTTAGGGTGCTTGTTTTCTGACCCACTTCCACCATTGCCCTAAAGACTGGAGGCCATTCAAGCGAGTGAGGCCAGGGGCACGGTGCCCAACCAGAGCATCCATAGTTTGCAAAGCCGCATACTGTAACCCTAAAAAACTATCCACAGCGGCATAGGGACCCCCTAGAGTCATGGCACCAGCTGCATACATCCGCCCCCGGCCATTATCCATGCCTTCGACCCGAAAATCATCAGCTACACTCAACCGACCAAACGGATTGATCTTGACCTGGGTTGGATCTAAAACACCTTGAGGGCTAGCTCGAAGTTGATAGTGATCTACTAAATCGGCCAGTAAAGGGCTAGAGCTGAGGTCATTGATCAAGCCCGTTGCATCAATTAAAAAATCGGCTTCTAGGGTCACAGGTCCCAAACGCTGACCTTCACTCACTTTTATGTAAGTCACTGACAACTTCTCTCCCTGAGGCTGCAGTCGTTCGATTTCCCCAAATGTAATTTGATACCACCGGGAAAACCCCTCAGCCAGAATCTGCTGCCAATCTTGTCGGTCGGCGGTTGTCGTGCCTCCCCAATCACTGAGTAAGGCTTGACGTCGCTGGGGATCCGCTGACTCTAAGACTATACGTAGATCACCCCCCCAACAAGCTTTAGGCCAATTGAACGGTTGCAGTTCTTGGTGAAATTTCACCTCTCGCTGCGCACCTCCAAAGCGATGACCTGACTGTCGAGGACTCCGCATCAGATGAACTAATTCTAGATCTAGGCGATGCTGTAACCGCAGTTCATAGAGCCGTTGAATAATCCGAGACGCCACAATACCTCGGCCTTGAAGAATGACTCGGCTTTGGGGTCGACGGGTCAAAACTTGATAAACATGATCATGGCTCTCATAGGCATTCACCACCCGGGCTTGATCAATAGGTTCCTGAGTTTGTTCGCGGTAGGTAGCCACTTGAGGCAATACTTTAATCGCTGGATAGCCAACCGCTAGATGCACATAGGGTGCTATCAGGACTTCATAGGCTCGCCCGGCTCGGCTACTACGAGAGTAAGCAATAGCATAGCGATCATCAGTGGTTTGACGAATGGCCCGAACATCTCCATAGCGAAACATTTGCCCCCAACCAATCCGCTCCATTTCCCGATCAATAGAATCAAAGACGCGCCCGGCTCGGGGTGTATAGGTTTCGATAAAATCAGGTTCGGCAAAGACTTGCCAGAGATAGCGTAGCGCCTGAGCAGGTTGGCCAGCGATCAACTCATACCAGGCTTCTCGTAGGGCATAACTGGGCCAGCCCCAGATGTTGTCAGGACAGGAATCAGAATTAGACCGCAACCGTTCATGTAGCGGAATTTGGGAAAAGCCACACAGTTGCTTATAGTTCCAGTAAGGTTTTTGAGCAGCATCTGGCCAAAGATAGCCCTGAGCATCTAACTGACGCTTGCCAACCACCCGAATTTGATCTAATCGGGCACCAAAGATCCGCAGATAGTCAACCCAAATGTAACTGCCTAATCCACCCCCCACAGCGGCATAATCACACTCTAAAACGGGGATCCCTAACTGAGTTATCTCAGCTGGCGATACTCGATGAGCCTGTAAAAAAGCAGGTGGAGGAAACCTATCTTGAGGTACAGCTACAGGAGCAGCAGTCGGAGCAATCACCAGCCGAGAGGCCCAATTGGACAAGATCAAGGTAAATTCATAGGGGCCAATTTGAAAGGTGTCACCATCTTGAAGCACGGTCGTAGTCTGTGGCTGGCCATTAACATAAACCCCATTACGACTACCCTGATCAGTCAGTTTCACCTGCTCCTGGTCAAGGGTTAGTAGAGCATGAACTCGGGAGATCTGACTGCTAGGTAACACCAGAGCTTGCTCTGCAGAAGAGAGCTGACCCTGTTTCATCATCTCAGCCGCATCTCGGCCCAAAGCAATGGGGAGTTGACTAATAAATTGTTGTTCTACTTCAGTCGCAGGATCTGACCAAACTAGCTGGATGGATGAAGAAGTAGCCACCATGACATTAACCTATAAGCCTGCAAAATAATGAGGGTAGCAGATTCTAGGAGATCACAAAGGATCCTTGCAGAAGATGACCATCTTTACGACAACGCCCGCTATTTTGGTGGACTTGCTCCCAGGTGTAGCTGGTGCCGCATTTAGGGCAGGTGAGACCCTCTAGAGCGGCTAATTGAGGGGCCTCTTGTTGTGGGATTGGGATCGGGGCTGCTGAATTCGTGTTGGGTGGGGGAGATGTGTGTTGGCTCGATAGCAATTCAGTGGGCTGTGTTTGATCCAGCGGCTGTGCAGGGGTGGGCAGAGATGATTGAACCTGATTAGTAGTAGGTGGAGGGGTTGGTGGCATGGCTATAGAGGGAGTGTTGATCTCACTGACATAGAGAACCACTTCCCCTAACGTAATCACACTGTCCTGACTGAGAGTAACAGGATGATCGAAGACCCTTTGACCATCAACCTGAGGTGGATTACGGTGACCTGTGAGGTTGATCAATTGAAATTGATTTTGAGTTTGATCAAAGCTGATCTCAGCATGGAGTTTAGAGACCGTTAAGTCCTTTTGCGTGATTGAAGGTAGAGCAATGTCACAGTGTTGAGGATCACGGCCTATACGACAATGAGAGCTGGACTGTCCTGATGAGTGGGAATAAAGGGTATGCTCCTGGGTCTGTTTCGCGTCTTGCCAGGTGAGGGTCATTTTATAGTTGGGCTGAGCATTGATATGAGGGAGCACCGTGGCTGGAACTTCTGTAGAAGCTGGTTTGAACACTGTTGCTGGGATAGGCGCTTCGATCACTTGGATCAACTTAGTCCCCAGCCTAATAACCGTACCTGCCAAGAGTAGAGCTGATTCCCCCTGTTGGATAAAGTGGTCAGCAACTTGGGTTAGGTTAGATGCTGTCAATGATTTCAGATAAAAGCCCTGTTGATAATAAATCTCTCCATGAAGCCTTGAAACACTGAGATCCTCTTGAGACGAAGAAGGTAAAACAATGTCACATTGCTGGGGATCTCGACCCATGCGAGCACAAATGAAAGAGTCCTGTTGAGGATCAAGAGAGAAGCGTTTTTCTTGGCCAGCTTCCATCCATCCAATCGTTAGCAAAGTCATGATTTGATCCGAAGGCAACATATTTGGATCGGTCATTTCAGAGCCGCCATTTGGGCATGGCAGTAAGGGTCAGAGTCCTCATTAATCCCTAGTATAGAGGCATAGTTAAAAGTGGAGAAGGTCTAAAGCTACAACCCCAGCATTCAAGAGTGATCTGACCAGTCCCTAAGTGGGTTTTCTAGGGCGTGCACACCGTATCCAGAACTACACAAGCCTTACCAAAATTGGATTCGCACGATTCAATGGCATAGCCCCCTGCCAAGCTAGGATTGACCCCCCAACCGGTACCAACACTGCCATCCTGATTAGCAGCCACAGCCCCACAAGCATTTTTGAATACTAATAAAGATCGGCAATCTCCAGATTGACTTTCCAGTTCACAAAGAAAAATAGCTCGTTGTTCGGCAGCTCCTGGGCTAGACCGATCCGCTGTGATCCCATAGGCTGTCGTTTGACTGGAGTAAGCAATCGCGCCAAAACTATCCTGAGCTTGAGCTACAGCTGGTGTCAACGTCATCGCAGCAAAGGTAATTAGAGTAGGAACAATGCGGTTCATAAAAATCTCCACTGTTAAATGAGGTCTGTGGCATGATCCTCTCAGGAAGACCTCAGATTTAAAGTGAGCTGAGTCCCTACACCTATGTGATCATCATCATCTCAAGATCAGTCTGGAACGGAGATAACTATGAGTGGTTTCTGAATTTTTCGCTCTTCTATAGTTTTGTAACACTGGCTTCACAAGGTCTTGGAATCACTTTTTGAAACTTACTTCTGTGCTACAATTCCTCCATTCCGTGTATTAGATAATACTGCTGTAGCTTGTAAATAGGGAGTTGGGTCATGAAACGTGTATCTAGTCTTATTGCTACTCTTGTGTTTTTCGGATTCGGTGTCTATCTAGGTATTCCTCGTTATCGCGAATTTGATCAAGGTGTTTTCTCAATGAATGACAACGAGTACTACTATTATGAATTAGTTAGTGAAGGCGACGCTCCTTTGAAAGTTGAGTTAGAGGAGTCTTCCGGCTCTCGAACATTTGACGCCTATTTAATGGATGAAACTCAATTCCAGGTTGTAGAAGAGTGGATGGCTAGTGATGACATAGAACAACCTGAGGTTAATTATATGGAACAATGGGAAAATGTTAGTCAAGTTACCCAGGAAGCCATCATCATCCCTGAGGGGACGTTTTACTTGGTTGTTGACAATACTGAGTTGGGTCAGGTTTATGAAGCAGGCCAGGGGATTGACGTTAATTATAAATTTTCTGAAAAATACTAATTTGCTTTGATCCAGCTTGCTAAGTTGAGGGCTTGACAGTAGATGCTAGCTCTAGGTTGGGGCTGGCATTCAGACTTTAACTCCAAACTTTAGATCTTAAGATACCTTTAAATTTTAAAATGATAGGCAACTGATGCAAGGTAACCGTTAGAGTTAGCAAAAACTCCATCCCTCAATGAAGAATGGAGCTTGCAAAGTAGACTCAAGGGACAGGCGGTCAGCGCAGCTTATGATGTCGCTCCTACGTGCGAGTAGGCTCCTGGTCTGACATGGAATCAGGGGACGATTATAAGTGCCCAACTCAGTTCCCTTTATGTAGTACATTGTATTACACCTAAGTTGAGGGTGTCAATACATAGTCTGGTTTAGCAATAATTGAAGCATAGATTAACCGCTCCCCATTATTGATCGTTTGCCCAGTAAAATGAGATCCCGTTAAAGTTTGGAGGGATAAATTCAGAAAACGCTCTTCCTCTTGAGCCGCAAAGGTTTCATCAGGAGTTTGTGTTAGCCAAGCACGGATCTGCAGGAGTATTTCCTGACGTCTGGCCAACAGGTGCTCTTTGATCCCACTTAAACTAGGGGCCGTCAGAGGCATTGGAGTCCTTTTCACGGGCCACTTATGTTCTACGGCCATAGCAGCTACGCCATAACAAAAACAGATGAGCGGCATCCAGATGTCTTGAAAAAAGGCGGCTGAAGGGGCAATCTCAAGGCCAACTAAGCGATCCCTCAGGAAAAACAAGGCTCCCTGTTGTTGAGGTAGTAGCTCAAATCGACTTTGGTACTGAGTCAGCCAGGCTCGTTTGCGAGAGAGGATCGGTTCTAAGTGACCCCGTTGGGGTAGATCTAGAGTTTGATTTAACTGGCCAATCGCTTGCCATAGCTTGCCATAGTTTTGTTGACCTCGAAGGGATAAAGCTGCAGACCGTATCGGTAAGGGCAGAATGAAAAACCATTGTTGCTGCTCTTTAAGATACCCCCCCTGTGAGGCTTGGACACAACAGGCATCATGAAACATGAGTTTTTGGCCAGGTGCTAGCAAGGCACTGCGGCACAACGCGTGATTCTGAGCACCATCTTGGATATAGCCCAGATGTAAAGGGACAATAGCTATGCCTTGAGCTGCAGGATTGACCAGCTCTAGATGACCATAGCCTGCCACACGGGATACCTTTAAACCAGTCAGGGGTCCAACAATGTGAGGATCTTGATCAGGGCCGAGGATTGGCCATACAGTCAGTGCCCCAGATTGCTGGGGAGGTCCAAGACAGTAACAGGTATTGAGCAGACCCATCAGGCTTAAAGACGTGGCTGCTCGGTTAGGTCTGCGGCACCAGTGAAGTAAGGGTTGCATGAGTTTTGACCTCTTGATTGAGCTTGAGATGACCAAGACGGGTTTCAAATTGTGTCAATTTTGTCATTAAAAAGTCACTAAAACAGGCCTCAGCTGTCTGAGTCGGTCCACAAGCAAAGATCGTCAATAAGACATCTTCAAAGTCGGCTTGATGCCAAAATTCAAGTTGAGGTAGTGTGCTAGTGGGTTGCCTTAGGGATAGATCATCAGCATTGGAAAATTTACTATGGCAGTAGACAATGGGAGTTGTGATTCCAGCCTTAGGTAAAGCTGCAGCTACACTCTCAAGATCACCTGGATAGGTATTTTCATAGCCATCTGAAATGATAATGACTAGATCAGGGTTCTTAGCCACAGCCTCCAATAAGTCCAAAGCTAGATCGGTAGCACCTTGCGGCCTTGGCGGAAACGCTGTGTCAACAGAGAGAGTCTCTAGATGGTGCGTACACTGAGATAAAACCAGCTGGAGAGCAACCGACTGAGATAGGGTGCAATATTCTCGTTCACCATAGCTACGAGTTGAAGCAGATGTATCCAATACCAGAGCCATTGATCCTGGATAATAAGGTAATGTGGCAACAGCCGCAGCCACCTCGTGAGCAAGGGCTTGATATAAGATCTCAGAGGGACCACCTCGGTAGAGATGAACTAAAGTAGCAGCAATTTCACCCCGATTAGTAGCCGTTACTGTTTGGGGATCAAGATCCCGGCGATTGAGGGTGTCTACCCTAGGGATAGGAGCTGGTTGAACATGATTTGTGCCAGACCGACAGAGCCTTGGGAGTAGAGCTTTGGCCTGATTAGGATCAATTGCAAATTTAAGCAAATGGCTGTGTAGATAATTGTGATCGATGACACCTGTCGAGAGCATCCGTAAGCAAGCTCTAGCCACATTTTTACCAAGAGCATGTTCCAAACAATCTCTCACAGTGGGTCGTCGACAACCAATGAGATCCTCTAAGGCTGGGTGATTAAGCAAATAACTCAGAATCGCTCGGGTCGTATGCTTATGGTTAGCCCGTAGCCGGCGGAGCGCGAGAAAAACTGTCAAGACAGACTCAGTAGGTAAAATAGCTAGCAGTAGCGTTATTAGACGCTCACAAAGTTGTCGCTCAGGTACTGCCAGACCCCTTCGTGAGGTTTGCAGCAATTTTAGAAGGATCTTAGCCTGTTGTGGTGCTGTAATAGTAGGCATTAAGGCTAGCAGAGCATACAAGGTTGGGTGAGCTTGATAAGCCGCTTGGTGAGCAGCGCTGTCGGGCCAGTGAGGTGGATAATGAGATCGTTTCACTCTCAGCTCAGTATGGTTCTGCTTAAGCTGGGGCAGTAAGTCTAAAGTTGGAGATCGTATTGTCATGTCTGATTATCCTTGTATTATTCACATATTACTTAAATACTACAAGAATCCAGGACCAATGGCAAGCTATTCTCTGCCAGCGAGAAGATACCTGCAGGCTAAAGGAACTTAGCTAAGCCCGAGTTGAACTATGGCATGGCCATTGTTTTTGAAATGGATCAGTTTGAATTGGCTAAATGTTGTTTGAAATCAATAGATTGATTTGAGGTAGAGCCTGTGTCTGAACCTGAACGCTAGCTTCAGGGTATGAGAATCCACCCAGCACCTATGCTCAATCCAATGGCTAGCAGGGCCGCAACAGTTGTTTGAATTCCATTAACCCATTCATTAGTGAGCCAAGTCCAATAGGGCTGTAAGACAACTCCGATCCAGCTTTCAATGATATTGGCGACTACAGCAGCAAACCAACAGATACTGAGCCATAGCCAGGCATTCAGCTGAATCCAAGGGGTAGCGATCCCAAAGGCTAGTCCAGTAAGCACAGCAGCAGCCACGATCCCGGCCAGAGACCCTTCTAGACTGATCGCACCTTCAGTACCTGCTGGAACAGCTTCTAGGGTCGTGATCAAAAAAGTTCGTTGGCCATAGGCTTTGCCCACCTCACTGCTAGTGGTATCTCCCAACTTGGCTGCAAAACTAGCCACATAGCCCAGCCACCAGATTGGATCTGAGGTGAGTGCATAGCCGATAGCACAAAGCAACCCTGTCAACGCAGATCCCCAGACATTTTCGGGTCCACGAGCCCCGCCCCGCTTTTCGGCAATTCCTTTGGCTGTCTTTTGCTTTAACCCTATTTTGGTTACAGAGGTCCCTAAGATAAAGTAGGCCGATACCACAGCATAGCCCCGCCATCCTAAGCAACCCCAAACCACAACACCTAGGAACCAAGCGTGGATCACACCTGACTTTGTCAAAGCTTTTTGAGATGAGATCAAACCTAGTAATGCAATGATGGAGTTAAGGAGAAGGGCAATACTCCACTGTTTCACGATAGGGTTATGCTGCCATAAGTCCAGTATGCGTTCTACTAATGCCATAGGATTCACCTGAGCGTTTGGACTGATGCCCTCAGGATAGAGGGTCTTAGTATCTAAGCTTTATCTTGTCTACATTTGTCAGATTTTTGATTTATGCTAAGTAATATTAAAAAGCTGAATCATTGATCTGGCCGGCTTACAGACTAGGCTTGCTCAATCTGATACTCTCATCCTCAAACTAGACTCAATCCAACGGAGAAGAAGGCGCATGGTTGTGGCGGCGAAACGATCAAAAATTCCACGTGAGTTACTTGATCCGCCCAAAGCATTTTGGAATCCGACGTTGTTAATGTTTTTGGCATCAGTGGCCTTAGCTGTGTGTTGCCTTTGGGGTTACAGCTATTGGGGCTGGCCCAAACCGTTGATTTTTGGCCTCAATTTTTTGTCTCTCTATGTTTTGGGGACGATTATTCATGATGCTTCTCATGGAGCTGCTCATCGGTATCGATGGCTGAATGAAGCACTGGGTCATGGATCAGCGTTGTTGCAGGGGTTTGTTTATCCTGTGTTCAAGCGAGTTCATCTCGAGCATCATGCCCATGTCAACGACCCAGATAATGATCCCGATCACTATGTCTCCACTGGAGGGCCTTTGTGGCTAATTGCAGTCCGCTTTTTTTATCATGAGGTTTTCTTCTTTAAACGACAACTCTGGCGCAAAGGACGGTGGGATCTGCTGGAATGGACATTGAGTCGCTCGTTTGTAGTGATGACGTTTATCGTGGCTATCCACTTTGGCTACAAAGATTATTTGATGAACTATTGGCTACCCCCTGCTTTTATCATGGGTCTATTGCTGGGGTTGTTTTTTGATTATTTGCCTCATCGTCCTTTTGAAGACCGCGGCCGTTGGCATAATGCTCGGGTCTATCCAGGGTGGCTCACCAATTGGCTCTTATTAGGCCAAAATTACCATCTGATCCATCATCTTTGGCCCTCTATTCCTTGGTATCACTATCAAACAGCCTACTACGTAGCCAAACCCCTACTGGATAAAAAAGGCTGTAAACAAACCATTGGGATCTGGCAAGGTAAAGAGTTTTGGGGCTTTTTATACGATGCGATCATTGGTTTACACTGGCACCAGGCGCCCCCATCGGCTGAGTCTGTGGTGTCATCCCAAGCTTTAGATCCAGACTGTACCTCGGAATCGCCATCAATTCATTCATGATCCCCTATCTGCAAGCCCCGACTCTTCTCATTTTTACGGAAGCAACCCAGGTTCTACTCCAGTCCAGCCAGGCTCTGTTGAAGGCTGGTATTTTAGAAGCAGATTTGCCGGAACAAGTGGGTCGAGCTTATCAACAGGCTCAACACAAGCTGCAAACTCTTTATGGGGATCTCGATTCAGCCCTGTGTCAACGTGTTCAAGTCTTATTGCAGCTGACACCTCCAGAACGAGTCATGGCTTTAGTCCAAGACCTAAGCGATCGAGGTACGGGTCCTGATTGGGAAGCCTTTCTAGATCAAGTTGGACAGGAAGAGAGCACGTTGAGATTTCCTAAAATTCTGGTGTATCCTGAAGCCTTGCGTCAGCTGAGTCAACACCTGCCAATAGCTGATCAGAACGCTTTACAACCCTCTATCGATCAGCTCCAAGCTCAACTGATTGAACACTCTCAACAATTGGACCTCGATAGCCTAATTCAAGACACCCACACTTGGCTAAGTGAGCAACCCCTACCTGTGCTGGAACAGTTGATCCAACATTACCTAGATGAAGATGACCTCACAGAGTCTGGGCCACCCCAAGACATTACCGTAGCGGGGCCTGTGCTATTTATGGAACTCGTTGATTACTTATTGAGTCAAACAGAGTTGGAACTAACACCTGATCAGCGTCTAGATCTCCAAACTAATCGCATGAAAGCTGAAGCTCGCTATCAGGCCATGGACAAATTAGGTCGGATTGATCAAGTCGAGCAGCAAAAGCAACTGATTCAAACTTGGATGGCTCAGCAAACCCCTCAAGCTATTCTGGCCCAGTTGGATACCTTGTTCAGTGTGATCGATTCAGAGTAGGACAAAGCCTAATCGCTTTATACGCGGGCTAGCATCACCAATTCAAGCAAGCAATGATATAACACTACAAGTGCGGGAAGAGGGTCAGACATGTCTAGCTCTGAATTAATTGAAAGCTATAGACGTAAACATGAGGAGTCGTCTCAACGATTAACCTGGTTTGTAGTGGCCTCGCTTTTGTTGCATGCTTTGGCGCTCTTACTGGGGCTATTTTTTAGAACCCTAATTCCTCAACCTGAATCCCAAGAGTTAATCGAATTTGTTCTAGTAGATCCAGAAGATATCGAACCCCCTGAGACCGATCTACAAGCCAATGTGAATTCTGTAGATGGGGGCGAACAGACACCGGATACCCCTTCAGAAGCTAGCGAAGCTCCAGCCCAAGCTCAAGATCAATCTGATTCTGATCCACAATCGGCACCGCCGCCTCAGGAAGTTGCTGCTGTCAATCCTCCACCCGCTCCTGCCCCGGTTCCAGCCCCAACCCCCACAACCACACCCAAACCGCAGAACCACCCCCACCCAACAGCCACCACCCACCCCACCCCCGGGTCCCACCCCACCCCCGCTTCCGACCCCCGCTCCGGTTCCGACCCCCGCCCCTGTCCCCCCACCGACACCTGACGTTTCATTATCAACTCCAACCCCAACTCCCACGCCGACACCCATTCCTACGCCAACCCCAGCCCCTACAGCTACACCTATACCGACCCCCATTCCCACTCCTATAGCTACCCCGATCCCAACGCCTGTTGCCACACCCCCCCCAATTCCAACACCCATTGCCACCCCGCCACCAGCACCTACACCGATTGCTGCACCGGCTCCCACGGCAAC
>CAYSWV010000050.1:0-10738 GCA_964434865.1 uncultured bacterium
ATAAAGCATTGATAAAGCATTGGGGTTTATTGTAAAGTCAGACAAAGTTGTAGACTTGATAAAATCATATCCTCCTAATGTTTTTCTTTTGTAAAGATTGCTCTTTTCGAAATAGTCATAGGTGAATACTGAGTCTTAAATAGACCAGATCTACTTTAACGTTAACGTTTTATTTTGGACATTTTATGTTGGACTGCTGTTGGAGATCGCCAAATGACGCCTGTTTCACCCGTCTATAGCTATAACGAATGGGATCTATTGGAAGAAATTATTGTTGGAACCATTGATGGAGTGGCAGCACCTGTCTTGACTCATGATATGAAGACATTTATCCGAAAAGATTACTGGGATTTTTATCG
Source organism: uncultured bacterium (assembly GCA_964434865.1). Classification (GTDB taxonomy): domain Bacteria; phylum Cyanobacteriota; class Cyanobacteriia; order Thermostichales; family Thermostichaceae; genus CAYSWV01. The sequence continues at coordinate 360 of CAYSWV010000050.1, forward strand.
TCAGTATGGAGGAAAGCCTTATCCAATCGAAATGGTGCAAAAAGCCGCTAAAGCTCTCGACAATCTTCAAGAGGTTTTGGAGGGGGAAGGGGTCGTTGTCCGCCGCCCTGATCCAGTTAATTATGCAGATCAGATGTATAGGATACCGGGGTTTGTATCAACAGGATTCTTCAATGCAGATGTCAGAGATGTGTTGCTAGTGGTGGGTGACGAGATCATTGAAGCTCCGATGGCTCAGCGCTGTCGTTATTTTGAGTTTTTACGTTACCGCAGGTTGATCCAAGATTATTTCAATCAGGGGGCTCGGTGGACAGCAGCACCCAAGCCGAGCATGTCAGATGATCTCTATGATTGGAACTATCCTGAATCAGAGATGGCGTTTTTTCGAGGAGAATCGGAGGTACCTGATAGCATTGGACCTTTGAATGGTCGATTTATCACCACAGAATCAGAACCCTGCTTTGATGCAGCTGATTTTGCTCGGTTTGGTAAAGATATTTTTGCTCAACGAAGTCATGTTACTAACGATCTCGGAATCCAGTGGATGCAAAGACATCTTGGATCTGAGTACCGCGTGCACACCATCAAATTTCGTGATCCAAGTCCGATCCATATTGATGCAACTTGGGTGCCAATTGGTGAAGGGCGGGTATTATCTTGTTCTGATCGTCAGTGCATTTCGCCTGAGATCCTGGATATGTTCAAACGAGCAGGCTGGGAGATCCTGTATCCTCCACGGGGGGTCGGCGAGGCTGAGTTTCATATGTCCAGTCGTTGGCTATCTATGAATATTTTGATGATCGATCCAGATCGAGTGGTTGTAGAGAAGCATGAGGAACCCACAATCCAGTTTTTTAAGGATATTGGGGTGAAACCGATTCCAGTTGATTTCAAAGATCACTATGTTTTTGGGGGAGGATTACATTGTGCTACCTGTGACATCCGCCGCCGGGGTGAATTGAAATCATACTTTTAGGGTAGTCTAGAGCAATAGGATTTTCTCAATGGATATGTTGAAACCAAACACCACAGATCAGTCCTTCAAGTATTTTGATCTGTATGGGTCTATGCGTTCTCACAAGGTCATGCTTGAAGACATGGCGCGGATGAAGGCCTATCATGCTGCTCTATTTCAGAACAAAGCGGATCTGATCAAAGATAAAGTAGTCCTTGATGTTGGTTGTGGTACAGGAGTGTTATCAGTTTGGGCAGCCAAAGCCGGAGCTAGGCGAGTTTATGCTGTCGAAGCAAGTCAAGCTGTATTACTAGCACAACGGTTAGTAGCTTCAGCCAATGTGGCAGATGTAGTTAAGATTTTTCACAACAAAATTGAAGCGATTGATTTGCCTGAACCGGTTGATGTGATTGTGAGTGAGTGGATGGGCAGCCTCCTCCTGAAGGAATCTATGTTTGATAGCGTGGCTTATGCTCGGGATCAGTGGCTCAAGCCCGACGGCATTATGATGCCCTCCCATGCCCGGATTTTACTCGGTCTATACGCTCCTACTCATGCCTACGATCATACCCAATTTGTTAGATCTGGACTTGAAAAAGAACTAGCTGACTGGAGTGAGACAGTAGTCAATCTGCAAAAACTTGATGTCGATTATTCCTGTTTTACAGATGAATTAAGAACAGACTTGGCAGATTATTTTATCCGCAATGCGATTCGGGTTAATTATCTCTCTGCAGAAAATCTTCCTGCTGATGCACAGGTCATCCTTGAATTTGATTGTGGATCTGTTGATCCAGCCACCTTAACTGAGTTCAGTGCCAACTTCCAATTTATGATCCAAAAACAGGCTGAGATTAAAGGGTTTTTGGGTTGGTTTACGACTGATTTTCCTAATGGAGTCGTTTTAGATACAGGACCTGGACCCGTTTACACCCACTGGGGGCAACAACTTTATCCACTTGAGCAAGGTTTCACAGTAACCCCTGGAGATCAAGTGATAGGTCAAGTCAGATTTCGCCGACATGGTCATGAACCTAGGCTTAATATCATTGAATTTAAGTATCAAGTGGGTCTAATTCATCAACAAACAGTTACCTTCAACATGGGGGCTATGGAACATATGCATGAGGGATCAAAAAGCGTGCTATTTTCTAACCCTTTATAAAGTTGCATAAGTAAAGTTGCATAATTGAGTATTTGATTTTACACGGTTGATACTCATAGTGATTGAAATCATTGATGTCTTGTGGAGAACCTCCAAAATGCAAGTTGCTCCGTTACCTTTGTCGCCCACCCGATCCAGTTACAATCGAGTTCACAACTTTTATCCTGGCCCAGGTGCATTACCACTGCCCGTACTTGAGCGAGTTCATGCAGAGCTATTCAACTTTAATAACACCGGCATGAGTGTGATGGAACTAAGTCATCGCAGCGCCGAAATTCAATTCATTATCGATGACAGTGCGGATCGGATCAAGCGATTGATGAACTTAGGTGATCAGTTTGAAGTAGTTTTTCTGCAAGGGGGCGGATCGCTGCAATTTCTGATGGTTCCCATGAATTTTTCTGGGCAAGGTGATCAAATTGATTATATTGAGACCGGATATTGGGCCGAAAAAGCAATTAAAGCAGCTCAAAGTTTGGATCGAGACTTAGAAGTTATTGCTTCGTCGGCAGCTAACAATCACACTTGTGTACCTGATTTAAAGCAGATCCAGCCTCGATCAGAATCGAAATACTTACACCTGTGTAGTAACAATACCGTGGTTGGAACTCAATTTCACCGCTTTCCTACTCTACCCATACCGATAGTTGTGGATATGAGTTCTGATTTTATGAGCAAGGTTATAGATCCAACGAATTTGAGTCTTATTTATGCTCATGCACAGAAAAACGTGGGGCTAGCGGGGGTAACAGTGGTGCTCATCCGCAAAGAGATGTTAACGTTTATACCAGACGATTTGCCGGAACTATTAGACTATCGAACTCATGTCATCCGTAAGTCCAACTATCACACCCCCCCATGCTTTTCAATCTACATCACGTGGCATATTTTACGTTGGATCGAGAATGATATGGGTGGGTTACAACAGCTGGAAATGATCAACCAGAAAAAAGCAGCATTATTGTATGAATGCATCGATGCAAGTTCAGTATTTGAATGTGCTGTTGATCCAGAATCTCGTTCCCAAATGAATGTTGTATTTACCCTACCCACTGAGAATTTGCAGCAGCAGTTTATTCAAGCAGCTACTGAAGCTGGACTGGTGGGGGTAGCAGGTCATCGTACTAGAGGGGGGTGTCGTGTCAGTCTCTATAATGGAGTTCCCTTAACAGCTGTGGAAGCGCTAGTACAGTTTATGGACTCATTTAACAAACAAAATCAATCACTCGTATGACTGTAGTAGTAAATGAGTAAACAGGATCCCTAACCGTTGATCTGTTTTACGTTTGTAGACAGGCTGTGATAGAGAAACCATCAGCAACTCTTTGCGATCATCTTGCCAATCGAGGTTAAAGTAAGGTTCACTCCATATTGGACCTTTTTCACCTAAGCCGTCTGCAAACCAGGATTCCAGTACATCATTCTTCGTTTCAACCCAATCTACATATTGCAATCCGTCTGATGTGCGGTAAAGGTAGGGAGCTGTTTTTTGGATCTGAGGCGAAATCGCAAAGCCTGCTGCAAATAGGTAGGGGTAAGCATTGAGATAGGTCTTAAGCTCCTCACGCACTTGATCTGGATCTAGGCTTTCTAACTGCTGAAGCTGTTTTGCTACACGGGTTGAGGCCTCCACCACCTTGAGTTTGCGGGCTTCTAGGCTACTCGCTTCAATAGAAGCAAGAAACAAATCATTGGTCAGGACACCAATAAAGTCTTGGTTTGGTGTATAAACAGGGATTGAATAGGTTGTTACCAGTACACTCCGCCCAGCACCGCTGGCATCAAAGTAAGGATCTGACCATAGAGGACGTTCTTGCTCAACTGGATCTACATACCACGGTGCCTCATTGGCATAATCCAGTCGAATTGCTAAATCCCTTATTGATAAGGTTTCATTAGCTCGAAACAGATAAGGGCTGAAGGTGCGAATCCGAGGATTGAATCCAAAGGCAGCGGCAAAGATTGAAGGAGAAGATTCTAGATATTCCCGTAATCGGTTAAACATCTCGTCTGGCTGAATCGGATCCTGAGCAATCTGTTCCGCCATAGGTTGGATCGCTACTTCAATCTGGTGTCGTTTAGTTTGTAAGGCAACCCAAGAATCAGGTTTTGTCCTTTGCTCAACGATAGTTGACTTTGAGGGATCATTAATTAAACTTTCAAGATTCAAACCATCAATAAACTGCAACTTAGACTCTTCTAACAGATCTTTAGCTGGGAAATAGCCTGCTTCCTCAACGACTTGATCAACCGTACTGAGATAAAAATTGAGAAAGGCGTAGAGTTGAGGCTTGCGTTCAACTAATTCAAGATCAGTATAAAGAAATAGAGGACGGATGAGTGGGTAGCGACGCTCTTGGATGACTGAGGTCACGGAGTCTAGATCTAACGAGATCTGATTGATGGTGGCTAAATTGAGAAAGGTTTGATGACGTTGGTAATAAGCATGACTGACCAAGCCAACGCCTAGAGGAGTGATGCTGATGCCCTCTATCAAAGCTGTCTGGTCTGGAGTGAACTCCGTATTCAATAAAGTAGGTAGAGGTTCTCCCTCCATCACTGCTTCTAGGAAAAATCTGAGCGTTTCAGAGCTTGGATCTGGCATATACCGATAAATGGGTTCATTAGGCCACTGGGGGTTTACATCTGCCCATTGTTTCCGTAAAAAGATCCTTTGCAATTCCCTGAAGTTAACATCTTGAATGAAGGAGTTGGCGGGGTTCACAACAAGAGCTACAGCATCTAGCCCGACACCAAACTCTACGGGATCCAAGCCATTTTCTTGACAAAGTGCTACCTCTGATGGCTGGATGGAACGACTAGCATTGACAAAGTCAGCTTCCCCCTCACAGAACAATTGGAATCCTTGTTCAGTACCACTACTATTTAGATCAAGCACACCTTGATAGCCCGTCTCCACAAAGCGCTCATAAATAACTTGGGTGAGGGGAAATAACGTAGAACTACCCACCCCTTTCAAATCACCTGTGACTTCTAGAGGATCAATCTGAGGGAGTTGAAGCACAGCTTGGGTTGACTCTTGATCCAGTTGAAGGATCCAATCTGAGACAGTCCAGTTTGATCTAGGCGTAGGTGTTTCTGATGGAGCAGGGGAGTTAGGGTCTCCACACCCCACTAGGCTTAAGCTGAGCATCAAGAGAGTTACTGAGAAAACAGGTATGCACGGTGAGGGATGACTAGAACACATAACATTAATAGGAAATAGGAGTAGGTAATGGAACAACTAGATAAAACCAGGTTAAAGACTCTGATTTCAAGAGTTTGGATCTGAAAGCTCATTCTCAGTATCATCTGTTCGCAAGTGGCTAAACCTCCAGACCGGGACCTGTTTACCAGGTAACTCTAATGGAGGTTCTGACTCTATATCAGCGGAATTGCTCAGCTGCTCATGGACAGTTTGGGTGAGCAGTATGGTGCTGAAGGCCGCTCGCTCACTTAAGGAGATAGCTTGATCAATTGGATCACCCCAAACATGGTAGTTGATCTGGTCTCCACTAAAGACCCCGGCCATTAAGGAACCCGCTGCCATCCCTACTGCTAGGTCCAAGGGGACAGAAGAATCTAACGTTTGCACTAGTCTCATAGCTTTCTGCGCAAATTGCATAGACCGTTGACCATGCCCCAAAGTGGTGCGAGTCAGACCACAGGCAGCCACATAGCGATTGCCTAAGGCATACACTCGTTCCACCTCATATTGAGTACCCAAGCGATCGAGTTGCTCCAAGATCTGAGCTAAGAAAGCAACGTTTTCTTCTGGCAGCCGGGTCAACCGTAGAACAATCACAGTGGCCTGTACTATTGTTTCAACCACAGGTTGCCCTGGATTGAGTTGAGTTTTTTCCACAAAAGGAGCTGGCATCAGATTTAAGAGCAAGGCCTGATTCTTTTGCTCCTCTTGGCGAAGCAGAGTAGATCGTTGTCGAATTTGGTTGACAAGATTTTCTATAGCACTAGAGAGCTCGCCAAACTCTGGGTTAATTTCTTGCTGTGCCTTCGCCGTCTCATCTAAGTCATCTTGACTGGCTCGCTGAGCTTGTTGGGTCAAGTATTGCAGTGGAAATAAGAGTCGTTCTACCCAAAATGTGGTTATGGCTGTGATCACTAAAATCAAGATCACGGTGGCCACCAGGAGTAGAAATTGTAAATCTCGAACAGGTTGGTAAGCTTCTGCCAGATCGATTTCCGCCAAGATAGCCCACTTTAGCCCTTCAATTTGCAAAGGAGCATAAGAACTCAAGACCAGTTCACCGCGATAATCACGGGTTGGCTCAATGCCACTTCGATTTAGGGCTTCTCGTGAAGCTGTAGTTTCTACAGGCTGCAATAGGATCGAGCTATCAAATCGATCAATCTGCTCAATAGTTTGTTCAGAGAGTCCAGTCCGGCGCAGGGCATTCAAGTAGTTAGGTTTATCCTCCACCAAGAAACGAGAGATAGAACGCATCGTAAAGTCAGACCCGATCAGATAAACTTCCCCCGATTCTCCTAGCCCTTGTTCTTGCCAGTTGAAGTTACCCGTCATCACCTGATTGAGTTCATCTACAGGAAACTGGATGGCGAGCACACCAATGAGATGGGGGCCATTGTAAATAGGACTAGCCAAAAAAGCAGCAGGGGCCATGTAAGAAGGCCGATAGGGTTGAAAATCGATGATCTGAATTGAACCAGCTTCTGGGTTCTCTTGGACAGCTTGTAGAACTTTACCTAGACTACTTCGGACATAAGGACCTGTGAAGAGATTAGTAGCATAATCTGTTTCTTTATACACTGAGTAAACAATATCACCTGTATTAGGATTTATTAAAAACAGGTCATAATAACCAAATTTTTGAATTAAATTTTGAAAGATCAGATGATAACGCTGATGAACTTCACTATAAGCTGTGTTGTCGCCTGGATCGACTAAGTTGTCTTTTTCTCCTAATGGGTTCGGATTATTAGCAATATAGTGGTACTGCAAATATTGGGCAGCTGGAGAACTCGGTAGATAATTTTGCACATCCAGTTCACCCGATAAGTTTTGGGATAACCGGGGAAAAAATTCATCCGTGTAGTACTGAACCAGTGTCTCATTCCAGCTACTAGAGATGTATTCGTTGTTGAGGCCTCGGAAACTGCGGTTAAATTCGACCATTGCCTCGACCACCATCCGATCCTCACTAAGGGTGGCAATGTGATCTCGCAATCGTTGAAACAAAGATTCAATTTGGTAGGCCCGAGACGATCTCACCCCTGTCAGCTGATTAAAAACCGTGTCTCTCAAGGCCGAGCGGGACTGATTCCAACTTAAATACCCCACTACCGCAATAGATCCTAAACTAAGGGTGAGCAGGAGTGTCAACAGCTTAGTCCTTAGCGTTAGGTGCTTCCCTGGATGCTTACTATTAGGGGAGGGTTCTTTAGTGATTCCTTGGCTCAACGGATGCCGGCTCTGGCCAAACTGATCGCGGGCCTGATCAATAATTGTTTTCTGCACTATTGCTGACCTATCAAAACGGTTGTTTTACTGCCGCACATTATAGGCTTGAGTATAGATCTGGTGAACGAGTCTCAAAGTTTAAAATTTACCGTTGTTTAGGGCGAAATACTGGAATCAGCCATACTCTAAGGTCAAGTTTTAGTGGTTGATCAGCCTAAGTAGTTATGGATACATCTTACTTGTCTTGGTTAATGTTACTTGGCTTGGGCTTTCCCTGCTTGTCAGTCATATTAGGGGAAGCAGGGACTTACTTAGAACGCCGTCGCCATCCCTTAGCTAAAACTTTACGCTACATACGTAACTATCTCTTACTGCCCTTAGCCACGTTGTTGGTTATGCAACAATTACTCCAACTTCCAGCTGAGGGACCTCGTCAAGTTGTAGCTACTTTGACACTCTTAGCTTTGATGGTGGTGAGTACAACTTTGGTCAATGGAATCCTGACCACTGGATCTAGGCCCCAAGCTTGGCAAGTGCATGTCCCTAATCTCTTTTTCCAGGTTGTGCGGAGTCTTGTTGTTCTGGGTATTGGCTACTACCTGCTCACCGGTGTCTGGCAAATAGATTTAGATGGGTTACTCACAGCAGTTGGGGTTGGATCGTTGGTGATTGCCCTGGCTTTGCAAGACACATTAAGCAACCTGGTATCCGGGTTACTGTTATTAATTGCCGCTCCCTTTAAGGTAGGAGATTGGATTAGCTTCGGCACGATGGCAGGTCGGGTTAAGGATCAAAATTGGTGGTCAGTGACTGTAACTGATCAGTTCAAAGTACCCCAAATCATCCCTAATGGCACCTTAGCTAAAGCTTCCATTACTAATCTGGGGCAAGGGGAAATCTTTAAAGCTATTTCTTTTCGATTTTCCTATGATGATGCACCTAATGAAGTGATTCCAGTCTTAGCTGGCCTAATTGAAGATCTAGCAAGTCTAGAAAGTGTTCGTGTTGCTTGCTATGGGGAAAACTCTATTGAGTATCACCTGTGTTATTTTGCCCTTCCTGAAGATGATTGGTTGATCACCGGTCAATTGATGCCCAGGATCTACTATGCTGCGAAGCGTCATTCCTTTAGAATTCCCTATCCTATTGAAGTTCAATATAATCTTGATCCTCAAACCCGTCCACCAGCAAGCATTCCACAAACTCAGCTCCAGCCTTCTACTTCAGAACTACTCCAGAAGCTACCTTTCTTTGCTCACTTGGATCTGACTACCCTGCAAGAGTTAGCTAAGAATTCACGCTTACTCAGTTATGGAGTTGGAGAGATTATTATTCAGGAAGGTCGGGAGGACGGGGGATTCTACATTGTGATGAAAGGATCCGTACGAATTTATATCACCAATCAAAAGGGACAGCCTGACGAAATACGCGAAACAGGCCCGGGAGATTTTTTTGGGGAAACCGCTATATTTCCTGGCGAGTTAAGCCTAGTGACAGTAGTGGCTAAAACAGATATAGATGTGGTGGTTATACCAGATGCTGCTATTGTAGATCTAATTCAGACTAAGCCCAAGGCTAGTGCCCACTTAGTTCAGTTTTTTGAAGATCGGAAGCAGCGAATCTATCAAGCCAAAAGCATGAGTGAAGCTTACTGATCAAGTAGCAACGTTGTCCATAAACACATGATTGAGTTTTTCAATCTAAAGTTATCTTCTTATTGAAAAATGCCAACACTTACCATTACCCAACCTGACGACTGGCATCTGCATGTTCGTGACGGTGAAGTCCTGAAGGCAGTGCTTCCACACACGGTGCGTCAGTTTGCCCGCGCTATCATTATGCCGAACTTGAAGCCGCCTGTGCGCTCTGTTGCGGATGCTGCAGCTTATCGCCAGCGCATTATCGCATCTATTCCTGCTGGCAAACAGTTTGAACCCTTGATGACCCTCTACCTCACTGACAACACCGATCCCCAAGAAATTGTCATGGCTAAAGCCTCTCAATTTGTCAAAGCAGTCAAGTATTACCCAGCCGGTGCAACCACTAATTCAGACTTTGGTGTGACCGACATTCATCATTGCGATCGTGTTTTTGAAGCAATGCAACGGGTAGATATGCCTCTGCTACTACATGGGGAAGTAACCGATCAAGCAGTTGATGTGTTTGATCGTGAGAAAGTCTTTATCGAGAAACATTTGATTCCCCTAAAGCAGCGATTTCCCAAACTGCGGATCGTTCTTGAGCATATTACTACCTCAGATGCTGTTCAGTTCATCCTAGCTAATAACAACATCGCTGCAACAATTACACCACAACATCTATTGTTCAACCGAAATACTCTCTTCAAAGGGGGAATTCGCCCTCATTTCTATTGCCTACCCATTTTGAAACACGAGGACCATCGACAGGCAATTTTGCAAGCAGCCACCTCTGGCAATCCCAAGTTTTTCCTGGGCACCGATAGCGCTCCTCATCTCCGCAACAGTAAAGAAAATTCCTGTGGGTGTGCGGGTTGCTTTTCGGCTTTGCATGCGATGGAGTTATATACAGAAGCGTTTGAGAGTGTTAATGCGCTCGATAAACTGGAAGGGTTCGCTAGCTTTCACGGCCCAGATTTTTATCAACTTCCCCGCAATACTGAACAAATCACTTTGATCAAAACACGTTGGCACATTCCTGATGAAGTGCCATTGGGTGAATCTGGAATTGTACCTTTACAAGCAGGGATAGAGATGCGTTGGAAAATGACTTGATACAGGTGGTAAGTGTGAAGAGATCTGAATCAGGTAAAGCTTGATTAACCTCTAGTCACCCTTGAT
>CAYSWV010000050.1:10838-31867 GCA_964434865.1 uncultured bacterium
AGTGTGAAGAGATCTGAATCAGGTAAAGCTTGATTAACCTCTAGTCACCCTTGATTTAAATCAGATGATGCTTGATTAACTTCTAGTCACCCTTGATTAACCTCTAGTCACCCTTGATTTGAATCAGATGATGCTTGATTTAGATCTAGTCAGGTTAACTTGGCAGTTAGCCATACATAGCCTGAGACGGGTTAGGTTCGCTTCAGGTTGAGGATCATGGATAACACGGTTGAGAGGGTTATTGGGTTGGTCAAACACTAAAACGCCATATTTAAATCTGTTCAACTTGACTATTGGTAGAGATCTAATAGCTTAGAACAAGATCCGTCTGAGGGCCTACAGCCTAACTTTCTAGATGCCTCAGTATTTTTGGTAATCACTATGTATAGTAGCTATGAGAAGCTATAAGTAATTATCCTTAGTATTTGTCGAATCTAAGTTGAGATACAGCTTTTTAGCTTGGGTTTTATAGGAAATAGGCTGATCACAGCTGAGCTGAAACTATCAGTTACTGAGCAACAGAGTGCCTATGTATGAATTATTACGCACTTTTGCTGATCCAATCTATCTGCTCAGCCACTTATCTTAGATATACCAAGAGTCTGTAAATGTTCGTATTAGCCAGGTTAGCCAAGATTAACTGGGGTATTTCAGTTAAGTTTGAAATTGGTTGCATTATCTTACCTTGGCATTTGGTTTTCCTAAGATAGGAGAAAGGTATGTCTCTTCAGGCTAGTAGTGTTTGCTTCAGTGATAAGGTGATCACTAAATCGGACTTAGTGAACCAGTTGCTCGATTGTCAAGATACATTGTTCACAGGCCATTTTGCTATCTCCGATCCATTATCACGTTGCACCTGGGACCTACTCTTTTTTCATGGACGTATTGTGGCTGATGCAGGGGGACTTCGTCCTGAAAATCGTTGGGCTCGTCATGTCCGTCAATGGTGCCCTGAAGCTGAACAAGAGTTAATGCAGATCCAGACATCATCAACGGACTCCATTTGGTACTGTTACCAGCATCTTCATCGCTGCTATCGCCAAGCTCTTTTTTCTAGAGAGCAAGCAACGGCCATGATCTCTCATAGTCTACTTGAAGTATTGTTTGATTTATTTCAAAGAGAATCTGGTTTCCCAGAGGGCTATACCTTTACTTATACTAAGACGCCTTCAACTATTTCTGAGTCGGCCATTACGTTCATTAAAATTGATCATATCCTTGAACAAACTAAACAGCTTTGGCAGCAGTGGCATGCCCTTGGATTGATCTATTCACCTCACTCCATTCCCGAAATCTCAGAACCTTTAAAGCTGAAAAATACTGCCTCTCCTCAAAGCTTTACCGCTCTATCATCATTGGTGACGGGTGATCGATCAATCTATGACCTGGCTTTAATTTTGAAGCAGCCTCCTTCAGCTGTAGCTAAGTCTCTCAAAACCTATGTTGACAAAGAGATTATTAAACTCAAAACCATTCAACCTACCCAACCTCAAGCTCCCAATCCGACAACACCTCTAATTTGTTACATTGAAGATAATCTTGTAGCTGGTAAGCGGATGAAGCGCATTCTCAGCAGTACGCCCTGTCGCTATCAACACTTACAAGAACCGCTTTATGCTCTGCCTGTATTGCTGGAGCGTAATCCTAGTTTGATCTTCTTGGACTTGGTGATGGATATCATTAATGGATATGAACTTTGTGCCCAAATTCGGCGGGTTTCAAAATTTAGGAATACTCCAGTGATTATGATAACCAGCAAAGATGGCCTGGTGGATCGAGTACGAGCTAAAGTTGTAGGGGCTAGTGGTTTTATCGCTAAACCTTTTGAACCGGCTGAGATCTATCAAAACTTGTACCACTACGGCATCATCCAGACTCTACCCGAAGCTGAAATTGAGGTTCCTCCTTTAAAAGCAGTTTGAGCTGAGATCTAAAGCTTGACTCTCGATTCACCTGATCAAACGGGTGGGATCATCAGGAGCACTTTGAGCCATTTTAAACACATCAACTTTCATCTGTTCTATCCCCAACCCAGACCATTACTGAGACTTTGCTTCTAGACAAATCTTCAAAACTGCCGAGACCAGTCATGCGGCCAGCGTTCAACCACAACCTTGGTTTGCGTGAAAAATTCGATCGCGTGGTGCCCCTGACCATGGAGATCACCAAAAAAGCTCTCTCTCCAACCACTAAATGGGAAAAAGGCCATCGGCGCAGCGACTCCGATATTGATCCCCACATTACCGGCTTCAACATCATAACGAAACTTGCGGGCCGCCGCTCCACTAGAGGTAAATAAGCAGGCCATGTTGCCATAAGGCCCTCGGTTGACCCAAGCGATCGCTTCATCCAGCGTTGGGGCCTGAATCAAACTCAACACCGGCCCAAAAATTTCAGTGCTAATGAGATCCCCCTCCAGAGGTACATCCTGAAGAATAGTAGGTCGGACAAAATAACCTTGCTCATAGCCAGAGATCTGAGGATGGCGACCATCCACCAGGATCTTAGCCCCCTCTTGCACCCCCTGTTCAATACAAGCTTCAATTCGGGCTTTACTCTGAGCTGAAATCACCGTCCCCATTTCCACGCCATCATCTAAGCCATAGCCCACTACTCGTGAGGCCGCCGTTTCCACCAGGGCTTCTGTAAAAGGCCGCTGAGCTTCACCTACTGTGATCGCTGTTGAAGCAGCCAAACATCGCTGGCCGGCACAGCCAAAGGCACTATCGGCAATGATCCGAGTTGTTAGGTCTAATTCAGCATCGGGCAAAATGACCAACGGATTTTTAGCGCCCCCCTGACATTGCACCCGTTTACCGGAGGCTGCTGCCCGGCTATACACATAGCGAGCCACGGCACTAGATCCCACAAAACTGATGGCTCGAATGGTGGGATGATCCAACAAAGCCTCAACGGCCTCTCGATCTCCATGCACTAAATTTAAAACGCCGGGAGGTAGATTCAACTGATCGATGAGTTCAAAGATCCGCTGCAAAGTTAGAGGTACTCGTTCAGAAGGTTTGATCAAGCAAGTATTCCCACAAGCTAGAGCATAAGGCATAAACCAAAATGGAATCATGCCTGGAAAGTTGAAAGGACAGATGATAGCTGTTACACCCAAAGGTTGCCGGATCATGATTTCATCAATACCTCTGGCAATATCTTCAGAGTTATAACCTTGCATCAGTATCGGAATCCCACAAGCAACTTCCACATTTTCGATGGCTCTTTGCAGCTCTCCTCTTGATTCAGCCAAAGTTTTACCACATTCCTGAGTAATCGTTTGGGCCAAATCTTCAAAATGTTGTTCAAGTAAGGCTCGTAACCGAAAGAGATATTGAATCCGTTGAGTAGCTGGTATACGACGCCATGTTTTGAAAGCAGTCAAAGCCTGATCCACTGCCTGATCGACAATAGATCTGGACGATAACGGCACCGTGGCTAAGTGCTCAAGGGTGGCTGGATTCAAAACTGGAAGAGATCTCTCTAAGGGATCTGGGATCTGCCACTGACCATTGATGTAATTGGCTAACAGAGGTACGTTCGCTACGTTCATAGTGGAGGGGGATGTAAGGGTGGCGTTGTCATTAGAGCTAGTCATTAGAGCTAGTCATTAGAGCTAGTCATTAGAGCTAGTCATTAGAGCTATAGGATCTAACCTAAATCAAGTCTTGAGTGCCTACTTGGTTCCAAAGATCCGATCACCAGCATCTCCTAACCCAGGCACAATATAGCCCTGTTCATCTAGCTTCTCATCAATGGCTGCAGTAAAGACTGGCACATCGGGGTGTTCAGCATGAAAATGAGTTAATCCCTCAGGCGCAGCTAACAAACACACAAATTTAATAGACTGAGGTTGAGTTTCCTTGAGCCGATGGACAGCCGCCACAGCAGAATTTCCAGTGGCCATCATGGGATCGACAACTAGCATTTCTCGTTCGTCTACATCCTTAGGGACTTTGAAATAATATTCAATAATCACGTGGGTCTTGGGATCCCGATACAAACCAATATGCCCCACTCGGGCCGAAGGGACCAGTTGTAACATCCCATCTAAGATCCCTTGTCCAGCTCGCATGATCGAGATAATCACCAGCTTTTTACCCGATATGACTGGTGCATACATTGGTGTTAGTGGCGTTTCGATCAAAACCTGTTCAGTAGGCATATCCCGCGTGACTTCATAGGCCAGTAACATACTGATTTCACTCAACAGTTGTCGGAACTCAGCCGTGCTGGTCTCTTTGCGACGCATGAGGGTCAACTTATGCTGGATGAGGGGATGATCAATAACGGTTACCCAATTCATGAAAGCCTCAAGCTAGAAAACAGTGCCGTCACTTTGAATTGAAATGGGCGGTGTTCCTGCTAATCTGAGCTGCTTGGCAATGCGCCGTCCTGCAGACCAGGTGCCCCCCTCTAAGATCTGAATTAAAGGTAACTCGTCTGACGTTTTGCTCAACTGGTTTCGGATTTCATCAGCAATTAAATCAAGTAGGATCACAGTCAACGCCCGCCATTCCACCACCACAGTTGAGTCAGCTGGATAAGCCTTTTGAGTAACCGCCGCTTGTTTAGGCACGATCAACCCTAGATCCACACAGAGTCCCCCATTGCGATATTCAGCCAGTCCTGTCAAGGCATTGAGATTAACAATTGTGAAGCCAGCTGTAGTTAACGGTTCCACTAGAGAGTAGGTGAGCCATTGAGACAGTTTATGAAAGGGAACCCAGTGATTACCAGTAGGGAGAGCTGCATGGGGCCAAACATCCCCTAAATTGATCCCAGCCAGCCTAGTTCGTCCTGGCCAAATCGGTCCAAAGCTGATTAAGACCTCTGTCAGCAAGTCACCGGCATCCAAACTTTGGCCCCAGATCCCTTGCCAATAATCAAGCAAATAGCCAGGGCGAGCCTGATCGTGTCCAAATCGTTCCGGTTGATGAGTGAGGGTAGCTCCTAACTGATGTAACAGGGCTAACCTACCTTTAAGACCCACTAGCTGATTATGCTCATTGACTTGAAACACCTGGGCCAAGTCTGTCTCTGTGAGTTGTTGCAGTTTGTTACCATTCACTTGGTAGGGGTGATGTGGATCTGACGAAAAAACTCCTTGTTCAAACGCGTGGAGACTAGCTACCGCTAACCCTTCTGAGCGACCCAATACCTGATCAGATAAGCAATCATGATACCGCCAGTGTTCACCAGCCCCCGCATCTAGCAATACACTCACAACGGCTAAATCAAGTCGTGATCGGCCGGCTATCTCTGTTGCTTGGGAGTCTAACACCTGATCTAGATGCCTTAATCTGGGCACACCCCCTGCGTTGAAGTGTCGCCACCGGCTATGAAAGGGGACATCAAAGTCAGGATAGGTTTGAAGAGTCGTGTCAATAACATAGGCAGCCACCCCCTCCAGCTGAGACAGATCACAACCAAAGTGCTCTAGCTGATTGGCCTGACAGAGATCGAAAAGCTGCTGACATTGATCTCGAATGGCTTGTGGCTGTTGTAGATAAGCTACAGTGGCTTCTATCCTAGATCTCATAGGGACGGCCGATGGTTTGAGTTAATGACTCTGGATCAGGAACATCGCCTTTAGTGTAATAGCCAGCTGCCTTTTTCGCATCCATCTCAACCTGGGCATCAGCTGGAATCAACTCATCAGGAATCGAAATGCGCTCAACAATATCAATCCCAGCAGCAATGACAGCGTTGTACTTCAAATGACTCATCGAAACAAACTTGTCAATGCGAGTGATCCCAAGCCAATGTAAAACATCAGGCATCAACTCCTGAAACCGCATATCTTGAACCCCAGCCACACACTCAGTCCGAGTGAAATAAGCATCAGCCCGATCGCCCCCCTCCTGACGTTTACGAGCGTTATAAACCAAAAACTTAGTCACCTCACCCAGAGCCCGCCCTTCTTTACGAGCATAAATCACAACACCAGCCCCCCCTGCTTGAGCAGTAGCTACAGCAATTTCAATCCCATGCACTAGATAGGGGCGGCAAGTACAAATGTCTGAGCCGAACACATCAGACCCATTACATTCATCATGGATCCGTACAGCCAGGGGCCGATTGGGATCGGTAATAGCAGTCACATCACCCACAATATAGATAGTGTGTCCACCAATAGGCGGCAAAAATACCTCCAGATCTGATCGAGTGACCAACTCAGGGAACATGCCTCCAGTTTGCTCAAACAACGTGCGCCGTAATTCCCCTTCCGCTACACCAAATCGTTGAGCTATCCCTGGTAGGTACCAAACCGGCTCTATGGCTATTTTGGTCACCACTAGTTCACCGGTATCCTTTAGATGGCTACCATCAGCGGTCAAGTGACCTTGAGTAACAGCTTGTTGGAGTTCAGGAATGTTGATATGAGCCTTAGTAATGGCAATAGAGGGACGGATATCATACCCTTCTGCTCGTAGATCAGCAAACAGATCATGATCTAAGGTCCCAAACGGATCTAGAGAAACGATTTTAGTCGGATCGGCCCAACTCGGATGGGGTCCCAAAGAAACGGTGGGGGCTGTATTGGTGAGGTCGGCCCGATGATTGGGTTGGAGGGTACCGCTAGCGATGGCTAAGGCCCGATAGATCGCATAGGCTCCTGAGTGAGAACCAATGGCATTACGATGAGCCAAGTTACCTAATGTGGCAATGACCGGCCCTCGCTGAATCGGATCGGGGTGTCCCCACTGAATGGGTAGAGGCTTGGAGCCAAAATGACCTGGATGAGAGGTCAGGACGATATGCTTGTGACGGGGTGGATGTGCCGAAGCCATTGGGAAACTCTGTAAGACAAGCGCGAGTTTACTCTTGCAGAGTACCCTTAAACTGTATTGAAAGGAGCATTTTAATCTTCAACAGGTGTCAAGGCGATGGAGGGGCACCTGAAAAGTATACTGTTTAGCAGAACGTTGATGGAATCGTGATTAAAATACCTAATACATTGATGATGCCCTGTCTATAAAAGCCTAAGCTTCTGAAAGCCTGGGCCCTAACAATATTTGCTACTACTGCTAGACTTAGAGACACTTTTAAGCTGATAGCCACTGTGAGTTAAGGAGAGTGTTATAGTTACTGCTGATCGGTCACCAGCGGTCGTGTATGGTGCCTGCCCTATGTTAGTCACTGTTGAAGAGGGGCGAGCGACCAAGGGCACTTCAGGTTCCAGCTTTGATATGATCCGTCAAGGTGTGGTTGTGGCTCCCTTAGGCTACTGGCGGAAGCTGAATCCTGCAGGTGGATCGGTGAATGCAGCGATCTCGGCTACCTTTACTGATTTAGGGCATACTGCTGCTGGAGGAGATGCTTTAGTTGAAGTTGTAGCTAGCTAAGTATTATGGGGTTGCGCGATCATGCATGAGTTTTTTCAGTTTGAAGCCGATTTTGTGGATTCTCTTCGTTGCATCCCAATGCTAGTCCGTTACAAGCTAGATACCTGTGGTATTAAACTAAAACTACACCAGTGGAACCACTTTTCTGAAGCTGATCGACTTCAGTTAGTCCAAATGCCCTGTCAGTCTACAACAGAGATTGAATCGTATCGAGCTTACCTACAGCAACTGGTGCAGACCAGAACAGGAGAAGTCGCCAAGGATCTACCGATTGAGGCTAACCCTGATTGGGCTGATACCTCTCAAATTCCGGTGCTGGTGACTGAAAAAGCTCATGAACAAGGTGTTCAACTTAGCTTGCATCACTGGGCTGGCTTAACCACGCTCCAACGGTTTGCTTTGATCAAGTTGAGCCGTTCTAGCCATGAGAACCATAACTTCCTACCCGCCCTTCAAGAGTTTCAGCTGGTTTAGTTGTCAATAAGCCCTAATCTTCTGATATGTCCTAGACCTTATCTGGGCCCAGCTGGCAATGAGCGCTACACTGCCAATAGTCTCTCTGGCTGATGTTCTATGGCTACGATGATTTCCAATCCATTGTCTTGGTTAGTAAATGGCCTACTATCGATAAAGCCCCTGTTTGCAATGGCTAAGTCTCAAGCTCGTTCGATGATGATTAAGCGAGCTTACACGATTGGAGTTCAGTGGGAAGAAGAAGTTAGTGCCCTGCAACAGCAGGATCTTGATGCAGAGTTAGAAGCTATCCAAGATCGTGATCTAACCTATCCCCCCTATTATGTCCGCTCCTTCCATGCTTATGAAGAAGGTAACTTAGGTTGGTTACCCGCAACTGAAGTTGAAGTGGCAGCCTTAGCTGTTCATGCTCGGATTTGGCCTGATGCTGGAGCTGAGGGGGATGCTCGTCTACGGCAAAGTTACCACCAAGCCCTAAAGCCACAGCTAGATTGTGATCCACAGCAGATCTTGGATCTGGGTTGCAGTGTGGGTATGAGTACCGTTGCTCTCCAATCTACGTTTCCAGAAGCACAAGTGACTGGATTAGATTTATCGCCATATTTTCTAGCGGTTGCCCGTCACCGTACCCAAACAACTTATCCTTCTATCCAATGGCACCATGCTGCAGCTGAACAGACAGGATTGCCGGATGCCTCTGTAGATTTAGTGTCAGCCTGTTTGTTATTTCATGAACTGCCCCAAGCCGCTGCTCAACAGATCCTGCAAGAAGCCCGCCGGATCTTACGGCCTCAAGGATATCTGACCATTATGGATATGAATCCCCAGTCTGAGATTTATGCAAAAATGCCGCCTTACATCTTGACATTATTGAAAAGTACAGAGCCTTATCTCGATGAGTACTTCAGCTTAGACATGAGTCAAGCCATCAAGGAGGCTGGCTTCCAACCGCCCACCCTTACCGCCAATAGTCCGCGCCACCGCACCCTAGTTGCTCAAGTTCAAGCTTGAATCCTGATGAATAGAAGGTATCTCTACCCTGAGATCTGTGTATGACAGACGTTGTTAAAGCCAAGGGTCTCACCTTTACTTACCCTAGTCAGTCCAAGCCTGCTGTCAATAATATTGATTTTGTCATTACTAAGGGAGAGATCTTTGGCTTTTTGGGACCTAGCGGTGCTGGTAAGAGTACAACTCAAAAGATCTTAATTAAACTCTTGCAAGGCTACAGTGGATCGGTAGAAGTCTTAGGCCAAGAACTTACCGCTTGGGGTTCTGATTACTATGAGCATATTGGCGTTTCTTTTGAATTGCCCAATCATTATCAAAAGCTAACCGCACTTGAAAATCTCAATTTTTTTAGATCACTCTATACCCAGACCACACTAGATCCCCTGCAGCTTCTTACCCAAGTGGGATTAGGGCCAGATGCCCATCGTCGAGTCTCTCAGTTTTCTAAAGGGATGCAAATGCGTCTTACTTTTGTGCGGGCCTTACTCCATAGTCCAGAGTTGATCTTTCTAGATGAACCTACCTCAGGCTTAGATCCTGCTCATGCCCGCCTGATTCGTAACCTGATCCTTGATCTCAAGCACCAAGGCTGCACTATTTTTCTGACGACCCATGATATGGCGGTGGCTGATGCTTTATGTGATCGGGTTGCCTTTATCGTTGATGGTGCTCTGGCTGTAATTGAGTCTCCGCGGCATTTAAAACTACAAAATAGTTCCAGGCAAGTTCGAGTTGAATATCGAGATCAAGCGTGTCTACAGCACCGTGACTTTGAGCTAGATACCTTAGGGGATAACTCTGAGTTTGTCCAGTTGCTTAAAACTTATCCGATTGAAACAATTCATAGTGAAGAATCAACTTTAGAAGATATTTTTATTCAAATCACCGGGAGATCATTACTATGAATCGATTAGTGACTGCTCTACGGTTTGATTTGAGGATGCAACAACGCTATGGCTTCTTTTATGCTGGACTATTTTCCCTGCTAGTTTGGATCGTTGTCTTGAAAGCACTACCCATGCATTGGCTACCTCAGGCGGTACCTTTGGTTGTTTTTTTAGATCTAGCTGTGATCGGATTTTATTTTATGGCTGGCATGGTCTTATTTGAAAAAGATGAAGGCACCCTATGGGCCCTTGTGGTCAGTCCCTTAACTTTTAGAGAGTACCTCACAGCCAAATTGATCAGTTTAAGCTTATTGGCTCTGGTTATTTCCATCGTTTTGATAGTTGTAACCTATGGTCTGCAGTTTAACTTTGCCTTAGCAGTCGTTGCTGTGTTGACGATGTCTCTAATTTCATTATTGATTGGCTTTATGGCTGTTGCCCCGTTTTCATCGCTGAGTACGTTCTTAATTCCCTCCCAACTGTATGCTGTCATCTTATATTTACCGCTCGTTGATTATTTTGGCTGGTGGAAAAGTGTCTTATTTTACTTATGCCCCACTCACGGATCACTGCTTTTACTGCAAGGAGCCTTTCAATCTATGACGATTGATTCCCTGATTTATAGTATCGGGGCAACCACAACTTGGATTGTAGGCTTAGCTGTGCTGGCCCATCGAGCCTTTGACCGCCACATTGTTGCTCGGGCCGGAGGTCTCTAAATGGCCCATCGATTTTTAGCTTTAGGCCTCAATGATCTGAAAAATATTCGACGTGATTCCCTGTTACTGGGGGTTATTAGTGTGCCTTGGCTAATGGTGCTCTCAACTCGGTTACTGATTCCATCATTAACTCGTTGGTTTCAAGACACTCACTCATTTGAGTTATCCCCCTACTATGATTTGATTTTAGGCCTTCTATTTTTGGTTAATATTCCCTTGCTGCTTGGGGCCGTAGTAGGCTTTCTGCTGTTAGATGAACGGGATAGTGATACGTTAACAGCCTTACGAGTAACCCCTTTATCCTTGCAAGATTATGCGGGCTATCGATTCTTAACAGCTAGTTGTATCAGTTGCTGCTATGTCATGATCGGTATACCCGCAACCGGTCTCTTTCCCTTAGAAAGACTATTGGCTATGGTGCCTATTACGTTGATCTCTAGCCTGCTGACTCCACTGGTGGGATTGCTGCTAGTGGCTATAGCCAATAATAAAGTTGAGGGGCTAGCTGTTGCCAAAGTCTTAGGTGTGTTTGTGATCGGTCCTGGTGCTGGTTATTTTATGGCATCTTCATGGCAGTGGCTCTTAGGTATCATTCCCACGTATTGGACAGTTAAGGCCTTTATCCTATTGTTTCAAGGACAAGCTTACTGGCTTGAAGGCTTGATCAGCATGATTTATCAGTCCATCCTGAGTATCGGGTTGTTGTTGTATGCAGGCCGCAAGCTTAAGTGAGGTGATGAGGTTGATCTAGGCTACCTTAGTTCAATTGGATGAGTTTCTATTTGAACATTCCCAGATTAAGACTTGAATAAGGACTTCATCCTCTTAGATTGCTGTATGCTAGGTAGCACCTGTTCTTTCAGCGTTATACTGGTGCGAAGTGGCGTTAAGATTGGGACTAGGCTAGTTAATAGTTTGACTTAGCATGATACCTACGTCCTAGTAATGGGTGTGATCAACTATTTGAGTTTTAGCATGGGCTTATTTAAAGGCTTTTTCCGGTCTCAAGAAACGACTACTAGCTCACTAAAAAGTCCCAGTCGGGAGGAAGATCTGCAGGTTCAATCGTCAGAGCGAGTCTTTTTTACCACTGATGCTGATATCGATCTCTATGAACTGGAGGAACTCTGTGATTCAGTGGGCTGGTCTCGTCGTCCGTTGCATAAGGTAAAGCGGGCTCTCCAACATAGTTTTCTTGTGGTAGCCATGTGGCGGCAACAGGGCAGTTATCGACGGTTGATTGGCTTTGCCCGAGCCACTTCAGATCATGCCTTTAACGCCACCTTATGGGATGTAGTGGTGCACCCTGATTATCAGGGTAAGGGGTTGGGTAAGGCGCTGATGGAAAAAGTGATCCGAGAACTTCGATCCCAAGATATCAGTAACATCACGCTCTTTGCAGATCGGGGCGTCGTTGAATTTTATGAACGCTTAGGTTTCACACCTGATCCTGAAGGTATTAAAGGCATGTTTTGGTATCCCAGTCGTTAGTTATTGTTGTCGTTAGTTTTCACTCTAGTGACTACTCCCTCACTAGCCCCCATTCTTTACCTACGGTCATTGCTTTAGCACCATGTCTGTCTTACCCACTGTTATTTTGCCGGGCTACTTAGCTGCTGCTGCTGCCTACGAACCTCTGCGGCAAGATTTAGAAGTTAGAGGCTATCCGACTCGTTTAGTGCCCCTCACTGTCCAGAGTTGGTTTCCCACCTTAGGGGGTCGCCCCATTACCCCTATTTTGCAAGTCTTAGATCAAACCATTAAAGCGACATGCCAAGACTTTGGGGTGGATCAAGTTAATGTGTTAGGCCATTCAGCAGGGGGTTGGATTGTGCGGATCTACTTGGGGTCTGTTCCCTACAATGGCAGGATCTGGGCGGGTCATAACTCAGTAGCCAGTCTGATTTCTTTGGGGACACCCCATACCAGCTTTGAGCGCTGGACTCGAACCAACTTGAACTTTGTCAATGATCACTATCCAGGGGCCTATTGGTCTTCTATTAAGTATGTTTGTGTAGCTGGTCAATCCGTTCAAGGGCAAGCCTTTAGCTGGGCTGACGTTTGGCGCTATCAATCCAAGTGGACTCAATGGATCGCCTACAACAGCTACCTTATGACAGCAGGGATCGGTCAAACCTGGGGAGATGGAATTACCCCGATCCAGGCAGCTCACTTGGAAGGGGCTGTCAATATGACCTTGGCCGGGATCTTTCATGCTCCCAAAGACGAGCGGCCCTGGTATGGATCAGCATCAGTTATTCCTGAGTGGCTCGACCACCTTCAATAAAAGCTAGTCATCCAGCACACTTTAAAAAACAGGCTCTGACTCGGGTATCTCCAGCTCTTCAGTGTAGGTAGCGGGTGCAGGCTGAGCCCGATCAGGAGAGCTAGACACTAAGCTACTGAGACCATTGACCATATCGCGAATATTTTGACGGAACTGGGGATCACCGGTCAATTCATCAAGATCAGCGGTGATCTTCTCAGTATTTTGAAACGTGACTCGAGCTGAATCTAGAGTTTGCCTCAACGTGGCCAGGGTCCCGGGATCATTTAACTCTGCCACCACTTCCTTGAGATCTTCAGTGAGTTCAACCGCATTATCCGAAACTTGACCTAACCCATCAGCTGCAGCAATCACACTTTCGGAAGCTATAGTTAAATTAGTTACAATAGTTTCGACATCATTTTGTAGGTCTGGATTAGTCAATAGGGGCTCTAATGACTCCGTAATGGACTTTACATCTTCAGTAATCTGCTCTACATTCTGCAAAGAGGTATCTAAGTTTCCCCGATTATCAGTCAAAATCGCTAAAAGATTGTCGCTGACTTGCTCCAAAGATTGAGCAGTTTGTTGAAACGTAGAGGCTGCTGCGGTAATTTGAGCCAGATCAAGTTCTTCTGTATTGAGGGTACCTAACTGTGCCTCTAATGTGGCCGACAATTCCGAGACCCCCTCTGTGGCTCCAGTAATACCAACCAGTGTGGCATTCAGATTGCCAAAAAATTCATCATCATTCAACCGATTGGATAGTTCATCTAAGCTGGTTAATAATTCTGCATAATCAACACCTGAGACCCCTGCAATTTCATCACCGGTACACACAATCAGGTTGGAATCACAAGTAGGTGCCACCGGCGATTGTGAGGCAATATCTGCGCCTACTCCAGGGGAAGGGAAAATCTCTAAAATGGTTTCACCTACTAATCCCGTTTGACTTGTGATAAAAGTTGACTGCCGTGGAATGGGGGTCATGCTGTTGATCTCAACTTCAACCCGAACAGCATCAGAGGCTGGCATCACCGACTCAATGCGGCCTACCGTTACACCTCGTAAGCGCACATTAGCTCCACGAGATAACCCTGAAACCGTATCATAAAGGACGGTAAAGGTATAACCTTCAGTGCCAAACCGTAAGTTATAGAGCCAGATGAAGAAACCAGCAAACGTTAGAACACCCCCCAAGATGAGTAAGCCAACGCCACCTTCTCGTACTGCTTTAGAGCGCATCATCACTATCCTATGACCTGAATGGGACCTTCAACTTGACCACTGAAAAATTGTCTCACGTAAGGGTTTTGAGAGTAATCAATCTCCTCAACTGTACCTTCCCATTGAACTTTGCCCTCAGCCAGAAGGATGATTCGTTGAGTTGTGCGACGGATCGTTGAGTCTTGGTGGGTTACGACAGCATAGGTTTCGCATACCCCTCGCCCCTGTTGCAAATCTCGGATCAAATCTTCAATCACTGTAGACGCAATGGGATCTAATCCAGCTGTGGGTTCATCGTAAAGTAAGAGTTGGTGACCTGGATTAGGATTATTCGGGTCATCCATAATAGCTCGAGCAAAACTGACCCGTTTGCGCATGCCCCCCGATAACTGTTCTGGTAGCAGATCTTGAATCCCAGACAACCCAACCGCATTGAGCTTGTCATTCACTAACTCTCGAATTCGTTTCGGAGGGAGTTTAGAGTGTTGGTAAAGCAAAAAGCCAACATTTTCACCAACAGTCAGCGAATCAAATAATGCAGCTTGCTGAAACACCATACCCACCTGTAACAACTGTTCTAGATGCCTGCCCGCTAAAATCTCATTCAACGAGCATCCCATCCAGTAAATGGTGCCAGAATCAGGTTCTGTTAATCCAGCTAAGATCCGGAGTAATGTCGATTTCCCAGTCCCTGACGGTCCCACAATACCCAGAGCGTCTCCTTGGTAAATCGTCAAGCTCACATTGTCCAAAACCACCTTGCTGCCAAATCGTTTAGAAACCTGCTGGAGTTCAACTAAGGGGACTTTAGGGGGCAGGGGTGGAGTTACAGAGGAGTTAGGTGTTGTCATAGAGGGGTCTGATGAGGTTCACACTAGGCAGTCTGTTGTAGAAAAACGCGATCTTCTCCATCCTGTTCCTGAACGTGGACTTTGACAACATCAGTCAGCTGACTAGGCACTTTAAATCCAACATAATCAGGTTGAATTGGTAACTCTCGGTGACCTCGATCCACCAAAACAGCCAGTCGAATCTGTTGAGGCCGACCAAAATGTTGTAAGGCTTCTAGGGCAGCCCGCACGGTCCGACCTCGAAAAATGACATCATCCACTAAAACCACATAGTAACCTGTCAGATCTCGAGGCATATCGGTTGAATCAGGCGTTCTCAAGCCGGATTGCTGTAAATCATCACGAAAAAACGTAATATCAAGCGCCCCAACTCCCAGTTCGGAGTGGGTCAGATCCAATACACATTTTGCGAGTCGTTGAGCTAAAGGCACACCCCGTGTTCGAATCCCAATTAAGACAGTCCGGGGGAGATCAAGGTGCTCTTCAATAATAGATTGAGCCAATTGTTGCAAACAACTAGCCATACCTTGAGAATCCAACATCTCAATTGCTAGGGTCTCAATCATAGTCAAGTCTTGGTTATCGGTAGGCTCCGATCTTAATCTAGATTGGGCTGGATACCCATCAGCTGGCGGCTCAATTAGTAGCAGGTTGGTTATTGTCAGGGGAAGCAGTTGGCATCACCGATCGAATCAAAAAGAAACTAGCCCCAAAAGCAGTCACAGCCAGGACACCAGTCAGTAAGATCCATATACTCCATCGAACAACACGAGAAGCTACTGAGGGGAACTCAGCGGGCTCACCAGCCTCTTGATAGGCATCAGAATATTGAGCAAAATCTGCACCCAGATCTTCAACTAAGTCCTCATCATAGGAGGAAGGATAAGACACTAGCTGGGAAGCTTCTACAGCATCAGATCTAGACCGACTGCCAGCCGATTTTGGCCGCCGACTACGGGATGTCCGATAACCCGATCGACGTCGAGATCTAGGACGGGGATTGGATTTAGTGGGAGAGGGCTGCAAAGTATCCAAATCAGAAGAGGCTGCTGAGCTATCGGCTTCTAGCTCCTCAGGAGTCTCCAGCCCATAAGATTCAGGCTCGATTGGAGCAGAGGCTGCTTCAGAGATAAGAGGTTGATAAGCTTTCAGTTGCTGGGGCATTGATTCCTGGCGTCGTTGCTTGAGGCGCTCAAGAAAATCGTAAGATGACGAGCCTACTCTTGATCCAGATCCATAGTTTGATTCTGCGCTTGTCAAACCTGTACTTAAAGGCTTCACATTGGCCTCTGAGACTTGTACAGGGGGGTTCAAAGATGGACCAGCAGTCATCCCCCTGTCTTCAGAAGCTAACTCTTCAGGTGCTTGCTCTTTTGAATCTAATAAAGCCGTAGGGATAGGATTTTTGGCACCTTTCTGCACATCGGACGAACGAGCTGCCAGTTGGGCTAGCCGGTTTAACCCAGACTGTAGATCACTCCTTACCGTATCAACTTGTTGCTGGAGTTGGACATTGGTGGCTTCAAGCTGTTGTTTCTCGATAGTTAGTTGCGAAATTTGTTGATGAGCCTGTTCGAGTTCAGCTACCACCCTCTGATACAGAGCTGGGGAAACAGTAGTGGCGTTGGAGTTTCGAGATGAGTCTGGAGCTGTGGCTCGAGCTAAAGCTGATACATGAGCGGGATGTAGAGATTGGCTGCGAGATCGGGGTTGCTTTGGTCCGGTCATTGGATCGTCTCCAAACTTCAAGGCATTTTACCTTATCTGTATCTAGTGCTAAAATCCGAGTCTGTTTGATAGTGGCCTGTTCGAACTGGGTGAGCAAAAAGTGATCCATCTGGATCATTCAAGTACTCTTAACCCAATTAATCTTAAACTGAGTACCGTATCCTTTACTATTGCTACTTATAGCTACCCAACCTTGGTATCAGAGCAAGGATAGCATAACCCTTGTACTATCAACTTGCCAATGGGCTGAAACTAATAGCTAGTTACCTTCTAAGAAAGTCTGTGGATCGATCCCATGGCTGCCTAAAATAGTACCTATGGTAGATGATGCTTTTACGCCTTTAGAACCCTTGGATGAACTAGAGCTTGCGCCACTGCCTCCGGTTAATGTTGAGGCTATGTTGGAGCAACTTTATCATCCAGATCCTAATCTGCGCATGCAAGCCGCTCGGATCTTCTGCGATTTAGAAGAGGCCCGGGCTACTCCCAGGCTGGTTGATCTCCTTGATGATTCCTGCCCATTGGTGAGAGTGAGCGCAGCCTATGCTTTGGGACGGAACATAGATGTCAGCCTAGTAGATCGTTTGATTCAAGCGTTACGATGCGATTGGAACGGTTACGTTCGCAAAGGACTCGTATGGGCACTCGGCAATACAAAGGCACCTCAAAGTATCCCCATTTTGATAGAGTCTTTGCAACATGACATCACGGCTGTTCGTCTATGGGCTGCGAGTGCTCTGGGGCAGGTTGCTCAAGCGATAGCACTCTATTCAAATATACAATTAGCTGAAATTGTTACCAGCCTTTGCTGTGGATTACTAACCGATCCTGTACCAACCGTACGCAGTAACTGTGCTTGGTCTCTGGGTAAGTTAAGTGAGTACTTAGATGAAGCAACACGAATCCACTTGATCCATACTTTAAAACGATCCCTTTGTGACCCTGATCTGGGTGTTGTTGATGACTCTAAAACAGCTTTAGAGAAACTAGGGATATCATCAGATGACGAGTTTTTGCTCTAGCAGAAGGCTATCGACAAAACAGTTTACTGATTATACAATGAATTGATGCGACTAAATCGGGCGGTTAGCTCAGTGGTAGAGCGCCTGCCTTACAAGCAGGTGGCCGTAGGTTCAAATCCTACACCGCCCATACAGATCAAGCCTCACACTGTGGGGCTTTTTTAGTTCCTGTAAGGCTTTCAGGGCTTGGATCTACCGTGTTTCCGTCTACGCGTAGTCAACCGAATCTGGAGAGTTACGGCTAGTTGTGGAGAGTTCTGGCCCAAAAGTGGTGTAAATTTGGTGTAAATTTAGTGGAGTGATTGCTGTCTTACACCATGTCATCTACAGCTAATACAGCCCGTACATCCAAGGGATCAGTTGCCATTCTCAACTCCAACGGCAGACTGCAATTGCGGTTTAACTATGCTGGAAAAAGGCGATATTTATCCCTGGGCTTACCAGACACCAAGGCTAACCGAGCTGCAGCTGAGCTTAAGGCGAAACAGATTGAGCGAGACATTGCCTATGGCGAGGTTGATACAACTCTGGCAAAATATAAGCCCTCAACTGAATTGGTTACACCAGTTATTACACCATCTGATCAAATAGAGCTTGATGACTTGTGGTCCCGCTGGGTTGAGTTTCGTCGTCCCCAAATAGAAGCTAAAACTCTGTCTTGGTTCCAAGGTATGGGGCGTCATATTGATCAATTCCCCACTAAGTCTTTAGATGATGCAGCTGTTATCAGAGATCATGTGGTTGCTAACATTAGTCCTGATATGGGTAAGCGCCTGTTAACTCGAATTAATGCCTGTTGTAAGTGGGCTCTAAAATCAGGCTTAATCACTTATAACCCGTTTGAGGGCATGGCTAGTGAGATCCAGTTACCCAAAGCAACGCAGAATGAAGACTTTGATATTGATCCGTTTAGCAAGGAAGAACAAGACGCTATCGTTACAGCTTTTAAGCAACACCGACGCCACCAACGCTATGTTCCCTTCATCCGATTTTTATTGTTGACGGGATGTCGGCCCAGTGAGGCCATTGGTTTACAGTGGAAGCATATTCGCAAGCAACACATCCAGATCACTGAACCTGTAGTTTGCTGTCAAGGGAAGCCAGTCAGTCAGTCATCTACCAAAACTGGACAGGATCGACAGTTTCCTATCAACCACCAAATGAGAGAGTTACTGGATTCAATCTCCCCTGAAGATCGTCAACCTAATCACTATGTTTTTGGTCTCAGCCCCCACCAACCCATCAACTATGGTAATTTCTATCGAGCCTGGCACGGTGCTGTTAGTCGGAATAAACGGTATTTGGGAATTGTGACTCAGCTTGCAGAAACAGGAGTCATTCAACGCTATCGACATCCCTATCAGTGCCGTCACACCTTTATTACCCAATGTCTAGAGGCTGGTGTCCCGATTCCCCAAGTCGCTAAGTGGGTAGGCAACAGCCCAGCAGTGATCATGCGTCACTATGCAGGCGTCATCAATACTGTGGCCGTTCCAGAGTTTTAGCAGTTATCCCTATTTCCGTCCTTTCGGTTTAGGTTTATTGCTTAACAGACTCGCCTGAAAGTTTTCAATGGCTCTAAGGTGAGCATCTGGGTCATGACGATTGGCCAACCAATCCAGCATCAAAGGTAAGTTATATAGGAGCAACCGACCATTGACAGTGGTGTAATGGATCCCTTGGAGGATTGCCCTCTCACGCCTCAAAATTTGTAAGGTTTTAGAGGATAAGCCAAGCTTGTTCTTAATCACACCAGCTTCTACAAATAACTCTGTTAACTTCAATTCAGGTAGCTTCAATCCGACCGTATTGCAATCAGAATTAACTTGAGACATTACAGTATCACCTCTTCCATCGCAAATAACGAATTTCAACATCTTGGGAGTAGTACCAACTGTCAGCGCTCACAGTGGCCACTCCAGCCTGAATCGCCAGTACTAAGAGATCACGTCCCCAAGCACAGACATTCAAGCCCCCAGGTGGCCCATGATAACGACAACGGTCCCCGACTTTGAGATTGGTACTGGGACTTCTAGCTCTAGGCGGTGGATTGGGGTATTGGGTAGATGTTTGAGTTGGGGTTGATGGTGTAGAGAGCCGCTATTGTGGCTTTGGAGTGTTAGGGCTTTGTTCTGGAGAGACCTGATCTACTGGAGAAGGCGTCTTTTCAGTCCTACCACCTGGTGGATCTGTAATCGGAGCTGGAGACGGATCCTCAGCTTGTCGTAGCGCCAGCCCTTCAAAGAAAATACTGCCATTGATCCGGACTCGCCTGACATCGGACCAGTTCAGCTGACTCCGACATAGATCTTGAAGAAGTGCAGAGAACCGACGTAGACTCACTCGATGAGATCCAGTCACATCACAATATTCGGCATAGCTGGCATATAACCAATGATCTGTCTCCAGATAAATCTGTGGATCTTCTCGGTCTTTCGAGCGTCGAGCTACTCCTACTTGAGTTCTGGTCCCAGGTTGATGCACGATGAAGCTATTCACCCAATCGGCTAACGGGTTGATGTCACATAAAATATCCTGCTTGGCTTGGTTTAAACTCGGCGCTGCTACTTCAGTATTCAGCAGGTAGTGATCCACTTCAGCAGTAGGCATCGCCAAAACCCAGTTGAGTAGACCAGGAATCAAGGGCTGAAATTCTCGCATCAGATCCCGTCGTTTCTCTGGTTTGACTTCAAAGGGAATACTCAAACGACGACGTTGTAAACCACTGGTGTAGTCAGCAGATTGGATCACTTCATTGGCAGCGACCACAACCAAGCAGGTAGGCTTAAATCCCATCCCTTGAGGTTTATATTTAACTTCATGTCGCAGGATATCTTCACCGGTTAATGACTTTAAGACGGTGACATTACCGCCATAGCGCTCAGAATCGGTGATGCTGACTAATCGCTTACCCAGGATCCCACTGGTCTCAAAGCGGTTGGATTCTAAATACTTCAGTTCAGTCGTGAAGAGATTTTCAGCCCCGATCAAGGCTTGAGATAGACGGATATAGGTCGACTTTCCGGTACCTGCAGGACCAATACATTCCAAGAAACGTTGCAGTTCCGTTCTGCCCAAGACAACAGCATTTAGAAACGCTCTCAAGACTTGAACTCTGTCTTGATGACCACCCATAGCCTCTAATAGCCAAGCTTGAATCGGTTCACAAGTGGCTTCAGGATCCCAGCCATAAGGCAAACTCCACATGAAGTGATAACTAGGTGAATGCGGGTAGAGATCCAGTGTTTCCACATCCAATACCCCATTATTCAAGGGCAACAGTTCAGGTGACTGGTCCCAATCTCTGACCAGTAGATCACACCGCATCAACTTCACCACATCTGAAATATAGCTGGAGCCATAGACATAGCCTTTAGCCGTGAGTTCAGCCCGGATCACCTGCCAGACTTCCACTTCAGAAGCTAGACTCCAAGTGCCTGGATGTTCCAATTCATAGCGATACCATTCCTCCTGACGATAGTGCCAAGCTAG
>CAYSWV010000051.1:0-31777 GCA_964434865.1 uncultured bacterium
AATGAGTGAATCTCATCGGCGCAACTCATATCTAGCTGCAAGACTACAGTTTTCCGTCATAGCGCTATGCCGGCGTCATCAACACTGTGGCCTTACTGCTAACAATCTAAGGTGTGGGCCAACTCCCAAGGTGTGATCGAGGTTTGAAACATATCCCATTCATGGCGTTTGAGTTTGAGATAAGCGGTCACTAAGGGCTGTCCTAGGGCTTTAGTTAGGATCGAGTTAGCCTCCAACGCTCGCAGGGCATCTAACAAATTACCGGGTAAAGGGTTGACTTTATCTAAAGGGAGGGGATCTGTATAGGTATTGTTGTCGTAACGGGGGCCAGGATCTCGTTGATGCAAAATCCCATCTAAGCCAACTGCCATCAAAGCAGCAGGTAACAAATAGGGATTGGCAGCTCCATCAGCCAGACGTAGTTCAAATCGGTCGGTGTCTGGAATACGGATAGCGTGAGTCCGATTGTTGCCACTGTAGCTTGCCGTATTGGGCGACCAGGTTGCACCCGATGTGGTCACCGCTGCATGAAGACGCTTGTAAGAATTGATCGTGGGATTACTAAAAGCACAGAGCGCCGCTGCCGATTGCAAGATCCCACCAATAAACTGATAAGCCAAAGTAGACAGCCCTAGCTCGCCATCTGGATCGACAAATAAATTGACATCCCCTTGAGCATTCCAAAGGGATAGATGTATATGGCAACCATTACCCGTGAGTTGAGAAAACGGTTTAGGCATAAAGGTTGCCCTCAGCCCATGCTTCTCTGCAATTGATTTCACCATATATTTAAAAAAGGCCTGCCGATCAGCAGTCATCAGGGCATCCGCATAAGTCCAGTTCATTTCAAACTGCCCATTCGCATCTTCATGATCATTTTGGTAAGGCCCCCAGCCCAGAGCTAGCATGGCATCACAGATTTCACGAATCACATCAAAGCGGCGCATCAAAGCCTGTTGATCGTAACAAGGTTTAGCTTGCTGATCACGGCTATCTGCAATCTGGTTACCTTCAGGCGTTAATAAAAAATATTCACATTCAACCCCCGTTCGCACGTGAAAGCCTTGGGCTTGAGCAGCTTGCAACCCTTGCTTCAAAACCCATCGAGGGGCTTGCTCTAGTGGCTGTCCCGTGATGGTATACAGATCAGCTGGCATCCAAGCCACATCAGACTGCCAGGGTA
The DNA here is from genome assembly GCA_964434865.1 of uncultured bacterium. Taxonomy (GTDB): domain Bacteria; phylum Cyanobacteriota; class Cyanobacteriia; order Thermostichales; family Thermostichaceae; genus CAYSWV01. Next base: position 1,184 of record CAYSWV010000051.1, read on the forward strand.
ACTGAAACAGGGCATTAGGATCAGGGATAGCCAGGATATCAGGATCAGCAGGTGTCATATCAAGCCAAGCTGCAAAGCCCGCAAAGCCTGCTCCCTGGGTCGCCATCGAATCAATGCTACTAGCCGGTACAAGCTTAGACCTCTGAACACCAAAGAGATCCGTAAAGGAAATCAGGAAATACTGGATCCCTTTCTCGTGAGCAAGGTTAGAGAGGGTCATACAACCGCCTCATAAATCATGGCTTGTCATTATGGGCCTAAGAGGTTCGATCTAACCGTGTCATAGGATACTACTCTGCCAACAACTCCTGCACCGCGGCTCGAATCCTAGCTGCATCATCAGGATTGTGCTGGGGATTACCGGCTCGATGACCCCAAACGGACTCGATAGGACGGTAACGGGCCTGAGGGATCAAGCTGGCTTCAGCAGCACAATCTTCAGGGGTAAAGTAAAGATCTGTAGTGCAGGGCATCACCAAGACGCGAGCTTGAATGGCGGCCAAGGCTAGATCAATCTGATTCTGGTAGTGGTCATTGGCACTAATGTCAGAGCGTAACCAGGTATCAATCATCGCGATAGAGTTATGCGGATCCCGCTGACGATAGTTAACCTCCCAACCTTGGACTAGATAGTCTTCCAATGTGTCATAGCCTTGAACATAGTGTAGACCTTGCCGATAAAAAGCTTGAGATACCGCCCAACTGGCATAAATGCGAGCAAAGGCCCGATACCCACGCTCTGGAAAACCGTCAAATCGATCACCTGTCCAGGTTGGATCGGCAGTCAGGGCAGCTCTTAAACTTTCAAGGAACACTTTATTATGATCAGTGGTTTTGGCCGTGCCACAAAGCGCCATAATACGCTGAACCCGCTCAGGATATAAAGCGCCCCAGTGATAAGCTTGCTGGGCCCCCATTGACCAACCATAGATCAGAGCCAGCTGCTCAATACCCCACACCTCTTTGAGCAAACGCTCTTGCGCCTGAATGTTATCAACATGTGTAAACCAAAACCCCTGTTCTCGGAGACCACAATGCTGGCAATTACTAGGAGAACTAGACAACCCATTGCCAAACATATTAGGGATCACAATAAACCAACGAGTCGGATCGAGGATGCCATCCGGTCGGATCAGCCAGTCAAGGGTGTGGTGCTGCGCCCCATAAGAGGTTGGGTACAAGATGACATTCGATCGAGCTGCATTTAACTCACCGTAGGTTTGGTAAACCAGAGTTGCTTCAGGTAGAACAGTCCCACACTGAAGCGGGAATGAGTGAAGAGTAAACCTGGATCCCATTTGATGTCATACCACAGATTGAGTGGGCTTGAAGGTGGCGAGGATAGATCGGTGAGTTTGCCAGTACCCTCCCGCAACATGGGCGAGATAAGGTTGGAGATCCTGGTGAGCTTGAGGGAGAGCATGAAACGGGAGCGAGGGATAGAGATGATGTTCGGCATGAAACGGCATATTCCACATCAAAAACCGGATCGGCCAGAGGGTCAGGGTAGTGCGGGTATTGGTTAGTGAGTTGGTATCCTGACTACAACCAGTATGTTCTGCTAACAAAATAAAGCGTAAAAAAGGCTGGCCCATCGCCAATGGCAGCAACCAAAAGAGGAAAAACCAGGGTTGTTGAGCCATGACAGAGAGAGCCACTGCCACAGCATAAACCAGTAACTGTAGTCGGGTTGAACGGATCACCTTAGCGCGGGCGGATTCAGGAATGAAAGGATAAGTCTCCATCTGCCCCAAAGCTATTCGAGCATGGCCTTTAACTTTACCCAGCCACCAAGTTAATCCGCTTAACTCCAGGCAGTAAGCAGCAAAGTGAGTCGGTTTAGGATCACTCAACTCAGGATCGTGATCTGGGATTTGAGTATAACGATGATGCCAGCGATGATAGTACCGGTAGAACGTACTGTTGTAAAACGATAATAGACCTGCCAACCAAGCCACAGCATCATTGAGACGGACTGAAGCAAATGCAGTACGGTGGATACATTCATGCAAAGCTGCAAACATAGTAGCTAAGGTAATGCCGTAAATAACTCCAGCAACCCCACCAATTCCACCAATTCGAGGATGCATCCAAGTCATCGCCCAAAGACTTCCACTAGCTGCCATGAGTGCTAGATGTCCAACGAATTGCCAAGATCCTTTAGCGTTGGATCTAGTGTTCAGTTGCTTTAGGCGCTGGCTACTCAGGAGCAGGTTGGGTGGGTTAGTCATGGCTTATCTTTAAAAACAAGTCAATTCGATTTCTTTCAAGGATAGATCGTAGATCGCTCAAGGCAATCACAAGTTAGCAGACAAGTTTATTAATAGCAACTGGCCTCAATCGACATAAAAAAAAGACCCCATCAGGGATCTAAAGCAGAAAATGCTCATGAGGTTGTGAGGTTAGATCAGTAAGCGATCCTAAAGCTTGGGCATCAAAAGATAACCTGCTGCTCCGTATCGATACCTTTCAACTCTGATGGTGATCTATTCAGGAGTTTACATAGATTTAGTATCTTCAGTCTGTGAAGATGAGTCTGTCGTTTACAATACCATTAACCTTATCTCAGCCTAGATAGCTTTCAGGTTTAGCTGTTGATTCAGCACATGTTGATTCAGTGCATAGGTATTTGTGTGCAACGCTGGTATAGTGAACTAAGACTACGATACTTAGTCGTTTCTTTACAAAACCAATGATAGCCGGGATCCATCAGGATCCCCTTAATTTGATAGCTTTGATCCGAAAACTACTCTTGTAAGAGATTAACTTTGCTGACTTTTGAGAATATTGCGTCTAACCCGGTAGACCCTGAATCGACCGCCATCCATCCGGTGATAATACAAGTAGTTTTCATCTCCTGACAGAACAGGCGCTTCCACTTCGCCAGTAATGGCCATGATCTTCTGGGGCTTTGAAAATGGCGCTTCTCTCGACTCTCGTTGAGCCATGTAGATCCCTACCATTTTGGGTTGGCCGTTGACTTTTGCGATTCGGGTGAAAAATAGTTCTAGCCCATCATCAGAGATCGCTGGTGCATATTCCAAGTTTCTAGAATTAACATTTGTCAGGAACCGGTCGTCTATTTTTTTGAATTCCCCGTTCACTCTCTCTGCACCTCTGACCTTGAAGGGATAAGGAAATAGCGAGCCAGGAGAAAAGCGACCTTCAGAGTAAAATAGCAGGGTTCCATCACTGGATATGTCAGGATCAAGGCTGATCCACATCTCTCTAACACCTTTGTTCCGATCTGTGATGTAGATATCGCCTTCGACGGGGGTAAGGGAAAGGGCAGCGCCATCCTCAAACCTGGCGACATAGATGCTCTTAAAATCTCTCAAATAGGATTTCGTAGTCGTGAAATAGACATTCCCAGCACCATCAAAGCTTGGTGTGCCATCTACTGTGGGGGAAATTGTGTTTTTAACCTTGCCCATGTACCGATAAGTCTTTTCATCAATGCGTTCGGCCCAGTGCATATCCTTATTGGGTTTGTTTCTATCATTGAAAAGCAAGTATCGACCGTCTGGCGAGATCCCGATTTCCATAGCGTCTTGTGAATACCCCTGAATCGTGATCAATTCTTCATCAGACCAGTCGTGGTTTGGTAGATCGTCTTCTGGGCGATAAGGTGGCATTTCAGCAAGCGCGTCACTCTGAGACTGGCTAGTTTGTGCACATGAAGAGACGATCAGGGTCAAGACAATGCCTAGCGCAATGAATCTGGAAAGTAGTGTCATGTAGGTTGTGACTCAGAGCATAGCGGCCAGCCTAACTATAGCTTGTAGCAAACTCCTTTTCAATTAGGTTAACCGGGCACTCATGAAGTCAAGTATCCAGCTTGTTTCACAGGGACAATCCATAGCCCTGTATTGAAATCGTTGACGATGAGCTAGGGTCTCCTGAATTAACCGAGTGTAGGGCATGGCCAAGTTTCAGTGGGACTCTAAAGTAGCTACAATATCTGCTTCTGTATTTCTAGTTTGAGAACGATGGTCCATGAAAAAATCCCAGATAAGGTGGCTAGCACTAATCACTTGTTGATCAGACTTTCGGCTTAATTTAGCTAGCAGGCCTTGGCTCCCTGGCCATCGATGACCTCCACCCACAATGGTGTAAAGTTCAGCCTTGGTCGATCCTGTACAGTATGACGTCTTTTGTAACTGCCTCTTTCCTACTTGAGTCGTTTCAACAGAACTGTTATCTAGATCGCACCCGTTGCGTTTGGCCCAAAAGTGAAGCGTTTCCTGAGCTGACAAAAAGGGTTGTTGTGGATATCCGGTAGTCCGTTGTTTTCTCCGGTAACCTCCCTCATAAGGGAAAAATGGATCCCGTGTACCGTTAATACTCAAAAAGGACACTGGCTGGGCCGCTGGTTCCTGATAGTGTTGAGCTATTTGAGGGGCTATTGAAGCAATAACAGCTGCTGCTGCAGTAATTCGATCAGAAGCTTCACAGGCAAGGCGATGGACAAATGCTCCACCGTTTGACACCCCTACAGCATAGATCTGGCGTTGATCAATGGGATAGGTTTCCACTAAGTGATCCACTAAAGCTTGAATAAATCCAACATCGTCAATGGTAGGATCAAAGCCTGCTTTATCAAATCCATCAGTCCAGTGACGTTTAATCCCAACAGGGTAAGCCAGGATACATCGATCTTGATTAGCTAATGGGTTGAATCCCATCCAGTTCATTGAGCGTCTAGCACTGCCCTGCCCCCCATGAAAGGCCAAAACCAACGGAACAGCTTGAGCACTATCGACCAGAGGGTTGGTACCACTAGGGATCTGGAGAAAATAGTGGCGGGTTACTCCATTGTGTTTAAACGGATGTCTAAGTCGGCGCCACGGTGATTTCTGTGGTCTATGTTTCAAAAGCCAATTAAGTTTATTCATGATCAGCACTTGTGGAACTCACATTACACTATTGAGCTGATAGTAAAGATATATTGTGAACTGGTCGTGAAGACCCTAATGCTTGGCCTTGGCTGAGGGAGCAATCCTAGATCTCGTCACGGATCAATGGCTTCGGATCTTCCTACATGCGTAATTGTTGAAACCAGCTCGTTAGTAAATTCTGGCACTCTTGTTCACAAATGCCCCCTACTACTTTGGGAGTATGGAAAATAGCAGGAGACTGGTATAGATTTAACACACTTCGTAAAGCCCCTGCTTTCAAATCATCAGCCCCATAGATCACGGTTTCTATCCGAGCTTGAGCAATAGCACCTGCACACATAGGACAGGGCTCTAAGGTGACATAAAGCCTACACTGATCCAGATGCCAACGACCTAGAGTCATACCGGCTTGGCGAAGGGCTATTATTTCAGCGTGGGCTGTAGGGTCTTGATCTCGTTCACGTCGATTACTGCCTATAGCAATGACTTGATCAGTTGGGCTGACAATAACAGCGCCTACCGGGACATCTCCAGCTATGCCAGCTTGACGAGCTTCAGAAATAGCCAACTGCATCCAGGTTTGATGTGTTTTCATAGTCTGATCATTTCTAATTTAGATCATACTCCTATCATCTTCAGTCTGATTCGACAGCCCCCAGACATCTTAAGCTAACTCTTTGAGCCTCGGTTAACCCTTTTGCATCCCTGATCCTTAGGCCTTCATAGGGTCTAGCAATCTGTAAGTGTACTAGTACTTGATGGGTAGTCAGATCCCAAACCTGACAGGAACCATAGGGCCCACCGGTGACTAAACGAGTTGCGTCTGCATTAAATAGTAACCCACCCCGGTAAGCTAGAGGAGCTGCCATCGTCCTGATACACTCCACCTGCTCACCTTGCCAAGACCACACCTTGATCTGGCCTTCTAGGCTAGCACTCGCTAACTGTTGGTTAGGGCTTGTTGTTAAGGCCATCAGAGATCCTTGATTAGGAATAGATTGATGGCATACCTGGTCAGACAGAGACCAAATTTTGAGTGTTTGATCTTTACTGCCACTGATGATCCATGTCTCTTGATCCACTTGCATCGAGGCCGCTCCTGTTATTCGATCAGTATGACCTACCAAGACAGCTTGACAATACCCTGACTCTAGATGCCAAACCCGCAAACTTTGATCCCAGCTACCACTAATCAGATACTGACCATCTGAACTAAACGTGACAACGCCAACAGGTCCCTGGTGGCCCACTAATGTTTGGAGTAGCTCACCGGTAGCTAGATTCCAGACTTTAACAGTTTGATCTCCACTAGCACTAGCAACACACTTGCCATTGGGGCTAAAGGCCAAATAGCGAACCCAAGATTGATGACCTTCAAGCGTAGAGTAACGTCGACCTGTACCGGTATCAAACAGATGGATCTTGTAGTCGAGGTAACTGCCACAAGCCACTATCTGCTGATCTGGACTTAAAAAGGCCTGAAGTACCCCTTGTATAGTTACCCCAAAGCTATGTAAACACTGTCCTGACTGCAAGTCCCAATAATGCAATTGATGATCTGTAAAGGTGCACAATGAGTCAACCTGGCCCGCATACTGAACAAAGCCTAACGGCCACGTGTAGCGGTAGTACCCCTCTAACTTGCGTAAGCGAGAGCCGTTGGCGGTCCATAATTGAATAGTTTGATCTTCACTAGCACTCACTAATGTTTGGCCATCTGGGCTAAAGGCTACGGACCAGATCCGACTTTGATGAGCTTGTAACGTTCGCAGTAAAGTAGCTGTTGGCAAATCCCAGAGTCTAATGACCTGATCATCCCCAGCACTGGCTAGCCAATGACCATGAGCTGCCAAACTCCAAATGCCTCCAACGTGAGCTTGGATCGTCTCAAGCTGAGTTCCTGACTGACTATCCCAAAGGCTAATCTGGCCAGCTTCTCCGGCAGCCGCTACCACCTGCATTCGACGGCGTCCGAGCTTCACTTCAGGTAAAAAGGTGACTGCATACAGGGGATGACCCACTTCAATAACAGTCCGGTACTGGCCCCGATTAATATCCCATAGTCGAATCGTACCATCAAAACTTGCACTCGCCAGTAGTCGGCCTCTAGCATTAAAAGCGATGGAGCAGACAATCCCATGATGACCCGTCAAGTACCGCACCGGTTTACGAGATCGTAGTGGGGTGATTTGGATGGTTCGATCACTGCCACAACTAGCGAGGTAGTGTCCATCAGGACTGAAAGCTAAGTCTGAGATGCCACCCATTTGCAAGGTTAAGTAGGGTCGAGCGATCACAGCCTGGCCATCACTATCTAAAGACCATAAGTAGAGTCGTCGATCTAGACTGCCACTGGCTAACAACTGACCATCAGGACTAAAGGCAAGCGCAAAAGCCCACTCTTGATGAGCTTGAAACGATAACACTGGCTTTGCATCGGTGACTTGCCAAAAAAAGATCCAACCTCGGTCATCACTAGTAGCTAGCAACGTCCCATTAGGATGAAAGCAAGCAGACAGGCTACTGCTAAAAACTTCTGTAAACACGGATTTTGATAAATCGGTACCTTGCAAATTGATGTGCTGTAGCTCCAAACCTTGGGCCTGCATTTGCCAGAGTGGTAAACTCGATAGATCAAGATGAGACAGATCTGACTTTAAATAAGCTAGTAAATTGAATAGATTACCACCTAAATAGCCAATTTGAACAGCTGGTTTCCCTTGAGCTGCCTGAGATAGTTGGATTAAAACCTGACATAGGGCTTCTGTGCTGGTATACAGACTTTGCAACCGCTCTACTAAGGGACGTAAGACCAAGCGAGTTTGGGCCTCTCGAATAGCATCTGTTGCCTGAGCTTTGATCAGAGGAAAACAGCACAATAACGTGAGAGTGGTTGGACTCCGAGCCGCTGTCCATTCTGATTTCAAATAGGCGAGTAGATCTCGACTTAAAACGTCTACAAAATGGCGAGTTACGAAGTCCATCATCGCAGGCTGTAAGCCCAGGCCATCAGGAGTAACTTCAACAATAGACTGGCGTTGTAAGGATTCTAAAGTTGCAACCAATTGCCAACGTGACTCAGGAGACACCAGATCCAAACGTAATTTTTCAATCGATACCAGCTCCCGATCTAAGGCTAGCCAAAACACCACTTCTTGCTCTCGAAAGGTTAGTCGTTCAAATTGCCGCCGCAGCAAATCTTCCAAATCAGCAAATAAAAAGCCACCTTGATGCAATAGATCTAAAAATTGATGCACTTTACCCTTAAACAGACTCCGAATCGAGGTCGCAATCATCTGGAGCGCTAAAGGATTACCTGCATAGTGCACCACGATCTCTTGTAGATCTTGTTCTCGAGCTGATAACGATCCCTGTTTACGCAGGAGCTTTTGCCCATCTGTAGCCGAGAGTCCACCAATATGAAACGTCCGGGTCAAGTCATTAGCTGGGATCATTGTCGATGATGGTAATTCTCGACTAGTGAGGATCAGACAGCTTTGATGTCGTTCTTGGCCTACCCGTCTAAAGAAGTCTTCATAGTCACCATAGTTAACCAGAGATGCAGGTGTCAGAATTGACTCAGCATTATCTAATATGATCAGACATCGATAATCTCGGAGCTGATCTAAACAAGCTTTCAACAGATCTCTCTCATTAATCTCCTCTTCTGAAGCTCGATCACCTACAAATAATTGACTCAGATCTTGAAGAATAGATTGTAAAGGGGGGGCATTTCGTAAGGAGCGCCAAAGAATCAATTCAAATTTAGTCTGGATGCGTTCAACTAACTTCACCGCTACGGTGGTTTTGCCAATGCCTCCCATGCCATAGAGAGTGACCAATTTACAGTGATCTTGCAAAATCCAAGATGCTAGGATGTCCAGATCGTCAGCTCGGCCTAGAAAGAACGCTGGATCAGGAGCTTCACCCCAATCAATCATTTGGCGCTGCGGTAGGGCTTCCTCAATAATCTCGGTCCAGTTTTCAATCCCAACAGCCTTAACAATCCGGAGAAAGGAGTCCGTCTGGATCGGTTGACGTCGCCAAAATTGTTTCAGCGTAGCCATTGAGGTCAAAGATGCTTGACACCACGCTGTAGATTGTCGGTTCCAGCCTTTTTTGCGGCGGGCCAGATCCACTAGCTTAAGTCCTTGAACTGAGGCTCTAAGAGATCGTTCCATAGTGGCTAGTTCTAACGGCCTGATGACAGATCAGCATATCTCTGTCAAATAAGGGAATGATTGCAGTTATACTGCATAGTGTTGCATTCCTTAATATCGGAGACGGCTTTATGCCGATGATCGAAACCCGCGCAGATCGGATGGTGCTTAACTTCGGTCCTCATCATCCCTCCATGCATGGTGTTTTGCGCCTGCTGGTGACCTTAGATGGCGAAAACATTGTTGATTGTGAGCCGGTGATTGGCTATCTACACCGAGGTATGGAAAAGATCGCAGAAAATCGGTCTGTGATTCAGTATCTTCCTTATGTCTCTCGGTGGGATTATGGGGCCGGTATGTTTAACGAAGCCATTACGGTCAATGCCTCAGAGAAACTGGCCGACATTTCAGTACCACGCCGAGCCAGCTATCTGCGTGTGATCATGCTAGAGCTCACCCGGATCATCAATCACTTGCTGTGGCTAGGCCCTTTTTTGGCCGATTTGGGCGCTCAGACCCCCTTCTTTTACACTATGCGGGAGCGAGAGTACATCCTCGACCTGTTTGAAGCAGCTACAGGAATGCGACTGATTAACAATAACTATTTCCGGGTTGGGGGGGTTACGGTTGATCTGCCCTATGGCTGGGTTGATAAATGCATGGATTTTTGCCAGGCTTTCCCCGAGCGCGTTGATGAGTATGAGAAGTTAATTACTAACAACCCTATTTTTCGTAATCGGTTGACAGGTATTGGCACCATTAGTCGAGAGGATGCCATCAATTGGGGCCTTTCAGGGCCAATGCTACGAGCTTCAGGGGTTAACTGGGATTTACGGCGAGTCGATCACTACGAATGTTACGACGACTTTGACTTTGAGATAGCTTGTGATCCAGACGGAGATACCTTAGCCCGCTACCGAGTCCGGCTCACTGAAATGAGAGAGTCCTGCAAGATTGTGAAGCAAGCTCTAGGCAACTTACCGGGTGGACCTTTTGAAAATCTTGAGGCCAAACGGATGTTAGAGGGACCCAAATCTGACTGGAATAAAAATCCAGATTACCAATTCATTAGTAAGAAGCCCTCACCGACTTTCAAGATCCCCCAAGGTGAAAACTATGTTCGGGTAGAAAGTGCTAAGGGTGAGTTAGGCATTTATCTGGTGGGTGATAATGACGTGGCTCCCTGGCGCTGGAAGATCCGTCCACCCGGCTTTATTAATCTACAGGTATTACCCCAACTGGTGCAGGGGATGAAAGTTGCTGACATGATTGCCATTTTAGGGAGTATTGACATCATCATGGGTGAAGTTGATCGCTAGCATAAGACTGAAGGTTTAGTTGAGGTTTTATCGTCATGAGTTTGGGTTCAATGCTATGGGCAATGTTTATGTTGTGCGTAGTTTTTGCCGTCCTTTTTGGCGGGATTTATTTGATTCGGCGACTGCTGCGAATGGATGGCCCAACTAAGCGTGATCGACAGCAAGAAGAGCAGTTTAAGCTAATTCTTGATCGAGAACTTGCCATGATGAAGAGCAAGAAAAACTCCAAGCCGACCAACAGAGTCAATAAGTAGATATTTTCAAACAGGTGAATTCACGATGGAAGCAGGGATCGACTTACAGAAGAGCTTTGTAGAGGGGCTGATAGGGTTGGGGTTGGCTCCTGATCTAGCCCATGCCCTCTGGTTACCCCTACCTATGCTGTTGCTGGTAACGGCTGCCACTTTGGGGGTTATGGTGCTGACTTGGCTGGAGCGTAAGATCTCTGCTGCTGCTCAACAACGCGTTGGTCCCAACATGGCCGGTCCTCAAGGCCTATTACTACCCATTGCTGATGGCCTCAAGCTCCTGACCAAGGAAGATGTGGTTCCTGCTTCATCGGATCCAGTGCTTTTTACCCTGGGGCCAGTCCTAGTTTTCTTACCTGTGTTTTTATCTTATCTGGTGGTTCCTTTTGGAGAAAACTTGCTACTCTCCAACCTGGCCATTGGGGTTTTCTTTTTGATCGCAACTTCAAGTATTCAACCCATTGGTTTATTGATGGCTGGATATGCCTCGAATAACAAGTACTCCCTGCTGGGTGGATTACGAGCGACAGCCCAATCGATTAGTTATGAGTTGCCCTTGGCTCTATCTGTTTTAGCCATTGTACTGATGAGCAATGGTTTAGATACCGTGAGTATTGTGGAGCAGCAAAGTGGTTGGGGCTTGGCGACTTGGAATGTGTGGCGGCAACCGATTGGGTTTGTCATTTTCCTCATCTCCGCATTAGCAGAAACCGAGCGTATCCCCTTTGATTTACCTGAAGCAGAGGAAGAATTGGTGGCAGGATATCAGACAGAATATGGTGGTATGAAATTTGCCTTATTCTACTTAGGATCCTACGCCAACTTGTTATTAGCCTCTTTACTCGCCGCTATTTTGTATCTGGGGGGTTGGAGTTTTGTGGTTCCGGTTGAAGTCATTGCTGATGGGCTTGGGTTTTCGGTGCAGGAGCCTGTAGTCCAAGTGATCACAGCAGCTTTGGGCATTGTCATGACTTTAACGAAAGCCTTTGTCTTTGTGTTCATTGCCATTGCGATTCGTTGGACCATACCCCGAGTACGGATTGATCAGCTACTGGATCTGGGCTGGAAGTTTTTGTTACCCATTTCGTTTGTCAATCTACTCCTGACGGCAGGTCTCAAGTTAGCTTTTCCTGCTTTCTTTGGTGGGTAGTTTGTTTCACAGTTTCGTTAGACAGGGAGGACACCGATATGCAATTTTTAGATAGAGTTGGATCCTACGTCAGCGATGCCTTTAAATCAGCCAAGTATATTGGTCAAGGCTTTGGTGTCGTTTTTAGTCATATGGGGCGGCGCCCGGTAACCGTTCAATATCCCTACGAAAAGCTAATCCCCTCAGAACGGTTCCGAGGGCGAATCCATTTTGAGTTTGACAAGTGCATTTCTTGTGAGGTTTGTGTCCGAGTCTGTCCGATTGATCTACCCGTGGTGGATTGGGCCTTCAATAGTGAAATCAAGAAGAAAGAACTCTACAGCTACAGCATTGATTTTGGGGTTTGTATCTTCTGTGCTAACTGCGTCGAGTTTTGCCCAACTAATTGTCTCTCGGTGACTGAAGACTATGAGTTAGCTGCCTATGACCGCCATCAATTGAACTATGATCAGGCTGCTATGGGTCGCTTACCTTACAAGGTGACAGAAGATCGGGCGGTAACTCCCTTACGTGAGTTTGCTTATTTACCTGCAGGTGTTTTAGATCCCCATGAACTCCCCGCTGGATCTAAACGAGCTGGTAAGCGCCCTGAGGAGATCTTAGCAGAACTCAAAGCAGCTAAAGCGGCTAAAGCAGCTGAGACTACCGCAGAGTGAAGCTGAAGTCAGAACTTTAGGCCCTAATTGGTTTCTTGGTTTCACTTTGTCCCGATCTAGATCGGTCAAGTGATCAATTTGAGCTTCTGCTAAATCATGTAGATTGAATGGAACCTGGGACTCAACTTGAGCAGAGGTAAGCTGGGTCTAAGGTCACCCCGCTCAAGCTAAACCTCAGGATCCTCATAACCTTAACAGTAGTGTCTATGGCAAAAACAAGGGTGGAGCAACGTTACCAAAGGATCCAAGTAGACAAAGTGGATCATCTATCTGATCAGCTGCCTCTTCCAAGGGTATTCCATCAGGATCTAAGTCATTGATGATGGTATCGAAGAAGCCATTAAGATCTCGTCACCGGGAGCCAGAGCTAGTGGAGCAACTTGACCACACTGAGGATTTCTGGGGAAAGCAATACCTGCAACAAAATCGGGTTGATTGATTGTAATCGGTGGTTGAGTCGTGAGGCTAGAGCTGGTACCACAGCCAATGCTCAGTAGAGCCAATAGAGCTGCTGGAGTTCGTAAGGAAAATCTAGATCGTTTGTAACCCTTATTTAAGTTGAACATACATGTTTCCTCTTACTTATCGTTAAGTTACTCAAGGGATAACGCTCCCGTGTAAGAATCTACCGTAGTTCAAGACTTTTGTCAGCCTATGAGAAGGGGCAGGCCCCATAAAGTGCTCTACTATAAATGCTCAGGCCGTCGATACAGATCACCTGGGAACGGAGCAGACACTGAGCCTATCAAGGTAGAGCGTTGGGACTCTGGTAATAGAGATTGAGCAATAACAAACCCCTGGCGAATCGAATCATTTGTGAAGGCCGACTTCAGTTGTGTTTTAGCTGCCTGATAAGCTTGCTCTGCTTTAGCCTCATCTTCCAGATCACCCACCATTTGATCAGCAAGTTCTTCAATTAGAGGGTCTTGTTGCAAGTTTTCGTGAATGACCCAAATCTGATCTCGTTGGGCTTCCCACTCAGCCACGGATAGAGTTGTAGTCTTGAGAAATTCAGCTTTGATCTGGTTTTCGACAAAGGCTGCAATCCCAGTTCGCCAGATTAATTGCACATGCTCAATTTCAGTTGGGTTAGGAGCTTCCATACCCCCTAAGGCCGCCACCCGTTGCACTTCTGCAGCTGTAACACTCCCTCGCTCAATCCGCCAATCCATCAAGCGAGCATAGGATTGGGTGAAGTAAGATTCAAAGTCTTGAGCAGATAACTGTTGAGGTTGGCGCCCTGCTCGAGCTCGGCTTATCTCTTCATGAAGCTGACCAACGGCTTCGGGTGTTTTGGTCAGATCTATAGGTAGACGAATCAGCTGGTGAAACTCAGGCTGATCCAACCCTGACTCCGGAGCACAACTGACAGTTAAGTGAGTATGATCCTCTAGATCTTGAGCTAGATCAGCAAATACTCCTGCTTGCTGATGATCGTAAAGGACGGCATAGCTGAATTCTTGAGGGTGCCAAAAGGCTCGGAGGTAAACCTCAGGCATCTCAGGGCTTTCAAAATCCCCAATTCGCTGATAATCTAGAGATTCAAATACGGCACTGGTGGCTTCGATAGTGTCAAGTTGATGCCATTGAACTGAGGTAGTGGGCTTTAAGGTGATCCGAAACGCAGGTAATCCCTCTGCCAGCGTACCAATGACTTTTGAGAATGATCTGACGATCTGCCTGATCTTGCTTCGCAACCATAGCCAGGCCACAAACGCTAAGAGTATTAATCCAGTGAGAATACCTAAAAAAATCAGGAGAGGATTCATAATTCATCCACATTTTAAGACTCACTACAGTTCAATACTTGACACCAAAACAACAGGGTTGTGGGAGGTCCCAAAGTTTCAAGGTGATCTGCTTTGAGTCTACTACATTCTTACTGAGTCAATACCATCTGATTCTACTCTTGGTTTCGTTAGCTATACTTTCGTTGATTATACTATTGAGCTGATTTGAGCCGGTTAATCCTGGTATTGATGCTTTCAGATTCAAGTAAAATAAGTGTCTGGGATCTGAGAAGTTAAGGCAAACTTAAGGGATCTAAAACACCGTCGATCAAGTGAATGATGCCGTTAGTGGCTCTGATAGCTGCACTGATAATATTGGTACTGTTAACCTTAATCCTGCTATTTTCAATGGTAATCAAAACCGATGATCCTTGAAGTGTAGGAATCTATTGACCTGATCGCACTCAAGTCTGTGCTACCCTTCACGCTAAAAACAGTGGGTTCAACTCATTATTCAAGACAATGGTGTCTCAATCTGATTTGGTGGTGGTGGGTGAGGATGGCCAAGCTGCGATTGAACAGGTGCAACGTTTGCAGCCCGATATTGTGTGGATCTCTTGCCTGACCGCTTTGATTACAAGTAATCTACATTGTACATTGAAAGGTTCTTGAAGAAGATGAAAGACTTAACTCGGTTACTTTTTTGACGGTTACTTTTTTTAATATTTAGCACTATTAGGATGGGTGGATCCCTTAATCTAAAGCATAGATCCACAGTAATCAAAAATCAAATGCGCTGCTGTGTTCCTTGTCTAATGCTCACCAAACCTTAAACTATTCTGGAAACAGGGGAGACTTGAACTGATCGGCTATACTCTTGGCAAAATTAGCCACTTGATGGAGAGATTAGGGTAGCTGAAACCTATGGATGTTCATGATCACAAATCTGAGTTGACCGTGCTTGGGTTACCTGCAGCTCAAGGTAGATGGTTACTTATTCCTTTGGGGATGGGTGTTTTGCTCTGTCTAGGAAGTGTTTACTCTTGGAGTATCTTTAGAAAACCTCTAGAAAGCGAACTGAATCTTAGTGCAACTGAAAGCCTATTACCCTTTACGGTTGCGCTGGTTGCCTATGCCACGTTTATGCCGATCGCTGGTTATTATGTCTCTCGACTCGGAACCCGATTGGTCACGGCTATAGGGGGTATTGTAGTTGGCTTGGGCTACATTTTATCCAGCTTTGTAAACCAGATTGAGATGATTGTTCTGACGTACGGGGTGATTGCTGGGACTGGAGTTGGTATTACCTATGGCGTTCCTATGCTTGTGGTCTCCCGATGGTTTCCTGACAAAAAAGGCCTAGCCGTGGGTTTAACCATTGTTGGGTTTGGCCTGTCTCCCCTGATCACAGCCCCGCTGGCCAATCACTTGATTAACGCCTATACCGTGAAGCCAACTTTGCAAATCTTGGGCATTATCTTCATAATTCTGATTCTAGGTATCTCGACTACTCTAAAATTACCGCCAAAAAACTGGCACCCTCATCAGGATGCATCTGTTGCAACTTTTGTGAAAGCCCCTATCTATCCGATGAATCTCCTCAAAAGCCGGTCATTCTATGGGCTATGGATCTGCTACGCCATTGCTACTTTGATTGGTTTGAGTGCTATTGGTATTTCGAGTCCGGTTGGTGAAGAAGTTATCAATATCAATCCAGGTGTCGCTGCCAGTAGCGTGGCTCTATTTGCCCTCTTTAATGGAGCTAGTCGGCCTTTATTTGGGTGGTTAAGTGATCGCTTCAAACCGCATCATGTTGCCATTGGATCCTATACCCTGATTTTGATTGCCTCGTTACTGATGATCAATGCTCAGCAAGATCAAGTTGCCACCTATCTTATTGCCTTTTGTCTATATTGGTTCTGTCTAGGGGGATGGTTAGCTATGGCCCCAACCACAACCCTACGCTTCTTTAACCCTGATCAGTATGCTCAAAATTATGGGATTGTGTTTACTGCATACGGAGTGGGTGCCCTCATTGGAACACTATTGACTGGTCAGATCCGAGATTGGTTTGGCAGTTACACCTATGCGTTTTATCTCATGGCACTACTGGCCGTTATTGGAATTGGGGTTGCTAGTTTGATGCTTAAGCGCGATCAAGCCTAACTGGCAAATGCGTATATCTTTGCGGGTCAGTTGATCCTGTCAATAAAGATCCTGTTGAGCAGTTAAATGACAATATGAAATCAATATGTAGTCTTCTGCTCACGTAATAAGTTCAAACAGTGTTGTTTAAAGAAGGATACTAACCAGGGTTTGAGGGGAGTTGCTCATAAAGCTATTCTGGGTTAGGGCATCAAAATCTTCATGACCAGTGTGTAGCTTTATCCACAGCAATACTGGGAGCACGGTAGTTTTGGACTCTAATGCCGAAAAAAGCCTGGATTTTGAATAAAGCAAGAGTAGAATGAGGTGTGAATGGGTGGTTAGCTCTGATCTTAAATACTTGCGCTAATTCCTAAAAGTGATTGCTTTCAAAAATTTTGCAGACTCGATGACTATACGAATGACTTGGAAAAGGTTATCTAGAGGATCAAATGCTCACTCCATCCCAGACAGATGTTTATCATGCACTTACAGATTCTGAAACGGTTGAGAGATTTAGTAGTAGTGCAGAGAATGGTTTAACACCTGAGGATGTTGCTCGCCGTTATGACCACTATGGCTGGAACGAGCTAGCCTTCAAGCCT
Organism: uncultured bacterium; assembly: GCA_964434865.1. GTDB lineage: Bacteria > Cyanobacteriota > Cyanobacteriia > Thermostichales > Thermostichaceae > CAYSWV01. Next base: position 18,095 of record CAYSWV010000051.1, read on the forward strand.
GGAAAACCGGCCTGGCTCCGGTTCTTGTTGCAATTTAATCAACCGTTACTCTATATCTTGATACTAGCTGGTATTGTCAAAGCATTTCTCGGTTCCTGGACTCATGCCTTTGTGATCTGGGGGGTGACTGTGATCAACGCCATCATTGGTTATGTGCAAGAGGCCAAAGCTGAAGGGGCCATTGCCTCCCTAGCCAAAGCTGTTACTACTGAAACTACTGTCGTGCGCGAGGGGCAGCCTTTACGAATACCCTCCCGAGATTTGGTACCAGGTGATTTAGTGATGTTGGTGTCAGGCGATAAGGTGCCTGCCGATTTACGGTTGTTGCGGGTGCGAACCCTACAAATAGATGAATCAGCCCTGACTGGAGAATCTATCCCAGTGGACAAGTCAGTCCAGATCCTGCCTGCTGACACTCCACTTGCTGAACGGCACAACATGGCCTATGCGGGTAGTTTTGTGACCTTTGGTCAAGGACAAGGTCTTGTGGTTGCAACGGCTAATGCAACGGAAGTGGGACAGATTTCGCAGTCAATGGAGGCTCGAGTAAGCCTAAGCACACCCCTAACTCGTAAGTTTGAGGCTTTTAGTCACACGCTACTGTATGTCATCTTGCCGCTAGCTGGCTTTACCTTTGTAGTGGGGTTAGCGCAAGGAGAGTCTTGGATCAATATGTTTGAGGCAGCCGTAGCCTTGGCGGTTAGTGCTATTCCTGAAGGGCTGCCAGCCGTGGTAACTATTACTCTAGCGATCGGGGTTAACCGGATGGCCAACCGTCACGCGATCATTCGCAAATTACCAGCAGTGGAGGCCTTGGGGAGTGCTACGGTGATTTGTTCCGATAAGACGGGAACGCTAACAGAGAACCAGATGACTGTTCAGATGATCTATGCAGGAGGCCACCATTACCATGTTAGCGGAGGTGGCTATAGTCCTAAAGGCAGCATTACCCTAGTTGATAACAGTCATAAGAATGTGCTTGAGGCCGTAGAGCTGTCATCCGCTTTAGAGAGTTGTCTGATTGCAGGATTGCTATGCAATGACTCCCAGCTGAAGCAGGTTGGAGCCGACTGGACAGTGGTAGGAGATCCAACAGAAGGAGCCTTAATTGCTGTAGCCGAAAAAGTGGGCCTTACTCAATCAGGACTGACGGCTATGAAGCCTCGGCTAGATGCTATTCCTTTTGAGTCTGATTATCAATACATGGCTACCTTGCATGATACCAAACCCCGACTGATTTACATTAAGGGATCGGTGGAGGCGTTACTAAGTCGGTGTCAGGGGATGCTTGATGCGCAGGGGCAGGTGATTGAGCTAGATGCAGCTTTGATCAAACGTGAAGTCAATACCATGGCCAGTGGGGGATTACGAGTGCTGGCCTTTGCTCAAAAGCTGGCAGGGAACCATCAGCATGCTGTTGACCATGAAGATATTGCCTCTGATTTGGTGTTTCTGGGGTTGCAAGGTATGATTGATCCGCCGCGTCCAGAAGCCATTGCAGCGGTTCGAGCCTGTCAATCAGCTGGGATTCAAGTCAAGATGATTACAGGTGATCATATTGCAACAGCCCAGGCTATTGCTCACCGTATGGGGATCCAAACGTCTACGGGAGTGGTTGCCTTTGCCGGCCAACAATTAGCCCAAATGAGTACACCCGAGATTCAGGAGGCTGCTACTGACGGATCTGTCTTTGCTAGAGTGGCTCCTGCCCAGAAGCTACAACTCGTGGAAGCTCTTCAAGTTAAGGGGCATGTGGTTGCAATGACAGGGGATGGAGTCAACGATGCTCCAGCCTTAAAACAGGCAGATATTGGTATTGCGATGGGAAAAGGAGGAACAGAAGTAGCCCGGGAATCATCTGACATGCTGTTGACTGACGATAACTTTGCCTCTATTGAAGCCGCAGTCGAAGAAGGGCGCACGGTGTATCAGAACTTACGTAAAGCGATCGCTTTTTTGTTACCTGTCAATGGCGGGGAATCCATGACAATTTTGATCAGTGCTCTACTAGCCCGTGAGCTACCGATTTTATCACTGCAAGTCCTCTGGTTAAATATGATCAACTCTATTACCATGACAGTCCCGCTTGCTTTTGAACCCAAAACTCATGGCTTGATGCGACAGCCCCCTCGCAATCCCAATGAACCGTTACTCAATCCAAAACTGTTCCAGCGTATTGTAGTGGTGTCAGTCTTCAACTGGATCCTCATTTTTGGACTGTTTGAATGGGCAAAATTGACTACGGGAGATACAGCAACAGCCCGGACCATGGCCATCCAAGCTCTAGTAGCGGCGCGAGTAATCTATCTAGTCAGTATTAGTAAATTGGGAGCCAACATTGGGCATTACCTGCAAGGTAGGACGAGTGCCATTACCAACGTTCCTACCTTATTCTTAGGCATTGTTAGTGCTGTCATCTTACAAGTGCTCTTTAGTCAGTGGAGCCTCATGAATATCTTATTTGATACAGCTCCCCTGAACTGGAATCAATGGCTAATTTGTTTGGTACCCATGCTACCCATGATCCCAATAGCAGTGGGAGTTAACCGGATTGATCCACCTCAGTAAAGCGGTTAGGCACTGTTTGGATCTTGGACAATGGTGATGTTTTTTGCTACCAACTGGCCTTCATACCCAAGTAGCGCAACGCCGATAGTTTGAAAACTCAATCTAGCCATTCCACTACGGATCCAGAACTGATCAGACGCCTCTTGGTTTAGTAATGTTACATTGCTTCATATCTTCAATGACTTGATCATCAACTGAAGCTGTTCTGGCCCCAGCTTGAGCAGCCCAGCATTTGAGTTCTTCAATTTGATCCCGGGCAATAGCAGCCAAGGGCACGGTTTCACCAATGGCTTGCAAGATATCTTCAGTTGTAAAGTCGCGTCGCTGCCCCAAACCAGCCCCTCCAAAGGCTTGATACATAGCATCAATAATCACCTGTTCAATTTCAGCGCCACTGAAGTCTTGAGCAGCCTGGGCCATGGCATTGAGATCAAACTCACGTAGGCGACTGGGGCGGATGCGTTGGATATGCACTCGAAAGATCTCCTTACGTTCTGATGCAATCGGCAGGTTCAGGAAAAAGATCTCATCAAAGCGCCCTTTCCGTAGAAGCTCTGGCGGAAGTAACGGTACGTTGTTAGCAGTAGCGACAATGAAGACAGGGGATGATTTCTCTTGCATCCAAGTGATCAAGCTACCAAAGACACGCCGACTAGTACCTGAATCGCCATCGAAGTTACCACTTAAGTTACCAAAGGCTTTATCAATTTCATCGATCCAAAGTACACACGGGGCCATAGCTTCTGAAAGCTGGATCATTTGCCTTACCCGACTTTCACTTTCGCCAACGATACCAGCAAATAAGCGTCCTGCATCAAGTCTAAGTAAGGGAAGTCGCCATTCGTTAGCAATCGTTTTGGCAGATAAGGATTTCCCGGTGCCTTGGATCCCAACTAATAAGATCCCCTTGGGATTAGGTAACCCATAGCGACGGGCTTCTTCAGTAAAAGCTTCTTGACGGACGCGGACCCATTGCTTCAAATGATCTAATCCACCTACGCTTTTTAGAGTTTCTCGGGCTGTAAAAAACTCCAAGATCCCCGTTTGGCGAATGGCTTGTTTCTTTTCTTCCAAAACCAGATCAATATCAGCTTCATTGACTTCTTGTTTGGCGGCCAGAGCCTTGGCTAAAACACGCCGGATTCGTTCACGACTGAGACCTTGACAGGCTTTGATGAGTTGTTCCCGAGCTAGAGATTGTAACTTGAGTTTTTCAGGAGCAACATAGATATCGATTAACTGACTAATTTCACTGGTGGAGGGTAACGGGATATCGACAACTGTAATTTCTTCAGATAAATCAGCTGGAATCTCAGCCGTATGACTCAAGATCACTAGAACTTTACGACTACGCTTTAACTCTCGGCTCAGGTTTTTTAACTCTCGCACAATGGGAGCATTTTTTTCATTGGCTGCATTTTTTAAAATGACATGTAAGTCTCGCATGATAAAGACTGTATCGGCCTCAGGTGCCGATCGAACAATTCGACCTAGAGCTCCCATGACTGAGCCCCGATCTTCAGCCGTATCCTCCCAACCCCGGACTAGATCCCAAAGCAGCAATTGACGGGGTGGATCTGAACGATCAGATACTCGAATTAAGAGTTCTTCGGCTGGTTCTTCTTCTGGAGCCACCAGATAAATAATGGGATAGCGAGCTCGAATCATCAGATCCAGAGCTGTCACTAACTCAGCTTGAGGTTCTAGGGTACGTTCACGGACAAGACTTTCAGGCATAGTGATTCAGTTGATTTGGGCATCAAGGATAGTGCAAGTGATGGATACAGTGTACTCCAACACGTTTCACGTGAATTCGATGTTAGCTAGGCTAGAGAACAACAGGTAAAAACTGAGCTATTTTAGGCTCCCTGGGAAAGATCATGAGAAAACCCTACCCTCTAGAAGACAATCTGGGCTACCTTTTGAACCGTTGTGCACTGGCCATTGCTGCTCAGTTTGAGAAGGAACTAGCTTCATTCGACGTCACACTAGCCCAGTGGGGCGCTCTAATTGCCATTGATGCGGGCCGGGCTTCAACACCCTCTGAACTTGCCCGTGCTGTTGGCATTGACAAAGGTGCTGCTACCCGACTGATTGCCCGACTGAGCGCGAAAAAGCTAGTGGAGCGGGAGGAGAATTTAGAAGATGGTCGGTCCACCTTACTCACCTTAAGCGCGGAAGCCCGAGAGCTAATGCCAACTCTCACAGCGCTTTCTCAAAAAGTCAACAATGAAATGCTTTCACTCCTATCACCCCACGAAGGACATCAGCTGAAAGCACTCTTGGCGCGCCTTACTGAAAAACTGATCTCCTGATCGCCTGATCCCATTTACTGACCACAAGCCGAAATTACCGAAAGTGAGCCACATAAAGCTTGCAAAATATAGTTGCCTAGGCAATAATATAGTTGCTTAGGCAATAATATCGGTATTCATCCCGGAGTTCATCTATGGCAAACCTAAAACTAGATCGCCGAACGGTTCTGACCACTGCTGCAGTCATGGGCACAGCTGCTCTGGCCTCAGCTTTTCCTGGTAGTCGATCTACCCTTGCTAACGAAGCTCCCCAAACCGTTGCTCTGGTTACTGGATGCAGTTCAGGCTTTGGCCAACTGACGGCTATTGAGCTGGCACGTTCTGGGTTTAAGACTTTTGCCTCTATGCGTGAGAGTGAGGCGCGAAACCAGCCTGCAGCTGATGCGTTGCGTGAGTTAGCTGCCACTAGTCAATTACCACTAACCGTGATTGAGTTGGATGTGCGTACACCTGAGAGTGTCGAGAGGGGTGTCGAGGTGGCAGCAGCAGCGGGACCCTTAGCTGTCGTAGTTAATAATGCCGGGATTAGTATTCCAGGGCCGATTGAGTTGCATACTGAGGATCAGGTGCGTACCCAGTTTGACACTAATCTTCTTGGCTATCATCGTGTGGCAAGGGCTGTTTTACCTCATATGCGGGAGCGGCAGCAAGGCTTGATGGTACAGGTGAGCTCCGGTCTGGGACGTATTGTCTTTCCAACCCAGGGCTGGTATGTTGCCATGAAATTTGCGGTTGAGGGTATGTCTGAAGCCTTAGCCTATGAATTGGCTCCTTTTGGTGTCGAGATCACGATTGTTCAACCAACACAGTACCCCACTCGATTTCTGGCCAACGCCCGCCGCTACTTTGAAGAGATGCTTTCAGAAGCAGAAGATGCTCGCAAAGCAAATTATGAGGAGCATATTGCCCTGACCCGGTTTGGTCTTCGGGATGAGCCTGGACCGAATCCTCAAGCGGTGGCCCTAGCAATTCGTGATCTTGCTCTTATGCCCATTGGATCTCGGCCCTTGCGTCAGGTTGTTTCCCCTAATCCAGAAGCTCTGCAGCGCATCAACACCGGTCTTGCTGCTGCCCAGGATGGTGTATTCGAAGGCACCCCATTTGCAGAATGGCGTGATGCTGTTGCCAACTAACCGATGCTGTTGCCAATTAACTTAAGGAATAAGCTTAGAGCCTCTGCTAGAGTGCCCCAGATTCGTTCATGATTGACTCCAGTCGTGTACCACTTGCAAAAAGTTGTTTAAAGATGGTGATAGGGTTGCTAGGTTGTGATCTTGATCCTGCACTGTGTTAGAAGCTTGGTCTGAGGCCGATTTCCAAACGACTGCCAACCTGAGTAGAGGGGGGTCTTGAAGTGATCGATATACGACCCCAGGGCGACTAATGCTTTGTAGAGACTCTGAAACCAAGGCAATACCCATTCCGGCTGCAACTAAGCCAATCATGGTGGGTTGAGGGGTGACCTCTTGGATAATCCTGGGGCTAAAGCCTGCCTGAGCGCATAGCATGATGATTTGTCGGTAGAGATTGGGGCCAACAGCTTTAGGAAAAAGGATGAACGATTCTTGCGTTAAAGCTTTGATTGATAAAGTAGCTTGGCTTGCTAGGGGATGATTTTCTGGTAGGGCAACAACCATGGGCTCACAAAGAACTTCATACTGCTGTAGCGGGGCATCAATGGGTGGATGTAAGAACCCGATATGTAACTCATCTGCGAGTAGTGCTGCTTCTTGCTCAGGGGTACAGCATTCATGTAAGGAAAGCTCAACCTCTGGATAGCGATCGCGGAACCATCGTAAGATCTCAGGTAGAACGGTGTAGAGCGCTGGGCCTGTGTAGCCAATGGCAAGCTTACCTAACTTACCCTGAGCTGCTCGTTGAACAGTAGTAAACATTGCTTCTGTTTGAGCCAATAATCGCAGGGTATCCGTTAAAAAGATACGTCCGGGATCGGTTAATTGGACCACTCGTTTAGTTCGGTAGAGCAGTTGTACACCTAACAAGGGGGCTGAAGACGAGCAAACCTTTGCCGATCTTTCCCATGGTAATCGTCTTCAAGTCTTTGATTTAGCTGATCCGACTCAGCCCACCTTGGTGCAAAATGTAGCGATTGCAGAACGCCCAGATTCTCTCAGTATCAACTCGGATGGCTCCCTCATTGCGGTATCATTCCACCCTAATGGAGCTGGACGTGAAACGCCCCTGGCCATTATTCCGTTTAGCAATGGTCAAATTGGTGATCCTGTTTATCCCACTGTTCCTAACTTTTCCTTGGAGGAACGGATTATTCATGCCGAATGGCATCCCAACCAAAATATACTTGCTCTGGTTAATGAAGTGGCTGCAGAAGTTTCGTTTGTACAGGTTATAGCTCAAGCTGATAGCTGGGACCTTCAGGCTTGGGGAAATGTTGTGCAGGCTGAAAAAGCCCCGTTTATGGCACGGTTTACTCCAGACGGTCGCTATGTCATTGTCAATGGCCTCTACTGGGGAGCTGATGTGGAAGGTCGATGGAGTGAAGCCCCTCGAGGTAGCATTGTCAGTATCCGTTTGGAAGCAGGTACACAACCCGATGGGTCACCTCGCCATGCTTTGGTATCTCGATCCATGACAGGTGTGAGCCCCGAGGGAGTAGCTATCAGTCCCAATGGTCGCTATGTGGTCACTACTAACTTGGAACGAAGCTATTTGCCCTATGAGGACGATCGCATTACTTGGTATTCATCCCTTAGCTTGATCAGCCTTGACCCTGAAACTGGACAACTTAGACATATTGGTGATTATCCCTATGATGGTATCTTGCCAGAAGCCGCGGCGTTCGATGCCTCTAGCCAGTATGTTGCTGTGGTGAACTACGACCATTTCGACGATCGTATCCAGGGTGGCTCAATTGACTTTTGGCGCCTGGCTGCTGACCCTCTAGATCCACAACCTATGTTAGTACAGACCCGCTACTCAATACCGGTTACCCGTGGCGCTCACTCCATGGTGCTGGTTCCCTAAACAAGATTTGGTGGACTATCGGGTACTAAGTGTTTTTATGAGTCGAGTCGATCTGACTACGTTGCCGAAGCCGTCGAGTTTGTTCAAGAATTTCTTCCACATCTTCTTGAGCTAAGCGTTCGATGTAATTAATCTTGATCTCTTCTAGAAAAACAACTAGCAAGTCACCGATTTCATTGAGGGCTTTTTGTTGCCGAACCTCATCTGTTAAGACTTGACCAAAGCGTTGGGTGAGTTTGTCAGCTAAAGTTTTAGCCTGAGGGTCTTCAAACGAGCTGATAATCCCGTTGTAGATCCCAAGGGTTACCTGAGTTGCAACTTGTTCACTCATTTGTGCTGATAAATTCCCTAACCCAGGTAAGGCTTGAACGTTATTAAAGCCGGGCATTTGCTTGAAAATACGATCTAGGTTGTAACGTAAAAGGGCTTCGATCTCAGGTTGTAATTGGGGCAGCACTTTGTACACCACTAGCTCTAGAACTAAGTTCGTAATCGCCTCAATCTCATTAATATTGTTGATGTCAATGTAAGGTCTAGCTTTGAGGGGTTGGGCAATCAGTCGATTTAAATCCCCGCGCTGGATCGAGCCTTGAATTTGATTGAGTAGCCGGATGATGATCACCTCAGTCAGATCTTCGGCAAAGCTAGCAACAAATCCCTGACTAATTTGCGCCTGAATCGATTTCAAATTAATCAGTTTTGATTTGCTGAGTCGGATGGTTACAGGTATGAGGCGGACAAACCGAAAAAGGGGCAGAAACAATAGAGTGTCATACCAGCGCCAGTACATAGCATCACGCCATCGAATTCCAGTATGTTGGCGACTGATCATAAATGTACGACCCAGGAATTCAACAAAGAAAAACGCAACAAAATAAAAGTCGATGCGAGGTGCAAAAAAATCAACAAACCCTCCTGACTCAGAAACGGGTCTAAAATAGTTAACTTCAAATAGCGGCCGGATCTGCTCTTCGAAAAAATCAAGGCTCGTGGGTTGGCTAGTTAAAAATGTTTGATCCCAAAATGTCTCAAAAGCCTCTCTACTATTGTCAGTCTGGGTATACTCAACCATCCGATTCTTGATTTGAGCTAGCCGTCCGCTTTTGTTGGCGATTTCAAAGGGGTTAGCGTTAATAATTTCAATACTTCTTCGTTGAAGCTCTGCAAGCAGATCTTGAGCAGAATCAGTCGTTAATCCTTCCAGCCCTTTCTGTTGCACGAGTTGTTTAAGAGTATCCACACGCTCCAAGTAAGTTTCAGTTTCAGATTCTGGCACAATACCTTTAATGGGATCATAAAGCTGAGTAATGGGAGAGGAATGGGATTGAGCTGACAAGATAGGCACAGAGACAATTAGATCATTTTCTAGGCCCCAAACCGTCCGATTTTCTCCAATAATATGCCTTAATCCTGGGATTTGAATTTTACCCTGGAGCCAGAAGTCACGGGAAGGTACATAGCTCAAGTCAAATAAGACCAGCCCTAGATTCAGTAGAGCCAAAAGAGCTGTGAGCTGTTCATAAGTACGGAATATCCGCCCCCGGAAACCTTTGACTGGTTTTGAGGATCTATCAAACATAGACTGCAAAGTCATAGATCAGCAACTGAGCACCCAATCATGCCTTATGATTCATGCCTTATAATCCTCGATTGTGACACAGGAGGCAATGTGGCATGAAGAAGCTTTAACTTCAAATTCAATGACTCGGGACTGTGCTACCCTATACGGAGTTAGCTTGACTCTCATCCTAATTGTCTTCGTTTTATTTTATTGTTTTATTCCATCAGATTGATTATGTCTTGATCCTGACAGCATCAGGGGCTTAGGCCCACGCGAAACCGTAGCAGACTCGGATTAGAATCGTACCTGTCTTTGCAAGGTTTTATCTCCTACAACTGGTTTGGATCGGATTTGATTAGAGTAGAGAGTAATTAGGACAGTCATGATTAAAGATGAGGTTATAAGAATGCGACTAACTCAAACTGTAGCGGCTAGTCTTGTGAGTCTAACGACTCTAGGTGGGATGCTCCCAGCCTTGGCACAACAGACCTATACCTTTACTCCTACACAAACTATCTCTGAAGCGCCGCCATTACCTGAGGGAGAAGGCTGGAGACCCGTAAATCCACAGCCATTACCCCCTACTCAAACTTTTCCTAGTCAGACGGCCCCAGTTGCTCCACCACAGCCGAATACGTTTTCTCAACCTACTTATCCACAATTTCCCCAACAGCAACCGGTTCAGCCAGCTCCAGTCTTTCCTGATACTCAATTCAACTTACAATCAACCTTACTCTTGCGTTCAGGTGAAACGATTGCAACAACCTTTAGAGCACCTGAGACTCTCTATATTACACCCGGTGAGACCCTTCCCTATAACCTAACGCTGGATACCCCCATTCAAGACTCACGGGGTAACGTTGTAGTTCCGGCAGGGGCCGTGATTCAGGGGCAATTCCAACCTGTTAGTGGTGGTACCCAGTTTGTGACTCGTAGTCTATCAGTCAATGGACAATCGCTACCTCTCTTTGCTCAAAGTGATATTCTTCCATATGCAAAGGATCCGCGCCAAACTTCGGGTGGTGCTATTGCTGAAGATGCCGCTATTGGAGCTGCTGCTGGAGCCCTGCTAGGGGGTATTTTCGGCAGCCGGGTGATCTCAACAGAGAAAGTTCTAGGAGGTGCTTTAGCAGGTGCTGTGATTGGTAATGTGACAGCGCCCGAATCAGCTTCGATCAACCCAGGAACGCCACTCAACTTGACAGTGACTCAGGATTTTCAACCGGTACTCCAGTAAGCTTCAACAGCCACTCGCTCTAAGTCAAAAAGGGCTAACAGAGGTACAACCAGCCGTGCCTCTGACTATTTTTGTCATGCCATTTAGCTACTGGCCTCCCTTAGAACTAAAGATTAACGTAAATTTTTGTTACATTTAGAATGGCTGTAGTATTTGTTGTTACCAATTATTTTGTTTAAGCTGACTTAATTGAAGGCTTAAGCTGAGAGTTGTAGTTGATCTAACCATTTCAATCAAAGATTATGAGAACTACTAAGCTCTACCAAGTTGCATTTTGGCAATATTGTAGATACAAAATACATATCTCAAAACTCTGGCATCTCAAATACGTCTTTCATCCAAAGAAGAGTTTAAACCTAAGAGTGAGTTAAACCTAAGGATGAGTTGAGCCAGTTGAGCCATTGCAGTTCATTCCATTTTTCAGGAGTCATGTATGGACCCTTTCCGTCTGGATCCAAGCCTTGAGTTTCAACAATTGCAGTGGTTGCGCGCTGTTGATGGGGCTTCTTATGAGCAACTGAAGTATGCCTACGAAGAAGTGGTAAAGCATTTATTCTGCTACCGTCAAACCGTTAATTCAGTGTTGACAGATGATTTGAAACAAAAATTACCTAATCAAGGGCTATAGAACTTACCTAGGTAGACAGATTGAAATTGGAAGAGGGCTTATTTTGCTCCTCGTATTCTTTCCTCCCACTCGGGTCATATAAGTCTTACTGATAAGTGTTACTGACCATATGATCCTCATCAGCAATAAACTGCGGATAAACTTTCTAGCCATCGGTCACACAACAGCCTTGAATTTAAGACCCACTGAATCTAGGTCAAGAAGTCTAGCTGAAGTACTTAACTTGAGGCAGTCGGTTAGACAATCCTAGTCTGAGGAGGTTCGCCAACATCCAAAAGCAGGAATTTCGACCCCTTTGAAACAGCAGCCTTAAATAAGGTGAGTCTAGGTATCTTACTGTGATGAATCGCTTCTAGGTTGGGTGAGAGTCTCCCAGGCTGCATCAGCTGCTTCCGATAAACGAGTACCCAGCTCATCAAACTCTTGAACAATGATGTCCCAGTTGGTTTCAGTTTCTTCCTGAATGAACCGGACTGCATCGTCTAGCTTAGCTCGGTAGGTTTCAGCCAAATGTTGGGTTTGATCCACATTTTCTTTAGCTTTCTCGATAGCTTGAAGATAAGAGTTACGAGTCCAATCTCCTGCTGATTTAGCTTCTGACATGGCTCGCCGCTTGAGGGCATCGATTAAAGCAACTGTGGCATCTCTAACTTCATCGCTTTCTTGAGGCATCTTCTGCTTTACCAAAGCCTGAGTGCGTGAACTTGATTGATAATCCATAAAACCTCCTGGTCAATACATCTTGTAAATATCTGCAGCTAGATCACTTTTTCATTGCCTATTCATTAGTAAGGATCAAAAGTAATGATGAAAACTAGTGCCCTCTATAACCATCCTACACCTTGCTAACCTGAGAACTGCGACAACTAAGAAAGATGTGGGGTCAGGCCAGGTTTAAATGTTGACACTAGTTACAGCCTGGGATGAATCTTTTCCAGTGGTTATGACAGTTAACTTCTGTAATCCAGGTTGCTGCCGTAGAATTGATTCAGCTGAAGCCATCTGATCTTCATCACCTTCGAATAGCAACAGATACCCCCCGTTGGCTAAGTAGCTGCTAAAAACCTCTGCCTCTGGATCAGAGAGACCTATATCTGTAAAAAGGCCTAGAACTCCCCCAGAGATTCCACCGGCACCACCTCCAACAAGAGTACTCACTACCGATGCTAGCGGTCCTGCAACAATTACTGAACCTATACCAGGTAGAACAATAGAAGTCGATGCAGCTAAAGCTAATCCACCAACCATGCCAAGAACAGTTCCTGTGACAGTACCAACAGCTGCACCTCGTCTGGCTTCATGGCTGGTAACATCGATATCACCGACTTGCTCCTCAAAATCTCTCAGGATCATCGACAAGTTTTCGTTGGGAAAATCAGACTGTCGCAAAGCCTCAAATGCGTTGTTAATATCTCCCCGATTGCTAAAAACTGCAACTGCCTTCTGCTGACTCATAACTGCACCAACACTTGGAACAAATCTACAATCTTCAAGTTACAAGAAGCCAGTGAATTTTATGTGAAGTCTAAACTTAGAAGGATCCCACGAGTCACTAGTCTGGCCAGGCGGACTCCTACTCTACTTACGTGAATTCGATATTAGCTGGGCTAGATAACAGATAGTAAGAACTGGGCTAATTGGGGATCCAAAGTCAGTGAGGGCTTTTTCTCTTGATGACAGTAAGCAATGATCCCTGCCACCACATTCACGGCAAAGTTCCAGAGAATGGATGTCTGAAGCTGGCTTGATGCTGTAGGTCAAGATCCATTCCATAATAGGTAGACTGACAAAGAAAATAATCAGGCCATAAAATGCCGTTATGTCTGGATGATGAGTGATTTTACTGAGCCAGATAGTCACAACAGGCAGACTCGCATTGCCTAAGGCAAGTAAAAATCCCAGGCTTGTCAGATGTTCTTCCATCGATGTCTTAGTCATAATCGCCTCAGCTCTCAAGTATAAAAGTCAATTACCGTCGACACGGGCCTTTCCACTACCATAGGTGATCTCAAGTTCAGTATCATTTAGCTCAAGTATTCAGCTTGGTTTGGGGTTGACTAGATTAAGTATTCATAATTCCTTGTGCTGTTGTCATCTATGGCTATCTATAGCTAGAAGTGCATCAGATGCTTGGGATCATCATTGCCTTCTTGCTTTTGACTATGGACTAGATCTGGGGCAGAAAAAATCCTGATCAGTTCAGGTTAATTCAGGTTTTTGAGGATAATTGTTCAGGTTTACCACTGATGTTCTTTAGGGTTGCGAACAAATCCAGAGACTTTGCGCCAGCTACCTCTAATTGTATTTGAAGGACCCTAGTGCCCAGACTTTTGCCCCGTTATGGCAGATGGTTAGTGCCTGGGGATGTTAC
>CAYSWV010000052.1:0-31740 GCA_964434865.1 uncultured bacterium
TCCTTTTGCCTACTGAATCCCTACTGAATCCCTCCTTAGGTTCTCCTGAGGTCCTCCTTTGAGCCTCCCCTGACTCTCAGCTGAACCCCCTTGGAGTCTCCCCAGATCCAGATCAACTCCGACAAGGGTATGTTAAGCAATGACCTGTTAAAGCTTTATAAACCACACAAATTCAAAGACAAATTTAAGATTTAAGCTAAACTAACGTACTCACTGGTTTATTTCAGGCCGATTTATTTCAGGTTTATCATTGCAGCGTGAGGATCAGTGATCAAACCTAGAGATCAATGTTACCCACACTAGTCAACTAGATGTCTACTATAAATAACTTAAGATCTTATCTGGATTGAAGTAATCTTAATAGAAGTCTATATATGATTCTGCTATTGATAACCAAGTGCATCAGTAATACTTAAACTATCCATTTAGATAAGGATCTCAATTCCCTCGACTTAATATTTTTTAATATGCATTTGCCCAGCATTATCTAACTCAAAAACAATGCAAGACGCGGATACTCAAGCATTAGAGCTACTTGGCTTTAAATTAACAAAAGATAAATGGAGTTGCTATGGCTATCTGAATCAGGGCAAACGCACCTTATCAATAACACGGGCATGATCGCAATAGAAGCTCCCTTACTTGCTTACTATTGAGAGAGCAGTTCATTAGTAACGTTTTGTTACACAGATATAGTGTTTGCGGCACTCTTTGACACTACAGGTGGGTCAATGGAATTTAGATGCGTTTGCCCTGCTATCTGAATGAGCTTATTGTTAATCTTTCAAGTCAAATTTATACGCATAAAATGTTAAATTATATAAATGGAACATAGATCTGTTTGTTATACTAGCTAATTAAAATATCTAACGTAACCCTTGCGCATAAATATGTAGTCAAACTGAGTGCTTTTGCTGATCACAAGATTTTTTAAATCCTATATATTAAATGAAGAACCCTATAGACGTCAGTTGTCTTAAAGGTTACTACGTAGGTTGGAGCATAGAATGCATTCATTAAGTGTGTTCTTGACTTAAGGCCCAGACGCCAACTTAATCTAGAAGACTGTTGATTGTTTGAACTGCTACGGCTCTCACCTTGTTGATTCGATTACTTTTAAGGATGTGCAAATGAGTTCACAGGAACTTGATCGCATACTTGGGATTGTAGTTCCCAGTTACTTAGTTGATTTAAAATCAAAAGCCTTTACTGGAGAAGTGTTATTTCAATCCTCTGCCGGCCAGAATTGGCGTTTGTATTTTTACCTAGGCAGAATCATGTATGCAACTGGAGGCAAACATCCAGTGCGACGTTGGCAACGTCATATCTTAGCAGTGTGTCCAACTTTACAAGGTGACAAGATCAAAACAGCTCTCAAACAAGTTGCTCCTCATCACGATATCTGCTGGGAATACACGCAATTGCGAGAATGGACTCAACAAGGTTTCATTGCTGGAGATAAGGTGCTCCAGATTGTCAAAGGTGTCGTTCATGAGGTCTTGTTCGACATCATCAGCCTAGGTCAATTGCAATACTCTCTCACCACCAAAACCGCAGTTGGTGATCAGTTGGTATTATTGGATCCACTCCAGCTCAGCGGTGAGCTACGGCACCAAATCCAACAATGGCAACAGGCGAAGCTCTTACCGTACAGTCCTGATCAGGCTCCTATTATTCAAAATGCTGAGCAGCTTCAAGCTCAAACTTCTGGGAATCTCTATCAAACACTGAAACAGCTATTGAATGGGCAACGGACTTTACGAGATCTAGCCAGAAGCATGAACCGGTCCGTAATTGAAGTCACAACCTCTCTGGCTCCCTTCTTAAAGTCTGGTGTAATTAGACTGCTCGATATTGAAGATCTGGTAGGCCCTTCACCAGCCACTAAGCCAACAAACACCAAGAAGCAACCTGCTCTAATCGCTTGTATCGATGATAGTACCTGGGTTGTTCAAGCTCTAGAAAAACTGATCACAGGCGTTGGCTATCGATTTATGGCTATTCAGGATCCCCTTAGAGCTATCCCAGCGCTACTGACCCAAAAGCCTGATTTGATTCTCTTAGATCTACGAATGCCTAATACCAATGGGTATGAATTGTGTAGTCAACTGCGGCGGTTATCTCAATTTCAAAACACACCCATCCTAATTTTGACTGGGAATGATGGCATCGTTGATCGGGTCAGAGCCAAAATCTCTGGTGCAAACGATTTTCTCAGCAAATCTGTTGACAACGATAGCTTGTTAGCCACACTAGACCGCTACCTCGATCCTAATGCCCAAGCGTTGAACTCGGTTCAATTGAGTGCCCACACAGCCTAGTTTGGCCAGCGATTACCCAAGCAAGACCTGTTCTGTTAATCCTGATTTTCTTTGGAGTTGTCATGAGTACTATCTTAGTTGTTGATGATTCGGCTACTGATTTACAGGTTATTTCAGGCACCTTAAAGCAAGAGGGCTATGCCACTATCACAGCTAGCAGCGAAGCAGAAGCCCTTGATCGAATCCAAAAACAAAAACCAGATTTAATTGTCCTTGATGTTGTGCTACCCGAGCGGAGTGGCTTTGAAATCTGCCGAGATCTAAAAGCATCAGAACCAACCAAACAGATCCCCATTGTGATTTGTTCTAGCAAAGGTAGCAACATGGATAAGTACTGGGGAATGCAACAGGGGGCTGATGGTTATATTACTAAGCCCGTTGATGCTCAAGAGTTGTTACAAACAGTACGCAAGTTTGCTTGATCACGTACCCATCAAGCTGTTTTTGAAAGTTTTAACTACGTCGTTCTGGAGATTATCATGAGTACCATCTTACTAGTTGAAGACACCCTGTCTGATCAGCATGTCATTGTAGATAGCTTACAAAAAGAAGGGCATACAGTCATTACGGCGAATAACGAACAAGAAGCCCTCAACAAGTTAGCTCGCCAAACTCCTGATTTGATCGTACTAGATGTGGTTCTGCCTGATCGGAGTGGGTTTGAGATTTGTCGTGACTTGCGGGAAAACGAAATGACTAAGAAAATCCCTGTGGTGATGTGCTCTAGCAAAGGCAGCAACATGGATAAATTTTGGGGAATGCAACAGGGCGCAGATGCTTACTTAGCTAAGCCCGTTGATATTGAAGAATTAACCAAAATTGTCCGTAAGTTAGCTTAAACCAGCCGCTTATGCTCACTGCTAGTTTCAAGGTGAACTATTATGTCTGAAGTAGGACATCAAGCTAACCCATTGTTAGAGCGCTCCCATCGTGGCCAACTCCAATTTCTGACCTTTCAGTTAGCTTCTGACACCCAGGCAATGGTGTCGGCAACTCACCTAACAGAAGTGCTCACATTACCAACCCAGGCAGTGATCCCAATCCCAGACATGCCTGAGTGGGTGCTAGGCATCTATAACTGGCGCGGAGAAATTCTTTGGGTGATCGATTTGGCTCTGTTTTTAAGCTTAGATAGTGAAACACGTGGCACTCAGCGCACGCTCCTAATTACGCAAACTCATCAACATCGCCTGGGATTAATGGTCTGTGAAGTTGACGATATGCTTTGGTGTGATTCTGATCAAATTGTTTCTCCCCCAGCCAGTGCAGTCACTATGGCTTTAGCTCCAGTACTAAAAGGTTATACCTTAAGTTCCACAGGAGAAATGCTATTAGCCCTAGATACAGAAGCCATCCAAAGACAAGCCTATCAACGATCTGATCTGCAGGCGACCTAACTAAAAAGTTTACATATTTTTCCCATCCGATCTGTTGATCTTCAGTTCGGAATTATCCCACTGTTTCAAGAGAGGTGTTTTATGAGTCAGCTACTTGATCGGCCCAATGTAACCACCAACGGCAAAGGCAGCCATATTCAAGATCTGCAAGCATTACCAACCTATGATACTCCTCCTAATCAAAAGCCTGATCCCAAGGAGAGATCAACTCGTAAGGCTCGATCGTTGAGGGGTCAGTTGCTGACCTATGTATTGCCTGTGGTCGTCTTGCCACTAGTGAGTAGTGGTTTGTTAGCAAGTATCATTACTTACCGCAATTCTATTAACCGTGCCACTGTATCCGTTGAAGCGTTAAGTGAGGCTGAAGCTAAGCAGGCAGCTATCATTATTGCAGAAGAGAGCCAGCTGGTAGCCTCTACAGCCGCCAACCCTATTCTCCTGGATGCAGCCAGATTAGCAGGTACTCAAGTTGATGAGGCTCAGCTTCTTGATCTCTCTATTGATGAGGTTGAAGCTCAGTACGAAAGCACTAGACAAGTCAGTTCTGGACAAACACTCAATATCTATTTACAGAGACTAGTTGAAACAACCGGACTTGATGAAATATTTTTCACAACTCGTCAAGGCTTTAATGTAGCCCACAGCAATATCACGAGTGACTTTTATCAGGCTGATGAAGAGTGGTGGCAATCCAGTCAAGATCAAGTCACGATCATCTCAGATGCTCAAGGTGATGCCTCAGCAGCCTTGGAGGCCAGTATTGAAGTCAGCCTACCCCTACGTGATCTCACAACTGATGAATTTTTAGGAGTTGTGAAAGGAGTATTTGACGCTAAAAAGTTTGATGCACCTTTTATTACAGGTCTAAATCAGCTGAATGAGATCCTGGAAGGTCAAGATTCAGGTAGAATTCAAATTTTAGATCCTGACAACACCGTTTTCCAAACGCTCACCTCTCAAGGACAAGACACCGATCTCAGCTTAATTGGTGGGGATGCAGTCTTAAATCAGGTGACTGAATTTCGCTCTACACTTAGCAATGAAGGTCTCGAAGATATACAAATATCGGATCTATTTGCAGTGGGGGATAAGCAGTTTCAATTGAGCCAGATTCCAGGTACTGAATGGATCGCCGTTTTATCAGTTGATAACGCAGATTTCACCGTTCAAGCTCGTCAGATAGCCTTGATCTTTTTGATCCTGACTCCTGCTTTTGCTATTGTTGCGGTACTGATCTTGTTAAGACTAGCTCGCCGCCTATCAACACCTCTAGCTAGCTTGGCTCAAACAGCAGCTCAGGTATCTGAAGGAGATCTAGACGTGGTGGCAGAAGTGAAGGGGGCGCAGGAAGCCCAAACACTAGCAACCACCTTTAATACGCTGGTTGAACGAGTGAAGAATCTGCTGAAATCTCAAGAAGAAGCCGCCATACAACAGCTGGCCGCTCAAGCTGAAGTAACTCGGCAGCAGGAAGAAAATGCTCGGCAACAACAAGAAGCTAAAGAGTTTCTGCAAAACCGAGCTTTAGAACTGCTGATGGAAGTCAGCCCTCTCCGACAAGGGGATCTCACCATTCGGGCCAAAGTCACTGAAGATGAAATTGGAACAATTGCAGACTCTTACAATGCTACAATCTCCAGCTTACGTAAGATTGCCTCTCAAGTACTAGAAGCTGCAACCCAGGTTAACACAACCACAGCAACTAACGAAGCTTCCGTTCAAGTCTTGGCTCAGGAAGCCCTGCAACAAGCTGATGCAATCCAGTCTGCCTTGAGTCGCATTGAAGAGATGAACCAGTCGATCCAGCAGGTCGGTTTGAGTGCGCAACAGGCTGAAGCCGCTGTACAAATGGCCAATCAAACGGTACAAGCAGGTGACCAAGCCATGAACCGCACCGTAGAAGGTATTCTCTCGATTCGAGAAACGGTAGCGGATACAGCCAAGAAAGTGAAGCAGTTAGGTGAATCGTCTCAGAAAATTTCTAAAGTGGTTAACTTGATTGGTACCTTTGCCGCCCAAACTAACTTGTTGGCCCTTAATGCTTCGATCGAGGCGGCGCGAGCTGGAGAAGAGGGACGTGGATTTGCGGTGGTTGCCGATGAAGTTCGATCACTGGCTCGCCAGTCTGCCCAAGCTACCGCTGAGATTGAACAAATGGTAGCCAGTATCCAGACCGAAACGAATGAAGTAGTAGCTGCAATGGAATCCGGTACACAGCAGGTGGTTGAAGGGACTCAATTGGTTGAAGATACCCGCCAGAGTTTGACTCAAATCGCCGAGGTCAGCCAACAGATTTCTAACTTGGTTCAGGCTATCTCTGCTGCTGCCACTGCTCAAACTGAAGCCTCACAACAAGTATCTGGCACGATCACCGAAGTTGCTGGTGTGGCAACTCACACCTCTGATCGAGCTAAGCAAGTACTGGTCACCTTCCAAAATCTCCAGGCTATTGCAGAAGATCTCCAAGCTACTGTGGGCCAATTCAAACTGAACTAAGTTTCAATCGAGGATCCTTATGGCACTTCATCCTGACGTTCAGGATCGGGCATTTCGGTTCTTTATTGAAGAAGCTCCCGATCTGCTGCAAACTATTGAATCTGAATTACTGTTGATTCGCAGTGATCTCACCCGCTCTCGAGTTCACAACCTGATGCGAGCTGCGCATTCTATCAAAGGAGGGGCTGCCAATGTTGGACTAGAGGCGATCAAGACCCTAGCCCACCGGTTAGAAGATATCTTCCGCTCCTTTTACAACGAAGCACTGCAAATCAATGATGATCTTGAAGCTCTACTACTGCAAGCCTATGACTGTCTCAAGAATCTCTTACTTGGTACCATTGAGCAGGGCACGGCGTTTGATAGCGCTTCAATATTAGAAGTTGCTGAAGCTATCTTTTCACAATTAGAAAATCACCTAGGCGACTACCTAGTAACTGAAGATCAGCTGCCTACCGTGGCAGAAATGGGTATTGACATTGCTCAATCGATCTTTGAGGTTGATGTTGCCCAAGCCTTACAACGACTCGACACTGTAGCTCTCAATCCTAGTCAACCCACCCTAATGGTAGAACTGAGATCACAAGCTGAAGTCTTTGCTGGCTTAGCAGAATTACTCAACCTACCTGGCTTAGGCGAGATCTCAGCCCTAACCCTTCAGGCTTTAGATCGTTATCCGCAGCAAGCTACCCAGATCCTAGATGTTGCTCTAGCCGACTTTAAAGCTGCCCAGCAGGTGGTATTGGCAGGCGATCGGCAGCACGGGGGGTCTCCCTCAATGGCTCTGCAACACTTAGCCCAGGGCATTACTGCTAGTCTTGAAATCTCTGCTGATGGCTCAGAGGCTCATCTAGATGATGTATCAGGAACCTATGCTTTGACAGGAGATGCTGCAGAGTTGGCCACCGCGGATCAAGCAGAGATCTGGGGGCAGCCTTTCACTCAAGCAAGCGAGTCAGATAGGATCTCAACCTTAGAAGCAAGCTCTGATCTGACAGCGTTACCCAACAGTACTCTAGAAGATGTCTTCAGTCTAGCTATGGGATCAGACACTCAAACTGCCCTAGAGACCGCTCTAGATCCCAGCCTGGAATGTGCTGTTGATCATGAGCAAGTTTTGGCCTCCGATCCGGTAGAGTCTCAGCTAGTTGATGCCGATCCTGCCCCCAGCCCCACTTTAGAATCGGTGTTTGGTCAAGCAGAGATCTCAGCTAATAGGGAACCTCAGTCTTTAGAAGTAGCCCTAACTCAAATTGAGCAGGCCTTTGATCAACTTTCCCTAGCTCAAGACCCTCAACAACCTAAGCGTGATCTCGCCAAGCCCACCGTGGCCAAGCCCGAACCTATGAAGAACCCTGCTGTAGCCGCTTCAGGTATCTCAGTGCGCCTTGATCTTGATCAGCTAGAGCGAATGAATAACCAGTTGGGTGAGTTAGCCATCAACCGCAATAAGTTATCCCTTCAGAATGAACAGTTGCAGGGGTCTCTCAGAGATTTATTAGCTCGCTTCGATCAATTTCGCACCATTGGCAAAGATCTCCGATCACTTCTGACAAAACTCTTGATTAATCCCGATCGAGCTACCTGGCAGTGGTTGCAAGGATCCCGACCCCCTAATCTGGATCATCTCGGTGTGACCCGCCCTGACTTTGATGTACTAGAACTCGACACCTATAGTGAGGTTTACAATCTTCTGCAAGCCGCTGTTGATCAAATCTCACAATTGGAAGAAAAGGTGGAGGATGTCACTCTCTATAGCGATCGCTCAGGCCGGGAGTTAGAGCTACAGCGACAGATGCTCACAAATCTACGAAATGAGTTGATGTGGGCACGAATGCTACCCCTAGGGGATATTCTCAATCGATTCCCACGCCTGTTACGAGATCTCTCTTTGCAGTACAAAAAAGGTGTGGATTTGAAGTTAAGTGGAACTAGCGTTTTAGTGGATAAAGCAGTACTAGAAAAGCTCTATGATCCGCTGGTGCATCTGGTCCGTAATGCCTTTGATCACGGTATTGAAGAGAATGCTATCCGCCTCCAACAAGGCAAGCCCGAGCAAGGAGTCATTCAAATTCGGGCCTATCATCAGGGCAGTCGGACTGTGATCGAGGTGCAAGATGATGGCCGAGGCATTGATTTAGAGCAAGTCCGAGCAAAAGCGATTCAGCAAAATTTGATCAGGGCTGAAGATGCTGAAACCGCTTCAACAGCTAGACTCTTAAATCTGTTATTTGAACCAGGACTTAGCACTGCATCGCAAGTGAGTGAGCTTTCAGGGCGAGGCGTGGGTTTGGATATCGTTAAGGCTCAGATCCAAGCTCTTAAAGGCACCATCACGATTACCAGCAAACCTGGAGAAGGAACCACCTTTACCCTCCAAATTCCCCTAACGTTGAGTATCTCTAAATTGTTGGTGATTTGGTCTGGGAATAGTCTAGTGGCCATACCTTCTGATAGTATTGAAGAAATTTTGATTCCCAAAGCCGATCAAATTAAAGTATCTAGTGGCCAGCGATTTCTGCATTGGCGCCACCATGTCGTTCCTGTTCATAAGCTGCAATCGTTGTTACCTTACCATTGCGCGTTGCCTGAAATGTTACCGGATCAATGGGTGGGATCGGTACCCGTGCCAGACGAGTGGGCCGCACCGCTACTGCTACTCAGCCAAGGTGGAGATGTTGTGGCCTTAGAAGTCAACCGTTTTCTAACAGAACAGGAACTTGTGATCAAGCCCTTCAGTACCGCGTTGGCTGCCCCTAGTTATCTCTATGGCTGTACCATCATGGGCGATGGAAACCTAATCCCAGTCCTGGATGGAGTGTCACTATTGTCTAAACACCAGGGCCGTTCGCTGGCGGTTGAGGTGGATCAATCAGCTGCCACAGAAGTGACTCCAAGCTTACGCACAATCTTGATTGTTGACGATTCAGCTGGCATGCGGCAGACGTTATCACTCACCTTAGAGAAAGCTGGGTACCGAGTTCTACAAGCTCATCAGGGTCGGGAGGCTTTAGATCAACTGCAACAAAATGCTCACATTCATTTGGTCATTTGTGATATCGAGATGCCAGTGATGAATGGCTTTGAATTCCTAACTCAGCGGCGTCAAGATCCCCAACTGTCTCAGATTCCGGTAGTTATGTTAACCTCTCGCAGTGGTGACAAGCATAAGCGTCTTGCTCTCCAACTTGGGGCTGCCGACTATTTTACCAAGCCCTATGTCGAGCAGAATTTACTAGCTAGCCTCCAGGTTCTGTTACAGTCAGCCGTCGTTGTTTAACTTTAATGGAGATCTCTCATGCCCACTTTAGCTTTGCATCCGAGTTCAACTACTCTAGAGACGTCTTATCAAGACCAAAGACTGAAGCTCATTATGTTTAGTCTCCAATCTAGCCAAACTCAACTCCGCTTAGGTGTTCGCATCGAGCTGGTTGACCGCATTATAGGTCAGGCTCAGATCCATACCAGTCAGCCGAGCTTGGCTGGCATCTTACATCTGCACGATAGTGATATTACCCTGCTAGATCTGCAGCAATGGCTCTTTCAAACTCAAGTCCAAAACCCTCAGTATGTGATTATTCTGCGAGCAGACACTGAACAGCTGGGTATTCCTTTATCAGCCCCCCCTTCTCTGATTGAGGCCAATGCTGCAACGATACGCCAGTTACCTGATAAGTATCGTCAGTTAAGTGAGTTAAAAATGACTACTCATGTGGTTCAGGTTGTGGATGAAGACCAGCAAATCACTCTATTTCTACTAGATCCTGCCACTCTTTACCAACAGATCTAGTCATTTGAGTCTCCTAGATTAAAATTTGAGTCTCCTAGGTTAAAAACGGTCTCCGTTACGATCTAGGTTGCAGAGCCATTGGAAGCAATCGGTAAGCCTTCAACAGCGGCTCGAAAGCGTTCAACATCTTTGCCAAAGGCGATCGGGAGTACAGCTTCAACATTTTCGTGAGGACGGGGGATGATTACCCAAGATTCGAGAGTGGCCCCATAGGCTTTTTCCACAGCAGCAACTCCCGCATCCATGGCCATTTTAACTTCAGAAACATCTCCTCTAATCGTCACCACAAAGCGAGCACTACCTGCCCGGATGTAGCCCACGAGAGTAACTCGTCCTGCCTTGACCATGGCATCAGCAGCAGCTAGTACGCCAGGGAACCCTTTAGTCTCTAATGAACCAACAGCTTGTGGCATTGCGATCTCCTACATAAATTTGAACGGCATAAATTTGAACATTTGGATTAAATCACGAGTTGAGTGGCCTCAAATCGGGTTGAATAGCTTAATTAGGCCCCATTTAAACCCGAAATGGTTCGGCAACATCTGTGAAATCTATGGGTAAAACTGTTTCGAGATTTTCGGGAGGATTGGGCACGATATAATGAATCAATTCCCTAGCCCCAAATGTAGCCTCTGCTGCCTTGAGACCTGCTTCCATGGCTGGATTAACCTCTGAGGTTGCACCTCGAATCGCTACAAAATGATGACCACTATCAGCAATCCCGTACTGGACCAACGTGACTCTAGCTGCTTTAACCATAGCATCGGCTGCCGCTAGTACGGGGGAGAAACTCGATGCTTGAATTACACCAACTGCAATGGGCATAAATCGCCTGATACCACCTAATTGTTGAGATCGACTAATCCTAGCAAAACAAATCAGGGGCATAGATCAGTAAAGCCCCTGCATATCTTAATAGACTGTATTACCGATTGACAAACCGTTAAGTGCTGTTAGGCTTTCTAAGCTTCCATAGGGGCAATCATGATATCTTCGCCTTCGACCTTAACGCTGTAGAGAGCTGGTAAGCCAGTGTTAGCTGGGCCTTTGGTAACATTCCCCTCCAGATCAAATTCAGAGGCATGACAAGGACAAACAAAAGCCGATTTTCCGGTGTTCCAATCCACTAAACACTTACGGTGTGGGCAGGTGGGATCGACAGCCACGTAAGCTTTCTCAGGCGTCTCTGTCTCTCCTTCGGGTTCTACCTCTGTTTCTACAATGAGTACAGGATTCCCCTCAAAGCCATCTTTGATAAAGAAAGACCCTTCCCCTTTCTCTAGATCTTCAAGGGTTGCAATCTTTTGAAATTCGGGTTCATCAGTAGTCTCTTGAGAGAATACCTGAGCTAAAGGTTTACGACCTAAAGCTGGAATCAAACCTGAAACAGCTCCAGCCGCTAAGGCCATCCAACGAAGTACATTGCGTCGTGTATTCATCACTATCTCCTGATACGATCGGGCTTGATCAGTCTTAATACTTTACCTTGAAGTCTCACCCACTGGGGATCTAAACACCAGCCCATAAGCGCAATCTCTCATTCTACTTCGAGAGCACTCTGCTTCGAAAGCCAATGACGGGTCATCCACAAGTACAATCAAAGTCTACCTGCCAGTAAAACGCTGCTATGTTTCCTCTACACCATCGCTATACTCTCGCTGTCATTATGGTCAGTAGCACTACCCTATGGGGATGCTCAAGCCCACCACCAGGCCCCGCTGCTTTTCTAGATGATCTGCAGGTGGTTGAAGCTGATCTGAGTGAGGGCGATGTAATCAACAACCTGGATCAAAGCTTTGTAGATACCTACCCGGTAACCTTGCAACCTGGTGAAACCCTACTGGTGTGGATGGAAAGTCCGGTGCTAGACCCTGTGATAGAAATTGTGGATGAAACGAACACGATCATCGCTACCGATGATGACTCTGGATCAGATGTTAATGCCTTTGTGGGCCTTCATACAGCCCTGGCTTCAACCTTGACGATCCGAGCAACCACATTTGAAGGGCAAACCTCTGGTCCTTATCAACTCCAGTACGGAATAGGCCAGATAGAATGGCTTGAAACCATTTCAGGTCAACTCTTAGATGGTGATAGCCAACACCCAGATGATGGATCTTGGATGGACATCCATCTTATTGAGGCTACAGCAGGCCAATCTTTGATTGCTCAATTAGCCAGCTTTGACTTCGACGCTTATCTGGAAGTGGTAGGTCCTGATGGACAGGTGGTGGGACGCAATGATGATCATGGCTCCTTAACCGATGCTTTTCTCACCTTATTTCTTGAACAATCTGGACCCCACACCCTACGGATCAATGCTTTCGAACCTTCTGAAACTGGTCAGTACACTCTAAAGTACAACCTTCAATGAGCTATCCATGTTAAACTTCTCTGTTTAAAGCTCATCTGGTCAGAATCAGTGGGTTGAAAGCTGTTAGCGAGGTATATTATCAAAGAATTGAAAGATTTCTCGGTTGATACTAGTCTCTGCTGATCTTGCAAACGTCTTGCCAAAAATTCTTTCACCCCACTTACTTGGCGGTGGCACTGGTTTCCCATTAGGCCAAGTATGACCCATACCCACACCAACAATCTGACGAGTCGGTTGTAAACAACTCTGAAAATCACGATACTCTAAGCTGGTCTGATCTTCAGGAACATTATCAACAAATCCTACCCTTGGCTCCCCTTGACACCGATTAGCTGTCGTCCAAATATTGACAACTTCGTTCACACTTAAAATACCTACGGTTTTGCTTTTGTCACGGCGGGCTGCATCAACCCTACCATTGAAGTCCATGATCTTATCTTCAGATCCATGCATAAAGAAAGCTTGGAGGGGTTTAGGAGGGTTACAGGGATTTTCGAGATGGTGATTGCCAATTCCTAGGCCAAATCCTGCTAAAAAAGTCCCGTGATCACAAGCAAAGCGACTGGTCATCAGACCTCCTCGGGAGGCTCCAGTCATAACAACTGAATTGGATTTAGTGAACCCGTCTTGAACATGCTTATTAATCAAAGCTTGAAGAAAGCCCACATCATCAGCTGTAGACACAGCCCCCTTGGCCTCTAAAGGTAAATAGCTGCTATTCCAGGTTCGCTCAACGCCTTGGGGCATGATCAAAAGCCATTTGTACTCGTTGGCTAACTCCCGCAATTCTGGTGTGTTGAATAAGCCTTCTGCTGTCCCTTGTCCGCCATGTAAGATAACCATTGTCCGTGCAGGCAGCGCTAATCTAGGTGGTTGGAATACGTAATAGTCACGTTGTTGGCCATCATGCTCAATAAACTGAGGATTGGCTTCTGCTCGTCCCCCTGCAAAGCAGCTAGCTAACAGCATCATCGTAAATAATAAGAAACGAATTCCTTTTGTCATCAGAACATCCTAATTAAACAGCACATCAAATCTAATCGTCTGATTTTAAATCATCTGATCACAACTAATACGATCACATCCTCTTTTAAGGACGACCTTTACTCCCATAAGTTCCCATAAGTTCCAGATCAAATCCATTCTTAAGCTAAGAACATTCTCATACCATAAATCTACTTATGAGTCGCAGCAAGCCTAGCTTAAAACCCTATCCCATTTGAGAAGACGCTTGTCTAAAGTCATCAAAAAGTACTGTTAGCTACAGCAGCCTTCTAACTCTTTTGCCTTGATCACTATCTTGATCTGACTAGACTCTGTGGGCGCAGAAATAAATGCATAGAGCTACATAAAACTGAGTTGTAAATTACGTAGCACTACAGCAATTAGTATTGGTTGACTCACTAAGCTAATGTAATCATTTATTCGAAAACATTTTATAATCTATACTTTATCAGTCTACGGTTTTAAAAGATGAGAGAAAACAGTAGCTAAATAGGTCTAGAGTTGCAATAGATGTCGCCTATCAGAGCAACTTACGCAAATCACTTTAACTTACGCAAATCACTTTAAATGGCTTTTGCCCTTACAAGTTGGGATCAATCTCTGATCGGAGAATATTGCGGTAGGCACCAGGCTCTAGAGTGGCTAATGTCAAGCAGCCATATTGAAATCGATGTAAGCTCTCTACGGTATAACCAAAATGTCTAAACATCCGACGCACTTGATGGAATCGGCCCTCATAGAGGGTTAACTGAGCCACTTGATCCGTAAGTAGTGTGAGTTCAGCGGGAAGGCAAGGTTTAGCTTCATCCGACAGGACTAGATCGCCCCGGGCAAAGATAGAGACTAACTCTGGATCTAAAGGTTGATCAACCTGAACTTGGTAGCATTTAGGCATACGGTGCCGGGGTGAAGTTAAATGGTGAAGCAAGGACCCATCATCAGTGATGATTAAAAGACCACTTGTCTCCTTATCAAGTCGCCCCACTAGGCTAGGCTTTGGCTTTCGCTGTAGCCATTGTATCGGTAACCCATCAAATACGGTGGGACCTTCTTGATCACTATGAGAACAAACATAACCCACTGGCTTATGCAAGGCGATTAGTAGGCCGTCAGGGTGCTCAATCGGTTGACCTTCAATCAACACTTCACAGGGATCCATTTTTTGTGAGGGGGAGGTGATCAGTTGGCCAGTGGTAGTTGTTATGCGGCGGCAACGGATCCAGTAACTGGCTTCTCGGCGGCTGCAATAGCCATAATTAGATAAGATCTGGTCAATTCGCTTGGGTTTCATTGGTTTAGATCTAACTCATGTCTTCCTCAGCAGCACCATCAGTTGGGAGCTTCAGCCTTCAGACATCTTTCCCTTAACATGAGTCTACAATTTAAAGTGTTATTGGGGAACAGTAGGTTTACTTTCAGGCAAAAACACTTCAGGATCTTTACTACGAGTCCACTCTAATAAGCCGGGCTTGAACTTCCAGTACGTAATGGCTTTAATTGGACAGCCTCAACGATCAGCTAACTATGCTCTTATCTTCAACTACTTCAGACGTAGTGGCTGTTCCCTGATCTACCGTGTCTAGCGAGATTGTGCTGAGACTCTCAGTTGGCTTGATCTCAGGAATAGAGCTAGCATCTGTTGAATCTGAAACCTCACCTTGATCAGCCTCAGTGTTAACCTGAATGGGGTGTGGCTCCGTAATAATCTCTTGAACAGTGTCAAGGGCTTGAGTGTTGTCTTCAAGTGGTGGTTGGGTTGCCTCAATATCAGAAATAATCTCATCTGCAATCGTTTTAATAATGCTAGCCACAGGGACTGCAAATAGAGCACCTAGAATACCCCCAAATTGAATGCCAATAAATACCGAGAGCAAAACCCAAATGGGGTTGAGACCAATGATCGTTCCAATCACACGGGGAGAGATCACCTGATCTACAATTTGGCCAATGATAAAGGCAACGACAAAAACAGTCACGCCTGTGCCCAAGCCTTGAAATAGCAAGAAGAGGCTAACCGAGACTTGAGTCAGTGCCCCCAAAAATGGAATCAAGCTACCCAAGCCAATCGTAAATCCCCAGAGCAAGCCTTGAGGAATGCCTACTATTGTATAGATCACAGCTAGGACTGTTCCAAATCCCAACGCAATCACAACCTGTCCCCCCATAAACGTTCTTAGTTTTTGAGGAACATGCGTATTGATCCGAGCACGCCACCAGGGGGGTAACCACCTTAACATGCCTTGCCAAGCGGTCTCACCTCCTATTAAAAGGAATACCGCTAGAACTAACGTGATAAACAGATTTAAAAGATTTTGGATCGTACCTGATAGAAAGCCTAAAACGCCACTAGCGACTCTACTAAGGCCATTTTGGATCTGTTCAATGAACGATTGAACCTGATTACTAAACGTGTCCGAGTTGGTTAACTGTCGGAAGTCAATCCCTAACCATTCAAATGGGGGCAACCGTTCCACCGTTCTTAATACTGATTCCGGATCTCGGATCCAGAGAGGTAGTGACTCCTGATTTTGAGTCCAAGCTGATACTTGTTTCACCAGATCAGTTAACTGTTGGGTTAATAGGGGCAGTAAGGTTAAACCTAAGCCTAGTAGTAATACTACTGTCAGCAACAGAACAAGACTCAAGGACCCATTACGAGATAAGCCACGACCCTGTAACAATCGGATCGGGTAATCCAACAACAAAGCTAGCAAGATCGCTGTCAGCAGAATATTGAACAAAGGCTGGAGATTACTAATCAGCAGTAACAGTAGCCATCCATTCAAACAGCCGAGGGGAAAGATCAAGCTCAGCCTTAGCCACTTACCAAACTGTTTTGAAACCTGGGACACGACCTCACTCCTTTTGGATCACTATCTGGTTTTAGTAATCAGGCCAATCTTACTTTGAATCTTATGGCAGATTGGGCCTGGAGACGTGGATCTCGTGCTTAATCTAGAGGTAGCTGAAAGACATCTGCAAAGAGTGTCTGTTGAGTGGGGCGGCGGCTGGAAGCTGGAGAGTCATAGATCACCATCAGCGCATCATCAAAGCCCAAACAGGGATAAAGTGCCAGACCTTCAGCATAATCTGCCCCTGGGGTAGCTGGTAGATCAAAGACTACAGTTAGGGCATCAGACTCTTGATCCCAGAGAGTGTCTGTTGTCTGATCTAGGGTCTCACTCATCATTTTGAGGCGAAACAGTTGCATGGGACCGTCTAGAGCCATGGTGGGTCCCGCTAAAATCAACAAATCATCATGGTGCCAGCAAAGATCTCGAATCCCCAACCCGTTGAGATCTAGGAAATGCTTGCGATATAGAGATCCAGTGCCATCTTGCAACTCAAGTACCCCAGGCGTTGTTGACTTGACTTCAATGTCCACCAACATGGCCCATCCACCTAAAACGGGTCCACGGAGACCCAACACCACCCGGTGCCCTTTGACAGCCAGCCCTTCAATATCAAAACCATTATCTTTTGACGGCAGCCCAATTGACAAAAAAGGACCCAGATGGATATCAGCTCTAAGCGTATCTATGAGTGACTGGGGACCTTGCTGCAAACAAGCCGCTGTTAACGTATCGGATTCATTCGATTGAGAATAGGTGGAAACGATCTCGCCTTGAAGTACTGGTAATCGAGCCAATAAATAGCGGTTAGGATCTTGTTTGATCTCAGAGAGGCGCTCAATGGCTTTCTTAGACGTCTTGCCCTTAGGTTTTTTCCGTTTGAGGCTGTGAGATCCCACCACCCAAAGATACCCATCCGAGTAGTCCAGCCCTTCAATATCAATTTCAGAATCTTGATCAGCTAGATCAATAAAATCCTGGAGGTGAAAGGATCGAGGGTTGCCATACTGGCTATCTCCCAGCAAAGTCAATCGCTCCAGAGTCTGATGCTCATCTGATCCGACCCAGAGGCTGCCATCAGGTGTCCGAGTGACAGCCGATAAATCTTCTAATCGATCCGCTAGTTGACTGGGCCATTGCAGTAATACTCTAGTGAGAAGAAATCCATGGGGCATGATGTCGAAGTTTATCTCTCTAAACAATAATTGTTAAACCACCTTACAAGACCTTGAAGCTGTTCAACTCTGTGTAGAGAACTCGGCTTGGCAGATCAGATCTCAATGAACCATCGCTTAAGCACCACTCATGAAATTCTCATAAAACCTGATAAGGCTGGCCGCGACACCGCTTTAAAAGTGTCCGAGTATTCAACTTGGAACTCATAGGCACCTGATGACGACTCTAGAAGTGTCCACTCAGGTATGAATCCGATGAAAGCAGACCTTCTGAGCCTCTTGGGTTTTATCCCCAAACTAGGATTTAGCCGTCGTAGCTTTATCAAAACCGGTGCACTAGCTACTGGGTTTGCCTTGGCCTCTCGCCCGATCTTGGCTCAAACCATCACCACAGATACCGAGGGTCTGACGGCTGGGGAAGTCATGATCCCGGTTGATGATAGTCAGATTCCGGCCTATCGGGCTATGCCTGCCACCGATGGTCCATTCCCGCTGATACTTGTGGTTCAAGAGATCTTTGGTGTCCATGAGCATATTCAAGATCTGTGCCGGCGCCTCGCCAAGTTGGGCTATATAGCTGTGGCCCCTGAGATGTACTTTCGGCAGGGTGATGTCTCGCAACTCACTAACATCCAACAGATCATCTCTGAAGTCGTCTCTAAAGTGCCCGATGCTCAAGTCATGGCTGATCTAGATGCCACGATTGCTTGGGCCCAAGCTAGCGGATCTGCTGATGTGGAGCGGTTAGGAATCACAGGGTTTTGCTGGGGTGGACGGATTGTTTGGCTCTATGCCGCTCATAACCCTCAAGTTAAGGCAGGTGTTGCTTGGTATGGTCGTTTGGTGGGTGAGTCTAGCGATAATACCCCGACTCATCCTGTTGATATTGCCGCCAACCTTGAAGTGCCAGTGCTAGGTCTGTATGGCGAAGCTGATCAAGGCATTCCGGTGGAAACTGTGGACCAGATGCGAACCGCGTTGGGTGATAATCCCTCGCAATCTCAGATCATTGTTTATCCTGAGGCCCCTCACGGTTTCTTCGCTGACTATCGAGATAGTTATCGACCTGAAATAGCAACTATGGCTTGGAATGAGCTTCAAACCTGGTTTAGCCAAAACGGAGTTGTTTAGGAGATCCCGATAGATATCAGTGGATTTTACTCACCTAGGCTACCTGATCTAGCAGGCTTCAAAGTTTGATGGCACCGGTTAGATCTAACGTCATCGTTAGGTTAGGTCTGATCATAACTACCGATCAAGGTGTGTTCCGCAGAGTTGAATCAGGCTAGGGTTAGAAACAGAGGTAACTGGGTGAGTTTTAATGTTGCAAACGATCCTCAAGATCAAGGTGATGGCTTGGATGGTAGTTTTAGGCCTAGTCTCAACACTATCTGCTCAACCCAGACCCTTATGTGGATCAGCTCCTCAACTTTGGTCTGAAATCTTGACGGCTCAACTCCCTCTATTTGCCAATATTGAACTCGCTCGAGTAAAGGCCAGCTACCGAGTGATCCTGGTTAGTCCACCTGAGGTGGTGGTGCTATCACCTGAGGAATTAGCAGCTCTGGGCGTGACTGACCCTAATGAAGCTGTTTTTCAACTCTATTTCAGTACACTCGAACGACGCTTAGTTAAAGGATCAGATCCTGATATCCCAGCTTCGGACTCATTTGAAGGCCGCCGCACCGACACACTTAATTTGGCTTACCGAGCTTACATCACTCGATCTCGTACCCCAGCTCAGTCTCCTTGGACACTGTTTAGTTTGCAAGTGAAAGGCCCAGGTGTCCCCCCTCGAGATATTAGTGAAGGGGCGATCGCCCAAGCCATTCGAGCCTGGCAGCGGGGTGGATGTCCGGCCCCTACGGATTTTGATATTACCCAGCCTCCAGCTTTTTAATCCAAAGATCATAATTTAAGAATCACGATCTTGAGCCGTTGATAATCGAGCCGGTAACTGAGCAGCCAGTCCCTGTAAAATGAGTAGTAAGGCACCAATGCTCAGGATCCAGATCACCCATAGATATTGAGCCACATCTGGAGATTGATCTAGTAGCGGACCACTAATAATCGGACCTAATGCAAACCCAATAGCCCAACAAAGAGCATTTAAAGACAAATAAACTCCCCTTAGTTCAATAGGAGCTAGATCAGCAACCAGAGCTGAGGCCGAGGGTAGGTAAATCACAGCAGCCTCCGCAAAGATCACTAGTGCCAGCCCCGCCAGTTGCAATTTGAAGTTGGGCAGATCATCTAGGCGTTCAACCAGTCCGAAGCCTAAAGCCCACAACACGCAAGATAATCTCAAACTATTCACTCGGGTCCAATGATTTAACCGCCGCACGACAGGAATTTGAATTCCGGCCATGATTAATCCATGTAGAAACAGGAGAGTTCCAGTCACCCCTAGAGATAATCCAACAAACTGCTTTAAATAAAATGGCAAGGCTGCACTCAGTTGAGAAATGTAGATTGTGAACAAAATATTAGCCAATAGATAGGTCAAAAGTACCCGATCCGTTAGAGCCAACCACCAGCCTGAAAGCATAGATTTAGAGGGTAAGTCGGAGGGACGACTCTCTTGAATAAATCCAAGCACAATGACAAAAAACCCTAAAAAGGTCAGACCATCAATCCAAAACAACACACGATACGTTTGAGTCATCTCCACCCAGATACTCGCCAGAGCCACACCCAAACTGAGGCCCAAGTTATCTCCCAAGCGGTTAATTGCATAAGCTTCATTACGCTGCTCTCGAGTGGTGAGATCGGCAATCATAGTCTCGGTCGAAGGCCAGTATAGACCCTGTCCCAAGCCAGCAATACAATTGGCCACCACAAACATTTGAAAACTATGAGACAACCCCAGCGTGATCGTCCCCAGCGCTGAAATACCTAAGGCTAGTAGTAAAGTTCGTTTCCGGCCAAAGGTAGCATCAGATAAGGTCCCTCCAAAAATGCGCCCAATGACTCCTGCGATCGCAGCGATCCCCAACCCTAGACCCACTTGTGTAGCCGAGAAGCCTACTTGTTCAACAAAAAAGATCGGAATAAAAAAAAGCGTAAAACCAGTACCTAACTGCGAGATCAATCGACCCAGACCCAATAACCAAACAGGCCAACTCAGCTGCGACATGCACCCTACAACCTTACGATCAGCAATTTTCAGAAAATGACTCACTCTAGCGACAACTCGGATTGAGTTACACTTGATACAGACTACACTAGCTCTGGGATCATCATTCGGGCTATACTCTGCGGCACCGACACTTTAGTCGTCTTCCCACTCTCTGGCTATTTCCGTCACGGTCTCCGGTGGATTGAACGTACTACTTGAAGGCACAATGATCAGAACATAGCCTGAAGCGTGACAAAAGTCTAAGATCTCTGAAGTTTCAAAGCGTTCAGATCTGGGTTTGGGTTGCCCTTGCTGAGCTAACCGTTGAGCAAATTTACG
Source organism: uncultured bacterium (assembly GCA_964434865.1). Taxonomy (GTDB): domain Bacteria; phylum Cyanobacteriota; class Cyanobacteriia; order Thermostichales; family Thermostichaceae; genus CAYSWV01. Next base: position 20,868 of record CAYSWV010000052.1, read on the forward strand.
AGCACCAAAGGTATTCTCAAACCCCAACACGAAATCCCGTTCACCCATGCGGATAGTGTGTAAGCCTTCTTGCCCACCTCGGTTGTATAACAACACTAATATAGATGGGGGGATGTCAGCCGGTTGAGCCTCCGTAATCACATCCTGCTCAGGGCTAGCAGCCTCTTGCTCAGTCAGGAGCACAACATCGGCTTGATTAATGCGGAGAAATTGCTGAGCCAGTATTGTTTCGATCTCTTGTTGACCCTGATATTGATAGAGGATCACGCGAAGCTGGCCTGAGCCTTGAGGACGAACCACTGATAAATGGGGCGTGGTACTGGTATCACTAGCCTGGGCTAGCAGGACATCTCGGGCTTGATTGAGCCGATTAAGCTGAGCCTCAAGTAGGGGGCGTTGCCGTTCATCATCCAGCTGCGCTAACGTTTCATTAATAGACTGATAGCGACTAAATAATTGACTCCGAATTTGTTTCTCAGAGGCACTTGCATCCAGATCCAGCAAGGCCAGCGCTTTTTCTCGATCCATGCTACAGACCCTCAAGTGACTGAACCCTTTAATGATAGTAAGACCTCTGAAATCAATCCGGCCACTTTGGCTACCTCTTGGCGGAAAGAGTCTCAGGTCTAGGGCCTAAATAGTCTATTCTTATAAAGTGTTGGTCCTATGATGGACTCGATCTGTTAATTTGCAACTTACGATGGATCTGCATGGGGAACTATGTTTAGTAAATTTTTCTCATTTCAAAAATGGTTGACAGTGCTATTCATTGGCGCTATCTACTTTACTGTTCAAGCTATGGCGCCAGTCTGGGCGGCTCAATCTGATGAGTTGACAGTTGCTTTAACAGCAGCGGAATCGATCACGTTTACTGAGGCTGAAGTGGCTCAAGGGCGTCGCTTATTCAACTTTGCTTGTGCTCGGTGCCATGTCAGCGGCCAGACCTATCCCAACCCTGATGTCGGCCTCAAGTTAGAAGATTTAGAAGGGGCAACCCCCTCTCGTGACACTGTGGCCTCGATTGTGGACTACATGAAAAATCCCACCACCTATGACGGGATCGAGTCACTCCTTGAATATCATCCCAATACGCAGCTGTTGAGTGAATACCCCAGGATGCGTAAGCTCACAGATGAAGATTTGAAATTGATCGCTGGGTATATCCTGATTCAAGCTAACTACTTGCCGGGATGGGGTGGCACCAAGAGCGAAAGCCATAGTGATTTGGCCGGTTATCTCTAAATCGCTCTGGGTAAAATCAGAGTTTCAAAGTCATTGATGACAAGGGAGGATCAGTCGACACGGTATGGGATAGAGCTGACTGATCCTACCCCTATTATTGAGTCTCCAGTCATCGAGTTTCCAATCAAACGTTATTGAACCACGGGATTGTCATGATCAAGCCAACAACCTGGCATCGAGCCTTCACTCTCTTTTGTGCCACTTTTGCGATCTGGGGTTGGCTCTGTGTCGGGATAGCTCCACCCACATGGGCCCGGATTGATCCGTACATTAACCAATATTTACAAGTTTCAGGACCTATTGAACTGCCTTATGATGAGAGCGGCTTATCGATTACCATCAGTCCTAAGCAATTAGAAACTGGTAAAACGCTATTTCAAGATAGTTGTATCAATTGTCATGTGGGAGGCGTGACGTTACCTAACCCTAGAATCTCATTGTCTCTCAGTGATTTAGCAGGAGCTACGCCACCCCGAGATACGATCAAGGCATTGATGGAGTACCAACGGGATCCCCTGAGTTATGATGGCACCTCCTACGGTTTTGGGTGTCGGGAAGTGAGGGAAAATTGGATGGATGATGATGATCTAACTAGTCTAGCCGCGTTTCTCTTGCGCTCAGCTCAAGTAGCCCCAGGATGGGGAACAGCGGTTTTGGAAGGTGGCTAAGCCCAGGTCAGAATGGGTTTGCAATGAATGTGGGGAGCGCTTTGTCAAGTTTTTGGGGCGCTGTACAGCTTGTGGAGCTTGGGGTAGTCTGACCGAAGTGGTTCAGGAAACAGCTAAATCGCCCCGAACTCAACTCACGGCTACTCCAAAGGATCGGGACCTAGGCCAGCCCCATGCCGCTATTGCGATCTCTCAAGTTCAACCTGATGATCACCCTCGGATCTCCTCTGGTTATCAGGAATTTGATCGAGTCTTAGGCGGCGGGATTGTCGCTGGATCTTTAGTCTTGATTGGAGGCGATCCGGGTATTGGTAAAAGTACGCTTCTGTTGCAAACAGCTTTTTATCTGGCTCAAGTGGGCCCTATGTTGTATGTTTCTGGGGAAGAATCTGCCCAGCAAATCAAACTTAGAGCCGAGCGCTTGTCAGTTGAAGCTGATCAGCTCTACCTATTAGCCGAAACTGATCTAGAAGCCATCATTCTAGAAATCCAAACCTTGCTGCCCCGCGTGGCGGTGATTGATAGTATTCAATCGATTTTTTGGTCTCAGATCACCTCAGCCCCTGGATCGGTGTCGCAGGTACGGGAGTGTACGGGTGCGTTAATGCGAGTGGCCAAGCGGTTAAATGTGGGTTTACTCATTGTGGGCCATGTCACCAAAGAAGGAGCAATTGCAGGTCCCAAGGTGCTCGAGCATTTAGTAGATACGGTCTTGTATTTTGAAGGGGATCGCTTTCAAAGTCATCGTTTACTCCGTTCTGTTAAAAACCGCTTTGGGGCTAGCCAGGAGATTGGTATTTTTGATATGGCTCATGAAGGTTTAATTGAAGTTGAAAATCCATCCGAGCTGTTTGTAACCCATCAAGACGAGCTAGCTCCAGGTACCGCCATTATTGTAGCCTGTGAGGGCACACGACCTCTAGTGGTAGAAATTCAAGCCCTCGTTAGCCCCACTAGCTATGCCTCACCTCGCCGCACCAGTACAGGTTTAGAAACTAACCGATTTTTACAGATCCTAGCGGTACTAGAAAAACGAGTAGGCATCCCCCTTTCAAAATATGATGCTTATATTGCCTCTGCAGGGGGCTTAAATGTAGGTGAACCTGCTGCTGATCTAGGAGTAGCTGTAGCTGTAGCCGCCAGTTTTCGAGATCGGGTAGTAGCACCCCACACCGTGTTGATCGGTGAAGTAGGCCTAGGTGGCCAAGTACGACCGGTGTCCCAACTAGATCAACGACTCAAAGAAGCAGCAAAACTAGGATTTCAACACGCGATCATTCCCAATAGCCCTGTTCATATGGACTATGGCTTACGCCTCAGCAAAGTTAACCGAGTCCTAGATGCTTTGATGGTTGCTATTGCCAGTGAGCCTGATCAGCCTTCTCCAGATCATCAAGCTGTTGCCTCTCAGCACGAACCAGGCTGATCTCGCTTTTGAGTTCAACGAACTGGATCTCAACCTTTTTGTCAGGGGTTCTGGGTCTTCATCTCTAAAATCATCCTGCGTTCTAGGAGTACAACCGTTCAGTTGTGGGCTTCGACAGTTGCGATCCGTAGCAAGCTAGCAACCAGTTTAATAATCGGGCTAGAAGTCGAGCCGCCTGCTGCAATCTGGAGGTTACCGCTAAGCCTCCCAGTGAGATACCTAAAACGGATCGAGAGGCAAACAGAGCTGCACATGTATCAATCAGTAAAGACCAGGTCACCCCACCCGGCTCCGGGGCGGCTACCGAATCAACTAAAGCTGGATCAAAGACACTTGCATCAATCACTAGAAACACGGGGTGAGGAGAGAGTTCTGCAATGACATGCTCGGGTGTCCAAGTCTGATGGGACCAAAACACAGGACTTTGATGTCGTTTGATCCATTCCGATCCTTGCGCTGTTACACTTCGCAACCCCAAATAAACAATGGGAATCTGACAGTGGTAGAGGCGCTCAACCCAAGCCAGAGGACTATAACCTGGATCATCATCAGATTGAGTTAGATCAGGGGTCGGTAGGAGATTAGCATGAGCGCTCCAATGCACAACTGTTAGTTGTGGGTGCTGTTTCCAGACCCCCCTGATCGCGCCCCAACTAGCGGGCATCGCAGCCGGGAGAAGCACAGGCCATTGGCGAGATTGGAGGTACTGAGAGATCACGGCCTCACACATGCTGTAAGGTGGCTCATCCGTGATGGTTGTAGCATGACCTACGGCTAGAGTATCCACATCCATATCGAGTAAGGGTTCAAACCCACACAGATGAGATCCAGCATTGAGAATAATCGAAGGCGCTTGAGCATCACTCCCAAAGGCGGTAGGAATTAACATGATCTGCGCTTGAGCCTGTGCGGACGGATGAAGAGACCAGCGAGCCATAAGCTTAGAAGGGATTAGAATGTCCTATGTTTTATCCTGACGTAACTTCAGGAGTTTAATCATCATCTGCAACGAACTATTACAGTTCTGAATCCAACTTTAGATAGCGAATGACACCGGTGGTAGGATGCTGAGCTAGGTGACGTGCGTTAAGTTCCAAGGGATTTCCATTGGGGCTGTTGTGCAACATAACATCATTTGAGGGTAGTGTATGGTGCAGGTACAAGAGTTGAAGGAAGGGGATCCTCGCTTTGGGGCTAGCCTGCCTGAGTTTGGCGGATCAACAGGTGGATTACTTAGCAAAGCTGAAACAGAAGAGAAGTATGTCATTACTTGGACAGGTAAAGCTGGACAGGTATTTGAGATGCCAACTAGTGGGGCTGCCACTATGGTTGAGGGCAAAAACATGTTGACCTTAGCTCGTAAAGAGCAATGCCTGGCCCTGGGTGCCTCTCTGATCAGTGACTTCAAGATTAAAGACTATCAAATCTTCCGCATTAAGGCTGGAGGCGAGCCAGTATTAGTGCATCCCAAAGACGGTGTCTTCCCCGAAAAAGCTAACGAGGGACGTGAAACCATTGGCAAGGTGGATCGTAACATTGGCAACAATCCCGATCCAGCTTCTTACAAATTTACAGCTAGCAACCCTTGGGACTAGCTTGAATGGGGTTGAACCTGGTTCATTACCTCTCCAAAGGGGTATAGGTAAAGGTTAAAGAAGGGTTAAAGACAAGGGCCATAGTCTTGGGTCCAGCCGATCATTCGCTGGACTTTCCCGTTTTGAGCACACTACTTAGCTGTCCCAGCGCATTCACTCTTTTAGCTAATTCAATGATCTTGATTTCAGATCAACAGCTTGAACATCAGAGCTTGATCTGTTGAAGTCGTTGAGTTAGTTCGAAGCGATGATTTAAGAGATACACGCTGAGCAATGTGATCCCGACCCCGACCCACTGAGTCAAAGACAGCATTTCATGGAGAAACCACCAACCAAAGATCAGGGCAAACACAGGGGTTAAGAAGGTGAGTGAACTAAACTCAGTCAACTTTTCTTGAGAGGCGAAGTAAAAAAAGATACCATAAGCCAGCGCACTCCCCAGTAAAGAGGTATAGATGAGGCCCCACCAATGATTCGGACTAATGGTCTCCCACTGCAGTTGATGGGTCACCAGAGCTACCGCAATGAGAGGTAAGCTGCCTAAAATCATATGCCATCCTGTAGCGATCACAGGATCAACGTACTGGCTCAAGGGTCGCATCATGACTGTACCCATAGCCATCGCTAGAGCTGCTAATAGCATCCAACCCTCACCCATCGATATCGACAATGATGTAGTCCCCGAAAGGCCAATAACGCCGATCCCAGAAAGGCCAATCAAGAGACTTAACCAGCCCAAACGACCCATCCGTTCCTGGAAAAACCAGCAGGCCATAAGTGCGACAGCCAACGGTTGAGAGTCAATTAACACCGAACCCAAGCCAGCCCCAGTATCCATTAAGCCTTCAGCTAAAAAACCTTGAAAACAAGTGCCATCTATCAGAGCAAATAGGCTAATCCCAACCCAACCTTGCCAACCTTGAGGATGCCAGGGCTGATTGGGTGCTTGGGGTTTCATAAAGTAACGAAACATCAGTAAAGCAATGCCCGCTGGTAGCAATCGCATGATCGCAACAAACAAAGGTGTTGTTTCTGGCATTGTGTCCCGCATCACCACCATTGAGGATCCCCAGAGGAGAAAAGGGGTCATCATGATGAGTCGCTGCAGCCAGATCGGCAAAGAAGTTTGGGTCATGAACAAGGCAAGCTAATTTATAGATATCTTAAATAATTATTGCGCAAAGTTACATCCATTAAGGTTTGCCACTAACCATCCCCATTAATGAGATCAGAATTATGACATCAACTCAGCAACAAGAAACAGCTCACACTGAGCCGATCGGATTTTTAAACTTAAATAAACCCGCCGGGTTGACCTCTCATGATTGCGTCAGCCAGATCCGACGGATCTTCAAAACTCGTAAAGTAGGCCATGGAGGTACTCTTGATCCAGCTGCAACTGGCGTGTTACCCATTGCTCTAGGTAAGGCCACCCGATTTTTATCATTTTTATCAGGAACCAAGCGGTATCGGGCCACTTTTCAACTCGGCCAAACAAGCGCTACCGATGATGCGACTGGAGATCTCCTCAGCTCTATTCCTTGCCCCCAGCTCACTTTAGAGCAAGTTCAAAAGGCTTTGGAAGCCTATCAAGGCTCGATTGAACAAGTCCCCCCGATTTATAGTGCCATTCGGCAAGATGGCAAACGTTTATATCAATGGGCTAGAGCCGGGGCTACTTTAGAAGATTTGACCCCTTCACCCCGTACTGTCTGGATTCATCAGCTTCATATTTTGGCCTGGCGACCAGGAGAGTTTCCCGAACTAGATCTAGACATCATGTGTGGTGCAGGCACCTATATTCGGGCATTGGCGCGCGATCTGGGCCATCAGTTAGGGTCAGGCGGACTGATGAGTCATTTAACCCGAACCCAAAGTGGACCCTTTGAGCTAGACACTAGTGTCACCCTCAACCAGATCCAATTAGCTGATGATCCCCTTCAAAACCTGCAACCCATAGCCGCTGGATTGAGAAACTACCCAGAGGTGGTGTTAGATGCCACTCAAACGCAGCGTTGGCAATATGGACAGGCTCTGAAGGTGGTTGAGCTGAAGTTTAACTCTGATCCTACCATCACGGCATCTTGGATCAGGGTTTATGGTGATCAGCATCAATTTTTAGGGCTGGGGCACCTTGAAGAGTTGCAACTTAAGCCTTTGCGAGTTCTCACCTAGAGATTATACTGAAGAGTACTCTGCACAAGACTGATTATGCTACCAACTGGGTTCGTGATCGGATTGATAGCTGCCTTGGCCGGTTATCTCTTCAACCAGATTTTACCTGAAACCTATAAATCACCTAAAAATTATCAGTGGTTTATGCAATTACGTCGCCCCAAGTGGTTAACGTTTGAAAAATGGATTCCTGTCATCTGGATCTCAATTTTCATTTGTGGGATTATATCAGCTGCAGTCACTTGGGATACTCAACCTGGGCACTGGTTGCTGATGGGAGGCTATTTGGTACTTGAAGGTTTGATTCTAGCTTATATGCCTATTTTATGTGGATCACGCAGTTTAAGAGCAGGGGCTATTATTGGTGCCACTGGCTGGTTGTGGGGTTGCCTGTTGGCCTTAAATTTAGCTTCCATCTCTCATCTCAGCATTTATCTGCTGCTGCCTTACCTCCTCTGGAGCCCAGTCGGAACCTATGTGACGTGGGAAATGATCCAACTCAATCCCTCTCAAGCCTAGTGGTTTAACTTCAATATCGATCACAGCTCAGCATCGTAGGGGTAGACTTGATCAGAGATAAAATCGGCCCGGAATTAGATCAGCTCCACTGATTTCAGCCCATGGCACTTAGGGGGTCCCGATGCTGCGCAGCCTTATGCGAACACTTGTTAAACTCCCCTATCGATGGTGGCTCTTAGGGATTGCCATAGGCGTGTTGTTGCTACCTAAATTGCTAGGCTTAATCTTGATGGGGGGACCTAATCCAGATGTCGATCAAGGTCAAGCCGCTCTAGAAAGTTTCGTTGGCACCTTAGCTGAAGTCTTATCAGGTATTTTAGGCTTTACCATTTCTGTTGTTGCGATCGTAGTTCAATTAAGCGCGGATCGATTTACCCCTAAGGTAACCGAGCTCTTTGTCAGAGAACGAGTTAATTTTTTGGTCATCCTCTATTTAATTGGAGCTAACCTAATTGCGGTTTGGACAACGCTTTCTTTCAGTGTGATTTCAGATCCAGCCGCACTGGTTAGTTTAAATTTAGTGTTGGGGACCGGAGCTTTTTTAATTTTGATCCCCTACTTTATGTTTGTGTTTAACTTCCTGCAGCCTGCCTCTATTATTCGTAAAATTGAACAACAGATCCGCCAAGCTGTTAGTTATGCGATTCGAGAAGCCTCTAATATTGAAACAGACATCATTCCTGCTCATAGCCAATGTTTAACAGCGATTGATGAAATCAAAGGAATTGCCCTCAGTGCTATTCGACAACGCGAAAGTTTAATTATGTTAGATGCTTTAGATAGTTTAAAGGCTTTTGCATTTTTCTACTCTATTTGTAAGCACAAACTACCCTCCTCCTGGTATTTACTGACCCAAGCTATTTATCGAGATCCTGATTTTGTCTCAGTCGATATTGTTAAGTTAAGACAAATTGAAACTAAACGTGTTTGGTTAGAAATTAAGATCTTTCGTCAATACCAAGCTATTTTCAGTGACTCTTTAAACGAGATGCGCGAAGCCTGTTATGTGATTGGGATCAATACCCGTGAAATTGCTGAGCGAGCTCTACGTCGAAATCAATTAGAAATCGTTGATCTGGCGATCCAGTTTTTTAACACTTATCTACGTGCTGTGATCAATAATCGAGACATTCGTACTGGCTATAACATTTTAAAACAGTATCGTCTGGTGGCAGAGATTGCTGTCCAAACCCGTAATGATTTAGTTGCTTTAGAGATTGCCCAACATTTTCGCTACTATAGTTTAATTGCTTATAAAGCTGGGTTACTTTTTTTGCTTGAAACTTTTGCCTTTGATATGGGTTTACTGGCTCAGCTGTGTTGCCGCTGTAGATCTGATATTAGCACCGATGTGTTAGATATTTTTCTTAAAATTGATCAAGATCCAGAAAGTGAACAACAAGAGACTACTCTGAGAGGGGTTAGAAAATCTCAGGTCAAGTTAGCAATCTTTTATCTCCAGTCTAATCATGATCATTTAGCCTATCTCATTTTCAAAGATATGAAAGATGAACCTATCGCTCGTCTGCAAACTATTCAAGAAGAACTCCAATCCACACCTGCCGACTTTTGGGAATTTACTGATCGAGGCGAGAATTTCTATTACGTTGAAGAAGAACTCCGTCCTTGTATCGCTAGGTTTTTTGAGTGGTTTAGCCATCCACCTCAACTGAGTAATAGCCCATGACATCTATTTTGATTACCGGTCCTAGTCGTTCAGGTAAAAGCCAGTTTGCCGAACAGTTGGCCATTCAATCCCAACGATCTGTAACCTACATTGCTACAGCTCAAACTGATCCTAGTGATCCTGAATGGGCGCTTCGTCTAGAACAGCACCGTCAGCGGCGGCCTCCCAGTTGGAAAACTCTTGAAACTTCAGTTGATTTGGGTAGAGCTATTGAAACGTGCCCAGACTGCTGTCTTGTAGATTCTTTAGGAACTTGGGTGGCCAGTCACTTAATGCGCTCCAGTACCGATTGGCAGGATGAAGTGGATCAACTTCTACAATCGTTACAATCGAATCACCTATCTGAAAAGCTGGTTTTGCTAGTGGCAGAAGAAGTAGGCTGGGGAGTTGTGCCTGCCTATGCTTCAGGACGACAGTTTCGAGATCGGTTAGGCGAACTCTGTCAAGGTGTTGGGGCCATCACCGATCATCTATACCTGGTGGTTGCAGGCTACGCCTTGAATTTGAAACAGTTAGGTCACCCTATTGAATCTGATAGTTATCTAGAAAAGTACTAGGTACTTGAGTCCCAATTAGGGTAGGTTGTTCGTAGACTCGCTGTAATGTATTGAGATCTCGATCCGTAATTGTTGAACTCAGATTCAGAGTTGATAGTGAGGCAAACATAATATCTTCAAAGTTATTGCTATGCCCCCATAACCCCAGAGCATGACCAATCTCATGAGTGGCGACAGCCGTGATCTGAAGTGGACCCGCACTTGGGTACTCACCAATCGTGACCTGAACCCTGTGTTGTAATGTCCCATCATCAGCAATGTAAAAATCAGTACGTTTGGCAATGCCAGCTACCACACCTTGATTGGGCATTCGTTCAACCGTGATATCGGCTTGCTCAGAATTGAATACTTTTCTAAGAGGGATATGTTTAGACCACAGGGTCACAGCCTCTCCAACCAGATTAGACCAAGCTCGATTATCGGATTGAATATAAATGTTGATCGGATACTCTGTCCAACGTAAATAGCCACCTTCAGGATAGACATAAGTGGGGAAAGGATCTAGGTTATCAAAATAATCACCTACAGCATCCATGTAGCGGCGGCGAGCTAGGTTGGAGGGTGGATCTTGCTGAGTTGGCTCGATCAGTTGAGCTGTTTTGGGTTGAACAAGTTGCTGACTAGAGTTTTGTTGTAATTGAAGGAGTTGTTGTTTGTAGGCTTCAAGCGTAATCTTATTTTGTGGTTGACTTTGGATCATCTGATCAACAATGGTGATAGCCTGACTCCAATTTTGATTCTTTACAGCAGCATCGAGCTGATCTTGAAGAGGCTGAGCTTCGGCTAACAGGGCTACAGTTGCAAATGTTAGAGCTGCTGGAATGGCTAGAGCTAGTGCTTGGATTGGCTTTAATCCCTTACTTCCTAGTCGATTCATAGTGAGTTACCACTCTTTAATCCTGTGTGATCCTAGCATGGTAAATGTAGAGACATTTTGGAACGGGTTACACACTTGATAAGTATACAGCACTTCTCGGGCTAGTGAGGTATAGGATAGCAACAGT
>CAYSWV010000053.1:0-31580 GCA_964434865.1 uncultured bacterium
GAACTGTTCCCAGATGTTCGCACTTTGGCGACGCTGAATAACAGTAGTCATAATTATCAGTCCTTTAATTAATGGGGATGATGTTAATAGTATTTCACAAATATTGAGAAATGTAAAGGATCTTTCTACTTTTGTAAGACTAGGAACAATACTGATAAGACCAGCACGCGAAGCTTATGTCCTGGCACTGTGCTGCGCCGGATAGGGATGACAGGAACATGGAGGGATAACGTAAAGATGTGCTAATCCAATCTTATAATCACTCATACAGGAGCCATCAAGTGAGTTGTAAAAGCTTATAGAGGTCATATAAGATGACTTCAGGAGATTCCTCCAATTCCAAATTTATCCCCTCAATATCGTAAACATTCACATGCTATGCCAAAGGTTATTTCAACTCATTCTTATCGAGGGGGGACAGGTAAATCAAATTTTACTGCCAATCTGGCAACAACTATCGCATCTCAAGGCAACCGTGTTGGTGTTGTGGATACAGATATTCCTTCACCTGGAATTCATAACCTATTCTGCCTGGATCTAGAACAAGTTAGCGCAACCCTGAATAACTATCTTTGGGGCGAATGTGGGATCCAGGATGCAGCTTACGATGTGAGCAACAATGTGGGCTTAAGTCATGAAGGTACACTTTATCTGGTGCCATCTAGTGTAAGGGTCGATGATATTGCTCGCATTTTGAAGGATGGCTACGACGTAAAGTTGATGAATGAAGGATTTCGCGATTTAGTAAAGGCTTTGCAATTAGATTATTTGTTAATTGATACTCATCCTGGCTTGTCCAAGGAAACTTTTTTATCGATTGCCATTTCTCATATTCTGCTTTTAATCTTGCGACCAGACAAACAAGACTACCAGGGAACCGCTGTTACCATAGATGTGGCGCGACAGCTGAAAGTTCGTAAGATGCTGTTGGCAATTAATAAGGTGCATAGCAAAGTGAATCGGGATGCCCTCAAACAAAAAGTTGAGGAGATCTACAGTGAGACAGTTGCTGGCGTGTTTCCACTGTCAGAAGATATGGTCTATCTTGCTAGTGAAGGAATTTTTTGTATGCATTATCCAGAACATCCATTAAGTCAGGAATTTCGCAAGGTAGCACAACATATTATTGAAGTATGAGTTGGTCTAACGATGGCTTTAATTAAAATAATGACTAATGACTTTATTAATAATGCGTCATGACCAAAACTCATCAATGTGGATTTGCTCTACTGTTTCACGCACCTCTTGAAAGTAATCACTCTGCGTTACTTGAGATACTTCTTGCGCTCGTTTCTTCTGATCGATCTCAATTTGAAGCTCTTTAAGTTGTCGAATTAGGTCTTCTTCTTGGTACTTTCGCAAGGTAATGTCTTGTACAATCCCTTCGTAGTAAAGCAAATTACCATGATTGTCGTGAACAGTTCGGGTGCTCTCTTCTAGCCAAATAATTCGACCATCTTTGCACTTTGCCTGATATTCAAAGTTCTTGACCTCATTAGCTATGATCATTTGCTGTGCAAACCTATGATGATCTTGTTGGTGAACATAGATCTGAGACCCAATGTTTTGCACGGACGCTACCATATCCTCCGATGAGTCATATCCATAGATTTTAGCCATAGCAGGGTTGACGTTGAGAAACTTTCCTGCTGGAGTTGACTGAAAAATCCCTTCTAGTGCATTTTCAAATATGCTGCGATAGTTTTCTTCTGCTATCCGGAGTGCTTCTTCTGCTTGCTTGCGTTTGGTAATATCACGGACCATGATCAGCACTTCGTCTTCATGTATAACAATGATCCGCACTTCTTCATATTGAATCACACCATTAACCGGTAGACTCTGTTCATAGATCTGCACAGAGTGAGTTGCCAGAGCCTGATTAACATACTGCATCCGCAGATTAGCATTTTCGGCTGGCAAAGAGTCGTAGACATGGGTTCCGATCAGAAAGTTGTCCTGGGCATGCACAGCTAACCGTTCACTGCTGAGAATATCCAAGTAGGTTCCATCGCTTTTCATGCGAATCAGTAAGTCTGGAATCGATCGAATGAGGGCTCGATTGGTAGCTTCACTCTGACGGAGAGACTCTTCAGCTCGCTTTCGTTCAGTCACATCAATACCCACGAAAACAGCAGCTGTTCCCTGCTGATACTTTTGAGCTGCAATTAAGTAAGAGGTGGAGTTGCCATCGTGGCTTAAATCAACGATTTGAGCAGTAGATAATTCAGCACCCTGGAGAAAGTTCAACATCAACTGACTGAGTTCCGATTGCTGATCAATAAAGCTGACGGGTTGGCTAACAAAGGCATCAGGGGAGAGATTATAGTACCTTGCAAAGTTTTGATTGACACCGATGTAAGTCCCCTTAACACTAACCCAAGCAATGGGGCCTGGAACAGCATTTAAAACGGCCTCTAATTGATCATTAGCTTGGGCCAGTGCATCTTTGGCAGCTGTTATATCCTGATTTTGAGTTTCTAGAGTTTCAAAAGACTGATGAAGTTGTTGGGCCATATTGTTGAATGATTGTCCCAATGTTTTGATCTCTTGAGGGCCCGGCACCACGACTTGCCGTATCAGATTTCCGCTGGCCAAATCTTGTGCCGCTTCGTTAATAGTCAGAATCGGATGGGTAATTTTTCGGGCGGTAACAATTCCTAACAAGGTAGCGATCACCAATGCTACAAAACATAATATAACTGTATTGCGTGCATTCGCGTTGATTTGACCCATGAAGTCTACTTCTGGAATCACCACAACAATTAGCCAATCTAATCCCTGGCCATCATTGAAAGGTAAGACCTCAATATAGTGGCGTTTACCATTGAGAGAAAATGATAACTGTTGTGAGTGTTGAATAGTGTCCAACTCTCCAAAGGTTTGCAGCAGGTGAAGAGCCGTGCCTTGAATTAAGGAATTTTGACTTTCCTCTGCTGTGATGCGCCGCAGGCTTTCCCCCTGAGAAGTTAGTAAAACCTCATTGACCGAGGTGGACACTAGCACGCCCTCCCGATCCATGATGAAAGTCTCGCCCGTTTTACCAATCTTCAGGGTTTTAAGAAACTGACTCATCTCCTCTGGCAAAATAAAATCCGTTGCACAGACCCCAAGAATCTGGTTAGTACTGTTGCTGTAGACAGGCAAACTCGCCGTGATCGTTGGCAGCTGAGTATCAAAGTCAAGATAAATATCACTCCATGTGGGGCCATTAGCTGCTAAACCTGCTTTGTACCAGGGTCTTACCCGCGCATCATACGGCCTGCTACCTTCACGAATCAGGTGTTCCTGATTGCCTTGAGTATCCAGTGTGTAATATCGGCCTAGTCGGTTGCTCGCCTGGTTGTAGACCACCATTTGTAGAGATCGATCATCCACATTACGCCCTACCCCCAAAAAAGATCCATCTTGATCATCACCGCAGTAAATCAGGTTGGTATTAGGAAAAATTTTTGCTTGTTGCCAAAATATATGTTCACCCTCTGGCTGCACAATTCTAATATCCCCTTGGGCAAAGGCCGTAGCATTGATCTGGTTAATGGTATGGGGAATGGCCACGTAGCTCTGAAGTTGTTGAGTGATCCGAGTTGCAATTTCAGTTTGTAACTGAGAGGCTAGGTCATTAACAGCCTGCTGGCCGTTACGAAAAGAGAGAACACCAACTGCGGTCACAGCAGCAATAATTTGGATCACAAAGGGCACTATGAGCAACCCTCGTAAAGAAAGTCCCTCTAACCCAATGAATCGATGTTTGATCAACGGCATGAGTAATAGACAACTACGTGAGCAAGGGAGCAGCAAGTATGAAGTGATCCATGATCACAGACTCAGATCACAGACTCAGATCACAGACTGAACAGGTACCATCAAACAACAACAGATTATTACGTATAAACACTGAGGGACTGCCAATAGAGCTTAACACTAGCAGGATACTCCCTCTTGACAGAGCATTTCCAATGAAATCTTAAGGTAGGTTGATGTGTTGAGACCCATTGGGATTGGTAATACTCTCGGTCAATGCTATGGCTGGTGGGGTCGATTCGGTTGAACGCTGCACCATTTTTTTTCGTTCATCAATGAATCGGTTCATTTCCAAGGCAAAATTAGAATGCTCTTGAGCCACTGAGAATACAGCCTCTCCATTGAGTGCCACCAGTTGAACATCCTGCAGGGCTGTCACAGAAACCCAGCTCGGTTCATTCCGTAGTAGTGCCATTTCTCCGAAGAGATCGCCGACTTCCAGATAAGTGATCAGGCATACTTTACCCTCTTGACTCGTGGCCGACAGCATCACCTGACCTTCAAGCAAGATGCAAATGCCTTGATCAAACTCCCCTGATTGAATGATAGTTTCTCCAGTGCCGTAATATTGGATGGCTGCCTGAGCGGCAAGAGCATTGAGAACGTCTTCATCTAGAACTCGAAAAATCGGCAACGCAACCAGTGCCTTCAAAATATCTGGTACATAATCCTGGTGAGTAGAGGGAGGGTGGTGTAACACATAATGTTTTTCAGAGGGTATCGGCAAGGTCAACTGATGACGTTTGGCAGCATAGTAAACATTTGTGATGAACTGTCCCTGTATGGCCCCAGCACTGGGAAAATCTGCAATGTAGTATTTCACCTCATATTCGGCCTGGTGGTCTGTAAATTTCAAGGGACGGACCTCAGGTTCTGGGTTGGTCAGTATCCCCTCTACAGCAATGGCGGCGGCTTTAAGAACAGGAAGCACACGATTAGGGGCCTCTTCATTCGAAAAGATAAACGTGACCTGATCGCCATGGAGGGGATCGAGTAATGTGTAGTTGTAAATCGTCTCTTTCCCTAACACGCCATTCGGGATAATCACTACATCACGCTGAGGAGTCTTGAGCCGCATGGCCCGCCAATTAATTTCTAAGACTTCGCCTTCTAGATCTTTGATTTTGACCCAATCCCCCACCTGAAATGGGGATTCAAAAATGAGCAAAAATCCAGATACTAAGTTGCTCAGGGTGTCTTGTAACGCAAGGGCGATGACTAGAGATCCGACACCCAAAGCCGCAAACACCTTACTCAGATCAACATTCCAGACATAGGCCAGCAGATAGGATGCCACACAGAGGATTACGCTACCACGAGCAACCTGAAACAGTAAATTAGGGACATGAATTTGCCAGTCATAATGCCGCGATCCCGGCACAAGGATGGCATTTGCCAAGGCAATTAGACTGAACATAATAGTGAGGCCAAGCACTGTTGCAATGACCTGTACCTTGATGTCATTAGCAGGCACACTCAGTAGCTTCAGCATCACCAGCAGAATGGCCAGGGCTGGCAACACAAACAGGCGGATAATCTGCAATGTTTCGGTTAATGGATGACTATGGTAACGAAGACGAGAAACCAATTCCCCGATGCCAATTGAGAATACTGGGCATCCCACCATCAAAATCAAAGCCCATACAATTTGTGTCTGTTCCATGGGTGTGTTCATAAATGATGTATTTGTAAACTGTTGGAACTTAAAGGTGGACTCACACATCCAAGGTGCCCATTAATCGATACCAAGCTCTCCTGCAATGTCACTGATGATTGACTGCTCATTGATCAACGTGGGCGATAGTGCTGGATCAGATCTAGTATCTGTGCGACGATCAAAATCCTCAGAGGGTGAACTATCAGTAAGGCCACCGGTCAGTTCTCCAATCAAATCAGCAAGGGCACCTTTGCGTAATATCCAGGTATCGAGCCTGTCCTGATTATCCAACGTGATACTGGATCCTTTTTGAAAGTCATAGAAGCTTTGGAGCCGATCGCGCACCAGCTGAGTTGTCATGATAGTGTTGGTCTCCTTGGTATCGATTAAGCTACTAGCAATAGCCACAGGTTGACCCCATAGCTCGTAACTCAACTGCTGAGTACCGACGATACCTGAGACCACAGTCCCGGCATGAATTCCGATACGCAGACTCAGGCGAGTACCGTAACTTCTATTGAAGTCTTGGATTCGGTCAAGCAAGTTGAGGGCAAAATCCACTGTGCGCTTTTCATGATCTAATCTCGGCTTTGTCAGACCGCAGGTGGCAATGTAGCGATCATTGGCAAACTTAAATGACTCAATATCACAGCGTTTTGCTGCCTCATTAAAGGACCCCAGTAGCTTAGTCAAATACTGGCTCGTAACATGGGGGGGATCCAGCTCAGACAAGTGTACTAGTCCCACAATCTTTGCAAATAAGACAGTGACCTGCTGGGTTTGAGTTGATACGATAGAATGCTTTCGTTTGATGCGCTCTATCATCTCACTGGGTAAGAATCCTCTTAGAATGCCATCGGTTTCTTGATATTGAAGCTCGACATCATGAATTTTCTGCTGCATCCTTTGCACAACTGTATTGAAGATACTGGCCAACTCACTAAATTCATCTGTAGATTCAAAAAACACAGCCGTGTCGTCTTGACCCAGCTCAACTTTCCGTGAAGCCTCAATCAGAGTATCGATGGGCTTGACAAAATTAGCGGCAATAATGCTGGCAAAAAATGTCAGGGTCAGCATCAAAATAACCGTTGAAATGAGGAGATAAGTTTGGAGTGAATAAACAGGATCATAGGCCTCAGCCAGATCCATTTCTGATAAGATGGCCCATTCTAATCCAGGTAGGTTGAGTGGAGCATAGGAACTCAGGACTGAAATACCTCGATAATCGTGAGTAATGCGCGTCCCTTCTTGTCCAGCAATTGCTGCCTTTGCCGCCTCGGTGTTCACTCGTTGGAGCAGAATGGACGTGTCAAGTTGATCGATAAGTTGAATGGTTTGATTAGACGTGCCAATCGATCGTAAGGCAGCTTCGTACCCTTTTTTATCCTCAATTAAAAACCGCGATACCGATCGCATCAGGTAATCATGCCCAACCAAATAGGTCTCTCCAGACACGCCCAGTCCGTCCCGCTGCCAGTTCTGGTTCCCAGTTAAGACTTGATTAATTTCATCCACAGGCATCTGTACTGCGAGAATACCCACAAATGTTGAGCCATCATAAATGGGACCAGCCATAAAAGCAGCGGGGGCCGCATAGGATGGCTTATAAGTTTTGAAATCCGCTACTTGAATCGCACCTCGATCAGGATTGTCTCGAACAGCAGCCACTACATCGGCAAAATTACTCCGGCGGTAAGGACCCTTGTCTAAGCTGGTGCCATAATCAGTTTCCTTGTATACAGAGTATACAATATCACCCGTCTGGGGATTGATCAGGAAAAAGTCATAGTAGCCGAATTTCTGAATTAGATTCCGAAATAGACTGTGATATCGCTTGTGAATGGCGCTGTAAAGACTACCATCTCCAGCCTCGGTTAAAGCATGCTTATCACCAACTGGATAGGGATTGGATACGATGTAATGATACTGCAAGTACTGTGCCGCAATCCCTTTAGGAGCATAGGTTTCATAATTTGGAATACCGGCAATATGTTTAGTCAATCGAGGAAAAAAGTCTTGCTCGTAATAATTGCGAATGGCGTTGTCCCAATCAGTTGGAATGGTTGCAAGATTTAGTTGATCATAAGCTGCATCAAATTCCTGCATTGCAGCAACTAGCATTTGATCTTCGCAGAGAGTTTCAACGTGGTTTTTAAAGTTTTCAAAATAGGACTCAACCTGATAGGCTTTTGAGGCCCGAACACTTGTGAGATGGTCAAAAATGTTTTGCTTGAGCTCCGCCCTGGCCCAACTCCAGCCCAAGAAACTGATTAAGATAATAGAAATAAGGCTGACAAACAGCAACATCAATTGAATTTTTGACTTAATGCTGAGATGGCGAAGTCCAATCATAACGTCACGTTGTAGAACAGTGGTAAGTGAGTAGAACTAACTATCGAGGATATCAGATGTACGCAGTTGACTACGCTATTCTATATGCCTCTGCACACAAGCACCTCTACATACAAGCGCCCCGACCTAGCCAGATTGAAAACTTATCGCACATCTACTCATTGTAACCCTGAGAACAACCACCCAGCCAGACCACAGATGGTTGCGTTAATTTAAGTTAGGCTAAATACTTGAAGCTTTGTAATTTTTCGATCTGGATTTGTTACCACTGCTCTTACTCACGACAAATCAAGGCAGAATGGTGCTGTGAGAGTTGCAGAAATTGAAGCTTATGATTAACAAGGTCTCCTTCTCCCAGGACCACCAATGGTTAGCTGGGGTTGCTTTAACGTTATTAATGTGGTTAGGTGGCAGCTTACTTTTAGATTTCATTGTGATGCCTAGCCTATATATTGGTGGCATGATGCAACAATCTGGATTTGCAGCAACTGGCTATATGATGTTTGGTGCCTTTAATCGGGTTGAGGTCTTGCTTGCAGCCATCGCCTTAAGTGGGATTTTGGCCCACCACACTTATTTCAAACACTCAAACCAAACTTTTCTTCTGGGTATAGGCTTGTTCAGTATTTCCTTGATCTACACGTATGGACTCACACCTCACATGAGTGCCCTGGGGTTTAATTGGGATGGGCTAAGTCAGTTGAGCCTACCTCAAGCCATGGCTTGGGATCATAGTCTGTACTTTGGGTTAGAAATGTTGAAATTAGGATGGTTAGTTCTGTGCCTTTATCGATTGAAACCTTACTTGATCAAATCAGGAGCCTAGCTGTTTGCTGGACTCCCTTGATTCTCAGACTCTACCTATTGCACCGTTTCTCTGGCCAGGTGATAGAGATCTTTGCTACCTCAGCTAGCTGCCTTGAGGGATAAACCCAATTTGTATAGGTGACTGAGACTGACCATCCATCCATAGCCGTTGCATCTTACGCTTCTGGGGTTCATCGTTTGGGATCTCAGTGCGTCCATGTAGTATTCGCGTATTGTCTGCTACTACAATTTGGTGGGACTCTAATTTAAAGATCAGTTGGTGTGTAGGATCACTAATGTAGGTCATCAAGGCTTCAAATACAGGTTTGACACTAGATTTAGGGGTCACCGTCAGTTGCATATCACTGGTTCGAAAGGCCATCTGCACACATCGATTGTCTCGGCGGAAAATGGGTTGAGTATAGGATGACTGGCTAGTGGTCACTGAAATCGCATCAGGATCAAACAAACCCTGAAGCCCCTGTGAATCCACTTGAGCCAAATAGTGATACAGCCAATCTACCTGAATGATTTGAGACCAACCTCCCCGCTCGGATGGGATCTCACACTGTAGTGCTAGTATTTGTGGTGGATTGGGTAAAAAACTACCATCGGTATGGGGTTGGAAAGGTTCATAAGTTAAACCTAAATAGACACTGGCATCCGTAGGCGTAATCGTAACAATACCATCTTGATCAGAGCTACGATGTCGAATCACCGTCCCAAATACAGAAGTTAACGCCAATAAGTTGTCTCTAAAACTGCCTGGGGAACTTGAACAGTCTAATAGTACACATCCATAGCGATTAAACACACTAACTAACGATTCTTGCTGTGATTCTAAGATCGCCTTCACACTGTTGCCTTTAAAAAGAATAGACTCTGTCTGAGACAGAATGCCTTTCTCTTGAAGATCTAACATAATCCCGCTCCATCCTTGGCCTGATATAAATTATACACAATGTTCAATGTCATTTTTTTGTCTATTTGAAACGAAGTGTAAAGGTGGCTTAACTCTTGAGGACCAGATGATAGAGTATTCTAATGATAGAGTATTGTGAAAAATCTATGAGGGGAAATAACCTCTAGGCGTGATTAAGAACTGATGATAAGCAAACGTTGAAGCATTCCCAATCATCACTAAGGTCAACATATCGATCTGGGTGACATCTAATGCTTCTAATGTTGTTTGGTATACCTGCTCTTGGGGTCGATAAACGGACTGGGCTATAAGTACAGGAGTTTGGCCGGAGCGATAGTGCAAAAAGATATCTTTAGCTTTCAAGATGCCTTGAGTCCGTTGTTGTGAACGAGGATTATACAAAGCCACCACAAAATCAGCTTCAGCAGCTGCTCTTAATCGTTTTTCAATAACTGGCCAGGGGGTTAGTAGATCCGACAAGGAGATCGCACAGAAATCATGCATTAGGGGAGATCCCACTCTAGCTGCTGTAGCCTGGAGAGCGGTAATGCCTGGAAAGACTTCGATCGCTGGGTGTTGACCATCCCAATGCTGTTGGGCTAACCGTTCCAAAACTAGACCCGCCATCCCATAAATACCACTGTCACCAGACGATACGACTGCAATGGTTAACCCCCGTTGAGCTAGTGTGATAGCACGTTCAGCTCGTTGAACTTCCTGAGTAATGAAGCTAGTTTCAATGACTTGATCAGGATGCAGCAATGGTCGAATGAACTCAACATAAAGCTTGTACCCAATCACAACATCAGCCTTAACTAGGGCTACTCGGGCGGCTGCCGTCAGTTGAGCCAGATCCCCAGGCCCGATACCCACAAGCCAGATCTGACCTAGACGAGGGTTATACTCCTGAGTTGAACGGGCAATGGCCACAGTACAGGCTCCCGCTTGAGTCTGCACAATCTGTTTAGCAACTACGAGGTCAGAACTCTTGGCAGCCCTTAACGCAGCCGCTTCAGCAACGGAGGGCGTCCCCACTGCCCTTGCTACAACCTCAGACGGATGGGGAACCTCTTGATCGGCCAGCTCAGCAGCTGTGAACCATTGTTGAGGCCATTGATAGTGCTGAGCTAACTGTAATAACCCGATCTCGTCTTGTTTTAGATCAATGGAAGCTAAGCCTGCAATGGATTCAAAAGCTAGATTTTCGTGGCTCAAGGCTTGTTGAACAGCTTCTTCCATCACAGCTGTGGGTGTTCCTCGTTCACAACCGAGACCAATCCAGAGTGTACGAGGGTGCCAACATATCTTAGGGGTTTGACCCGCAGGAGGACACTGATCTGAGATCCAAAGTAAAGGATAGGTGTCCGGCTTTTGAGCTGCAAACTGGACAGGCGATTCAAACTGGACAGGATGATCGGGGGGTAAACTCGCTTGCCAGATTTCAAGGCCACAGGTTTGTACAGTTGAGATGGGATCCCCCTGAATTAAAGCTGTCATCACAGCTAAAGTCTGGCCAGGTCCACGCTGCCATCCATAGGGTAGGCCCAGTTGATCTAGGGCTGGATACTGCTGCTGAGTTGAGGCCGAGGTAATCACAGGAGTTAGGTTTAGAGCCGTTGCAATCTGACGAGTCAGCTGATCAGCGCCTCCCTGATGGCCACCACACAAGCTAATGACAAATTGGCCCGCTTCATCCAAAGTAATCACACCTGGATCAGTAGCCTTGTCTTGAAGCAAAGGACCAATAAGACGTACCACAGCCCCTGTGGTTAATATAAAAACTAGTTGATCACAGTGATGCCAGCAGTGATCTAAAATATCAGATATCGATGAGGTATAAACGTTTACAGCTATTCCTAAACTAGTTTTCTGCTCAGAGACTGGGTGCTTAGTCCAAATTTCAACTGGATTTAATACCGTTTGAAGTGAGTAGGCTAACTGATAGCCTTGTCGGGTGGGTGCAATGATAATAATGGACATATTGGCGATACACTAGAAGCCCTTGCGCAACTGTTGACGTCGTTCCTGGTATTCAGCCTCAGTGATCAGACCTTGGCGACGCATAGATTCAAGTTGTTGCTCAGGATCACTAGAAGGTTTGGCTTGACTACTACTCCATTGCAATTGAGACTGTTCGGGATTAAAGCGTTGCTCAAAGTCTTGATTGTTCATCGTGATAACCCATAACCCTTCAGCTAGGCATAACACTCGAAGGAAATAGCTAATGATCACAAACAGTAGCGGAAAGGAGGGAATAAACACAAACAGACCAATCACGACATAAACCCATCCAGATATTTTTTGACCCAGGTAGAACCGTTGGGGTCCAGGCATTAACACACCCACAAATGATAAAAACGCTAAGATAACTTTCTGCTTACGAGGGGGGTCTTCTTCAATAATCTCCGGCTCCGAGAGTTGACTTTGCTCAAGAGCAGAGGGTGAATGGCTAGGGTTGTTTTGATCTTGAGGATCAGCTGGGTCAAACTGATGCATAGATACCCTGCTTGTTACTAAAAGCTATCCCCATGATAGTGAGTTGTGAGGTTAGATCAAGCCACCAGCTTATCCTCTATCTAAATCTTGGGGATTTCAGGTTCTGACGCCTCTGGCTTTGGATCGCCTGACTGTAGGTTTGAGGTATCACTGGGCGACTCAGACCCTAATTGGGAGGCCAAGGGAGCCATGCCAACATAACGCTCTAGACAAGACTGCAGCTGGCTAGCGTTGAACAAAATGGGTAAAAAATGGATACTCTGGGTTTCCCGAAAATAGAACAGAATGGGAACAACTGGAAAATAGATCTCCCAATGTAACCACTCTTTATAGGGGAATTGCCGGATCCGAGCTTCACCCCGAAAGATATCCAGGGCCTCAGCGGTAAATACTAGGCGTAGGGTAGCTGTCTGGATAGTCAAAAACGCTGCAAAAAACGCCACAATTGCTGTAGCCCAGGGAGACAGGATCATTAAGGGTAGCGATAGCAAGAAAATGCTAGCAGGTAAGCGATAACTGGGATCTAGCGTGACATTGGACTCTTTACGGGCCATGCACATCTCCTGATAGTGTGAGGATCTATCCGATAGATGCGATCTTAGCCTGGGTAGCCCCTTCTCAGATCGATAGATCTTGAACCGACGCCAACCGATTTGAGTCCTAGCTTAAAAGTTGCTGTTTTAGGAGTTCAACTATGAGACGCATAATCTGGCTATTGATCATGAGTGTATTTGGCTTTGGCATAACTCTAGGTACGATAGTAGGTGTCATCGTGTCCCGTAAGTGCCGCCGCCAGTACCACCAGACTCAAGGCCAGACTCAAGGCCAGACTCAAGGCCAGACTCAACGATCAACTACTTCTACAGAGTCAAGCCAGGAGAGTTAGCACCTTCGAGTCAGGGTACTCTGAAGAGAGTTGAGTTTGCCCCACTTGTCTTATGTCCGATCTCAAATCCGAACCCAATTTAGACTCTAAGGTCAATGAAACCGATTCACAACCCACTTATGATCCTCGGTATATGGCCAAACCTGGAGATAGCTATACCAAATTAGCTATGCGAAATATGGTTAGACGGGGTGGCACGTCTTTATTTCACTTCTCTCTAACCCTGATGGGCCTTTTGGGTGTACTAGTGGGGCTAGCTTATTTATTTCGTTGAGATCCAGATGAAGCTTAGATCCTTCTACAATGGCCTGCAAGGTTTCATTGAGCTGAAAATGTGAGTCAACTCTTTTCGAATCTACGACCTGATCACGATCAGCTCATTCATCACCCAGGCAGTCTGTTAGGTGCGATTACACTAATTGCGGGAACCACTGTGGGGGCCGGTGTTTTGGCCTTACCTGCTGCCACGTTTAGGGCTGGTGTCATTCCATCTAGTCTGATGCTGATTGGGGTCTGGATCTATATGGTTGTGACGGGCTTGTTAATTGCAGAAGTTAATCTCAATACCATTTGTAGCCTGGGCCAGCCTGAACTAGGTCTGCTGATCATGAGTGAGCGGACCCTAGGGAGATGGGGATCTCGGCTTGCCGGTTTACTCTTTGTCTTGATCCATTACGCACTATTAGTGGCCTATATTGCCCGAGGAGGCACACTGCTCATGGCCATAGTGCAACCCATAGGTTTTAACCAGGGCTGGATAGGTCTTACAGTCTTTGCTGGCTCTTTGGCTAGTTTGATGATCTGGGGACGAGATCAGCTGACGGCTACCGTGAATGGCATTTTTGTTTTGATCGTGCTGGCCGCTTTTTTAGGCCTAATTGGTTTAGGGCTGCCCCATCTTCAATTTAATCAGCTACTCCTGCAAAACTGGGATGCGGTGACCTTGGCTATTCCGATTATGGTTGTAGCATTGGTGTATCAATCGGTTGTCCCCATCATTACCTCTCAACTGGAAGGCAATCGGCTTAAAATTCAACAAGCCATTCTTGTAGGTTCGGCCATTCCTCTAGCTATGTTTTTGCTTTGGAATGCTGTGATCTTGGGTATAAGCAATGGGGCCAGGTTTGAGAGTTTAGCCTTTATCGATCCCTTAGATCTTCTACGTCAGGGAAACTCTGGAGCGGTTATTGGGGTGATTGTTTCTGTTTTTTCAGAATTTGCTGTGGCTACATCTTTTATTGGATTTGTCTACGGGTTATTAGATTTTTATACAGATATATTTCAAATCAAACTTCAAGAGCAACGGCAGCGACTACTCCTGCATCTGTGGATTGTGACTCCAGCTCTAGTCTTGGCTATTTTAAACCCAACGATCTTTTTTACAGCTCTGGATTATGCTGGGACATTTGGGGTTTCTGTATTATTTGGAATTATACCAGCTCTTATGGCCTGGCAGCAGCGATATCATAGTGATCTGAGCTTATCTACATCGCCACTGGTTCCTGGGGGAAAAATAACGTTGATGATTGTCATTGCGATTGCCAGTGTAATCATCTTGCAGCAAATCTGGTTAAAAATAGGTCTTTGAAAGCTCCTAGTCTTAGATATCTATCTCAGAAATTTTCTGTGCTGATTTCAGTATCATCTGGATTATGTAGCAGATAGCACAACTTAGCCTCAATTTCACTCTCCGGTGGTTCAAGTAAAACATTATACTCTTTGATCTTTAACTCATCTGCAACCTTCTTGAGGTATTCAAAATCCCCAGGTGTCATCAGAAATATAGAGATGTAAGATTCCTACTAAACTAATTTTTTATTCATTATTTACTCATGCGTTATCTTGTATCATCACAACTTGCTAGTGTAGTGTATCATTTTTCGATGCTGGGTATAGTTTCGTTCTGGTTGCTCAAGTCTCTAGGCTTGGATCTTGAGGTGTTTAGCTTCAACTATATGGCAATGAGAGGGTAACTTAAGTTGTGCTGTAACCTTGGTCAGGAATAAGACTCCCCGATAAGGCGTTAGGTATCTGAAGTATTTCCCCATTCCCAAGATAATGGAAGGCCTATCATGAATAACAAAAGGTTGTTCCTCGAGTTGAAGAATTGATAAAAAATCTTTTGGAGCTATAACTACCACAACCTGGGACTGAAAGACGTTATGTGCAGGCGGCACAATTGGATAGATCATTACCTAACCCAAAGATAGATTAAGTCCAAGGATAGACTAATAAAATTAAAAGGAAAATAAGAAGGATAGGCTAATAGTTTGCTTCAAAACCCGATAGATCATGAAGTCAAAGAATAAAGCTCTTGTAACTCTTGCTCCTGCAAATATCTAGTGGGCTTATCTAAGATCAAAGCTCCCTGCCTTAAGCCTAAGATTTGGTGACTGTATTGTTGGGCTAGCTCGACCTGGTGCAAGTTACAAATGATAGTGAGTCCCTCTTGGTCACAGAGTGATCGTAGAACGCTTAATACCGTATGAGCTGATTGTGGATCTAAGCTGGCCACTGGTTCATCAGCCAAAACCACTTGGGCGCCTTGGGTGAGAGCTCGGGCGATAGCAACGCGTTGTTGTTCTCCACCTGATAGACGATCAGCTCGTTGAAAGGCTCGATCCAAAAGTTGAACTCTAGCTAAAGAGGTTAACCCTTCTTTCAATAAAGCTGGGGGAAACTGACTGAACAAACATCGCCATAACGGTAGATCACTGAGTCGAGCTGCAATAGCGTTTTCTAAAGCGGTACGCCGTCGTACGAGACTAATCTGCTGACTCACCATTGCCAATTGGCGGCGGGCCTGACGCAGGGGTGGACCTGAGGCTGTCGCCAGATCCGTCCCTTGAAACCAGATGTGTCCTTGATCAGGCCTAGTTAAACCCAACAGACAGCGCATTAGTGTTGTTTTGCCAGCCCCACTACGACCTAAAATAGCAGTGAACGTATGGGGCTGGATCTGAAAGCTAACCTGGTTGAGTACCGTTCTCTGATGGGCAAAGTCTTTGGTGAGCTGATCTACGATAAGCATCGGCTTGTCTCCTTAGCGCAAGTGCTGCCGCAATTTAGCACTACTCAGATCAATAACACTCACCATCATCAGGATCAGTAGCAAGATGGTAGTCAGACGACCAAAATCCAATAACTTGAGACTCACTAGTAACTCATAGCCAATGCCTCCAGCCCCCACAATGCCTAAAATCACCGAAGAACGCACATTAAACTCCCATAGATAGAGAGTAATCCCCATCAATCCCGGTAGAGCTTCCGGTAACACAGCAAAGGCAACTGTTCGGAGTCGGCCGACCCCAGTCACTTCAACAGCTTCAATGGCCGCTTGAGGCAAGGTCTCCAGGACTTCTGCATAGAGCTTTGCCATCGATCCAGTAGTATGAAACATCACACCTAAGACCCCAGCAAAGGGTCCCAAGCCAACAATAGAGACAAAAAATAAGGCAAAGATCGCCGTATCAATGCCTCGCAAGAGATTGATGATCCCTCGTAACCCCAGTCCTACTGATGGTATGGGATTTAAGTTGCGAGCAATCAAGCAAGATAAGGGCAGGGCTACTACAGCTGCAACACCTGTTCCGACAATAGCAATCGCCAAGGTTTCCCAGGTGGCCACTAAAAAAGTGGGTAATTCTGTTATGTCAGGGGGCCAGAGTCGCTGGAGCCAATCGAGTAATCGAGGCAAGCCCTCTTGCAGCTCAGCTAATGAGACTTCTGATTGGATCGCACTGGCTACAAATAACCCCCCAAGCAGTAGCCCCCAAAAACTACGGCGTAGACCGATCCAGATCCCACCGCGCTGCTCCCAATCTGCTGCCAACAACTGATCCAGATCTGGGATAGCCAGGGGGGGTTGCACCACTGCAGGTTTCATTTCAACCGACCCACCGCAACACCAGCTTGCTGGATCGGAGCATAATTGGATCCATCAGAAGCCACAAAACCTGTGTAGTTGTCTGGAAGTAAGGTGGCTGCCTCTGCCGCAGTCAGATTAACAAGAGCTTCCTGTAAGCCAAGTTTAAGAGTCTCTGGTAGATCCCCACGCACCACAATAGGATCATTGGGTAATGGATCAGACTGCCAAATAATTTTGAGGTCATCTTTGGCAATACGTCCTGTGCTATCTAGAACATCTAAGTTACGATCGTAGTCAGACGCAATATCCACTTGATCACTCAATACACCAATTGCTTGAGCTGCATGGCTAGCCCCCTCGTTATAGTCAAAGACTTGCTTGGGATCGAGATTAAGCTGCCTAAACTCAGCCATCGGAATCAACCAACCTGAGGTCGATCCCACATCAGCCAGACTTAATGACAGCGGATCGCCTGCTTGACTCAGGGCAATGGCCTCATCTAATGAATCAAACGGAGCCTCAGCTTTAGCCATTAAAACTGAGTAATAAGTAGGTTGGTCTTTATACTCAACGGTAGCAATGGCTTCAAGAGACGGGGTCGTGTGCTGGGCTAACACATATCCCCAAGGGCCTAACCAAGCTGCATCTAGCGTACCTGCACGTAGGGCTTCTGAGATCCCAATCCAATCTTCAGTCACTACAACTTTGGCTGTAACGCCCACCTCAGCCGCAATTTTTTCAAATAGAGGGGTAAATTGATCACGAGTTTCATTGGGAGTCGGGAAGTAAGGACCTACTCCAAACTCCAACTCTTGAATATCTGATTGAGCAGCCACAGGAAAACCAGCTACCAGGAGGCTAAACAGTATTAGGGGGGCAGACCATAGGGGGCGTAGGATAATCGAAGTCATGTCTGAATCCTTTGAAATCAAAACTTGAAATCGCAACTTGAAATCATAATTTGAACGAGTCAGTCGATTACTATCAGACCCGCCGTTGGACCCGTTTTTCTAGTTCTGGCAGGATCTCAGCACAGGTAGTCCAGATTCCAGTCTGTAGGCTTTCAATAAACTCAGGCGGCAGACCCTCGGCTCGCATGGCAGCAACAACCGGTGCATAATCATACACCAGGGGTACTAGAGTTGGCTGAATCTGGGTTACTACCTCAGGAAAGAGGAGCAGGCTGTAATACACCTGGGGGATACCCTCATGTGCAGGTCGCCCCAATACCCCAACATTACACCAAAACCCGTTGGAGACTGGACGCACCCAAGGTATCCCCGAATGAGTAGCACAAATCCCATTGACTTGATACTGTTCTAACCACAACTCAATCTGTTGATCTGAGGTGGCTGAATCCCAGACAAAGGCATTGACCTGATCGGGACTGCCATGGCACAGCAAGAGACTCCTATCCCGCCATTGCAACCGGATTAACTGTGGTAAGGTTTGCATCCACTCACGATGCTGAGGAGCGGTATGGGCAAAGGTGTAATCATAGCTGAGCTGGGCAAAGTGTTGATCCTTAGGGTCAGAGTAGCCACAACCGCAGTCCCGTTCTGCATACCCCACAGCCTGATCGTAGTTACCTTGCAAACAGATTACCTCGGCAGCACGTAGCTGTTCAATAGTTCGGTTAGGCTGGGGACCCAATCCGCCCAGATCACCTAAACAAAACCGATAGCTTAGATCTTGAGTAGCAGTTAAAAAGGCTTCTACCGCAGCAAAGTTACTGTAAGGGCCGCCGCAGAGGGCGATCTGGGTGGTGGAGCTAGGAATATCTAAGTGTTGTGTTTTTAATGTCATCACTTGAGACCAATCATTTAAGAGCTAGGGTTAGGGGAGTCAGTAGAGATCACAACTTAAGCCGTAGCGCCTCCACAAGAACTGCCAGAGCCAGCTGTACAACCAAAACAGTGCCGACCTGTTTGAATCAAACGTTGCCTTAGTTGGCTGGGGTGTAACTGATGAATATGAAGCGGCTGTCCTGCAGAATCTTGAGCCTCAAGCCCTAACATCTGATTAAAGTCACAATCATAGATCCGTCCATCCCAACCAATGGAGAGAGTGTTACGACACATTAGACCGGTAATCGTGGCGGGGTTAAAAGCCTTCACCAGCAGCTCCAAGTAAAGCTGCAGATTGCCAGAGGCTTCTAGCCACTCCAGGTAACGTGAGATCGGCATATTATTCAAGGCAATTAAGCGATCAAAACGGATCCCATGATGCTGATATAACCCCTCTTTCCACTCCTGCTCAGCCTGCTGCTGATCGGGGGCCAAAAAAGCACCAACAGGATTGGTGACTAAAGTGAGCCGCCGTTTTGGATCTCCCTGACCATAACCCACAGCATTCAATCGCTTCAGAGCTTCTAGGGATTGATCGTAAGTCCCGTCACCTCGCTGAGCATCGGTATTCCGACGACGATAGTGAGGTAATGAACACACCACCTCCACATTTCGCTCAGCCAACCACTGCGGCAAATCCTGCATTCGGGGCAACAATAAAACTGTCAAATTACAGCGATCAATCACCTGTTTCCCCCTAGCTACACACTGATCGACCAGATAACGAAAGTGGGGATTGAGTTCAGGAGCACCACCTGTCAGATCCACCGTATGGGCTGCCGTTTGATCAAGAGCTCGCAAACAGGCCTCAATGGTAGGACGATCCATATTTTCCTGAGTTCGATCAGGACCGGCATCCACATGACAATGCCGACAGGTCATATTACAGAGTTTGCCAAGGTTAACTTGAAAAAACTCTACCGTTGCTGGATAAAAGGGTGACCATCCTTGCGCGGCCAAAGCTTGAGCAAACTGGCCCTGATACCGAGTTTGATCCAGATCCAAATGCTGCAGTGTAGCGATTTGAACTGCTGGATCGGCTAGAGGGGAACGTTGGCGCTGCAAGGATAAAGTCTTTTGGGGACTGGCCAACTTAGTATCAAGATCTGTAGAAAGTGAAGAATCTAGCATTGAAGACTACAGCAATTACATTGAAACGGACTTAACATGATCTAGCATTTGCAACCCATGAATCAGAGAGGCTCCACCCCGAATAGCAGTGGCAACATGAACGGCTTCTGTCATTTGCTCTAGGTCTGAACCCTGTTTCAGGCTTTCTTGGCTGTAAGCCTCAATACAGTAAGGGCACTGGATCGTGTGGGCTACCGCCAAAGCAATCAAGGCTTTTTCACGTGAGGACAACGCACCAGCTTCAAAGACAGCCTGATAATAACTAAAAAACTGCTCAGCCAATAGAGGACTACCCTCAGCAATGTGGCTAAAGTGTTTCAGATGATCAGGGTTATAGTAGGGATCCATTATTAAAGGCGACAAACATTACTGCAAAATAACATGAATACAATGACATATCGACATGTTTCCATGTTTCCCAGGCAATTTTAACCTAGATCTCAGGTTTGAATTTCAGTTAAGGGATATTTACTTTTGTAAATTAAGTTCCAAGTGTTATCCAATCTGGATAGCTTATGCTAGATAGCTTATGCGTAAGGGACACCAGGGGATCAGGCTGCTACCCATACCCATTAGTCTAGAGGGGATCTAGATCAATAAAGGTATTATTACGGGGTAGATCTCGACCTGATGCTTTACTTCGCTCCAAGTAGGCTTTGGCTTCTGGGTAGTTAGGATTGAGTTGAACCGTTTTCTCAAAAGCCTCTTTAGCTTTGAATAAATTACCTAGAGCCAGATAAACCACGCCAAGCTTAAATTGAGCTGCAGTATAACTGCCGTTCGACCTCAGAGCATTCTGATAACTTTCGAGGGCAAACGCATATTCACGCTTCATCCTCGAGATCTCTCCCAAGCCAAAGTGAGCTTCTGGAACATATAAATCAGTTTTAATGGCTGTTTCAAATCTAGCTTGAGCAATCTCAACCGTACGATGACTAACAACATTACGTCCGGGAACAGATTGTTTTTGTTTTTCCAAGTGAATTAATCCTAACATAGCCACCGCTGAAGATGATTCTGGATCAATCTCAAGCGCTTTTTTACATTTTTCATCGGCTTCAGTTAACTTACCTCTTTGAAAATAAAACTGACCCATTCCTAAATGAGCCTCGGCAGATTGCGACTCTTTCATCAATACCGTGTTGAATTCTACGCGAGCCAGATCTAGATCACCAGCTTGCAACAAGGCGAAACCTAAATCGGTTCGAACAGAGGCAATGGTTGAGTTCAGTCGCAAGACATTGGAGAAATGTTGAATGGCCGTGTGCAGATCGCCATGCTTATAAAGGGCTCGACCTAGGCCATGGTGAGCTTCAGCCAAATTAGGATTAATCCGTAGGGCGGTCTGGTAAGACTCGATCGCCTGTTTGAATTTACGTTGGCGACTGAAAACATACCCTAGAGCCTCATGGGCATCAGCCATATGCACGTTAAGATTAATAGCTAGACTCAGTTCTGCAATTGCTCGTTCCCAAGCCTCAGCATCCCGTAATCTTGATAAAGCAAAACCCATGTAGTAGTGGGGTTCAGCATCTTCAGGGCAGAGTACCAGTGCTGTTTGAAATTGCTCTGTTGCTCCTGCATAGTCATCTAATTCAAATAACTGATACCCATATTTCAGCGTAGCTTTGGTCATAGCTGGGACCAGATCTGGATAATCAGGTTCTAAATGGTCTACGATACGATACTGAACCAAAGCGTCTTTAGGATTCTCTAGTCGATCATAAGTCCGGCCAGTATAGAAGTAAGCTTCTGGGTAGGATCGATCAGTCTGTATAGCCTCTTTGAATTCAGCCAGAGCCTCTTCCCATCGTTCAGTGTTAAAGTGCGACACCCCTCGCTTAAAGAATTTTTGAGCTTGAGATCGGAGTTTTTCTTCTTTGGTGCGACGGCGAGTCAACGTCTTATAGAGATTCGCTAATTGGTCTCGTAGTGATAGGGGTCGATCGGATCGTTTAGACATTAAGCCAGAGGCATCTAGCAAAATCATGGATCCCATGCCAGCAGACCCAACAACCATTAGCCCCATCAGAATTAAACTTGTCATCACCACGCTGAAAATCAAGCCCCTTGGCCTTTGATCAAAGCCTAGGATCGGATCCGGTTCACCTGCTATGCTCTCAATCTGATTGGGTGCCGCTAAATTGTCAGCAGCAGCCTGGGCTAATAAGGTTGCCGCTGGATTCTGACTTTGAGCTATTTGTTCTAACTGTTCAGGTGTCAGGCTCGTCTGCTCGGGATCTAAGCTGCGACCTACTTGGTTGATATGAGTTGTATTGGCAGTGGCAACAACTTGTTGAGTCACAACATTAGTTTGGGGTTGAGTGGGAAGGGTATTCTCGGCGGCTTGTAGGGTTGCAGCTGTTTTCACATCAACCAGAGCTGCTTGGTTATCCCCTTCTTGCGCTTTTACATTAGCTAGCGACAGGTAAACTTCAGGCTCAGGTGGCGATGTATCCAAGACTGACGTTAATTGTTCAACAGCTTCATCTCGATCTCCAGTTTGAGCTAAGGTATCCGCTAATACTCTTCGAGCTTCAGTATTCAGAGGATTCAGTTGTACAGAAGCCTGTAAGCTATCAATAGCAGACTGTGGATCTCCTTTCACGACTCGTACCAAACCCAAGCGAAAGTGGGTCACAGCATCCCGGCTATCCTGCCGAATGGCAGCTTGCAATTGTTGTTCGGCGGCTTCGAGTTGTTGGATTTGTTGGGTAATGTTGCCTCCTTCTGCAACAGCCTGTTCGGCTAAGAGAAAACCATATTGACTGGTAGCACTAGCCACAATTGCTTCATCTTGAGCATCACCCGCGACCGTCACTGATGTTGCTAAGTAGTCTTCTGCTTTTTCCCAATCTCGTTGTTCGGCCAGCACCTGACCCAATCGGATGTAATAGAGCGGATCAGCGGTTAGATCATTTTCACCAATGGCTTGAAGGTAGGCTGCTTCGGCAGCGTCTAAATCTTGATTTGCATAGTAAGCATTGCCTAACAAATAATAGTCACGGGGCGAGGGCGTAGTTTCAACAGCTTCACGATAGAGTTGGATCGCCCGATCCAGTTGACCGGAGGCATAAAGCGAGTAGCCTAAATCGTGGTGCATATCTAAGTAATCGGGATTGAGGGAGATAGCGATTAGATAGTTTTGGATGGCCTGATCCCACTCCTGCAAAAGGGCATGAGCTCGACCCAGATGATAATAGGCTACCTGGTTGTTGCTGCTGATTTCGGTGGCAATCCTCAAAGTACTCACAGCCCGGTGATAATCACCGAGTTGGATTAAAGCCAACCCATATTGGATCCGAGCTTCAACAAAAAGAGAATTTAAACTTACGGCCTGTTCAAAATGCTCAACGGCTTGTTCCCAGTTTTCTTGCTGAGCATAGGCCCGACCTAGCAGAAAAAAGACCTGTGGATTATCCTGCTGATTCGTCCGACTCAGGAGAATGATAGCATTAGCAGAATCACCAGTTTGAATATAGGCTTCTGTGAGAGCCAGTAAAGCCTCAAAGCTATCAGGTTGATCTAGATACTCGCTCTGTTTGGTTGGGATTTCCGCTTCTAAAGCTTCAACTCGTTGCATTAAATGATTGAGAGAGGCTCTGGCTTTGGGAAATAAGCGATTCCGATTTAGGGCAGCCTGGTACTCCTGTTTAGCCAGGGGCCAATCTTCGGTTTGGGCATGTAACCAACCTGCATAGTAAGATTCACGAGCTGTTTGCAGACCATTACTGTAGTGAAACCAGGAGATCCCAAAGATCAAAGCACTGACTCCAAGCGTCCCTAGTCCAGTTGACATTAGGATGCGGGGTTTTTGCAATTGTTGCTGCAAATACTTGACTCGTCGATCCTTGAAAAGAGTAGCGGGTGAGAACAAGGGACGAAAGCCACGTTCCAGATCTTGTAATACCGCAGAGGCACTTGGGTAGCGTGCAACTGTCTCTACTTTAACCATCCGATCAATAATATCGGCTAGCTTATCAGTCACTTTGGCTTGAGACCGCCATAAGATTTGACCTGATTTGGGATCAATAGACAGCTGGGTGGGTCGCAATCCGGTTAAGCCCTGGATCGCCACCATCCCTAAAGCGTAAATATCACTATTTAACTGGGGTGAGCCGCTGTATTGCTCAGGTGGGTTGTAGCCTAAAGTACCAATAGCTACTGATTCCTCTTCTTCAGATTGGAGTTGCTTACCCGCCCCAAAATCAATTAAAACCAACCGATGATCGTCTTCTCGACGGATCACATTTTCAGGTTTGATATCTCGATGAATGACCTGATGATCATGCACAAAGGCCAAGACATTCAAGAGATCTTCTAATAAGGTAATCACTTGGGCTTCTGTGAAGATGCCTGCTTGAATTTCGCTGCTTAACGAATGCCCTTTAATAAACTCTTGGACTAGGAAAAAGTCCCCACCTTCCTCAAAGTAGGCTAACAAGCGAGGTATTTGATCATGGCGACCCAGTTGTTCTAGGGTTTCAGCTTCAACGTTGAATTGTCGTCGGGCATTATCTAGTAGAGTGGCATCAGAAAACTTGGGTCTAAATTGCTTCACCACACAGGTTGGATGCCCAGGCCGTTGTTGGTCTTGAGCAAGAAAAGTCCGACCAAATCCACCTGTTCCTAGAACTTTCAAAACTTGATACCGTCCACCTAGGATAATATCACCAGAACGAGCCAGATGCTCTTCAGTCGTTGTCACTGCAGTAACTTTAGGTGGAGATGGGATGGGTTGGCTGGATTGGGGACTAGAATTGAGGGGAGATCCTGACTGAGCAGACCGAGGTCCCATCATGATCAGTTCGTTGCCCAGCAGGGTTTGATTCGTTGATAGCTCACTAGGTGCTTGATCAAAGCCAGATAACTTACTCATCTCAGCTGAAGTGCTAACGACTGCCTCAAGTTCGGCAGTGACTTTCACTCCTTGATCATGAGTTCCATTCTGAGCAACACTGGGAGCTATAGTTTCAGTGGTTTCAGTCAGTGTTTCAACGATTTGATCTGTAACTTGATCTGTAACTTGATCTGTAGATTCAACTGGCTCTGGAAATGTCAATGGGATCACAAAATGCCATTCCGGCGACCGCTGACCTGAAAATCTACCGTAGAGGTGCAGCTCATCAATGCCCTCTAGCTGGGTATGTTGAGATACCTCTTCAATCTGGGATTTGATGGTAAAGGGATCCCAGTCTTCGATGGAGGTATAGTCAAGCAGAACATGGAATTTGTCTCCTCTGGCCGCACAATGCACTCGAAAAGAGTATTGAGATAGGAGGGTCTGTAACTCATGGCTAAGCTCATCTGGAGTTACAGATTTGGGTGTTACCATAGCCTCCTCACCGTCATACTGAGTCAATAATGAGTAATCCCTGATTATAAAGCGATACTAAAAGTAGATCTAACACCATCAAGTATGCCAGCTTACTCAAGGTTGCGGCAAAGTTAAAACATCATAACATAGCTGAACTGACTGCCCTCGGTCCATCACTCGGTAACACTCCTCAAGCTCAACTGGGATAACCTTAGTGTGCCGAACTCAGAATCAGATATTTCACCTCTTCCGTCTTTCTATGGGTGTTGGATGAGTCAGCTCACCCTATTCAGCACCAACGATCCGATCAAGGTAAACTGAAGAGTTAGCACAATGATGTAAAGAATGGCACGTGGTTTAAATAGGGTCAACATCAATCCAATCGCTTTCAGATCAATCACAGGGCCGAATACGAGAAAAGCCAATAAAGAGGCAGGTGTAAAAGTTGTTACAAAAGCCAAGGCAAAAAAGGCGTCAACGGTTGAGCAAATAGAGACAATAGTCGCCAGACCAATCATGACCAGAATGGAACTCAGAGGATCTTGACCAAATTGGAGTAGCACTGAGCGTGGAATCAAAGTTTGGATCAAAGCTGCTGTGGCGGCCCCTAAGATCAAGACAGCTCCTAGTTCCCTTAATTCGCGCACCCAAGTATCAACTAATTGCCCCATTTTTTGAATGAAGCGGATCGGCGGGTTATCGAGGGCACCTTGGTAGACTTGTTCTGCACTGATGACAGTCAAGGGATCGGAGGGTGTGGCAGGTATCCAAAATGTTCCCCCTTGTAGCAATGACGGGCGGCTCAGACTCTGTTGGATAGCAGGTTGCAGTAACGGTGTCAGATCTCTTTGGAAACTAAAGATCCAACCCACCACCACTGCCATCCCCAAGGAGAAACTAATGCGCCAAAATACTAATTCGGGTAGTTGTCGAAAGGCGATCCAGGTGGCAACAATCACAACTGGGTTGAAGACTGGAGCTGCTAACAAGAAGGCAATGGCAACATGAGGGGGAACCCCTTTGGTAACCAGTTGCCGAGCCACAGGTAAATTACCACACTCACAAACCGGAAACAAAAACCCTAACGTTCCCCCCACCACTGAACTGGCCCATCGCTGTTTAGGTAAAAACCGGATAATCTGCCGCTCATCCACAAACACAGCCAGAATGCCTGATAGGCCGACTCCTAATACTAGGAACGGTAAAGCTTGGACCACAATACTCAGAAACAAGGTAAAGCAGTCCCGCCAAAGGGCAACAGATCCAAGGGTGATAGGACTCATAAACAAAGGGCCATCGCGCATTTAGAAGCATAGTATCCTGTGGCCATCCCAATACGCATCAAACATTCAACTTTAGGTTAGTTAATTGACTTCACTCACTTTTGCTTCAACTTCAATCGCTTCACTATAATCTTTGACAATAAGTAAACAGTTTTTCTCATTATCAACCCGGCGATAACTTAGTTGGGTTGCAATAGCTTTCATCAATAAAATCCCACGCCCTCCCTCAGCCTCAGTGTCTACCGTTTCTGGTAACGTTGAGATGAAAAAATCCATATCAAAGGGAGGACCATAATCCCAGATGCGGATCTCAATAATCTCATTCTGAAATGTCAATTCTAGTCGAATGGGTGTACTCTCAGGGAGCGAGCAGTGAGCATGTCTAACTGCATTGGTAAAGCCCTCAGCAATGGCAAGTTGGCATTGAAGCCAGGTCTGAACTGGTAAGGGGTCTTCCTTAAAGGACTCAAACCAGTCCAGCACTTGATCTAAAGCATCAAGATTGGAATTGACTTGTAAGGAAGGGACAGTAACCACGTTTGTCATTCCAAAAACAAGGGCTGGCAACAGAACATTAGCATAGGAGATCCGAAGATGCATCTCGTGACTGATGACTGCACCTACCCTAACCTCATCATTAATCTCTAGGTCATCTCTAGATCAGATTCAGCCAAGGTGTGGCCATTAACATTAGAGTAGCCAACCCCACTCCCTTAACTCATCTAAGCCAACAGTGGACTAACAGTGGACTTAGGGTTAACAGCTAGTTGTAATTAGTTTACCCGGTGATAGGAAATAATTGGACATTGGATCGCATTGCTATGTTTGGCTATATCTGTTATCAAGTCATGAGTTGAGACTTTATGACCATTAACTAATAAATCTAGATTTCATTTTCACCTCAGCTCTTTATGGCTTCTATCCTGATCATTGATGATGATCCCACCACCCGTTTACTCTTACAGCGCAACCTGGAGCGCCAAGGGTACGTTGTCAAAATCGCTAATGATGGTCAAGAGGGCGTTGCTTTAGCTCAAGAACTACGTCCCGCGTTAGTCATTTGTGATTGGATGATGCCTGAGAAAGACGGGCTTGAAGTGTGTCGAATCTTAAAATCAGATCCCACCTTATCCACAACATTTTTTGTTTTACTGACCGCACGTACTGATGTTGAAGATCGGGTACAAGGTCTTGATGCTGGAGCTGATGAGTTTTTGACCAAGCCTATTGATGCCAATGAATTGCAAGCTCGGGTACGGGCTGGGTTACGACTCCATCAGCTGAGTTGGGATCTGCAAAAACAGACTGAACAACTCCGTTCAGAACTCAATCAAGCTGCTAATTACGTACGTTCTTTGCTCCCACCTGCACAAATCTTTGCTGATGGTCAGGTTGAAACAGATTGGGTGTTTATTCCTTCTCAAGAACTAGGTGGAGATTGTTTTAATTACCACTGGTTAGATGCAGAAACCTTAGCTGTTTATCTATTAGATGTTTCTGGTCATGGTGTTGGGGCGGCTCTATTGTCAGTTTCTCTGATTAACCTCTTGCGATCGCAGTCTTTCTCGGTTGATTTCAAAGATCCGGCTGCTGTCCTTCAAGAACTCAATGCCAACTTTCAGATGTCAGAACAAAATGAGCTTTACTTTACGATGTGGTATGGCACCTATCACCTACCTACCCGAACCCTTTCTTACAGTAGCGCTGGCCATCCACCAGGCTTACTCATTACCTCTTCTGATCCTGAGGTTACAGTCACCACATTGAAAACCCCCAATTTACCCATTGGGATGATTGCTGAAATCAAGTTTCAGTCTGCCAAGATCAAAATTCCATCCAATAGTGAGTTGTATTTATTTAGTGATGGTATCTATGAAATTACCAATGCTTCTGGGGAGTTATGGGGGTTGCAAGCCTTTAGCCAAAGCTTATGTCAATTAAAAGGTATTGCACAAGATAACTTAGATCACATCATTAAAGTTGCTCAATCATTCAGTAGTGATCAACCGTTTATGGATGATGTATCTATTGTCCGCCTGTGGTTTGGATAATCGCTTCAAGATTTCGTTAAGTTACTGAGTTTTCTACCCTATCCTAGGGTTAAGTTCCACTAGCGAACGGATTGAAGATAGCGTATGATCCAGATTCCTAGCACGTGTTGTAAAGCCTGGATGATCACACGATCCTGATCTGTCCAGCGTCTAGGGACTTCAAAAACGCAAGGTTCCAAAATACCATAAAATTCATCATCGCTATAAATAGGAGCATGGATTAGAGCTCGATGTCCAAAGACTGAACGTTCAAGGTTGATGTCTAGAGTGCCCGGTGATGCGGCTTCAATATCTTCAATAAAGTGTGCTTCAGAGGACTGATAAGCCGATAATGTCAATGGATCTTTGGTGTTTAAATCAGACGGTTCAGGGCTCCAATTCGTTTGGACCATGGTTGGCCAACGAGCTTCACGGCTGTAACCATGAGTGATTCGAGTACGCTGTTGTTGGGGATCCCGAATGTAGAGAAAACAACGATCACACTGGAGGACATCTACTACAGCAGGCATAAGCACCGTCAACACAGTGTCTGGATCGGAAGTGTTCAGCAGTATTTCAGCAATAGAATCAGGTAATTCAGAGGGTAAATCTTCAATAGACTGTGTGTTGTTTAAGGATAGCCAACTTCCCATCGCTCCTCCCATCAGAATCAAAGTGTTTCGGCGGGACCAGTTTTTATTGGTAACATTCATCATGACTTACTCCAGATGACGATAGGTGATATCTTCAAGTTTAGATAGTTTAAAGTTAACTAGTATGACTCCTAGTGTAGAGAAATCATTTGGTTGTTGCAAAATCAATTTCCTCAGGTATAAGATGAGAAAAACTCAACCCAGGCTTGTGAGACGAGAAAGGTGCTTCAAAGGCTGTAGTTTGGAATGACTGAAGAACAAGACAAAAAGCACAAGATCCTATTTATTTATTTAAAAGTATTATTTAAAAGTTTGAGGCGTCAAAATTTTAGAATGGTGTCTCGACAAGAGTTTTTCTAAGTTGATACGAGCATCTGGATAATGAGAGTTTAATTGTAAGGTGGCTCGGAACGACTCAATGGCTCGATCCGTTCGGCCCATCGATGCGCTAAGTGTCCCTAACTTGAAATAAGCATCAACAAAACTACCATTGGCATTAATAGCGGCTTGATAGCTTCGCATTGCAAATAGCACATTGCCCCGTAACCGATATACCTCTCCTAAGCCAAAGTGGGCTTCAGCAATGTTAGAATCTTGGGACAATACTTTTTCAAACTGGACTGTGATCTGTTCGATTTGGCGAGAATGTATTGATTTTTTCATAATGGAAGCATGAGAGACATCACGATGTTCTCGACTCAACAGTTGTACCAAACCAATGTGGGCAGAGGCTTCTAGCAGGTTTGGATCTAAGTCCAGAGACTGTTCAAAATGTTGAGTAGCTTGAGAATACTCTCCTTGCAAAGCTAAAAGACAACCCCGAGCCATATGAGCTTTGGCACAGGTAGATGACTGAGTTAAGGCTAACTGAATCTCTTGTACAGCTCTAGTCATTTGTCCAGACAGGAGTAAAGCCATCCCCATATCGGCCCTCAAGGTTGGATCAGGCTGCGATGTAAGGGTCAGAGCTTTGTGATATTCCCCCATTGCTTGACGTAAGTCTCCCCGCTTTAGCAGAGCAATCCCCAGGCGATGATGAATTAAACTCAAAGAACTATTGAGAGATAAAGCTTTGGTATAGGTTGCAATCGCACCATCTTGATCGCCCTTGCAACTTAACACCCATCCATAATCACTTAAAACACCAACATGGGTAGGTTGACATTGTAACGCAATCTTGAAGGCTGCAATCGCTGAATCCCATTGACGCAAGTGACTCAATAAGCGTCCTAAAAGTCGTTGAACTAAGGCCTGATCACTTAGGCTCGGTGGGTCTAGGGACTCAGCAATCTGAAGTTGAATCATCGCTTCAGAATACTCTCCAGCCTGAATTAATTGTCTAGCATAAAGAACATAAGCTTTGATCAATTCACTCTCTAAATTAAAATCACCTGAGTCATAATTTAGTCTTTTGGCTGACCAATAACTTTGAATAGCCTTAAAAAAGTCTTTTTGTTTTAAGTAGGATTGACCTAGATAACAATAAGCCAATGCCTCGGTAGATCGAAGTTCGATAATTGAGTTAAATGTTAGAGTGGCTTTCTCGAGGTCCCCTTGGCTGAGTGCATATAGTCCCTTCCGATAAAGCTTATTGAGGTGCCCTGTTGTAGTAAAAGCAGGGACTCGATCCCAAAGTTTTTTGAAGAGACGAGGAATAGCATGTAACCAATGTGTCGTTGTAGGAGTGATTTCTAGAGAGGTCACAACAGAGCTAGAATCCTGAATAGGTAGTGAAAACACTTTTTGCCATTGAGGGTGGTGTTGGCCAACAATGCGCCCAAAGATTTTGACCTGAGTTAGACCCTGAGTACGATAGCTACTAAGACGACTATAGATGACCTGAAGAGCCGATGAAGGATCTCTCAATGCAGTCGTGTACTCTAACAAAATAAATAGATGTTGATTACGGACAGTTACTTTAACTTGGATTCCCACCAAGGCTTGCTGCAGAGTTTGGGTTAAATCTAAAGGATTGAGTAGTGGTAACATGCATCAAACCCATTAATAAGCAATTACAAACAGCCATTTCTCGAATTCTAACTCTGAAGCATCAAAGGCTCGTGCCAGACTCACTGCCTTAGCTCTGAGTAGATGACTGGACTATTGAAGTTTTAACCTAGATTACAGGGACCTAACTTGGACTATACTACCGAGATCAAGAGTAGTCTAACTTCCGCAAAACATCGGAATGATTGAGAGAAACTACGGATAAGTGACTCTTGACAAACTACAATCTACTCGCTTTCACCTTTGAGCAGCCTTGTTCCAGTCAAATGCTGTACCCTAGCGCAACCCCTTGCATAGTTAAAATTACGGCAATCGACAGAGCTTTATAAGACTTGCTCGGATCTCAAGTTCTTAGCTCCAGACTTTCTTGCGTGCATTCCTAAAAAAAGCGCCCAGGAAGAGCGCCGTAAACCATAGATTATTTGCTTACTAGTCACATGCAATAGAGATGCACTCAACTAGCCGTTGATGGAAGGAGCAGTGACTTCAACAGCTGCCAAATCCAAGGGGAAGTTGTGAG
>CAYSWV010000054.1:0-24744 GCA_964434865.1 uncultured bacterium
CGAGCCAAGCAACAATCTGTTACATAGGTTAACCTTTTTAGCACGACCTACTTAGATGATCAGAACAACTCTAACGACTTGGCAGATCTTAGAGAATTAATTCAGAGTAAGATAGGATGAAGAGACTGTCAAAGGAGGATCGATCATGTTGAGTCAACGCATATCCAGAATCGATCAAGCACTAGAGGAGCTGCGGAGCTACCTTTAGGGATCATCCTGTCAAGATTCAAGCCCTCTTACATGACGCCAGCAACCCCGAGAT
Source organism: uncultured bacterium (assembly GCA_964434865.1). Classification (GTDB taxonomy): domain Bacteria; phylum Cyanobacteriota; class Cyanobacteriia; order Thermostichales; family Thermostichaceae; genus CAYSWV01. The sequence continues at coordinate 263 of CAYSWV010000054.1, forward strand.
CTGGCACCATCCTTCAGAAGCCTCTCAGATCAATCAAACCTTATGTCATCTTCAATCCGAGTGGTCCGTGCTGGAACGATGCCTCAATCACCATGAGGATCTAGCCATTGCACTGGAACTCGAGATGCAAGATGAAGCGGATGCCTTGATCCAGGCCCTCGAAACAGATCTCAATCGCTGGCAAACCGAACACTTACTATCAGGCCCCCATGATCAGTGTGATGCTGTTCTCACAGTCATGGCGGGTGCTGGTGGGCTAGAGTCTCAAGCATGGGCCCTGACATTGGTGGAGATGTATGTGGGTTGGTCTACCGCTATGGGTTACGAAGTTACCCTCTCAGATCACTCACCAGGCCCACAAGCAAAGACCTTGAAATCAGCCAGCCTACTTGTTCGTGGCCAGTATGCCTATGGGTATCTCAAAAATGAACGAGGTAACCATCGCATCCAACGAATCAGTCCGTTTGGCAATGGCAAGCGTCATACTAGCTTCAGTGGAGTCGAGGTGATCCCACTAATCAAACATGAGGAGTTTACTCTCGATTATAAGGACTTAGAGATCACAACCTGCTGTGCAGGTGGCAATGGAGGCCAAAATGTCAATAAGGTTGAAACGGCTGTCAGGGTCACACATAAGCCTTCTGGTTTACAAGTCCGCTGTGAGGAGCAACGAAGCCAGTTGCAAAATAAACAGCGGGCCCTTGAGATCTTACGAGCTAAGTTGGCTGACTTAGAGCGTCAGAAGCAAGACCAACATCTGCAGGCTATTCGAGGGGAGCGGGTTGAAACAGGTTTCGGCAGTCGTATCCGCACCTATAGCTTTGATCCTTATCGTCTGATCAAAGATGACCGGACAGGGATTGAGACTAGAAATGTGGATCAGTTCATGGCTGGTGATCCTGAAGTGCTGAGTGCTTTCATGCGAGCTAATCTGATGCTCAATGTTGAGGCATAGTATCTTAGATCCAGGCGAAGTGGTTTGCCTGGATCAAGAGCTAATTCATACAGGACCTACTCACAAAACACCTCAGTAGTAGATTTTCAAGAGATCTGGCTTCACCTATCAATCAAATTAAAAACGGTAAACTTATCACTCACCATGCTCAATATCTACCCTAGTAACCATCCACATCAGACGGTCACAGTCATAGGAGACGCTGATCTGTATATCACAGAAGATATTAGTCAGTCACATAACAGATCCTAGACAACTGAATTTTGGAGCATTGTCTGATAACTTAGATTTGAATCTCTGACTTTAGAACCTGGATCACGATCAGAGATCCATTTACTATTGATAAAAAATGTTGTACAAATATAGTGAAAATCAGGAGAGTGATCATGACAACGTTTGCCACTGGGATCCCAGATCCAACCCCCAAGGAGCAATGGATCATCGCATGTCTGATCCACAATTTGATCTTATCTAGCAATATCCACAGTGAACATGAGCGACAACTCAAGCTATCCTTGGTGAGGAAGTCTCCAGGTTCAACATTTTTTCTCCGAGCAGTAGGAGAACCGATTGAACCGTATATTCAGGCTGGTGATCTACTGGTTGTGAATCGGACTCTAGAACCACGAGATCAAAGTCTGGTGGTGATTACCCTGGAAGACTCTCTAGTGGTTAAAAAGCTACGCCAAAGTGACAACCATCAGCTTCTGATATCTGTTGGCTCTCAACCCTCTGTTGAAGTTCTAGATCCCGATCAACCGACCAAGATCTGGGGAGTGATCACCAATATTATTGGAATCTTGTCTTGATAATCAGCAATCTGACTATCAGGTTTATCTATAAAACAGTCCAAGATCACTTCGCCCAGATAGAGTTTGAAAAACCTTAGCCTGAAGTACTTTTCAATAATGACTCCAGATGAGCCAATGATCGTGAAACTCGACTTTCTGATAACTGCGTAATAGCAATAGCCTCATCGATATCTGGCAGCTCACCTTCTTTCATTCAAAGCATCTTCGTTCCATCCGTTAATTGTTAGTAAGGATGCTTCAAAACTGTTGGCTCCACCAATAAACGGTACGTTTAATTGCCGACCTTGAGCAAAGATAGTTTATAAATCATCGGGTAGGGTGGATCCATCCACTACAGGCCCCATACCAAAACGATGTTCTGGTTTATTCCCTATTCGGGCTACGTTTTTCCAGAGAAGGGCACGTAAGGCAGTAGCTGGAGCTTTATTGTTATTGAAGATCCACCGACTTTTAGCAAACCGCTGACCTATCGTGATCTGAGATTCCATTCCAGGATAGTCTTCTTTGAGTTGCCGGATGAGGCCAAATCCACCCAAGCCACTTTGAGCAATAGCTCCCTGGAATGTCCCTGCTGCTAGGGGAGATCCCATCAAGATGTTAATTGATGCACCACCAGCCGAAACACCAAAGACTTTGACGCGTGAGGGATCACCTCCAAACTGACCAATATTACGTTGAACCCATTTGAGAGCAGCGATTTGATCAAGCATCCAGAAATTTGCAGGGTACTGGCCAGGCGGATATTCTTTCAATTCAATAAAGCTGGATGAGCAAATGTACCGAGTCGCCCTAGTCGATAATTGAGTGAAACAACGATCACACCTTGCTGGGCCAGGTTCTCTCCTTCGATCTTGCCACTCCCTGTTACAAATCCACCTCCATGAATCCAGACCATGACAGGGTAAGGTTTGCCAGACGCATCAGCAGGAGACCAAATATTGAGGAAAAGACAATCTTCGTCCTGATTAGGGGCAAACGCATTTTTCTGAGGGCAGATCGAACCATACTCATGAGCTTTTAATGGGCCTGTCCACTGGAGCGGAGGTTGTGGGGGCTGCCATCTGAGATTACCAACAGGTGGAGCAGCATATGGAATACCTTTAAAAACATGAAGTCCTTCTTGCACTTGGCCTTCAACTAGGCCACTTTCTGTCATCACGCGTGGTGCTGCTTGTAATGGTGTTGTATTGGAGGGTAAAAGTAAAACACTAAGCACAACCGATGGTAGAACAGTCAATGTACGAAAAAGGAATTTCATCAATTGGCCTCCTAAAACAGTTAGTATTACTCATGAACTTGTTAGTAGTCTTGAGTAGTAACTTGAGACCCGAGCCACTCAAGGTCTTCATTAGCCTGAGGGTTAAAGTCAGGACAGGGACCTGAAAATCGGTTGGGTCTACAGCGTAAGGTAGAGCTGATTTGAGCCTAATACTGTAGATCCAAAGTTTTTTACTGACCCAGTTCGACACAACTAGCGGAACTGCGTGACGTGTTGCACTCATAACTGCCATTATTGACGGTATTGATATTAGTGGTGGCTCCAACTCCCCGAGTCGCTGAAGTTGAAGTGGTAAATCCTTGGTTGGTGGAAGGATTATAGATGCCACTGGCTCCTGTGTAAGTTTCAGTCGAAGCATCGTAAACACCTGTCTGTCTCCAACGAGTTCCACTCTCAGTATGGTAACCCCCACCCGTTGTAGCAGCATTGCCGGTCTCAGGGTTATAACCACTGGCCCGAACACGACCCCCAGCATAAGCAGGAGCAGATAGACACAAAGCAGACATCAATACAGTAACGGTTAGAGTGAGAGCTTTTGCAGAAGGCATCATGTTTTTCCTGAATCTCGATGTCTTTATCTTCGCCAAAAGCCTCTAAAGTTTGGAGTGAACAGCATCCTAACCTAGCCCTGAACAAAGTCATGGTTACTCATGTCAGTGATTTAAGTCACAAATCTGGAGCAACCTTCAACAGCTTAGTGTAGCCCCTCGCTCGAGATCTTGATCCGTCGAGAGAAGTGGAACTTAATGTGGCGTGGCGGATCAGAACCTCTAGAAAGCGTCTACTGGTGGAAACCTCTGGCTGATCAACGTAATTGAGATGGATGTAAAAGGGTCTGACTGTAGTCAAAAGTGATAAATTGCCAATGGTTTTGTTGGTAAAGCTGCATAATTCTCTCAGGTAAAGGGTACTGACTTATACCCACACAGGCCTAAGTAGGTGTAGTGAGTCAAAACCTTTTATCAATGCTGCTTCTATGAATCATCGAAATAGTTTACAAATTTTGTTCGTTTCAGGTGCCGTTGCATTTGGAACCCTTGTTTCTTGTGGATCCCATAGCAATAGTGTCGGCTTAGATCAAGCCCTTGCTCCTTTGGCCCCCAATGAGCTAGTTCAAACACAAGGGTCTCAAGGCATAGTTCAGGCAGGCGTTGCTCATCTAACACCCCCGGTGACAAATCATTTACGAGGGGGAGAACTTAGGTTTGAACTTTCAGGTCATCATTTGCCCAAGCAGTTTAGTTTTCAAAATGTGATCTTCACTCCAATAGAATCTACAGCCGATCAAAACTATGTTTCCTATGGGGCTGATTTGCAAACAGCTCTGGTTAATCTAGATCCCTTCGACCATATTCAATTGCCTGTACCAGATGGCACCCATCTTAATGTAGTCACATCTCAATCCTCAAAAACAGAAACCAGTCAATTCCTCTATCAAGGAACCCCTCAAGTGTCAATTGAAGATGTGGCTTTGGTGCTGGCCACTCTCCAAACTGGTGCAACAACAGCTTCAGCCATTGTTGATCAGGCTAATCTGTTACTAGACTCTCAAGACCAGATTGACGTTGCATCCCTAGATCCAGTGCCCACTCTTTTCAATACCAACTATGTGAATGCAGGAGAAGGTATTCTTAATTTGTACGATGTCGCAGCCTTGCTGGCACAATTGCAAGTGGGATCTGCTCCTGACAGAATTGCAGCACGTATCAATGATCTACTAGATGTCGAGGATGTTGTTGCAACCGATGATATTTTAGTTGTCCCAGGCCAGGGGATTCCAGAAAACACTATTCAGATTCACCTTAATATCAGTCTTTTTGCTGGATCAACTTTTAGTCGAGTTGCAAGGGCAAGAGTGACGCAGGCAGGGCAACCACTTCAAAATATTCCAGTGACTTGGGCAATTGAAACTCAACCGGATCTCACCCCTAGTAGTTCTGTCACTTACCCTAAAAGCTTTACAGACAAGAATGGAGAGGCTGTGACGGAAGTTGTTGCCCAGTTCAACCCTTTCGATTTTGTCAGTCCTGTATTATATCAAGCAGTCCCAACTGGTAATCATGTAGTGGCTTTAGTTGGAGGTGTTAGCATCGAATCAGAGATCACGTATGTATCATTGGTTTCAGATGGTGGTGGTGATTTTAATTCAACATCAATAATCTGCACTCCAGAAGAGAAACAGACAGTTATCCTCAATAGTTTTGGTATTGTGCCTTCCCCTCTTTTAGTTAACGCCTTGAATGCTCAAATTGCTTCTATACCCAACTTTGAATTGACAACGATATCCCCAGCAGATAACAAACTAAAAGTTGAGATCAATTGCACAATGAAAGGTTCAACTTTGATACTAGTCTCAGGCAATAATGGTGTTAGCAAGATTAGAGTTCACGTCCAGTAAGGTTCAGATAACTTCATAGACCAACTCTGGATCAATTGGCTGATGACTGAATCAAGTGATCATCATTTATAATGCATGATAATGATTCTCGTTATTAGGTGGCTGCCATGGTTTCAAGTTCCGGTAGATCGAGTGAGAGTCGAGTGCCTGTTACGGTACTTACGGGGTACTTAGGTGCAGGTAAGACAACATTATTAAATCGTATGCTAACCTACGAACATGGGAAGAAAGTGGCCGTCATTATTAATGAATTTGGAGATGTAGGCATCGACAATCAGCTGGTGATTGATGCTGATGAAGAGATCTTTGAGATGAATAATGGTTGTATCTGCTGCACCGTTCGAGGTGATCTCATACGGATTATTGGCAATTTGATGCGGCGGCGGGACAAATTTGAGCATCTTGTGATTGAAACTACGGGGTTAGCCGATCCTGCTCCAGTGATTCAAACCTTTTTTGTAGATGAAGACCTGCAGGAGCAAATGAGTTTAGATGCTGTTGTAACAGTTGTGGATGCTAAGCATATTCATCAACACTGGGAGGCCGATGAAGCTCAAGAACAGATTGCTTTTGCAGATGTCATTCTTTTGAATAAAACAGATCTGGTGGCTACAGCTGAATTAGAAGCCTTGGAACAGAAAATCCGTAGCATGAATGTGATGGCCAAAATTTATCGGACTCAGGATGCCGCTATCGATATGGAGGCGGTGTTAGGAGTTGGAGCCTTTGACCTTCAGCGCGCTTTAAGTATCGATCCCCAATTTTTGAGTGAGGATGCTCATGAGCATGATGAATCGGTGGGATCTGTGTGTCTCACGGCAGCGGGATCGCTGGATGGTGAACGCTTGAATGCTTGGTTAAGCCAGCTACTGCAAACCCAAGGACCCGATATTTTCCGGATGAAAGGCATCTTGAATATTGCAGGAGAAGACCGGCGGTACGTCTTTCAAGGTGTTCATATGCTCTTTGACGGTGTTGCTGATCGTTTATGGAAGCCAGACGAACCACGCAAAAATGAACTCGTGTTTATTGGGCGCAATCTAGATGAATCTCAATTGAAGACTGATTTTCAAGGCTGTTTATTGTGATGGGCTTTGGGCAACAAGTGTTAACCCCCCATTGGCAGGGATGTCTCTCAGATTATGTAACTGGGCTGGCGTGGTCTCCTGACAGTCAGATCCTGGCTATCACCACTTCTGCCGGTGAAATGATGCTTTGGCAGCGAGAGTCGCTTTCCGTACTTCCGTTAATGGTGGTGAAAGATCAAACACTTGACTGTCTGGGCTTTTCTACCGAGGGACAATATCTGGCAGCAGGAGGACAGGGACGGATTTGGATTTGGGATCTAAGCCAACCTGGACTCCTGGCCGCAGAGCTGAATTTGGGCAATGTCTGGGTGGATCGTTTGAGCTGGCACCCCTACTCACCTCAGTTAGCCTTTAGTGTTGGGAAATATGTGCAGGTTTGGAATGCGATCACTCAGGACATTGAAGTGACCTTACCGTTTGAAGCCTCCTCAGTCCTCGATCTCACCTGGCATCCCCATGGACATGGACTGACCGTAGCGGGTTATCAAGGCGTTAAGATCTGGAATGTTGCAGACTGGGATGAGGATCCTTACGTGATTGAGATTCCCTCAGCCACCCTGGCGGTATCCTGGTCTCCAGAAGGGCGGTTCCTGGCCAGTGGTAATCTAGATCGAACGATTATCCTAACAGAATGGGGTAATCCTGATCCTTGGGCCATGACTGGATTTCCAGGCAAAGTTCGACAGCTGATCTGGTCAGATCAACTCACCTCTGCTCAAGCCCCCTTGTTAGTAGCCTTAGCAGCTGAGAATTTGGTTGTTTGGCACAAGGAGCAAAGTGAAGCGGCGGGGTGGGTCGCAGAACCCTTATCGGTTCATGAAGCCACGGTAAGAGCAGCTGCATTTCAACCCGGATCTTTTCTACTAGCCTCTGCTGGATCGGATGGCTGCCTGTACCTCTGGACCAAAGTAGGCGTTTTAGGCCAGATGTTGGAGGGTGTGGAACAAGGATTTTCCTGTCTGAGCTGGGATCCACAAGGACATTTCCTGGCGGCCGGAGGAGAAGCCGGTGAAATTTTGATCTGGACCCAAACATCTTCGGGGAAAGGCTTTGGTCGTTCCAATCGTGAGCATAAAGGTCTTAGATCTAGGCGAAATTAGCACATTCTCCACCACTGGATCAATTGCACCTGACAGTTCTCTCAGAGTTGCAAGGCGCCAGATCTCTGGACTCGTCGAAGTTGGGTCATAAGGGGTGAGGGATCAGCTTGAAATTGTTTCAGATATTTGGGACCTAACCAATCCGGATCGGTGTCAAAGCATCGCTCTTGTAACGAACGATGGTCGGCAAAGGAAGGTGAGAATAATAATGATTATCATTCTTTGTTTTGTGTTAGTCTATACAAATATCACCCTTCGCCTTCCCTATGATGTTCGGCATATTCACCACATACCTCAGGGAGGTTTTGAAATGGGTAGTACAGGAAGTGTCAGTTCATGGTCAGAGGCTTTGCTCATTGCCATGATTCAGTACCCAGTTCCAGTCATCACTGGCCCGGAAGATGTTCAGACTCAGGTCAAGCAGATTTGTAAAGCCGTTGACAACACTAAAGCGGGTTACCCTGGCCTGGATCTGATTGTGATGCCTGAGTACTCTACTCAAGGGTTGAATACAAAAATCTGGACATATGACGAAATGCTTTTGACAGTAGATAGTCCAGAAATTGATCAGTTCCGAGAGGCTTGTGTGCGTAACAAAGTCTGGGGCGTCTTTTCTCTGATGGAGAAGAATGATGTGGCTGGACTACCGCCTTTTAACACTGCCATTATCATCAACGATCAAGGCGAAATTGCCCTTCACTATCGCAAACTGCAACCTTGGGTGCCAATTGAACCTTGGTATCCAGGGAATTACGGCATGCCGGTCTGTGATGGACCTAAGGGATCTAAACTTGCGGTTTGTATTTGTCATGATGGGATGTTCCCTGAATTAGCGCGAGAGGCTGCTTATAAAGGGTGCAATGTCTATATCCGCATCTCTGGATATTCAACTCAGGTCAATGATCAGTGGATCTTGACAAATCAGACTAATGCTTGGCAAAACTTGATGTACACCATCTCTGTCAACTTGGCGGGTTATGACGGTGTATTCTACTACTTTGGTGAAGGAACGGTTTGCAACTACGACGGAAATGTGATTCAGCAGGGCCACCGTAATCCCTGGGAAATTGTGACATCTGAGCTGTTCCCCAGAATGGTGGATGAAGCCCGCAAAAATTGGGCCCTCGAAAACAATATCTTCAATGTTGGTTGCCGAGGTTATGTCGGTAAGCCAGGTGGGGAACGTGAAAATTACCTAACTTGGGTGAAGGACTTGGCTGCAGGAAAGTACGAGTTACCTTGGGATAAGGACATCAAGATCCGAGATGGTTGGGAATACTATCCTGATGGCGTGAAGCTAGGACCTCTGCCAACAGAAGAGTCTGCCAAGAAGTTGGTAGGATCTAGTACTTAAGTCAATTACTTCACCTATCCTTAGATAGATCCCCTACAACTTGAGTTGGTGGGAAAAGTTATGTCTACAGGGTCTAGGGCAAACGGGAGATCCTGTAGAGTTGTGAGCACAAGCTGGTTTGGTTTATCTAGACTGACGGATACTAGTTCGCTTAATGGTAGCTAGAAAAGTAGCTATCAAAAAGAAACCCAATTGCGAAGTCACAATACTAGGGCCCGAAGGCCAGTTTAACACAGCCGATCCCACCATACCCACAACAGCACTCAGCCCTCCTACAGCCATTGACACAGGTACATAAGCGGTGAATTGGCGTGTCAGTAAGCGAGCTGTACAGGCGGGGATCACGATGAAGGCACTGACCAAAAGCACTCCAACTGACTGAATTGATAAACCCACAACCAGAGATAGGAGGCTGACAAATAGCCAGCGGTGGAACCGAGTTGAGACCCCCTGAGCAATAGCTAAAGGCTCATATAACGAGATCAACATCTGAGATTTAAGGCTTAATCCCAACACCAAAACACAGACGATCAACATCATGCCGCTCAGCCACAGATCCGTCTGACTAATGCCCAAAATGTCACCAAATAAAAGCTGTGTGAGGCTGCCTCGATAAGCATCTGTGTAAGTCAGTCCAATGACAGCTAGAGCCAGTGACGAGGAGTAGGTAATATTTAAGACGGCATCTGTTTCTAGCTGAGTTTGCTCCAGTATCCAAGTGACACCCAAACCAAACACAAGGGCAAAAGGCAGGAGAAACCAACTGGGATCCAAACCCAATAGCAATCCAATCACCAATCCTAACAGGGCAGAGTGGCCTAGCGCATCGCTGAAAAAGGCTAGCTTACGAAGGATAGCAAAACTCCCCAATAAGCCACCCAGTAAGCCGGTTAAAATGCCCCCTATCAAGGCTCGCTGCATAAAAGGTAGGGCAAATAGGTCCAGTGTGTTTTGGAGGATCTCTACCATTAGCGACACCGATGTTGATATCTGATGAAGTCTGGACCATAGGCAGCTTTGAGACTCTCAAGGGCAAGCGTTTCAGCGGGAGCACCCTGACAGATCAAGGTTCGATTGATGCACAACACATGATCACAATGGCGACTCACCATATCAAAGTCATGGGAGATTTGGAGAATGGCCCACCCTAAGGAGTGTCTCAACTCATTGAGTAACCGATAAAACTCACCCTCTGCCATCACATCCAACCCCGCTGGGGCTTCATCCAAGATCAGCAGCTGCCGAGGCCACACTAGACAATAGGCAAGCAGAACCCGTTTGGTTTCACCCCCACTCAACCCCCCTAGAGATCGATTCAATAGATGCAGAGCATCCACCTGAACCAAAGCTTGCCGAATGGCTTGCCGGCGAGAAGTTAAATGAACCCAAGGGAGCTGAGGTCGCAATGATCCCCACCCTAAGCCAACAAATTCTGCCACTGTCATGGGAACACCTGAGTAGAACTGAAAGCTCTGGGGCAGGTAAGCAATCTGCTGCCGGATCCGAGCCGGTAGATACCCCTTAGGACCCAAGGATGTCCCTAATATAGATATAGATCCTGACTGACGGGGTAGTATCCCCAAAATGGCCTGAACCAAAGTCGTTTTTCCAGCACCATTGGGACCAATTAAGGCTGTATCGGTGCCAGCTTGAATTTGAAAGGACAGATCTTGAATGGCAATAGCTGAACCTCTTTGAACAGTTAATCCTTTCACCTCAAGCACAGGCAAGCTCATCGAGAGACAACCTCTACAGACTCTAAGTTGGGTCCTTTGGCAGCCTCCAGACCAAACGCTTCGGACAAATTCTTGACATTTTGCCGCATGATCGTTAAGTAGTAATCAGGATCTAAGGCCTCTGCAGGTCCTACCTCTAACGGATCAAACACACTCACTTGAATCCCTAGATCCTGAGCAATAGTTTGAAAGGGGTTACGGTCTCCAGCTTGAGGCTCTGTCAGGATAGTGTTGAGTCCAGACTCTTGCACTTCTGTCATGACACGGCGGACATCATCAGGAGAGGCATTTGCTTCAGGCGCTTCAACTAGAAATTCACCTTTCAACCCATAACTATCGGCAAAGTAGGCTGTAAAGTTATGAAAGACAACAAACGTCTTGCCTGTGTAGGGTTCCAAGAGATCAGTGACCTCTGTATCTAAAGCTTGGAGATTTTCAATATAGGCTGCTGCATTAGCTGTGTAGATATCGCGTCCCTCAGGGTCAGCCGCAATCAGACCATCTCGAATATTTTCTACTTGTTGAATAGCACGCTTGGGATCTAACCAGACATGAGGATCAAATTCCCCGTGACTATGGCTGTGATCATGGCCGTGATCTTCTTCACCGTGGTCGTGGCCATGGTCATGATCTTCTTCACCGTGGTCCTCCTGGCTGAGGCCGCTGTCGCTCTTGATCGTGATCTTGTTCTCCTTGTTCTTGGCCGTGATCATTGTCTTGATCTTCTTCCCCGTGTTCGTGGCCGTGCTTCTCTTCATCATGATGATCATGGCCGTGTCCATCACTTTCGATCGTGGCTATACCCTCACTGGTATCAATGATAGTCAGATCTGGATTACCAGCATTTTCAATCAGCCCATCCAAAAACTCTTCTATTTCCAAGCCATTGATCACCAAAACATCAGCTTCAGATAAAGCCTGAGCATCAGCAGGTCTGGCCTGATAGGCATGAGGACCAACAGTTGTCGGGAGCAAGGGGGTCACGTTGGCTCGCTCACCTGCCACAGCTAGAGTAAATTGACTAATCGGTAAAATCGTTGTGGCCACTTGCAGTTGGTCATCTTGTGCGGCAACATCTAGGGTCAGAGAACCCGTGACCAAAGCGGAAAGCATCACAACACCAAGGCTCTGAAGGGAGCGAGAGAACATAACCGACCTCCTGCAAAGGAACTAACAGTGATCAATAATTATACAGATAATCATTCTCATTCCTATGAAAGCATGTTTCTCTTGGTTCTCCAACCCAGGTTGTGGAGAAAAACTGAAGAGTGACTTCAAAGATGATTTCGCCTCCTAGCTAGTTCTATTGACCTTTTCACAAGTCTAGGTAATACTTTTGTAGTGATAATCGTTATCATTCTACTGTTGTCTTGTGATCCTGCTATGACCGATTCATCTATCATCCTGGTTTCAGGACCAGCTGGGGTAGGCAAAACAGCTTGGGTTAGAGAGTATTTACAACAAAAATCAGGTGTGATTTTGTACTATTCACCTGGATCGGGATCGCTGCCTCTAGATGGCGTTTGTCTAAGCCTGGAGTTCCCTACTTTGATGCTTGTATCAGATGGTCAGGAAGATGAGCTATGGGACCCAATTAGTCAGGGGATCCCTTTGATCGTTGAGATTCCTTTCTATAAGAATCCCGCTGAGTTACAGCAGCTCTTACAGGCTTATGACTGCACCTGGATTGGAGTTGTCCCCAGCATGGAGCAGGATTTAGATACTTATCTTTGGGCTGACCAAGTCGTGGAAGGGTTACCGGTATCTGAGGATTTGCCTAAACCGCATCTTTGGCGAGCCCCTCTAAGTGGGCAGGTTCTGGATCCAGCTAGTCTGGAGGTGTTTTGGTTTGAATTGCTGGGTGGAGCCTATGGTCAAATCTACCGAGCCAAGGGTATTTTTGAAATGCCAGATGGTCAAGCACTTTGGTGTGACTATACGATCCATCAAAATGACAAAGTTGCAGAATTGAACTACGCGCAGCATCTGGACGGTAGACCCAATCGCTTGAGTGGACTAGAGGTTTTAGGTAAAGATCTAGACACCAAAAGCTTAAGCCAGAGCTTACAAGACTGCTGGCTATCCGATGCTTCACTAAGCTTTTATCAACACCAACTGAAGCATACTATGGCTCAAGGAGAGTTAGCGGCATGAAACTAGCTGTCATGTCATGTATTCATGGGAACCTCCCAGCATTAGACGCCGTATTACGGGACATGGATGACCACAGCATTGATCAAATCTACTGTGTAGGGGATTTGGTAGGCTATGGACCTTTTCCCAATGAAGTGATTGACCGCATTCGTCAGCTGGAGATTCCCACTTGCGCTGGCTGTTGGGATGAGGATGTAGTGGAAGGTCACAATGCCTGTGAGTGCAGTTATCCCTCACAACTGGCGGAGAAACGCGGCCTTTTAGCCCATCAGTGGACTAACCAGGTGGTGACAACTGAGAATCGAGAGTTTCTGGCCCAGTTACCCCATAGTCTTCGACTGGATAATCTCTGTTTTGTGCATGGAAGTCCGAACAGTGCCCATGAGTATCTCCTACCCAATATGGATCAATTGATGGCTTTGCAGCGGGTATTATCCACTGGGGCTGATGTTTTATTTTGTGGCCATACCCATGTGCCTTATGTCCGTACTCTAAATGACGCTCAACTACAGATCCAGATCCAAGAGGCAGAGGGGTCTATTCGTCATCAAAGCTATACCGTGCCAGTTAAACAGATCGTGAATGTAGGATCGGTTGGTGAACCTCGTCATGGGCGTCCCAATGCCACCTACGTGATCTATGATACGGAGACTCAACAGGTGGTGTTACGAGAAGTATCTTATCCTTACCAATTCACCTGCATGGCTATTTTAGAACAAGGCCTTCCGCCTATCTTTGCCTGGCGATTAGCTAGAGGTTTAGAATTTGCTGAACGAGCTGAAGATCCAACCCACGTCTGTACCAGGAGTTAGTACCAATGGCTCAGTGGGCGCTCTTGAGTGGTATTCAAGGCAATTTGAGAGCTTATGAAGCTGTGATGTCGGATCTCAGGTCTGGCTCAATAGAGGCTATTTATATCCTAGGTGATCTGGTTGGACCCACCTCAGAGTGTGAGCAACTAGTCGAACGAGTCAGGCAGCCAAAACCCGGCGAACTTCATCCACAAGTGTGCTTAGGTTGGTGGGAAGAACAGTGCTTTATCTTACATGGGTTAGCTCAAACAGCCGATCCTGTCGAGCTCAAAAGCCAAGAAAGCGCATCAACTATTAAGGCACTGTGGCAGTCCGTATCTACCCGTACCGTCGAGTGGCTTAGAACTCTACATTTTGGATTTCTAGAGTCAGAGTGTCTCCTGATCCATGGCAGCACCGTCAGTGTGAGTGATTGTTTAACTCCCGATACAGAACCTCTGACAATGTGGGATCGAGTGGTGCGGGGTGAAGCTCAGCGGTTATTTTGTGGTCGATCAGGGTTGGCTTTTGACTATCGAGTGGTAGAGGGATCTATAACCGATCAAGTCACAACGCTTGCAGGTCAACAACCGCTAGCATCAACCAATGCCCAGATGCGTCAAGTGATTGGGGTAGGCTCTGTTGGGCGGGTGCCAGGACGAGCAACCTATACTCTCTATACACCAGACACCGGTAGTCTCCAGTTCAAACAAGTAACGGTACCTGAAAGCTAATCATTGGTTCAGATCTAATTCAAATTGAGGGTTCCTGATCATGGCAATCACAACAATGACAACAACACCTGACCTACCCCAACGAGGATTACCGGTTACGATTATCACAGGATTTCTCGGCAGTGGTAAAACCACATTACTCAACCACATTCTGCAAAACAACCAGGATCTCAAGGTTGCTGTGTTGGTGAATGAATTTGGAGATATTGATATTGATACCCAGCTGCTGGTTTCGATTGACGAAGACATGGTGCAGTTAAGCAATGGCTGTATCTGTTGCACAATTAATGATGGGTTAATTGAAGCTGTATTTAAAGTGTTAGAACGAGATGAACGTATGGATTATTTGGTTGTGGAAACCACCGGTGTGGCCGATCCGCTGCCAGTAGCCCTGAGCTTTCTCAGTACTGAACTGAAAGAGTTGACTCGGCTAGATTCAGTGATCACCTTAATTGATGCTGAGACGTTTGATCCTTTTCACTATCAAAGTGAAGCTGCTCTCAATCAGGTGGTTTATGGGGATGTTATCCTATTGAACAAAGCCGATCTGGTTCCATCAGAAAAGTTGGATGAAGTAGAGTATACGATTCGCCTGTTCAGAGAAGGATCTCGCATCATCCGATGTCAACATGGACAAGTGCCTTTGGAAGCTATCATTGATATTCAGGTTCAAGCACCCATTACAACCCAGCATCAACACTTGGATCATGACCACCACCATCATCATGATCATCACTCTCATCATCATCATGACCCTGATCACGACCATCACCACACCTCTGATCACCTATCAAATGATGGCTTCATATCAGTTTCCTTCCAGAGTGACCAGCCCTTTGATATACAGCTATTTCAAGCTTTTCTCAATCACCTACCTGATGGCACATTTCGAGCTAAAGGCCTCCTCTGGTTTGAAGATCGAGATGAGCAATTCATTTTTCAACTGAGTGGACAGCGTTATACTCTAGATATTGATCTGCGCCCAAACCGAGTTAAACGGAATCAGTTGGTATTAATCGGGCGCGATTTAAACAAGGATCAGATTCAATCAGACTTATCGAATTGTTTGTCTCAACCTGGAGTCGGACATAATACTCATGTTGGCTAGGGATCTGCTTCTATCACGCTATCAAGCCGGTGTTCGAGATTTTAATGGACTTGACCTTACAGGCCAACAGCTAGCAGACGTCCAACTTTCTGGAGTTTTCCTAGAGCAAGCAACCCTTTATCAAGCTCATTTAGAACGGGCGAATTTGCGACGAGCGCATTTGTGGCAAGCCAACTTAGTGGAAGCCAATTTACAAGGGGCCTTTATTAGTGGCTCCCATATGATTGAAGTCCAGTTAAATCAGGCAAATCTGGTTTCCGTCAAAGCTGTTGGCATCAATCTATCTCATGCTGATCTGACCCAAGCTAATTTTAGTAAGGCTAATCTGTTGAAGGCAACCTTAATGGGTACTATATTAAACTTTGCCCATTTTGAAGAAGCTTACTTGCGAGAAGCCTCTTTATTTGGTTCTTTCCTGTATGAGACAGTTTTGAGTCATGCTGATCTGTCTCAAGCTAATTTAAGTGGGTCCCGGTTGGTAAAAACAATCTTAGTAGGCACAGATTTACGCCAGGCGGATCTGCAAAACTGTATTTTCAAAAAAGTAGACTTATCAGACACTTATCTTCAAGGCGCTTATTACAATTCTGAGACTCAGTTCGATGCTAACTTTGATCCCTTAGCTGCAGGTATGATAAACATTGACTCCAATCTAGGGTGAATGTTGACACATTTGACAAACCCCAAAAAACTCTAAGGTATGATAGATAACTCTGAGATCTTTTGAAATCTCACCCAGCAGGTTTGGATCTGGATGGGATGCCCCCACAATTAAAGAATCCCCACATTGGATACAAGTAAAATACTGTTGCCCTTCGCGCACTAGGCTGTGTAAAGCTTCTCCATCAGGTGAGATCCGACTACAAACTAATCCTTCTCGCTTAAGTGCTTCTAGGGATCGATAAACCGTAGCCAGGCCTAACTTTTTACCCTCTTTATGCAACCAGACATAAAGATTTTGAGCTGAGATGGGTTGGGTAAGCTGTTGCAGGTAGTCAAGGACTATTTGTTGACCACGAGGGCGAGTTGTATCTTTCATATATCTCCTCCCATGGCATGTTTGATTCATCATAGAATAACGACGGGAATGATTATCACTATTTTAAGGCATCTTCAGGTTACAAAGCTCCAGGTAGGAAGATTACCCAGGTGATCCCAACTTAGAGTAACTTAGAGTAGTATCAAATCCTATAAACTCCCGATTAACTCCACCCCTCAGAATAAAGATTCAGCCCCAACCTTGTGGCCATATCACGGTAGTATTGACTCTTTTTTCTGTCTGGAAGAATACCTTCTGCACCGACCCTATGCCTGCACCGACCCTATACAGGGTTGATAGATTGTGATAGCTAAGAGTGCAGCCTTTTTCTCCAGCCTTTTTCTCCCTACAATCATAGCCCCACCTCCTGAAATGAAATTTTGCTCCCCACAGATATTATTTTCATCGCTGCCAACTTAGCCTCGGCCCGGTTACAGAGTTCAAAATGACACTGGGTAGGTTCTCGATCAGGTCTCTAGTATCTATAAGGCTTAAGCCTGTAATATCATGTACTACCTTAAAAGGGAGATTTTCTGATCTGTTGGATAAACTTCTAGGACTAAGTTAACGATCTCAACAGATCCTTCGGGAAGATGTTCTTGGAGGCTAGAGTCCATGATCAGTGATCCTTGTTAAGATCCTGAAATAATTTCAGTTCAGATTTATGGCATATCCTAAACCTTTAGTGCTCCTAGTACTCAGCTTGGGACTCACTTTGAGTGGATCAGCACCAACTATGGCTGAAGATGAGGATACTCCCTGGTATCGAAGCACAGAAGGTGATCTAGAGCGGGGCCGCGCTGTCGTTGAGCGGGAACGGGATCAGTTTGTCGGCCAGATCTTGATCCCAGCTGATCCTGAAGCCGTTTGGAATGTCCTCACAGATTACGAGCAGTTTTCTGAGTTTATGCCAGGTGTCGTTGAGACTGAAATTACTCCTGTTGCTGGTCTTGAGCAAAGCTTGATTATGCGGACTGAGAGTGTAACATCTGTGTTGTTTTCTAAGATTTCCAGCACAGTGACCCTCTCCCTTCAAGAAAGACCTCAAACCCTGATTGAATTTGATCTGGTTGACAGTGATAGCCTCACTAGTCTTTCTGGGATGTGGTCTCTAGAACTCAACCCAGACTCTAATCATAGTTTGTTGACCTATGAGGCCCAGGCTAGTACTAATGCAGCCCCTAGCGGTATTTTTGCGGGTGTTTTTAGTCGACAGATTCGAGAGAATTTAACGGCGATCCGTGATGAAGTGATCCGGCGTCAGTCCTGAGGTGCACTCTATTGAAAGCCATTGCGTCGAGTTTGTCTTAGCTCTTCCATCTGAGCGAGTTGATCAGGCGTTAGGATCACTTGCATCTGATTCTGCAGATCTTGAAAGACAGAGTGAATTTGTAGGGCTTGATCTCGAGTTAGACCCAGAGTCATGAAGGCTGATCGCAGGGTAGCTCCATTTTGAAGTGAGGCTTGAATAGACTGTTGTTGTGGCTCTGTTAAGATAGCTTGAATTTGAGTTTGTGTTGATCGAGCCATATCCATCATCTGATCCTGTTGTTGCGAGGTCAGATTCAGTTGATCCATTACAGGTATCAGCTTTGTTGCTACGTCTAGGGTTGGGGTTGGCACTGGTGTTGGGGAGAGAGTCTCTGATTGAGCTAAGGCAATTAGGGGATACTGAAGGTTGATCAGAGTAACTAAGGCTACTGTACTCAGGCGTAAACTGGTCATCAAAAACTCCTTACCTGATTTGAATCAAACATGATCCTATCTTAGCGATCCTGTTTCAATCTGCCGTCTACTATTGGTCAGAAGTTCTCTGTGACTATGGTCATACTTGCAGATGAGATCTCGCTAGAAAAATTAGGTTCATATCGATCTGTTTCCAGACTCAGCACCTCTATCTCCTGTAGGCTTTTTAGGATGTACTGTGCCTTCAGAAATCGATCCATCAGCAGCATAGTGAAGATAGCGATCTTTAAGGTGAGTTAAAGTGGCTTGCTCGGAGGAGGTGGTAGATTGGTGGGACCTTCAGGAAAAAAGCTGGAATCGGTAGTTAGAGTGAGGCCAAAGCGATGGTGGGCTTCGTTGAGGCTGGTGATAGCCTGGGACATAGCAGTTGTCGTCATAATCGATTACCCAAGCCTTTGACGATCAGGATCTCAACATCTTTTCCGTGTAGATGATTGAATTCAGCATAGTGGTTGAGTTGTTGATGTTGCAAACAGCACTAGAGTCGGATTAAATCGCTCTAAAATTAAGTCCTCAAGTTATCGATAGCTAGTCTGCTGGTCATGTTGCTGATCACTGGCTATTTCAAGAGAGGTCCAGATCCGATCCAAAACATCGAGTTGTTCCGAACGGGTGGTCACCGGTAATCGGAGTCGTTCTCCTGGTAAAAAGATATCAGCTACGATAGCCTTGTCGATCTCATGGAAATGCATGAACTCCTTCTGGCCCAGGAAAAAAACACCTGGACGGGGTTCTGTTAGTACCTCAAAATCTCGCAGATCCTCTAGCAGCTCATGAATTTTGGCAAGAGTAACTTCTCCAGCACGCTTCTGCTTTTTCATGGGTCAGGTAAAAACAGTACAGTAAGGATCTATTTGTAGGTTAAAACAAGAAATAGAGCTGTGCCAAGGGTAAAGTTTTCATAGGTTCACATGTCAATAACTCGCCATCGGCTCGGACTTCATAAGTTTCAGGATTGACGTCAATGTGAGGCAGAGCATCATTTAATTTCAAGTTTTGTTTTTTAAGGTTGCGGGTATTACTGACGGGTTGAGTTGGCTTGCTCAAGCCCAATTGTTTGCCGATGTTAGCAGCTTGGGCTGCTTGAGAGACAAAGGTCAACGATGTAGCTGTCATCGCCCCTCCAAAGCTACCAAACATAGGTCGGGCCTGAACGGGCTGAGGCGTGGGAATACTAGCGTTAGGATCCCCCATCTGAGCATAGGCAATAAAGCCACCCTTGAGCACCACCTCAGGTTTAACTCCAAAAAATTCTGGCTTCCATAAACAGAGATCCGCTAACTTACCCGGTTC
The DNA here is from genome assembly GCA_964434865.1 of uncultured bacterium. Lineage (GTDB taxonomy): Bacteria > Cyanobacteriota > Cyanobacteriia > Thermostichales > Thermostichaceae > CAYSWV01. The sequence continues at coordinate 19,850 of CAYSWV010000054.1, forward strand.
TACTGATCCGACATAATCAGCAATCCCATGGGTTAAAGCTGGATTAATCGTGTACTTAGCGACATAACGTTTGGCCCGGAAGTTATCATTTTGAGCGGTGTCAGGGACCAAAGCCCCACGCTGTACCTTCATTTTGTGAGCAGTCTGCCAAGTTCTTGAGATCACCTCTCCCACCCGACCCATCGCCTGTGAGTCAGAGGAGATCATGCTAAAGGCCCCTAAATCATGCAAAATGTCTTCGGCAGCAATGGTTTCACGACGGATCCGCGACTCGGCAAAGGCGACATCTTCGGCAATGTTGGGATCCAGGTGATGACACACCATCAACATATCTAAATGTTCGTCCAAGGTGTTGACAGTATAAGGCCGGGTTGGATTAGTGGAAGAAGGTAGCACGCTAGGATAGCCACAGACTTTAATAATGTCAGGTGCATGCCCCCCCCCGGCGCCCTCAGTGTGATAAGTGTGAATTGTTCGATCTTTGAAGGCAGCCAGTGTAGTCTCGACATAGCCAGCTTCATTGAGAGTGTCAGTGTGAATAGCGACTTGGACATCGAACTGGTCTGCCACCTGTAAGCAAGTATCGATAGCAGCCGGTGTAGTGCCCCAGTCTTCATGTAATTTTAAACCGATGGCTCCAGCCCGCACTTGATCAGCTAACCCTTGTGGCTGACTACTATTACCCTTACCTAAAAAGCCCAAATTCATAGGAAAAGCATCTGCAGCCTGTAGCATCCGATGAATATTCCAGGGACCTGGTGTACAGGTGGTAGCGTTAGTCCCCGTAGCGGGTCCTGTGCCGCCGCCCAGCATGGTAGTCATCCCAGAGGCAATCGCAGTTTCAATTTGTTGAGGGCAGATAAAGTGAATGTGAGCATCGATCCCTCCAGCGGTCAGGATCAGCTTTTCACCTGCTAATACCTCGGTGCCCGGACCAATGATAATATCAACGTTATCTTGGATGTAGGGATTTCCAGCTTTGCCAATGGTAGCGATCTTGCCGTCTTTGATGCCAACATCGGCTTTCACAATGCCCCACCAATCCAGAATTAAAGCATTCGTAATGACTAGATCAACGGCCCCATCGAAGTTGCTCACCGGCGACTGACCCATTCCGTCTCGGATCACCTTGCCGCCTCCAAACTTGACCTCATCCCCATAAGTTGTATAGTCACGTTCAACTTCAATGATCAGTTCTGTGTCAGCTAGTCGTACTCGATCACCTACTGTTGGACCATAAGTCTCAGCGTAAGCGCGGCGATCCATCCAAAAGCTCATGAGGGTCTCCTTAATCGGGGTAATGTTGAACTTGGTAGATAAAGTGTGATCTCAGGATTCATCTAAAGATCCATTGATCAAACCATTAAACCCATAAACATAGCGCTGACCCACTAGAGGCACTAATTTAACTACTTTTTCATCACCGGGTTCAAATCGGACAGCCGTACCCGCCGGAATATCCAGGCGCTTGCCTCGAGCCAAATTTCGTTCAAACTGAAGCGCTGTATTAACTTCAAAAAAGTGGAAGTGGGATCCCACCTGAATGGGTCGATCACCGGTGTTAGCCACCTGAATCTCGGTAACGTCTCGGTTAGCGTTAAGCTCAAGTTGGCCAGGAACGGTAAACAGTTCACCTGGAATCATAAGATCACCTATTCAAGTGGTAGCACCCTCCATTAGAGTCTAAAAATCCTAACGAGGGCCTGATAGTTTACTGGAGCACTACCGAGATCTAACCACAAACTCAGATGAATTGACAGTCAGATATCAGATCTAGGCTTGGCCCCGTCGTGAGAAAAACTGATAGGCCGCTAGCCCTAGAGCAATCATGCCAAATGAAAATAAGGTGGTGAGAGTGCCCAAGGCGTAAATAGCCGGCGTGGTGACGTTAGTGGTCATCCCAAAGATCTCAAGAGGTAAGGTATTATGCTCACCCGAGATCAAGGACGTGCGAGTAAATTCATCATAGGAGAGGGTAAAGCCAAAGACAGCAACGCCAACTAGACCCGGCCCGATCAGGGGAAAAATAATCTGCCAGAAGGTGGTTTGATCATTGGCGCCTAAATCCTTAGCGGCTTCTTCAAAGGATCGATTGAATCGATTAAAGATGCCGATCACAATTAAAAATGTAAAGGGTAATGTCCAAGTGAGTTGGCCACCTAAAGCAGAGGTATACCATTGGGTAGGCCAATCTAATATGTTGAAAATAATCCCAATACCTAACGAAATTAAAATGCTAGGTACAATTAAACTAGCAAGGGTTAAATAAAATAGCCACCGAGAGCCCAGAAAGCGCTGCCGAAAAGCCAGACCGGCCATCACACTGATCATCATAGAAAGCCCCATGATCGTGAGCGATAACACAAGGGATCGTTGGAAGGGTTCAATAAAGCTACCCACGCGCTGCTCTTGAAAAACAGCTGCAATCCAGTTGAATCCAAACCCACGCATCGGAAACGTTGGTTCTCCATCAGGTCCTTGGAAAGAGAGGATAAACATGGGCAACATAGGACCATATAAGAACAAAACATACAGGCCAAAAAAGACAGCCAGACCATAGAAGGCCACAGGTCGTTTAGGTGGGGTCATACTCACAATTCCTTACGAATATCAACCACCCTCAAGATCCCGGCCACCATAACTAACGTAACGACTAATAATAAAACGGCATTGGCTGCCGCCAAAGGATATTGCAAACTGCCAATTTGATTACGGATCATGTAACCTACAGAAGCTGTCTGGCCCCCACCTAAGACTCGGACTGTAGCAAATTCACCCATCACCAAGGTGGTGACAAAAATGGATCCAATCGCAATCCCAGGAGCCGCCAAAGGTAGCACAATCTCTTGAAGGATTTGAAATCCTGAGGCCCCCGCATCGGTGGCAGCACTAATTAAGGTTCGGTCAATGCGCATCAAACTATTAAAAATCGGACAGATCATGAAAATAGCATACAAATGAACCATGACTAACACAACAGCGAAATCTGAAAACAAGAGTTGCTCTAGGGGTTCATCAATCAGATGTAAGCTCAGCAGTAAGCTATTGACCAACCCTTCTTTACCTAGTAATGGGATCCAGGAAATCATCCGAATCATATTGGACGTCAGGAAAGGAACTGTACAGATCAAGAAACAAACGATCTGGATCCTAAGACTACGGATATGAAAAGCTAAGAAATAGGCGACTGGAAACGCAATTAAAATAGAGATCCCTACAACTAGCACCACAAATTTAAATGTGTTTAGATAGGTGGCAAGGGTTACGGTAGAGGTGACAATATCGCGGTAGTTGGCCCAAGTAAAATCAGGTGTCATAGTAAAGCCATTGAATGACCAAAAGCTTACAACCACAATAGCCAGGATTGGCATCAACAAAAAGCAAATCAAGACTAGCGTTTGAGGGGCCACGAGCAGATAAGTTTTTAACGTATTCCAGTGTTTCAATTTCATCTTAAATTGGCTGAAGTTTTAAATAGTCTAAAGTAAAGCATAAAGCTACTCGAAGATCCCAAGTAGCTCTATTCAGTGTAATGACACATGGGGCGATCAAGCTGAAACAAACTCATTCCACTTTCTGACTAAATAAGCCTGTTCGGCCATGGTTGAGTTCCAGCAGGCCACATTGCCCATGCGTTGTTCAAACGAGCCGCCATCTCGTACTGTGCCCTGATCTTCCAGTTTCTTGCCAAAGGGATCAATGATGTCTTCAGCAGCAGGTTTGCCCTTATACCAGAAATCCCACTCGGTTTGTGACATGTACGTTTTGGCATTAGCAGGGATAGCACTGTAGTACCCCTGACGGCCTAGAAAAGCACCAACCCAGCCTTCTAACATCCAGTTGACATAGTCATAAGCAGCCTCTAGTTCCAGGCCAGATAGGTTTTTAGAAAACCCAATCCCCCCTCCCCAGGCGCGATAGCCTTCCTTAAGTGGTCCATACACGCAAGGGATCCCTTTAGCCTTAACCTGAGTCACAGCCGGCGACCACATCGATTGCAACACCACTTCACCGGATGCCATTAAATTGACTGACTCATCAAAGGTTTTCCAAAAGGCCCGAAATTGCCCCGCTCTTTTTTGTTCAATTAAGATGTCAGTGATCTGATCTAGTTCAGCCTGAGTCATATTGCCTTTATCACCAAAGGTCATGAGACCTAGAGCTTCGGTGGTCATGGCCGCATCCATGATCCCAATAGAAGGAATATCCAAGAGAGCGGTTTTGCCTTTAAAGGCTGGATCAAATAATTGACCCCAAGAGGTAATCTCTGCCCCAACTAGATCGGGTCGGTAACCCAAGGTATCCGCGTTGTATTGAAATGGAATCAAAGTGGCCCATTCAGTGGGACTAGTCGCAAACTCTTTTGAATCCTGAGCTGTTAAGAACATCACTTTATGAGGAGCAGTGCCCTGAGCAATAGGAGAGTCAGGTGTGAGTTTGCCTGTGATAAAGATAGGTGTGATCTGGTCAAAGGCTTTTACTTTTTTGGTATCAATCGGTTGCAGATTACCAGAGGGGATCACCAGGGGCAAACTGAAGTATTCACCATCAAAAATGTCATATTGTCTCGGTTGAGTAATCGCGATCTGGATATTTTCATCAGTGCTCAACGCCCGCATTGAAATTTTAAAACCCAGATCCTCTTGAGCTTTATCCCGGATTTCGTTGATGGCTGATACACCCGTCCCAATAAAGCGTAGTTCAACATCTTTAATAGCTTGGGCATAGAAGACTGGACCCCGAGCGGGATGGTTGGGTGTTCCTTTAGCTGGCAACCGAGATCCAGCCAACAAAGCCCCACCGGCTACTAGACCTCCCTTAATTAGCTGGCGGCGACTAAGATGTGTAGACATACCGATCTCCTGACTCAAACGATAAGATTAGGGAGTTGTGAT
>CAYSWV010000054.1:24844-30880 GCA_964434865.1 uncultured bacterium
GCAGGGATCTCGTTCCGCTATTTGTCAATCAACAGTGGCAGTGGAGCTAGTTAAGCGACTGTCCGATCCGCAAACTCAGTTTCGCTACCACCCCGACGACGGTTGTCTTCCAGTAAATCATTCAGGACAGAAGCCACTTGATTGGGGCCTCCCGTTAAGACCTGGCGCTCATTAAACTCGATTTCCGTCCCCGCGCGCCGACGATTAGCCTCAATCAAATCATTCAAGACACTAGCAGAGGCAAATTGAGTAGTAGTTCCCAGTACAAGGGCTGAAGTGAGTAATGCAGTACCTAAGCGATTCATGGTGGACCTCCTTTAAGATTCGGTGAGGAAGGAATGTGTTCATCTCAACTGTCCTCATCAAATCAGGTCTGCCTGAGATCTCTTGAATCCCAACTTAAGAGATCCGTTAGCTGGCTTCAATTTGGATCTCAGATTGGCTGAGAAGAGCATGACCCAAAGCGATGAACGCACTCACCCTATGGGTTGATCTCACGCGTTAGCTATCACTCGCGTCGGCTTGTTTTTTTGACGATTTCCGAGTGGTCTTCTTAGCCTTAGGTTTAGCCTCAGATCCGTTCTCAGCTTCAGAGTCAGAATCAGTATGGGCTTTTGACTTAGCTTTGGTCTTAGATTTTGGCGGTGGTGCAGGTTCGCCAGCAGGATGCCAACCTCGGACAATATTATCAGCGATGAGTTGCTCAGCTAGTTCAGTCGCTCTAGTTTCCGTGAAGGCACAGGAGAGGCTCACTTTCAAAGGATCTTTACGGTTAGGGGAATAATCAGTCCAATAGACTAAGTAGGGGACAACTTCACCTTCCTCGCCACTTTTTTGCACGACAACCAGCTTCCGCACCATCTCGCCCTTCATATAAACGTCTCGTCGGAGTACCTGAGTTTGCTGAGCTATTTCTGGTTTGGGAGTAGGTTTTTGGGGATCAGGCATCAATTGCTCTAATCGAGCCCCACCTTCAAGGAGAGATTTATCCTGGCGGAGGCGCACAAAAGTGGCAAAGGTAGGCCGGGGGCAGGGGAATAACCCTACAAATCGATATGATCCCGTGGTTGGATCCCAGTCAAATTGCTGAGTCTGGTTGGGGCGATCCGACCCTGGCACATTAGCCATGAGATCTTCAGCACTCACTTCAACAATGTAGTCTGGTCGGATAAAAGAAATAGGGCGACCATCACTATCCGTCATTACAATGGGATTATCGACCCGCAGACTGGAAAATAAATTTAAAAACTCAGCCCGCTGATCATCAGTCAACCCTGATCCAATGCGAACCAAAGTCTGAAATGACAAGCCTTGATCACTCTGGGGGTAGGTGAGAGCCACCAGCATAGATGTGACACCATATTGTCCTTCAAATTCACCTTCAACATAGCCAATGACGGCAGCATCGATCGTGAGGCGGGGCTTAACTTTGCAAATATCCATGCGATTGAGCCGATGGATCACAATCCCTTCTTCGCCCTCTGCTATCTTGCGAGCAAATAATTCAGGTAAGTCTGACTCTGGTAAAATTGAACCGACTGGACTATGAAAAGGAGCTGAGCGATCCGTACCGAAGATCTCTTGCAGAATCTCCCAATTTTTTTGAAAGTCGTCTTGATTAGGTCGTAGATCTTTGCCGTCGAGCATAATGATGTCGAGCATCAAAAACGTTAAGGCAGCAATTTCAGCTTCAGATCCATTAAACGAAACTCGGATAACTTCAGCAACCCCAGCCCGTCGATTAGCAATTTTATAAGGAAGATAAAGCTCTGCCCGAAAGAGGCCTTTTTGGACCGATGACTGTTGCAGGTGCTCTTCAAGTTTGATCAAAGCCGGTAAACCTACCTGAACTCGACCAGATGGAGCATTAAAGGCAAATAAGGGTTTTCCTCGTTCAAAATAAATAAAAACCCCCACTCCATCGATCTTGGTTGTTTCCAGGACTGGATCTGATCCGGCATAGCGTTTGGGAATTTGCTCAGGTAAAAGGGCGATCATCTTCCGACTCACCTGAGTTTCATACTGAGTGGCAATATCTAGGAGCGTCAGATCTGTAATGGCTCCCTTTACAGCGATTCGATAGGATCCGGCTTTGGGGACTAGTTTAGAGGTATCGATCATAGAGGGGATAGATGACATTACCTCTAGAATATCGAATCTTGGTTTGAGTTTTCCAAGGCGCTTAGCTGCATTTCCATACCATAACTACTACGGTAATGATTGGGGAAAGATAAGAGAGATCATGGGCCTAACTAGGGAATACAAGCCCCAAATGTCTAGACATCACAGGACAAGTTACTAGATAAGATCGATCGATATCTAGAACAGTATACCTAGAGTTGAAGGGAAACGTTATTGGAAACCGAAGTATTGATTTCCTGTCTGGGCTGCAACTGGCACTTAAACCTCTGGAGTTAGTTGGTTTTGATTTCAGTTACCCCACCGGTTGTGTTGAAGATGCTTATATAGATAGTAGTTCTACTTTTGCTCAAGCAAGTGATCAAGCCACTACTAATTTCAAACAAAAGTGGCCAAAGAACAAACAGCAAGCACTTCAAGACGGTCCTCTAACTGTAGTTAAAGTAGAGAATGGTCCGGATGTCGATATATCTCCTGGTTTGAAGATTTATTCACTTGATCCAAGTAAATATCCAAAGCCTGTAGCAGCCGGATCTTGGAAGGCTCAAAACAAACAAATTGCTCAGGTAGCACCTCAACAACCAGCAGAAACCGACAGTAATAGGACTGTGGAAATTAATCATGTTCCCTCTGATTGTTTTAACAAAAAATTCACACAATTTAAAAGGGAGGAAGGAGTAGCCATAGCTATGTTGAGAGAGGATCATGCTAAGACACTAACCTTTAACAAGCCTTGGCCAACCCAACAAGTCTTTTATGATGAGAGTTGGGTAGACCTATATATTGCAGCTTGCCAAGCTTCTGATGTGGAATTAGCAAAAGAAATCTATATTGATGTATTCCAACAAGCAGAATATGACGCAATAGATTTACTCCCTATCCCAACAGATCGGCAAGAGTCTTACAAGAGGCTAATAACGGGTGCAAGAACCTATACCCGATCATTAAATGCTGATCTTTTTTGCTGCATTCCAGGTACTAGTACTGGTACTGGTAGTAATAAGCGTAAATGCCAAATACCTCCTCCCAGTTCTGCAACAACACCAACCCCATTCCCAACGTAATAGACTTCAGTTTTCTCTTTTGTGACACAACTCTTATTTGGTTTAGTTCAGGCGATATTTTTGGATGGTTTCTATGACTTCTTTGACAAAGACTCTAGAACAGATCAAGCAGCTTGTGGCAGCTATTCCTGAAGAAAAATGGAATTGGCACTTTCATGACCAAAGTTGGAATCCTGGTCTCAGCCGAGAAGACATTGATCGGATCACAGCTAAGTTACCGCATCCACTGCCTTCAGAACTCTATGAACTTTATCAGTGGCATAATGGAAACTATGCTATTTCGTTGTTTTATCCTGAGTTAACAGGACTTTACGAGTTTTATAGCCTAGAAGATGGTGTTGATCTTTACTTGAATGGGGATGGAGACGCCTGGGGCGGTTTTTTGGATCAGTTAAAATCTTTGGCATTGCTGCCGATCGGCGGTTGTCAGAATGAGGATTTTTATGCACTACATTTACAACAAGGGAGTTTATGGACCATTGATCCTTGCTGTGAAGCGGTATATCTTGAATGGGATAACTTGTTATATTTTGCTCAAGCTATTTTAGAGGCATGGGAGCTAGGTCTGTTTCAACAACTTGAAATAAATTCCTATATGACAGCCGAAAAACGCCGGTTAGGGGATCCGAAGGCAGAGATTCAGGAAAAGAAAGAAGAAGAAATCATTAATCAACAGCTAGCGATCATTGGGAAGAAATATGGGTATCGAGGAGGTGAATGGCGGTGTTAGCTAGCTCGCAATTTTAATTCAAAACTAACTACTTTTCTTTTTGGTGAGGTGATTTCAAGATGTTAATTAGATCAAATAGAATGCATTGGCTATTGTTCTTGATTTCAGTACTGATCGCTTGTGATGGAGATCACAGTCCGACTAGTGTTGTTGCTACTCCCACATCAGGTGAACCTGATCCCCAAACGATAGTTTCTGCGGAATCAAGCAACCTGATCTTTTGGGATGCAGCCAATTGGTTTTCAGCCCAAATCCCAACTTTTGTTTTTGACGTCGTTGGTCCAGACCCTGCTGGTAGTATCAATTTTCCTGTTCAGACCCAGAAGTATTGGATCCGTTGGACAGCTACTCACATGGGTGACGATGATGAAGCTCTTGTCTTGGGCATAACTCAACCTGGTAAAACTATCACTTTTGATGCCTGTGATGATCTGGATGAGGGAGACCATACCATTGCGGCTTCAGCTTTTCTCCCCTCGGATGTCTATGGTGAAGTAATTCAGGCTGGAAATGTCATGAATATCACAGTAACTTGTGATGATGATGATGATGATGACGATGACGATGATGATCCTTGTCCTGGGTGTGGTGTAGCTTGGAGTGATCCTAATTTTGTTACCTATGATTCGTTTAGAGGTTGGTTTGGGGCACCGGGTGACTATATCCTAACTCGGACTCGTGATCGTTCTTTTGAGATTCAGATCCAAACTGTTCAAGATACCTGCTCCTCCCCCCGCTGTGATTCTATAATCCAATCCATTGCAATTCGAGATCAATCCGATATCTTTGAAGTTACAGTAGCCTCTATCTTAGCTGGTGCCTTTTTAGCTAATGGTGCTCTAGAAACTTTAGATCCCACCCAGAGCTATGAATTTTCTAATTCTGGTTTACGGGTTAATAAGCTTCCAGCTCCAAGTACATCTCTGGTCATCACTAGTTCCCAAGGGCATCAATTTGAGATTCGCAACCGACTAGCTGGTCGTCATCTTAGTATCCATACCAATGATTTGGGACCTAATCCCTCGGGCTGGGAAGGTCTATGGGGATCATTCAACTCAGATCCGACCGATGATTTAGTCCCCCAAAATGGCTCACCCCTGTCTATGATCCTGAGTGTTGATGATAGAGGAAATCCGGTCCTGATCCCAGGCTTCACAGCTAATCAGTTTGGCCAATTTGTTCTCTCTTGGCGGGTGGGTAGTGCAGACACGTTATTAAGCTCTCCTTATGTTGGTGGGTCGAATTTGAACATTGGATGGTACACCAACAACCTGACTCCTGATGAAATGCAACGGGGATTTGAGAGATTTGAAGCTATTTTTGGATTTGTAGATCCTTATTTAGCTTTCCGTTTTGCTGTTGACTTAGAGTTAGCAGGCATTCCAGAAGCTGAATTGATCCAAATTTATCAGGATCTTATCGATAACCCACCTCCCATTCCACCCACAGTACCTGTCGATGCAGATCTCAACAAAAATGGAATTCCAGACTTGTCAGAAGGAGATCTATTTGACTTTGAGGACTATTTAGGAGGTCAAGTTTTGTCATAATGTCATCCGTAGTTCTTCAAATGGCAGCTAATCTGACAGGGTGGGGTCATTGGACACGAATGCTAGCGATTGCTCAACAGCTGCCCCAGGTACAGATTCAGATCTATCATCAACTACACAAAGTTCCTTTACCTAGCTTTATCAAGAACGTTGAGCAAGTTCAGCGCCTTGAAGTAGATCAACCGATTATTTGTGACCGAGATTGGAATTCCGTCTGGCCTTATCAACCTGAAGATTTTAGATGTGGCTTATGTGTGCACCGCTTGCTTAGTATGCAACCTTTCGATCCTGCAGAATATAATCAAGTCCTCTATTTGTCAGATCAAGGAATTCAAGGAGATTTCAACCCAGTGGTGCTGGAAACACCTGAATTAAACCAAAACTTTGACTCCCATGTCATCGCCAGTAGTGAGATCCACAACACACGATTTTTAAGAGAGCAATATCCTGATTATTCCCGCCGGATTATCTACCCAATTACCGCCATGCGAGAGCAGATCAAGCACTTAGTGGGCATCGCGGGCTACAACTTATTTTGGGAGTGTGCTTACTA
>CAYSWV010000055.1:0-30832 GCA_964434865.1 uncultured bacterium
ATCCCCGTTCGTGTGCCGACCCCGACCCCGACCCCAACCCCAACCCCAACCCCGCCACCCAGCCCTGCACCTAATTCTCCACCAGTCTTAGTGGGAGGGCAATTTATATCACTGCCCACTGGAGTCCCAGCAGCGGTTACAGGCGATGGTTCAGCGGCAGCTCCCTTTATATTTACGGGTTCACTGTTTGAGTTTTTACCTGCTAACGCGAATTGTGTCTTTGAGCCTATTGATCCGGCGTGCCAAGATGTCCCCGATGCCAACCAGCCGCCTATTAGCATTATTCTGACCTTCGATGATCTAGACGACGAAAATCTCACCGTCACGGTTGAGAATGGTGTGTTCATTGATGAATTGGGTAATCAGTTGCCGCTCCCAGTAGGTACTGTTGTGCCTGTAGAAGCTGCGATTGCCAACACCCCAGGTCAAGTGATCTTTACTTATAACCCGCCTGCTGTTGGGGTTTACGTTTTTGAAATTGTTGCCAATGATGGCCTTGATCAGACGTCAGTGTTTTTCCAATTTACTGAAACTGATGATCTGATACCCACGATGCCACCTCCTACAGCTAACCCCGATGAACCCACTTTAGGCACAGGTGATGTTCAAGTTACACTGCGGTGGGAAACCATTGACGATCTGGATTTGTTTGTGACCGATCCGAGCGGTGAAACCATCAGTTTTGGCAATACGATGTCAGACTCTGGGGGAGAATTGGATGTAGATGCAAATGCTGCTTGTGGTGGTACAACAGAGACCCCTGTTGAAAACATCTTTTGGCCCGATGGTGGCGCTCCAAGCGGTATGTATAGCGTTCGAGTCAATCTGTTTAGTCGTTGTGTGCCGGACAACACGGATCCAATCCCGTTCTCGCTAACGCTTCTAGTTAATGGCCAGACACAAACAGTTATGGGAAGTGTTGATGATGATATGCAAGATTTCACATCAGCGGATAATCCTGCCTTGGACTTTACATTCCCTTAGGATCTTGAAGTGATCTAGCTAACCTGTTGTGTTCTGACTGAAGTCTATATCCCCTGCACTTTCATTAACTCTTGTGAGGCTAACTATGGTGAAACCCTTGAATTGGATGAAGCAATCTACCCTCCCAGCTGCTTTAGTGTTGGCTCTGCTTCAAAGTTGTGATTCCACCAGTAGCGTAACGTCACCCCCCCAGTCTGTTACCTCGAACCCGGAAGGCTTATCTGCTTCTACTACCACGTGTTTCGCGGGTCAACTTCGTATCCCTGTCAATGAATCTCCGCTTTCTCCAACTGTGGAAACTCTTGATGGAAAGGAAATCTCCTTAGCACTGGTAGATTTGGAAGGAACGACTAGCTTCTACACAGCTTTTATCGAAGATGCTGATGACCAGGTTACCTCTGCGTATTGCGGCGGCGATACCGTTAGTGCTATCTATCAAAATGATCCAGATGTAGTGACGTTTGAGGACTATGTCTTGATCCGGGCTTTAATGACGCTCCCGCCTGCTTTGAGAACACCAGATAACATAGCTACAGCGGCTAACGATCTGTTCCCCGAACGTACACCTGATTTTCAGGCTGCTGATTTCAATCCTGTGCCATCGTCAACGAATACTAATTATGTAGATCGGGGTGGCACACCAGATATGCTAGATGCAGCTTTGGTTCTAGCGGCCTCCCTATTGCCTGAAACTTTGCGAGATCCAGCTAACTTAGCTGCCACCGTCAATGTTATCTTTCCTGGCGCTAACTTACTGCCTTCTGAGATCTTAGTCATTCCCCCCGTTTTGGGAACTATTCCCTTACAAACGATCACCGTCAATACTACGACTGTTGACATCACCTTCAGAGATGATCTTGATATTGATGGTGATATTATTACTGTCTTTGTTAACGGTGCTCCGGTTCCTGGTCTGACCAACTTGACTCTAAGTGGTACAGGTCAAACCTTCTCGGTAGAATTAGCCGAAGGCGCTAATGAATTAAGTATTTTAGCTGTTTCACAAGGTGAAATTCCTCCAACTACAGTTGAGATTTCATTTGATCCCACTCAAGTCATCAATGGTCCTGTTACTCAGGTTAACGCTGGACTAGCTCCTGGACAAAGTGAAACACTCACGGTTGAAGTTGACTTACCTGATGCGCCTGCCCCTACTGGATCTTTAGCAGCTGAGGCGGTAACTAATGGGGTACAACTGACGTTAACGGCTACTGTCCCTGCTGGACTTGATGATCAAGCACCCGAGCCGATCTTTGATATCAATTTGTTTAACTTGACCTCCACGCAGCGGCTCCCAGGTAGCGGCTTTATCGATATTTCTGGGGTTGACATCCTGAATCCACCTCTAGGGTTGGAAGGACAAATGGAGGTTAACCTGACCTTTGTTCTTCCCTTAGAAGGACCGGTTTTGGCCCAGATCCAAGATGGTGACATTTTAACGGCTACTTTAAGATTCCAAGACAACCAAGGGACAGAAGTGGCAGTTACCTCTCCTCCCTTTACAGCTAGTGTGATTCCATTGCCCCCTGAGGCTCCCGATGTTGCTGTCATTGATCAGATTTCGTTAACAGCCAATGACTTTATTTTGACGCAAACGGATAGTACAGGTGTAGTTGGGTTTGGTCCGATTGCAGGTCCAGGTGTCATTGACGATGAATACGATGGCCCAGGCTCCTCAGCATTTCCTGATAATGGGATTCGGGTGGCGTCTTGCGGTGCTAACTCCTTCTTTATTGGTGGCACTGCTCCTGTATTCCTAGTTGATCAAGAGTTGGGTCTCTTTACCTTTGTTAACCAGGGTACTTTGGCACCCACCACAACTCAGGAAAATCCAGTCACTTTATCAGGTCAACGGTTGACGCTGTTCCTGGATCAAAATGACCGGCTCACTGCTGAAATTACAGCCGCTAACTTTGATGAACTGTACCGCATCAACTTCTTCCAGCCTGAATTACTGAATGTCAACACTGCTATTTGTGATGTCTTCACAGATACTGAAACGGGTCAGCAAACCTTCACCTTGTCCTTTAACCAACGAGACGTGGGTATAGATGAGGTTTTGGGGACTCAATTACGGCTATTTACCTTGCGAGCTACTCAAGGGGGTAATGAGGAACCCAATAATGGCGTTTTGCAAGGTGCTCAATTTACTTCATCGAGTAGCTTGGCTGAAGGTTTAGTGAGTACTGCGGATCCACGCTTCTTTGGGGTACAAAACTTATTAGATGTATCGGGTAATCAGATCCGAACTGACATTGCCTTGGTTTTTGACCAGATTGGTAGTGATCCGACTCAAGCTGCCCTCAATGACTTGCCCCTACCTGGAGATGATAACCCTGTTTCTGGAAACCCACCCTTTGTGACAGCCAATGGTTGCCCTGCTGGATCACCAGGGAATGAAAACTTAGTTTGTGGTCGCTTCCAGTTCAACCAGCCCTTTGCGCCGACGGCTATTGATGAATCAACCGATATTCCTGATGTTCTTGTAATCTCAGGGACCTTCACTGGCAAACTGATCCCCCCCACTCCCACTCCTTAAACAGTACTGTGGGCTAGTTAACTGAATTAGTTTCAATAGGCAGGGAGCTAAATCCTTGCCTTTTTTGTGAGGCTAGGTGAGTGATCTTTGATCATCGGAATGAGTGTAACAAATATCTGAATTAAGTCCTTTATCTTAGGAAGGATTCAAGTTATGTATAGATGCAACGATCCCTTTTAATAGGGTTTTGCGGTAATATTGGCCTTGTGGTTATCCTCGACTAGCTATATCCGAAACCCCTTAGATTTTAAGGACAAAATTGTAAAGATAGCCATTAGCGTTTAGTTCAAGTTGATTACAGATCTCAGGAGTTGCTCATGCAAATGCATTCAAAGCTTAGATCTCTGGCAGTAGCTGCTCTGATTGGAATCATTGGCGTTAGCTGCTCCGAGAATTCCCCCAATTTACCCAATGTTGTCTCTTCTAGTGATGTAGACGCCGAAAGTACAACCCTGATTACTTCAAGACGTCGATGCCAAGGATTAGTGATCAAAGGCCGTCAGCCCAACATTGACTGTGCCGAGGTGACTGGGATCCCTGCTAATCAACTTTCAATCCGCACCATTACCGGTACTGTACTCGAGGGTGAAACAGCAACTGTTGAGGTCACGCTTCTTCGGGCTGAGGGCAATACTGATGATGTAGAGGTTGACTTTACTACAGTAGATGGGAGCGCTATTGATGGCGTCTTTGATCGGCCTAATACCCTGACTGCTGATTACACACCCGTGACAGGTACACTCACCTTTTCAGGAGATGTCACCACTCAAACGATCGACATTGTTACCCTTGAAGATCTGGACTCTAATCTTTCGGTCAGCGGTGTAGCTCCCAATGAAGACTTTTTTGTCCAGATCAGTGCTCCCATTAATGCTGATATTTTGGATGATACAACTGCCGTTATTATTCGAGATAATCCTGTTTTTGCCACGCCACTGCCTACCACCATTCCCTCACCTGGCTCAACCCCAACGCCTGGAACGCCTCCAGGGCCTGCTAACATTATCGGGCTTAGATCACTGGGTCCGGTTGTTGAGGGGCAGGCGGCTCAGTTTGAAGTAACCCTGCAACGGGTAGCGGGTAATACTGATCCAGTGAGTGTTCGTTTTCGCTTAGAAGATGGCACTGGAACGGCTCCAGCTGATTTTGCTGCTGCGGAAAATATCGTTGAGTTTGCCGCTGATCAGACCACTCAAATCATTGAGGTCCCTATCCTTGTTGATGGTCTTAAAGAACCCGATGAGCAGTTCAATCTCAGGTTATTTGATCCCACTAATGCCTTTATTGTTAGTGATTTAGCCATAGGTACTATTTTAGATGCTGAGCCGGTGCCTTTTGTCATTGTTGAGGATGCTGAGATAACTGAAGGTGGCGTGCTGGAATTCCCTGTATCTCTATCAGGGCCGGTCTCAGAAACAGTCACGGTGGCCTTTACTATTGATCGCAGACCTCAATTTACAACTGCTGTTAGTTTTGAAGATAGTCCCAATTTTGCAGACTACTTTGCGCCAGTGAGTTTGTCAGTTGTTTTTGCTCCGGGTGAAACGGATGGTCAGTCGTTTTTAATTGCTACACGTCCAGATGGTGTGCGAGATCCAGTTAAAGTCTTTGCTGCGAGTTCTCAGTTTCCAGGTCTTGATTTGGATGTTGACCCGGTGACCTTGTTGCCACAATTTATCCCGATCCCCGATGGTGACCATATTCGTATCTTTGTGTCCAGTGTCCAGTCGGTTTCTAACTTATTTGGTACCTTTGCACCCCCTGCTGATCAAGAAGCGGATGCTATCGGAACGATTCTAGAAGATGAACCCATTCCTCAAATTGTAGTGAATAATCAGGCCTTCCCTGAAGATGTGGGTGAAGCCGAAATTAATGTTCGCTTTGAACCTCCCACCAATGAGCCGATCCCGGTTAGCTTCCAAACTGTAGAACTGGGTGATACTGGTCCACCCCCTAGTAGTATTGTGCAGCTGGATCAAACCGTAACTCAGTTTACATCAGGCTTGTTAACCTTCCAGATCTCGGTAGAAATTCCGACGATTGAATTGGATTCTCCAGCCCTACCAACACCCAGCTTTACAGTGCCAGGGATTCCCACTGATGTTCCTTGTTTCCGTATTCCGGATGCTCTTCAAATTGGTGTAGAAAATTTCTCTGGATTTAACTGCTCCACAACCTTTGGCGCCTCTACTGCTATTTTTGACTCGATTGACTTCACAGGCTTAGAGGTTGATAGCAATGATTGTGTGATTGTTCACCAAGCTGCCACTAATCCAACCCAGCTTTCCACTCAATTTGCAACATCGGAAGCGTGCGCGGGTCTCGGTGGTCCAGTCCCTGCAATAGCGGGTGTAGACTTCAATGCTGTCTCTGAAAGCACAACGATCTCAATTCCACCCCGCCCCGACGTTCTGAGTGGCTTTACGATTCCTGTGGAAATTGTTTCAGGTGATGACAACAACGATAAAGTCTTCTTGATCAGGGTTTCATCTAATGATGCAGCCCTAGCAACGCCAGCGGCACCTGATTTTGTTGAAGCCACCATCACGATCAGAAATGTTGCAATGATGGAATAGACCCTGTTCGGTATTCTATCTAGACTAGAGTATTGAGTCTGCCTACCCCAGCATGATGAGTGGTTGCTTCACTGTGGGTAGGTTTTTTATTATCCAAAATCGCCATATCGCACAACCAGGTAAATGATCAGAGCCAGTAGGGCTACTCCAGAAATAATGGCCAAGCCAACTTTAAAGCGGCTCAAAGGACAATCCCCCAAGATCTCTTTAGTCCGTGCATTGACAACCACCTGAAAGGACTTTCCATGATAGCGATAGCTAAATAACCAAACGGGTAGGAGTAAGTGTTTAAAGGTTACAGCCTGATAAGTTGTTGAAATATGATCGATTCGTTGGTCATCCCCGCCAATGTCAGAGCGGACATCCCCTCGGATCACAGAGTCCATATCCGCTTTAGCTAGCTCAAATCCCTCATTTAGATTAATCTGATAGCGCTCTACTTTGTAACCTGAAACGTAAGCGTCATCATAAGGTTTTAGTGATCCCTGATAGTGCCAGGGCTCCAGTTGTTTTAACCGGTTCATGCTAATTGAACGACTGGCTGGGATCAAGACATCATCAAAGAAACGTTCTACGTGGCCTGAGGCTCGATACCAGCGCGTATGTCTCACTTTTCTAGTGTTACGCTCCCGTTTCCCCTCTTTGTTAGTTTTATAGTAAACTTCAGTTTTATAATAGTACTCACCTCGTTCTCCTCGATAGTGGCTAGCGGTAAAGGCGTCATAGGTCCAGAAAGGCAAGTAAACCCCTTGGATCCCTTCCGTTTGGGCCACTTTTTTCAGATCATTAGGAGCAAACCAGCGTCGACCCAACCAGGTCCGGATATCAGCCATCACCACTCGTTTTTCAATACTAAATGGCAAAATCCCATTAGGCTTGATTGCTGGGCTAGCTGAGGCTGGCTGTGTAGTTATATGGGTGCCACAAAAGGGACAATCACCCGCCACTTGAGGAGGTTTGAAGTCAGTGATAGCTCCACAGGCAGGGCATTTGACTGAGAGGGCTTCAGAGGTAATCGGTGCTAACTGATCAGCTGAAATCTCTAAATACTGTTGATAGGATTGTTCCTCAACTTGGGTCTCACTCTCTGGTACGGCCTCCGTCCAGCCACAGTATTGACAGTGGAGTTGATGTAGAGCTGGATCAAAGATCACCCCTTTAGCTGCACATTGAGGACATGTCAGAGAATTCACCATGAGTTTAAGCGAAGTTGCGACCTAAAACAGAGCTGAGGTTCAAGTGGAGTATCAACCTACTTTGATGAGTGACAAAGTTCAGATAGTTTATACTATACCTCAAGTACAGGGAGCAGCACTGTGTCTTCAGATCAACCCATACCGACACTTTTGGTGATTGATGGTCACTCATTGGCCTATCGATCGTTTTATGCATTCTACTATAGTCGAGATGGGGGGCTGCGGACATCAACAGGGATCCCAACCAGTGTTTGCTTTGGCTTTCTCAAAGCGGTATTAGACGTGCTGTCTAAACTAAAACCCACTCATATGGCTGTGGCTTTTGATACTCGCCAACCGACGTTTCGCCATGAAGCCGATGAGACCTATAAAGCTGGGCGACCAGAAACTCCACCTGAATTTATCACTGATGTTGAAAATTTAAAAGAGCTTTTGAGTGCTCTCAACGTTCCCATCCTGATGGCTCCTGGCTTTGAAGCTGATGATATTCTTGGGACACTAGCTAAGCAAGCCCCAGACGTACTTCAGATCAGAATCTTGAGTGGTGATCAAGACTTGTTTCAATTGATTGACACAACGGATCGAGTCAAAGTGCTGCACTTAAACAGTCGAGATCGAGTCACCGAATTTGGAGCACCAGAAGTTAAAGAAAAATTAGGCGTGTGGCCTTGGCAAGTAGTTGATTACAAGGCTCTGTGTGGTGATGCCTCCGATAATATTCCTGGTGTCAAAGGGATTGGGCAAAAACGGGCGGTCGACTTGCTGACTCAGTTTGAGAACTTAGATCACATTTATCAACAGCTTGATACTATCAAAGGCTCTATCAAAACCAAGTTAGTTGAGGGAGAATCAGCAGCCAAGCACTCCCAGTTTATGGCTCAAATTAAATTGGATACCCCCTTTGACTTTGATTGGGAGCAGATGAAACTTAAAGGCTTTGATGAAGGGGCTTTAATCCCTTTACTTCGCAAGCTAGAGTTTCAAAGTATGATTACCAAGATCCAAAAGATCAATACCTCCTTGGGGGGGCAATCTATAGATTTAGGCCTAGATCAAAAATCAACTAAAGCCAGCCCCGTCGATGAAGACTCTATTGAACCCAAGTTTTTAGCTGATGAAGATGATGCGCTCTGGTTTGATTTTGCTTCTATGCCAACGGCTTCAGTGCCTCCCGTAGAGATCATTGATACTTTAGAAAAATTAGAGGTATTGGTAAAAACTTTAATCGATCACCAAGGTGTCAGTGCCTGGGATACTGAGACGACGAGCCTAAATCCCCGAGATGCCCAACTTGTAGGCATTGGTTGTTGTTGGGCCCCAAATGCCATTGCTTATATCCCGATCCACCATACAACGGGTACCTGCCTCCCCTGGGATCAAGTCAAAACAGCATTGAAGCCTCTATGGGAAGATCCTAGCTATCCTAAAGTGATGCAAAATTGTAAGTTTGATCTCAGTATTTTTAGATCTCAAGGAATTAAGCTGCAAGGGGTTGAATTTGATCCCATGGTAGCCAGTTATGTGCTAGATCCTGAAGCGAGTCATAAACTGGCTGATTTGGCAGCAACCTATCTCAATTTACCTACGCAAAGTTACGAGAAGCTTACTAGTGGAGTGGGCAAGCAAGGTTCGATAGCAGATGTGGCGATTGCAGCTGTGGCTGACTACTGTGGAGCTGATGCCTATTGTGCTTATCAATTGGTTTTGATCTTAAAACAGAAGCTGCAGGAGATCCCGAAACTCTGGGATTTATTTCAACAGATTGAACTCCCCCTGGCCCTGATCCTGGAAGATATGGAATGGACAGGTATTCGAATTGATACCGAGTTTTTACATGACTTCTCTCAGTCACTGCAGGAGGAGTTAACGGCGATTGAAACCAAGGCTTATGACCAAGCTGGTGGAACCTTTAATCTAAATTCGCCCAAGCAGTTGGGGGTTTTATTGTTCGAGACCTTGGGGCTATCCACTAAAAAGACCCGCAAAAACAAAAATGGGACCTATTCTACTGATGCGGCTGTGCTGGAAAAACTGGAAGGTGATCATCCCGTGATCGACAGCATTATTAGTTACCGAACCCTGGCAAAATTGAAGTCAACTTATGTGGATGCCCTACCAGAACTGGTTCATAGCCAGACCCATCGGGTGCATACTAGCTTCAATCAAACGGTTACGGCCACGGGTCGCTTGAGTTCTTCAGATCCTAACCTGCAAAATATCCCGATTCGGACTGAGTTTAGTCGTCGGATCCGACAAGCCTTTATTCCACAGGACAACTGGTTGCTAGTAGCTGCTGACTATTCACAAATTGAACTGAGGATCTTGGCCCATTTAAGTCAGGAAACAGCTCTAATTGAAGGATTTAAAGCTGGAGAAGATGTCCATGCCCTCACGGCCAAGTTGCTATTAGGCAAGTCTGACGTATCCTCTGATGAACGCCGACTGGCTAAAACGATCAACTACGGTGTGATTTACGGTATGGGGGCTCAACGATTTGCCCGCTCTACTGGTGTATCGCAAGCAGAGGCTCGTCGATTTATTCAACGATTTAACCATCAGTATGCTCAGATCTTTGACTATATGCAACAGACTGAAGATCTAGTTGAAGCTCAAGGTTATGTTGAAACAATTCTGGGCCGACGACGGTATTTTCCCAATCTAAAGCGGCTGTCGGGCTATCGAAAACAGGCTGAACTTCGAGCTGCTGTTAATGCTCCCATTCAAGGATCAGCCTCTGACATTATTAAAAAAGCGATGGTTACTTTGTGTCAGCGTCTCCAAACTTTCAATTCCAGAATACTCCTTCAGGTCCATGATGAATTGGTTTTTGAAGTTGATCCAAGCGAATGGGACCAGCTAGAGCCGATCATTCGTCAAGAGATGGAAGGGGCCCTCACCTTGTCAGTTCCGCTAACAGTCGATATCCGGGCTGGACAGAATTGGATGGAGGCCAAGTAATCAATCCAGACTCGGCAACTTGGATGCTGAGGTGTTAACATTTCTTAATGATAAATAAGGCTAAGCAAAGTGAGCATTCAAGCTGAGGAACCCATGACCAGTACAGAGTCATCCACGATCCAAACCCTCACGTTAGGACCTCAAGGGCCAGTTGTCCCTGCACTAGGTATTGGCACATGGGCTTGGGGCGATACCTTATTTTGGAATTATGGTAAAGAGTATGGTCCGCTTCAGTTGCAAGAGGCTTTTATGACTGCTGTCGAAGCTGGGATCACCTTTTTTGATACAGCTGAAATCTATGGATTAGGTGAATCAGAGACACTGCTAGGTCAATTTATGCGGCAGACTGATCTAACAGTGCAAATTGCCACTAAATACTTCCCACTCCCTTGGCGATTTAATCCTAAAGCCATTGCTGATGCCCTCACAGCTAGTTTAGAACGGTTAAAACTTGATCGAGTTACGCTGTACCAAGTGCATTGGCCCTTTGATTTTTTCATGGGTCAGGAGACTTTGATCCATGCCTTTGCTGATGAGGTTCAACGAGGTCGATGTCTAGCTGTGGGTGTTAGCAACTATTCTGAACCTCAAATGCGAGCTGCCCATCAGTACTTAGCTGAGCGGGGTGTGCCTTTAGCGGTCAATCAAGTCCAGTACTCGTTGCTAGCTCGACAAATTGAAGCCAATGGGATCTTGAAAGCAGCTCGTGAACTGGGGGTGACGATTCTAGCCTATAGCCCTCTAGCTCAAGGTCTGCTCACGGGTAAGTACACTCTAGATCACTGGAAACCTCCTGAGGGAGCCAGACGCCTTGATCCGCGCTTCTCCAAATCGGGTTTACAACGCATTATGCCTTTAATTCAGCAGCTACAAACAATCGGAGCTAGCTATGATCGAACTCCAGCGCAAGTGGCTCTCAACTGGCTAATTGCTCAGGGAAATGTCATCCCAATACCTGGTGCCAAAAGTGCAGCCCAAGTTGAACAAAATATTAAAGCTTTGGGGTGGACCTTGACCCCTGCCGACCGGGATCAGCTAGACCAAACTAGCCGCCGTTGCACAGACCCAGTTTAGCTCACCTTTTGTTTGAGTTTGAGTAGTTTAGAGACTTCATGAACGGGAACACGTTCTAAATCTCTCAGGGGTAGCCAATCCGGCTGGGAGAAGGGTTCTGATGTGCAAGAGGCTAACCCATTGCGAATCAGCCGTACCTTTAAGGGTTTTCCTTCGAGGCGATGCCGAAAGATCACATCATGACCCACATAATTTACATAGGAGTTAATTCCAACAGGGATCTGCTGAGTTGGCATATCTATCCTTTCAAAATCTGACCTATTTAAAGAATGACACTCAATCCCTCCGATGGCTTCGGCTAAAAATCGTATTATTTCATACTCTGTATCCGTGTTTTCCGAAGTAGAAAAGTACTAGCTCCTTTCATTGAAAATGCTGAGTCTTGGATCGGTAGGGCCTTTACCAGATCAAAAGTCACAGTGGTAGGGCATGAAAGCCAAGATGATTGGCCACAGGTCGCTCACGTAAGGGAATCTTAGTGTGAATGGGTGTATTCAAAACAGCAGGACCTGAGGGGGTCGCAATGACTAATGTTGAAGATCCACCCCCATCAAGATTAAGGGCTGTGTCAGCACCTAGACTGATCACTAACGTGGCTAATTCTTTCAGGGTAGCGCCTTCACTGTAGAAAGGTTGCTTGCCGTCCACTACAATGATCCACACCGTCTGTCCTTGAGCATCTAGGGCGATAGCTGTTCGAGCTGCTTGAGCCGAAGTTTTGACCAACGATCCAACCAGGTGACCTTTAGAAACAAATAGCTCAATGCCTGAAACAGCTTGCAACGTTGATTTGGGGCACTGGGTTTCGGTCATCACAGCTCGTTGACCTGGTAAAAAACAAATAGTAGGCCATTTAGCTTGTGGCGGTGAATCTTGGGTTCCTGCTGAGATCGACGTGCCTAAAGCGTTGACTCGATCGCCTTGATGCGGATAAAAACTCCAAGGGGTCTCTTCTCGGAAAGGATGGAAAAAATTAGCGTTAATCGCTAGCTCAACTTGGGAGGCTTGTAAAAACTTAGAGGTTGTTAACGCCTCAAATTCAGTATCATCGGGTGCCGGCGATCCAGGTGTGACCCACGCTTCAATGCCAGGGGCCTGTAAATCAAGGGTGATCTGATGAATGACCATAGGACGGGGTTGAGATCGCACCTCTCGCTGATACGTAATACCTTGAAAGAGGGGTTGCTCTGGACTAGGTTGAAGAGGTCGTAAGCTACACAGCCAGGCGTACCCCAAAAGAGGGCAGATTAGTATTACCAGTCCCAGCCAATACCCTAACTGCTTTAGCAAAGAAAACCGCTGAATCATGATACTTTTGACTTTATTAAAATGAGTACTCTGAATTTTCAAGATCAAGACTTACGCAATCGTTCCTTTCGATGCCAATCCCTCCAAGGGGCTAACTTTAAGGGCGCTGATTTAAGAGGTTGTGATTTCAGTTATGCTCAACTTCGGGCGATTAATCTTGAACAAGCTAAATTAGGGTTCACCCTCCAACAGATTCTGGTGACGTTAGTAACCGCTTTTATCATAACGATCTTGGCTATTCATGCAAACAGTTACATGCTCTTTGGGTCTTTAGGTCGCACTTTTAAAGATCCAGGCTGGTCCTATATTGTGACCCTGCTGCTCTTTTTAGCGATCAGTGGTGCTGCAACAGGTATTAGAGTTTGGCTTCATCCCCGATCCCGTCACTACCATAGGAGTCAACTCATTTCAGGTATCCTCTCTGCGACACTACTGGGTTTCTTTTATGGGGGGATCGGGACCGATCAAGATCCCCTAGTGGCTAGCATCAGTGCAGTTGGAACTGGAAGTATGGTCATCTTGTTGGAGTGGGCTAATTCAAAGATCCGATTGAATGATCGACCTTTGCTAGCAGCCATGACACTGGTAGGTACGCTCAATGCTTACACTTGTGCTCTATTAATTGGAAGCTGGGCCATTGCTTTACTAGCTGTCTGGCAACCTGTGCCGGGTTTAATAGGTGTCAGCTTATCATTAAGCTATAGTGGACTAACAATAAATGGCTTGATGCTGTCTTTTCAAGATCTGAAGCAATCCATGGGCACTTGCTTTCGAGGCACTATCCGATAGATATGGGTCGATAGATGTGGGTTTAAGGTATGAGAAATGATAAGGTCTAGGTGCAAGAGACATAAGGGTTAGGGGTAGCCATGAGGTGTTGACATGAACTTAGGCCCACAACGTTACCGTGAAACGGTGACCCGGCTACCCATCATTGCTCTAGATCGTCGTCAACAGTTAGCTAATAACCCTCAAGATCTTGCTATTATTCAGCTCAATGAGGCTGTGCCTGAGATTAACCAAATTGAACTGAATAACACCTTATCAGCGGGTCATTGCGATCCAAGCACAGTGAGGATCACAGCCTGGAATTTAGAACGAGGGCGTTATTGGGCAAAGGCTGTTGATCTGATCCAGTCATCCCCCGCTTTGAAAACATCTGACATTCTCCTATTAAGTGAAATGGACTATGGAATGGCCCGATCTCACAATCACCACACAACTCGAGATATGGCTAAATCCCTTCAGATGAATTATGCCTATGCTATTGAATTTTTAGAACTCTCGCTAGGTAGCGATGCTGAACAAATCCAATATCAAGGAGTGCAGAATACTTGTGGCTATCACGGAAACGCTATCCTTAGCCGCTATCCATTGACCCAGTTACAACTGTTGCGGTTTCCTGGTATCGAAAAATGGTACCAATCTGATCAATGTCGTCTGGGAGGACGGATAGCCCTTCTGGCTGATGTACAACTGGGGCAATACACAGTAACGGTTGTCTCACTACATTTTGAAAGTGGTTGGCACAGCGGATCGGAGAGAGAGCAGCAAAGTCAGTGGTTAGTAGAGACTCTCAAACCCATTTCAGCTCAACATCCAATTATCATCGGTGGTGATTTTAATGCCGTACCCAGTAGCAAGCCTATCAGTATTTTTCGATCAGCAGGCTATCTTGTGGATGACATTAATGATTTAGCAACCCCTACTCTACAGCAGATTGAATCTGATCGAGTTACTCTAGTTAAGCACCACATTGACTACATTCTAACGTATGGGTTACCTACATCGGCATATTCCCAACCAGCTCAAGTTGTGATCGGTGAATGGTATGGTGAGGGCCACTTTCAAATGCTTAGTGATCATGCGGCAGTAACCTTGAAGATCACCTTACCCCATTGACATAACCTTGATCACCTCAAGACTGAATGTTGAGTCGATCTTTGTCAGGGTGATTGCTGGCCTATGAATGGGTGGGTTCTAGGTATCTTCAGCTTTGATGTATTTTTGCACGATCTTGAGTAACTTGTCGGGATCGATCGGTTTTGTCAAGTAGTGAGTGGATCCTGCAAATTGCCCCTTGAGCTTATTCAGATATCCATCTTTAGCGGTCAGCATCACGATCGGAAGTTTTTCGAATTTTCGGATCGCTCGTAAAGTCCGGCAAAATTCTAAACCATCGATGTCGGGCATGGTAACATCCAGTAGTAACAGCCTGACTGATCCCTGATTGAGAATGTTTAAGGCATCCACAGCATTATTAGCTAAGTGGACCTGATAATGTTCAACTAGGGCACGTTTGATTAACGTTTGAACAATTGGACTATCATCTACACTCAAAACAATGGGTAGTGGGCTTGGTGGACTTACAGGGTTTTGAACCAACTGACATTCGATCCAGCCAGCTTCTACCCATTTGGTATAAAGCTTAGCTAGTTGGAGAGCATCTCGATTCAATTGGGTCGCAATCTTGAGAATAGAACGGGACCCATCAACCCAAGTCTGCAGATGGCGGCGGGCTGCTGGTTCAGAGATGGTGTCCCAGTCTTTAATCCGAGGCACAGCATTCATACCTGGAATAGCAGGGGTTAACGTTTCCCATTGTTGTTGTCGTTGAGTGATTTCATGGAAAAGACCATCCAACTCAAGGCCCTGATAGTGTTCGGGACTAGTCAGTTCAAAGAATGATTCAGCTTGAAATTGTAAGGTTCCTGGGTACAACATTAAGGGCTCCAAACTGGTCACAACCCTGGACTGAATGTAATTCTTGATATCGGCCCACTGCAAAAAACCCAAACCGATCATGAAATCCAAGATCTCACAGATGGAACGAGGATTGGCACCATGCGTAATGGCTAAATCAGCTGCAGATTGCAAACTATTACGATGCAAGTATTTGCTAATGGCTTCAATAAATTTTTGAGGTGTAGGGATGGTTGGTCCTGCATAAGTGATGCGACCGTCTTGCCAGACGAATACTTGATCTTCCAATGTATCGGTCACAGGTTGTACGTAGGCAGTGCCACTTTTATGGTGTTGCTGGAAACCCTGTAGTAAACTATCCAACTGACCGCTTTTGTACT
This sequence comes from uncultured bacterium, assembly GCA_964434865.1. GTDB lineage: Bacteria > Cyanobacteriota > Cyanobacteriia > Thermostichales > Thermostichaceae > CAYSWV01. Next base: position 15,719 of record CAYSWV010000055.1, read on the forward strand.
TCAACATCTAGAGCACCTATCTATGAAACTAGAAGCCCAGGGATCGTTCTCAGGTGAGTAAATGCATGAAAATGTCCCTGTTCACCTAGAATACCGGTTTCAGTGTTGGCTCAACTCAGTTAAAGAACGTACTGGAGCCATGATAAATAGCGTGATCTCCTACGCTGAGAGAAACACATGGCCGACAAAGGTCTTACTTCAATACAGGTAATCTATTAAATTTGGCTTGTTTATCTAGTAAGGACTTCACACAAATTAATTAAAATGTAAAATAGCTTAAATATTTTTCCTTGTTGTAGATAACAATAGCCAGACAGCTTAACAATCTAAATCTAAAACTTAGACAGAGCCACACCTGGGATAGTTGTGTCCTATCTTTGGCTTCACCGAATCAGCAAAAAACCTTAGAAATAACTGTAGCCTAAGGGCCTGCAGATCTGGTGCGATAAGATGCTAGGCAAAGTGAAGAACATGTTTAGATCGGATCATGGAAATAACGTTGTTTCCCTGAACCATCATACCTACCGCTCTTCGTACAACACTTTTTAAACTTCCGACCCGAACCGCATGGGCATAGATAGTTTCTTCCCAACTTCTCAACAAGTTCTTACGAGCAATAATAAGAGTGTTGGCTCACTTGCTCAATGTCCATGCTGCGTTGATAGAGAGAGCGATCCGATGCACCCTGCACCAGCACTTCAAGATGTTGAAGATTTTGGGAATGCCGGTACCTGTCTTAGGTGTTCCACTTAAAGTTCAAAGGCCCCACTGTCAACAATCCCGCCATTGATCCGATTAAAACCAGGCCCTCGCTGATCAAAGGGCACCGGTTCAGCTGTATTGCCATCATTATCCACATCTGAGACATCAGCCGGAATTTGAGCATTGCTGCCCCCATCAATAGCTGGATTACCAGGTAATAGGGCCTGGGTTTGTAAACTAGCAGTGACCCCATTCGGATCACCAGTCACAATCGTAGTCCCGTTTGCAGCTAGTACACCAATTGTGTTGGCATTAGGATCAAATTGGGCCCCGCCACATGAATTATCATCGTCAAATGTCGATCCATCCAGGCCCGCCACTCCATCGCAGTTATTGCCTTGAGACCCTACCACCAGGGTATTGAAAACTGTAAGTGCTCCACTATTGTAAATGCCACCTCCCGCTGCAAGGTTAATACCAAAAACAGCATTGCTTGTTAGTGTGGTGTTGCGAATAGTTGCATTACCACTACTACTGTTAGCGATCCCACCACCAAAACCCCCATAGGCAGCATTAGCCCCCGTAACGGTATTACCAGAGATGGTGCTGTTACTCACGGTCAAGTTACCACCATCATTGAAGATCCCTCCCCCTGCTACATTGGCTTCGTTGTCTGAGATCGTAGTGTTACTGACAATCAAATCAGCACCCACTGCATTGGCGATAATCCCTGCGCCTCCTCCTGTTCCTTGTCCTGAAAAAGCTAGATTACCAGATAGCGTGCTACTGCTGATGGTGGCTGATCCTTCATTATTAATCACAGCCCCCAAGGTATAGGCCGTATTGCCAAAGAAGTGACTCTCAGTTACGGTCAGAGTGCCTTCATTTTGAATGGCCCCACCCCCAAAGGCAAAATTACCTGAAAGGGTTGATTGATTGATCGTTAGAGTTCCAGCATTGAGAATAGCTCCACCTGCTAACGAGCCATTGTCAATGAGAGTGGTGCTGTCAAGAGTCAACTCGCCTTGATTATTAATAGCTTGATTGGCGGCGGCTAAAGTGAGTCCCTCAACCATGACCGTCTGCCCTGTCTCAATGGTGAAGATACCAACACTAAGGTTATTCCCATTGATCTCAAGTTGATCCGATCCTAGGCCTTGAATGTCAACATCTCGGTCAATGGTCACGGTTGAATTTAGCGTGATCGTGCTACCAGTTAAATTGGAAGCAAATGTGATTACATTTTGACTCGACCCACAACTACTAGGATCAGATTCATCAACTGCTTCTCTCAGACTACACAAACTATCATTAGGGATTACGCTGTCTTGATCAGTGTTCACCTCAATCGGCTCACCAGGAAAAGCCTCACCTGGGATGGTTTCGATATCTGCAGGGGCCACGGATAAACCAGGTGCGATAGCCTCAATAAACTCTGAGAGGGTATCGACGTCTCTCAAGCTCACAGGTAGTAAAAAGGCCGCGTAAACAGCAGCCACATCCTCTAAATCAGGTGCTGGAACCTGCCCTCCAGCCACATAATCAGTATTGCTTGAATTGGGCACTGGATCTAAATCCCCAGCCATATAAGGTTGAGGTCGTTGGGGGAATAAAGAGTTGGCAGTGGCTACGATATTGCCCGGCGTCCGCAATGCTTCTGGTAGTAATGAGAGGGAAAAGACTAAGACAAAATCATCAAAGGTAACTGTTGGAAAATCTCCCTGGTAGAGCAAATAGGTCTGATCTGAAGTTTGGGGTTGGAGTGAAATTCTGGCTTCTGGGTAGTCTGCTAGAGTGAGCGATTGCATCTGATCTAAAGATACCAAGGCATCATCTAACATGGAGACATAGGTACGAGTCAAAGCCGTTGGATCTTGACCTGGTAAAGCTACCACCGTGATAGGTTCAACTTGCAGTAGATCTGGCAAGGGTTCAGAAGCTGTAATAGTAAACTCTAACAGTCCAGCTGGAATAGCAGCTGAAACTAAGGCATCAGGTTGAGGAGGTGAGGGTGTCAGGCTAAGGGGCGATTGGGTTTCGGAGCTACAAGATCCTAGAACTATCCCTAGAACCATCCCTAATGCTCTAAGTACTGCACCCTTTTTCATCACAACCTCACAGAATTTCAACTCACATAAGTATAAGCTAATTTGAGTTTCTTGAGTCATTCATATTACTAATATCTGAAGATCAAAGTAGCTGATTCGCTTAGAGTGGATATCTTTTGGCGATAAACACAAGATTTGTCTGAGTAAGTTAAAAATTATAAGGAATCAACAAGTGCTGCAACAGTATATGCAAGCTTGCATTAGTAGCTAAATTCTTCACTAAAATCACTATTTTTAGGTTAACCTAGCTTGATTGAAAAGGTAATCAAGATCTTGAGAAATGCAATTTCAAGCTGTAAAACTTTCCACTTTAAAGATTTGGCTGATCATTTGGATAAATCATCCTGACTCGATTCTTCAATCCTGATAAGAGTTTGCCTTCAAGGTAAAACTGAACATGGGGTGGCAGATCTTGTGGAGATCAGTAAAGTTATAACTCTATACGTTGGCTCTTGAATTTATTTCAAATGCTGATCATCAAAATGGTAGCTATCAATTTTAATCTCTATCAGCCTACAAACATACCAGAATAATAGGCAACTTGTCCAGGTTCAGATTTACCGATCATTCCTCTGTTAAGTTGATCCTCTTTTTTGAGTAGATCCACTAAACTGGAGACATTGTCAAGTGCAATTAGTACCATGGCAGAACGTCGTAGTGTCCCTCCCATTGTTTACATCCTTGTCGCAGCTGTAATAGGTATGGGGGGATACATCATCTGGGATAACAATAACTCAACCTCCGATACACCCGTCACCTCTGAAACGGAAGTTCAACCATCAACAGTAACCGATCTGGATCTGCGGATTTTGGGTGATACTTTCAGTGGTTATAGTACCTTTCGCTCTACTGAGTTTCAACAAACTTTAGCTGAATTGGGCATTCAGTTACAATACGACAATGAGTTTGACCAAGCTCAGCGGGCCCAGCAGCTGGGCAATGGCCAGGCTGATCTGATCGTGACCACATTGGATCAGTTTTTGCAACAACAACCAGCCGGTCAAATCATTGCCTTGATCGATAGAACAGTGGGGGCTGATGCAGTAGTTTTGAATTCGCTTAAGTATCCTCAACTCACCTCTATTAATGATCTAGACTCACTGATTTCCAGTCAAAGTCAGCCTTTGATCGCCACCTATGCCGCGGACACACCTAGTGAGTATTTGGCCTTAGTGTTGGATACTAAATTTGAAACATTCAATCTAAGTGATTTTCGCACGCAACCTGTCAGTGATGCCTCTGAAGCTTGGGCGCTCCTGCAAGATCCAGATCAACCTGTAGCTCTTGCGGTCATCTGGGAGCCTTTTGTGGCCCAAGCTCGGAATCGTGGGTATACTGTGGTGCTGTCCAGTCAAGATGCACCTAGAGCCATTGTTGATGTTTTAGTGGCCAGTGAAACTTTAATCGAATCTCAACCTGAAACACTCTCCACTTTAGTGGAAACCTATTATCGCCGGATTGATACTAATGTTCGAGATCCAGCTCAACTGCAAGCTCAAATTGCTACCGATGGTCAACTATCCGATCAAGATGCTGCCGCAGTGCTTAATGGCATTGACTTTTTCACGGCTTTGGAGGCTAAAAGCTGGTTTGAAGATGGCACGCTCGATCGACGCATTAACTCAACAGCTGCAGTCTTAACATTGGCAGGCCGGTTAAATACAGTTCCAGAAGCACCTAGCGCTCTGTATACCGATGTCTTTCTAGAGCGAGCAGCCCGTAATAATGAAACGCTAATTGAATTGATCCGAGCTGATAATCCTGAACTGGCCGATCGGCTTTCCGGTCAAGCTCAAACGATTACCCCCTCTTTGACCCCTGAGCAAATCCAGACTGCTCCAGATATTGGAAATTTAGCAATCCGAGGAGATGTGCAATTTGCTACTGGATCAGCATCTTTAACCGCTGCCAGTGAGACTACCTTGAATCAACTCTCCTCTGAAATCGGTGAATTTAGTCCTGAAACGGTGGCGATCCGAGTTATTGGGCATACCTCTAGGAGTGGGGCTGCTGCTTTCAATCAAACCCTAAGTCAGCAACGAGCTCAGGTTGTGGTGGACTATTTGAAGCAACAAGGGATCACCCATAATATTCTGGCCGAAGGCCAAGGCTTCAATCAGCCGCTAGCTGGGCTTGATCCTGCGAACCCTCAAAATCAACGCACCGAGATTCGTTTAGTTCGTGCAAATTAGCAGTTCAGCCTATCCGTCATTCGTTTCCTTTTCAGCACCATTGATCATGCCTTCTCCTAGCTTAACCCCTGATGTCCGACATCACCTGACAGAAGCCCTGCTCCTAGCTCGAGGTCTGCTGAGTTCAGATGCGGACCCACAGGTGCAAGTGCGACGACGAGATCGATTACGCCATATACAGTCTCACCTCAAACAGTATGCTCACCCTATCTGTCACGATCATCTACCTGTGGAGGTGATCCCACTTGCGGTTAGGCGAGCCTTTGTCCGGGCTAGTTTGCTAGTGAGTCGCTATCATGAACTGGCTGGGTGTTTTTGGCAGGGGACACTACCCTCCCTAACACTGACTCAATATCGCCCTGATCCTAGTCCTCAGCAGTTGCAAGATATTACAGCTCTAGTGGCAACCTTTGGCCTCTCACTCTCACAGCAACACAGCCTGCAAACTGAACTCACTACCATTGATGCCCGCATCGCCCAACAAGCTCAGATGATCACAGCTGTCCTGGATAGCGTCACTCAGCAGCAGCCTTTGTCTTCAGCAAACACACAACATCTCTTTCAATATCTGTTTGGTAAGATTCCCATTCCGGCGGCTGCTTTGAATTGTTTTTATACCAAAACACAACTCTATTTCTGTTTGGACTATCAAGGGACTCAACTTCGATCAGAGGCTCTTTGGGCTTCATTATCACCCCTAGAGAGATCCCAGATTGAACAGTTTTTAACCTTTATCCAACGACTGCGATTCGATCAATTTGCCCAGTTTCCAGTCTTTGGTCCCTGTTTTCCAGAGCATATTGATGACGGCTGGTGCCAGGATTTAGCTCAGATGACTGGTATGTCTACCTCTCAGATCCGTCAGTCTTTGCGACGATCAGTCAATATCATTGCAACGTCTAAAGCTGAAGCCTTCTTGATGCACGATATTTGGGGGCACTCCTGGCAATGGATCCTTACTCAGTTTCAAAGTGACTATGCTATCTTAACCACCTGTGATGAACCGTTGCGTGGGGCCGAAACTGCTTATACACCTCAAGGGCCTCTTACCTGTTGGGATCTTTTCGAGACTCAATCAGATCAGGTGAGCCTCCATGTCGAGCGAGCTAAGGCCTTTTTTCATGGAGAAGTTCAACAACGATTGGGCTTAATGTTTACCCATGTGCTGGCAGAATTAATTGCAGATGTGGCTGAATTTAAATTTGTGAGTGATCATCCGGATTTGAGTACTCAGTTGCCTAGCTCATCCATCTTTAAAGACTTGCCCACTAAGCTCGATCTGAGTTTAGCTGATGTTGATTATCTGTTTTTGCGGATTCTACAGCCTCTACTTGACGTACACAGTTCCGTCCTATCCGAAAGTCAACTGGAAACCGATTTAATCCAGCATTGGCGCTCACAAATAACTCAGACAGAAACCTTTCGAGTGAGCCTCAAACAAGCTATTGTGCAAATGCACCAAGTGTTTCTTGAAACTTATCAACAGGCCTATCTCTCCTCAATGCAGGCAGACTCTAGCCTTTTTGCTCACATTGTCTGTAACCTACTCTACTTACAAAACGTAGTGAACTACTTATGCTCAGAGTATAAATGTCCTAACAGTCAACTCCCCTTTCGAGATCTGTTGCTGGTGTTCATTGGCAGCTATTGTGCTCAAGATAGCTATGCTGAGTTTTGGGATATTGATGACATCTTGGCGGGCTACTTTTTACCCTGTTGGTATCATTTGCAAGCTAGGTGTACCTGATTCCGGTATGGAGGATGCACTTGATCTCAATGCAGGCCTAGATGAGTTGCTCTAGATCTAAGACAATAGCTGTTTCTGTTGCTGCTAACTGAACAACTTGACTCACTACCGGGAGACGATCAGGTAACGTTTGTAAGTGCTCTATGGCTACATCAATAACTTTGGGTAGATGAGGCACAGGAAGTCCAACCCAGTTATCATCGGACAGTTGACAAAGAATTAGATGAGAGCGATCAATAGCTGCAATTGGGTTGTCAAGTAAATGCGCCGGATCTAATACCGTAATCGGTTGACCTTGAATCTGGATCTGGCAAGGCCCTGCGGCTAAATCAGCGTAGACTATCTCTTGATCTATAATCCGTTGCACTGACGTTAGTGATAGCACATAACGGTCAGAACCGATCTCAAAGAGTAGCAGCTTTTGTTTTAGGTTTTGTTGAGGGGGCCGACGACGTTCTCGCCAAAGGCTGGCGGTAGTTGGTGAGGGTAAGTCAGGAGCCATCGTGTGTACATCCCATAGTGACAATTGATTAGCAAGCTTAATGAGAAGACTCTTGCCCTAACATAGCTGCCACACCCGCTAGCAAGTCAGCTTCTTGATAAGGTTTGGTGAAGTATGTAGTCACTCCCAACTCTTGGGCTAGCTGTCGATGCTTACCTCCAGAACGGGATGTCAGGATAGCAACCGGAAGTGTCTGCAGGTGTGGATCGGATCGGAGAGCTTGGACTAGCTCAAACCCATCCATCCTTGGCATTTCCAGATCTGTAATCACCCCATCACACTCTAATCCAGCCTGCAATAGCTCTAGGGCCTCCTGGCCATCTTTAGCTTCAGAAACCTGGTAGTGGGATCGTTTGAAGGTCCGGCTCAGCAGTTGGCGGATCGCATAGGCATCATCCACAATCAGGATATGACTCGGTCTTGATTGCTCAACGGCCATGGGTTCAGGTAAAGCTGTACTTGTCCCACCATAGTTGAAGACTTCATTGACATCTAAGATCAAAATCACTTGGCCTGATCCAAGGAGTGTACTCCCAGCAATACCCTTGAGTTTAGGCAGGGGATCAGGGAGAGGCTTAACAACAATATCTTGCTGCCCTAGTAACTTATTGACAGGAACCGCCACAATATCATCGCCAGCGATCATGATCAGCACTGGGATTTCAGCTGATGCTGCTGGTTGGAGTGGGCCTTGAGGATACTGCAGTAAGTCTGACAGTAGCACCATCCGAATACAGTCATCTTGCCAAACTAACAGTGGTTGGGGGCCTATCTGTTGCAGAGCTTGGGGGGGGACAGACAGGATCTCTTCAACGGCATCGAGTGGGACAGCTAGCGTTTCATCCTGAACCTGAACAATCAAGGCTGGGATAATAGACAACACTAACGGCAACCGTAAGGTAAACGTAGTGCCTAGCCCTACACGTGAGTCTAGCCGCAGGGTACCTCGTACCGTCTCTAAATTAGCCCGGACTACATCCAGACCCACACCTCGTCCTGACAAATCAGTCACAGTGGCTGCTGTACTAAAGCCCGGCTTAAACAGAAAATCATACAATTCTGAGACCGAGAAGGTGGCGGCTTGTTCTGCACTTGCCAGACCTTTAGCCACTATTTTAGTTCGGATCACGTCTGGGTTAATACCACGGCCATCATCAGTAATGGTAATTAAGGTTTGACCTCCTTGATGGCGGGCTTCAATTTCTATTTGGCCACTGCTTGGTTTCCCCGCAGCCTGACGCTCATCTGGAGATTCAATACCATGATCAAAAGCGTTTCGGACTAAATGCAGTAGAGGTTCTCTCAAGGCTTCCAGTAAACTCTCATCAATTTTGGTATCCCGACCCACCAATAGTAAATTCACTTCTTTGCCATAGGTCCGACACAGATCGCGCAAGGCACGGGGGAGATGATCCACAACTCGGCTAAACGGGACCACGCGTAACTGCATGATTTGGTGCCGAAGTTGATTGGTAATTCGATGCAACTGATCTAAACTGCTTTCAAATTGAGTGGCAAGCTGGTCAATGCTAGACGCCGAGTGCCCGATGTGCTGAGTAGTCTCCATCATAGCTTGGGCGGTAATATGAAATTCAGTGTATTGATCCATCTCTAAAGCATCAAAGTGATGGGCTGATTGAGCTACTGATTGAGAGGCTTGAGGTAGAGTCAATCGATCATAATCTTCACGTAAATTCGAACCTGTATGGTTGAGAGTGGTGGCTTGATGTTGTAAACGTCGAGCTTCAGTTCGTAAATGAGTTTCTTGAAGCGCCAGGTTATTGCGATTGATCACCAATTCACCCACCAGGTTAACTAACTCATTCAACTGTTGTAGATCCACTCGAATCGTGGGTCGTGCCAGGGAAACAGGAGAAACAGGTTGACTTTTTGCTATGGGAACCGGTTCAGATGGTCTAGACACCTCAGAAATCGGGAGTACTAGCTCGTCTGGAGTTATCCCCGCTTCTGCATCAGCTTCAAGGTTAGCTTCGGATAAAAGAGCATCGGGAGGATCCAGCAAAGCAAACAGATCAGCCTCTGCAAGGGGGGTTTCCAAAGAAGGGTCACCAGCAGTTACTGGATCTGAAGGCCATGCCTCCCAGTCAGGGGTCTCAGGGACTGCAAGTATAGGGTCTGTGGCTTCCGTTAAGGGTAGATCTTCAGATAAAGTATCAGGTGTAAAATCTTCACTATCAAGGATGCCAAATAAATCATCGGTCATCTCCACTAGTGAATCAGCCTCAACCCCATCCAAAGCTTGAGGAGTTTCAGTTAAAGGCTCAGATAAAACATCAGATAAAACATCGGATGTAAAGTCTACCGTATCAAGACTGTTAAACAGATCATCGGTCATCTCTGGCAAATCAGGTTCAACCCAATCCCAGGAAGGAGCGGTCACGGTATCCTCAAGGGCGTTTAACTCCAGTAACTGGGGCGGAGCCAAGGTTGCCAACCCCGGCCACTCGATAGGTTGATTTTGAAGAACAGCATCTCGACTGGTCTGCAATGCCGCTAGAATCAGGCCGCCTAACTCATGCAAGATCTCAGCTGTTAAATCAACTCGGGATATGATGGACTTAAAATCTAAAACGATCTGTTCTAGAGCTGGTATTTGCAAGATTCGAGCCGCTCCAGATAGCTGAGCTTGTAACGTTGAGAGTCGATCTAAGGTCTGAGCTAGTGTTTCGGGTTGTAATTGGCTCAGCTGGGTTTCGATCTGCTCAAGCACAGGGGGGAACTCATATTCAAAAATAGCTTGAATAATGCCTTGATCAACACCAGGACCCGCAGGAGCTACTACAGCCACAGGTTCAAATTGCTGCTCTAGGACCTGATGTAACTCTGTTAAAAATTCAATACTTTGCTGTACCTGGATCATGTCTGCTGTTTGTCCTGCAGCCAGAGCATTCATCTGGAGCTTGAGAGCATCGACCCCTTGTAATAAGGCTGTCATGATTTCAGGGGATAGTTGTGTCAGATCAGGGGCCTGCTCCCGTAAAATCCCAAAACAATCCTCTAGCTGATGAGCTGTGGCCGCCAAGTCACTAAAGCCGAACATTAGTGCTGATCCCTTAAGTGAGTGAGCAGCCCGAAATAACGACTTCACAGCTAAGGTTCCACTCTTATGATCACTAACCGATTCCAGTTGCAGTAACTGATCTTCGAGAATACGGATAAAGTCCTCAGCTTCAGCTAAGAATGGTCCCATTAGATCTTGAATATCATCAGGATTCATAATTCGTTGCTCGCTTCATAGTCTTACGTCGCCCTAGCAGATTAGGTTAAGCCTCAGACGTAGGGCCGAGTTCACGGCGGGACTCTATCTGCATGGTTACTCGTTTAGCTAGAACTGCTAACCTCTCTAGTTGTTGATCAGTTAATTTTCTAGGCTTGTAGTCAATTACACATAAAGCCCCTAGCGTAAAGCCCTCAGCCGAAATTAATGGAAACCCAGTATAAGACCGGACAAAGGGAGGCCCAACCACCAAGGGATTGGCAGCAAACTGGCGATCTTCCGTGGCATCATTGATGATCAACGGACCAGACTGCTCTAGAGCATGGGCTGCAAAGGCAATATCTCGAGAGGTTTCAGACCCATCCATCCCGACGCTGGCTTTAAACCACTGCCGATGGGCATCGACTAGAGCGATCAAGGCTGTTGGTACATCACAGACTTCAGCCGCCGCTTGCACCATGGCTTCAAAGCTAGGTTCGGGAGGGGTATCTAAAATGTGGTAGCTCTGTAAAGCTGCTAATCGTTCCCTTTCATTAGCTGGTACAGAAGCTGGGGTATATTGTTCACTCAGGCGGTCATCATCATCTAAGTCTTTGTTCAATGAAGTGTCTAGGGGTACAGCATAGGCTAGGTTGACTTGAGTTCTGGATAATTGATCAGAAGCCGATGTAGAGAGCTGGTTCGCCGCTTGTGGATCATCGCTGGCCTGAGTCCGAAAGCTTTGTACAGAATCTTTGAGTTTTTCAACAACCCTGGTCAACTCATCCAAAGAAGTCGATACCGTCATGGCTTGTTGGGCTGTTGTATTAGAGGTCGAGCGAGCCTCTGCAACCGTTGAACTAATGGTAAGGGCCATGCCCGTTTGGTTTTGAGTAGCATAACCAATCTGTTCCACTAGATCACTGATCTCTTGACTGACTTGAATAATATCTTGCAAGTTTGATTTAGCCGCCGCCGCTAATTGGGTCCCTCTCACCACTTCTTCAGTTCCTAGATCCATAGCTTGAATCACACGTGAGATTTCGGTTTGAATCGTGTTGACAATACCTGCAATTTCTTCAGTGGAGGTTGCTGCCCGTTCGGCCAGTTTACGCACTTCGTCAGCCACTACAGCAAAGCCCTGACCTTGTTCACCTGCACGGGCTGCTTCAATAGTAGCGTTGAGGGCCAGCAAGTCGGTTTTGGCTGCGATCTGGGAAATCGAGGTCACAATCTGGCCAATTTGTTGAGATCCTTCGCCCAGCCGTTTCATCATTTTGGCCGTATCACCTATAGTTTGCCGGAGTTGATTGATCCCTTCAACGGTTAGATCGACAGTATCGCCACCCGCTATTGCTGTTTGAGTAGCCAGGGACACCACCTCTCTAGCTTTTTCAGCTGTTAGGGCGACTTGCTGAATAGATTGCACCACCTGCTGGATTTGTTGTAGGGTAACATCCACTTGTTGGGCCTGCTCTTGCGCCTGTGACGAAAGCGTCATAGTACTGGCAATTGAAGTATCTGTAGTTGAGATAACCTGAGCAGCGGTATCCTGGATATTGTTCACAATATGGCGCATGGATGAAACCAGATAATTGAAAGAGTCGGCCACAGCGCCCAGCTCACCCTCACCCACTTGGGCGCGTACTGTTAAATCCCCACGGGCTGCCCCTTTGATCTCAGTTAAGAGTTGTAGCACTTGTTTGGCAATGTTATCCGCTTGGATCTTGCGTTCTTCTGCTAAAGCTTGTTGTTCTGCCGTTAAGCGTTCTTGCTCTTGAACTAATTGTTGAATCTGACGGGTCATCTGGTTAATATTATCAGCTAGATCTTGGATCAGGCCCTGGGTTTGTTCTATACGGGGAATCCGAGTATCTAAGTTACCTGCGGCAATAGCTTTCACGGCCGAGGCGATGGCATTAACCTGCTGAGTTAATTGTTCTTGCTCTGCCTGTTGGGCCTCTGTTTGGAGCTTGATCGAAGCAGCCATCCCATTGAAGACATTCGCTAGCATACCCACTTCATCTAGAGATTCCACTTCAGCCCTAGCATCCAAGTTGCCAGCTGCATATTCCCGCGAGACACTCTCTAACCGACCGAGCGGTACTGCCACCCACTGTCCAATCATGCTGGCTAGCAATAATCCCACCCCAATAGCTAAAACAGCCACCACAACCAAGATCAGGCCTGTACTAAGCCATAGATCTTGTAACTGAGCTTCACTGGCTCCTCGCATTAAGACAGCAACTGGAGTCCCCTCATGGTTAGTGACAGCTTGAGCCATAGCAACAAACCCCTGGTCACTTAGCCGCACCTGATCAGTACTTACTTCAGTTGGATTGGCTAAAGTGGACTCAGCCAAACCTAAGATCGTAGGGTTAAGCTCCGGATTAGCTTGACGGGTAGAATCCCTCACAACATTGCTGAATAAGGGAGTGCTGCCCGCAAAGACGGCAGAGAATCCACTCTCTAGGGTGGCATTAGTCTGTTCTAACAGTGAACTTTTTACAACCTCACCTGCAATGAGTACCCCTACCACTTCAGTATTAGCAGCTTCAACAGGAATGAGAGTGTAGTGGATCAAGACATCAGCTGTTGCTGGCAAGTCCAGAGTAGACATGAAACGATTGACTCTATCCGATCCCTCTAGGGAGGCGAGAGAGACAGCCTCGGTTGTTTGAATGAGTTGACCAGAATTGAGTACATCAGTCACTAATCCTTCTGGATCGTAAGTGGTCCCTAAAGGTTGCTGATGGGTAGTCGCCACAATGTCACGTTCAGCATCGACTAGAGCTACAATCTCCAGATTTCGAGAGTCGGCTTCCTGCTCTAAAATAGCTGCAACACTGGCAGTTTCAGTATCGGTAATCGCTTGAATAATGGTTCTATTTCTAGCTTGACTTTGAAATCCCGAGCGAACTTGATCAAGGTGATTGTTATATTGAGCTGTTAACACAGCCAGTTCTGAACGCGCTTGATCTTTCAATAGTTGTGATAGACTATTACGGATCATGAGCGCTGTCACCGATAGGCCCACTACTGTAAATCCACTTGTGATCAGAAGGGCGGCAGTCAACTTAGTTCGAATAGATTTATTTTTCAAACCCTGGATTAGGTTGGAGCGAGGTGGCTTTCGCAGTTCAGCAGTCAGGATCGGATAGGTACCTGTGATTCGAGCGGAAGGGACGGGTGCTGATTGAGCAGGGACCTCTTCACGTCCTTCTAATGAGAGGGATTCTGTATCAAAGATGGACAAATCAACAGCTTCACCCTCCGCACTTTGGCCATTAGTTGACATTAATTCAGCCAAAGCTTCACGAAACTGAGTTTGCTCATCAGGTGTTTTTGATACCTCTACCGCTTGTTGTAGAGCTGCAATCGCCTTATCTTTTTGGTCAAGTCGTTGATAAATCGCTGAAGTCCAACTATAAACTTGAGCACTGGCTGGATCTGATTGAGCAGCTTGCTGCAAATAGTCTAGGGCTTGATGATAGTCCCCGGCTTGATAAGCCTGGATACCTTGCTCCAAAGGGTTGGTAGGGGCCGTCATGATGCTATCTCCTCAGAACCAATAAACAGTCAACGAACACATCAAGCTGGAGAGCCACTCTCCCGTACAACCTGAGCAATAGCTATACTATTAAGTACGATCAAGCGTTGCTCCTGCCAGGTGGACCAGCCTTGACTGAGAGGGATCCTTCTAGGTTCAACGGTAGGCTCAATAGCTAACGATACAACCTCTGTAACATGGCTAACAGCCATACCCAATCGACTGGATAGCCCTGTCACGGGATGCTCAACTTGAAGGATGATAATACGACTGAGAGCCTGAGATAGGCCCGCTGATTCTTCGATCAAACCGCCCAGACTCACTAGCACTAAGATTTCACCTCTTAAGTTAAACAATCCCATCACAAATGAGGCTGCATTAGGAACTCTTGTGACCCCAACCTCATTTAGAGGAATGACCTCACGGATAGTTCCCAATTCAACTGCATAGGCCTGATCCATCAGTTTGGCGATCAAATAGAGATCGGAGCGAACTGCGGGGCGGGTTAGTGACTGTTGGCTATGTGTTGAGGCCTGGGTTGAAAACATAGTCATTGGTATTGAGGCTGCCTAAGCTACTCCTGTGCATTGTCAGAGTCTGTTAGCATTGATTACAACAACCGTTGAACAATATTGACAAGCTGTTCAGGTTCAAAAGGCTTAGTAATATAAGCATCTGCACCACAATCTAAGCTCCAAGACTTATCAAAGTTTGTATCTTTAGTGGAGCACATAATGATCGGCAACCATTTTGTGTTTTCATTCTCACGCAAAGCTCTTAAAGCCTCAAACCCATTCATCCGTTCCATAACAATATCTAAAATCACCAGATTAGGTTGTTCAGATTCAACTTTCCCCATCACCTCATCACCATCATTCGCTGTAACAACGGTCATGCCAGCCTTTTGGAGAGTTTGCCGAATTCGTTCTTGTTGGGTGGGGACATCATCAACAACTAGAATCTTGGCCATCGTCTAAACCTCCAGAACGTGCTGATTGGATGGTCATAAGTTTTCCCTTACACTCAGATTACGTTATTCCTAGATCAGACGCTAATCGAATGATTCTAATACTATGTTCTACTATTATGTTCTTAT
>CAYSWV010000056.1:0-30696 GCA_964434865.1 uncultured bacterium
ACACGGTTACGATTGGGATCCAAGAGGCTGAAGATGTTGCAGTTGTATTTAACTACCTCAAAGAAAAGAATAGGAAACAGGGAAATCTTGACTCTCCAATTATTTTCTACGGTGTATCTATGGGAAGTGCTGCAATCTTGAGATCCATTTCCATGCACCAGGTGTCTCCAGATGCCATCATATTAGAATTACCTTTTCTGCGTTTGATAGACGCTGTCAGAGTCCGACTTCAATATCATAAAATCCCAACCATTTTAGTCACAGAACTCCTGATCTTTTGGGGTGGAGTACAACATGGATTTAATGGATTTGGGCATAATCCACTTGATTTTGCGAGAGGTGTTGACTGTCCTGTTCTCCTACTTCATGGTCAGCAAGATAAATGGGTCACAACTGAGCAGATGGAGACACTCATTCAAACCTTTCCAGGATCAAAAAAGCAACTAGTTGTTTCGCCGGATGCGGGCCATCAGCAATTGATCGGAGTTAATCGTCAACTCTGGGATTTAACTGTGCACAAGTTCTTGAGTAGTTTGTGAAGGATTTGTATAGCTTGATGTGAATGCATCATGATGCTGACTGCTGTGCAAATTCCCTAAGCCAAACCGTAGGATGATGGTATGACATTTGCAACCAAACTGGACGATGCCCGTTTTGCAACTCGTAAGGGGTTGACACTGCTCAAAAAAGTAACTGAAATGATCGTGGATCCGGGGGCAACATAGAACTTGAACCTGAGTTTGATCAGTCTCCTGTTAGGTAGACAAAAGTATCAGTCAATACGTCCAAGGCTCTAATTCAATCGTGCTGAAATGGCTCATTAGCTCTCAAATCCCAGTCTTTTAAGATCACTGGCGCCTCAGCGCTTGATAGGCTGCCTGTTCACCACTGCGCATAGCACCTTCAATACTACTTTGCTGTAGATACTCGCCAGCTAAGATCAAATCTGGACAAGGTGATTGAATTTGGGCTATCAGATGTTGAATGCCAACAGGCTGGTTAAATTGAGCAAAAGGAATCACATAGGATCGCAGAAAGGTTAGATGCTCTATTTGTAGTTGTGGAAACCAGTGTTGTAGTTCAGTTTGACAGAGAGTTACCAGTTCTGCCTCAGATCGATCAGGCGTGCCAAGCCCTACCACTGAATAAAGGTGTAAGCCTGGGGGAGCAAGATCAGGACTGACTTGGGTAAGTTCCATAACTGTGTTGATCCAGCCTGATCCCATCGCATTGAGATGAATATAGGCTCCTGATGTTAGCGATTGAGTACTAGAAAAGTATAAGTTAGTCACACCACGAGGCGTTTCTGGCAGAGGCAAGCGAGAACTCTCCTGACTCAGGAGTGGTTGTACACTTGGAGCATCAGTCGCACAAATAATCTGAGCAGCTTTGATCAACTCCCCTGACTCTGTTGTGACACCCACTGCTGTTGAATCATGAGTTGAAATCTCAGTCACTTTAGTCTTTAAAGCTAACTGATTAGATGTTAACCCCTCTGCAAGCTGATCACTGATCTGGCCTAAACCCAGCTTGGGGGTTACAATTGAGCCTTCTGCTAACATTTTAAAATAAAATTGAAATAAGTGAGCACTAGTTTGTAAATCAGGATCCAGCAAGATCCCTCGGTAAAAAGGCTGAAAAAATGATTTAAAGATCTGCTCTGAAAAGCCAAACTGACGAATAAATTCAGCTGTGCTGATATCAGACTCTTGCCAGATCTGGGCAGGGCTTTTGAAACGTAATAAGGCCCGCAAACGTAAAATCTGGAGTTTGTCTAACCCAGTCACCAGTGGATTGAGCAGTGAAGGGATCAAACTGCGCCGATCTCGTAATGGATCTCCTAACAAGTAAGGTTGCCCGTTTTGAACTAAAGCGGCTCCAGGTTGATAAAACCTTAAGTCTAATTGAGGCAAGTTCAGAAACTTTTGGACCATGGGATAAGCGGTAAACAAGACTTGAAAGCCCCGATCTAGATAGAAACCATCCACATGATCTGTACGAACACGGCCACCCACTCCATCGGATTGCTCAAGGATCAAGAAGTCTCGCATCCCATGATCATTTAAAACTTTTGCACAGGTTAAGCCAGCTAACCCAGCCCCAATTATGATCACTTGTAACATTATCTACCTGGGTGTCACGGTCTATTCACTGAGCTGACCCAAGATTTGAGCACCAGCGTGATCGTATTGAAGCAGTTAGGGACCAACCAAGCAAGCCAACCGATCTGCTTGAAGCTAGGACATGGGCAGTAACCATGAGAAAACTCTCATGAAAATTTCTTCATATTACTTTCATAAAGATAAGGTAATCAAATGGTGAACTGATGATTAGGAACGTTGTTAATGATTAATTATAAACCAAGAGGTGAAGTGATGCGGGTCAGTGTAATAGGAACTGGATATGTCGGTTTGGTAACAGGGGCCTGTCTGGCGTACGCGGGTCATGAGGTTCTTTGCATTGATAATAACGCAGCTAAGGTCGCTCAAATGCAATTAGGCCAATCCCCGATTTACGAGCCAGGCTTGGAAGCCATCATGCAAACCTCAATTCAAGCAGGCCGCCTCAGTTTTACAACTGATCTGGGGCAAGGTGTAGACCATGGCACCATCCTCTTTATAGCAGTAGGAACACCCGCCCTCCCCAATGGTGAGAGTGACACCCAAGCTGTTGAAGCAGTTGCTTCTGGCATTGGTCAGTATCTCAAGGCGGTTTACAAAGTTATCGTCAATAAATCAACGGTACCGATTGGATCTGGAGACTGGGTGCATAACTTGATTCTAGCTACGGCCCCGGCTCAGGCTCAGTTTGATGTGGTTAGTAATCCAGAGTTTTTGCGAGAAGGATCGGCCGTCTTTGACATCTTTAACCCCGATCGGATTATCTTGGGCAGCCGCAGCGTCAGAGCAGTAGCCTTGATGCAAGATCTGTATGCACCAATTGTTCAACGTGATGTGCCTCAAGCTGTTGATCAAGAGACTCCTATACCAGTTATCGTTGCTGATTTAGAATCTGCTGAAATGATCAAGTATGCTGCGAATGCCTTTCTGGCTACCAAAATTAGCTTTATTAATGAGATCGCCAATATTTGCGAACGGGTGGGGGCTGATGTGACCCAGGTGGCTCAGGGGATTGGGCTAGACTCTCGCATTGGCCCCCAATTTTTGCGAGCTGGGTTGGGTTGGGGCGGCTCTTGCTTTCCTAAAGATATTTCAGCCCTAGTGCATACCGCTCAAGACTATGGCTATGAGGCTCAGCTGCTCAAAGCTACCGTAGCCATCAATCAACAGCAACGATATTGGGTCTTGAACAAACTTCAGCAAGTCTTGAAGATTTTGAAAGGTAAAACTATTGGCTTGTTAGGTCTAACCTTTAAACCTGATACTGATGACCTAAGAGATGCACCAGCGCTAGCTCTGATTGACCAACTGCAGCGACTGGGAGCCAAAGTCAGAGCTTTTGACCCAATTATCATGGGACCTAAAATACATCCTTTATTGGCTCAAGTGGAGCTGGCGTCAGATCCGTACCAGTTGTCAATTGGCTGCGATGCCCTTGTATTAGTGACAGAGTGGCCGATCTTTCAAACATTAGATTACAACATAATAGCTCAATCGATGAATCGCGCCATTTTAATAGATGGCCGGAATGTCCTTGATCAAGAGACTTTGGTGGCAGCTGGCTTTTTAGCTATTGGGATCGGCAAAAGTATACAGCCCTCCACAATCAGATCTACACCCATGCCTATGACTACTGGTCGAGTTTTAACTGTGGCCTGATGACAGCTGATGACACCACTCTTAGAGGTCCCTATGAAGCTACTCGTTTACTCCCATGATGCTTTTGGCTTGGGTAATATCCGTCGGATGTTAGCTATCTGTGAACACTTACTTCAAGAGATTCCACAGATCTCTATCCTAGTTTTGTCAGGCTCTCCGGCTCTACATAGTCTACGATTACCGGCAGGCTTGGACTATATTAAACTACCCTGTGTGGGTCGAAATACCACAGGTCAACTGGACGTTAAGTACTTGTATACCTCCCTTGATGAAACCATCCAACTACGCTCCCATCTAATTCAAACGGCCTGTTCTCACTTTCAGCCTGATGTTTTTCTAGTTGATAAGAAACCTTTAGGCTTCTATAGTGAGCTAGCGTTAACCTTAGAACAACTCAAGCTTGATCCGTGTAAATGTGTTTTGATGTTGCGGGATATCTTAGATACCCCTGAAACTACTGTACAAGAGTGGCAACAGAAGCAGTACTACCAAGCTGTATCTGACTATTATGATCAAGTTTGGGTGGCTGGTACCCCTGAAATTTTTGACGTTAGACAAGAGTATCAATTTCCTCCCGAGGTTGCAGAAAAAGTCCAGTTCTGTGGCTATATTCGCCGTGGGGGCCGGGTCGCTCCTAGCTATCAGATTCGTTCCCAATTAGGTTTAGCAAGTGATCACACTATGGTGCTAGTGACAGCAGGTGGGGGTGGCGATGGAGAGTCACTCTTGAAGATCTACCTGCAGAGCTATCTCAGTGATACCTCACTACAGGCTTCTCAGTTACAGCACATTCTGGTGACCGGCCCAGATATGCCTCTATCCACTCGACAGACTCTATGGGAAGCAGCTAGAGAGTATCCTCAGGTTCAGGTGATCGACTTTACAGCTGATATGGAAAGTTACATGAATGCAGCCGATGTAGTGGTGGCAATGGGAGGGTACAACACCTTTTGTGAAATAGTGTCACTCCAAAAGCAGGCTGTCATTGTACCTCGCTGCCAACCTGTACAGGAACAACTCCTTCGAATCGAGCGGGTGAGCCATCTTGATTTATTTCAGTGGATACATCCTGATCAGTTAACCCCCAATAGTTTAGCTACAGCTGTACTCACAGAACTTCAAGCTAAAGACAATAAACATAGCAGAGCCTGGGATCAGGTGGATCTTAATGCTCTACCTCGAATTACAAGCTATCTCCATCAATTACTGCCTGTAACTGGATCTATACCTACATGGATAGCCTTACCGATTCCAGACTTTTACTCACCAGTCACCCTAGTTTGAGTTGTCCTTGCCCTACTGATTATGAGCCAAGACATATGAAGACCATCCTACTCTACTGCCAGTACCTGACGGGTATGGGTCACCTAGTTAGAAGTATTGAAATTGCTCGAGCACTGGCAGATACGTTCGAAGTCCACTTTATCAATGGTGGTCCACCCGTTGCTGGCTTTCAATATCCTCCTCACATTCACTTGGAATCATTACCAGCACTATGGTTAGAAGGGGGTGAATTTCAGGTGCCAGCGGGCTATCACCAGGCCGAAACTGTTAAAGCAATGCGAAAACGCTTACTGATAGAGATCTTTGATCGGGTTCAGCCTGATTGCCTGATGACAGAATTTTTTCCCTTTGGTCGCCACAAATTATTGTTTGAATTGCTACCATTACTAGAACATGCTAAGGCTACGTCACCACAGACTAAGATTGTTTGTAGCTTGAGAGATGTGATTGGTCGAAATACACTCAATCAAGAAGCCGATACCATTTGTGAGTTGGTCAATACCTTCTTTGATCTGATCCTATTTCACGCTGATCCCAACTTTCAACGCTTTGCTGAGAGTTTTCCACGTTACCAAGAGCTGGACTGTAGCATCACCTACACAGGTTTTGTCGCGCAGTCCCCTCCCCAAACTGATGGGTCAGAGTATAGCCCTGATTGGCAAGATGATGAACGGTTGTTAGCTAGTCTGGATACTGATGATAAGCCCCATATCTTGGTTAGTGTGGGGGGCGGGCGTTTGGGGTTTGAACTGCTTGAAGCGGTAGTGGCTGCCAGCCCGATCTTGGCTCAGCAGTGCCCTCATCGCATGCTCATCTTTACAGGACCTTTTCTGCCTGATGACCAATTTGCACAACTGCACCAGAGGATAGGTAACGCTCCTAATATGACGTTGCGACGTTTCACGCCTCAGTTATTGCGATATATGGAAAAAGCAGCTCTGTCGATTAGTCTGACTGGTTACAACACCACCATGAATATTCTCAAAACTGGGGTGCGATCGCTAGTGGTTCCCATTGGCCATTATGACCAAGATCATGAGCAGCTGATCCGAACTCACAAGTTAGCTGATCTAGGAGTTGTTGAGGTGATTCAACCCTCTCAACTAGAGCCTCATAGGTTAGCCCAACGGATCCAAACGAGTTTGAATCGGTTACCTAATCAATTAGTCTCTCACCTCTTTGATTTGCATGGTGCTGAAACTACAGCATCAGTATTACAAGCCTTGTTAGCGAATCCTTCGATCAATACAACCCCAGTCATTGCCTAGTATCTGGGCCAGAAAGTCATGGTATACCGAATTCAAGAACAACCTACTGTAACTCTCTTGCCTGGAAGATGGCGGGTCTTCACTCAGTTGAGACCATTTGTGCAAAAGCAGCAGCTACTGATTGCTGGATCCCTCCTAGCTATGTTCACGGAAACAGCTCTGCGTCTCTTACAACCTTGGCCCTTGAAGTTTATTTTTGATCAAGTCTTAATCCCCCATGCCGAAACCAATGCTATCTCACTGAATTGGAGTTTTGATCTGCCACCTAGGGGACTGCTGACCATGCTGGTGTTAGCTGTTATTGCTATTGCCGCTTTGAGTGCGCTAGCCGGTTACTGCAGTAAGCTAGGTATGACTTTGGCAACCGTGCGAATTTTAGCAGACTTGCGGGGAGAATTGTTCAATCACTTACAACATCTCTCCCTTAGCTTTCATCATCAGGTTCAAAGAGGTGATTTGATTACTCGCCTGACTGCTGACATTGAGCGCTTACGTACAGTCACTATCAATGCTCTGATCCCGTTTGTGACAAACATGCTCACTCTGATTGGCATGATGGCGGTTATGGTGTGGCTTAATGCAGAGCTAGCTCTCATTGCAATTGGCTTGTTTCCTTTGTTCATGGTGTTAGTCCGCCATTTGATCAGTCGTATTCGTCAAGCGGCTCGTCGTCAGCGCAAGTCTGAAGGGGCGCTAGCATCCACTGTCAGTGAGACTATTGGTGCTATTCAAGTCGTCCAAGCTCTCTCACTCCACGGAGCTTTAGAGCAAACATTTAATGCCGATAATCAAAAGAATCTCAGTCAGAGTACTGAATCATTGCAACTATCGGCCCTACTTAACCGAATGATCCAAGTACTCATCGCCTTTTTGATTGCTTTAGTCCTATGGCGGGGGTCACAGTTGGTATTAAGTAATCGTCTGACCCCAGGTGATCTACTGGTGTTTACAACCTACATTCGAGAGTCATTTGAACCCCCCATGCGGAAGTTTGCCAATCAAATTGCTCAGATGGCCAAAGCCGCTGCATCTGGAGAGCGAATAGTTGAGATCTTGAGTTCCCAGCCGGGGGTACAGAATTGGCCTGGGGCAAAACCAGTCTATCGACTCTGGGGGGCTATTCGCTTTGAGAATGTTTCCTTTGGCTACAATACCTCTCATCTGCTCCTTCAGAATTTGAGTTTTGCTGTCAGTCCGGGTCAGAAAGTGGCTATTACAGGGCCCTCAGGTAGCGGGAAATCCACTCTAATGAGTTTGCTGTTACGCCTCTATGATCCCACCTCAGGTCACATTGTGATTGATGGTAACGATATCAGGATGTACCAGATCGAGTCACTTCGGCAGCAGATCAGTGTAGTTCTTCAAGACAGTATTCTGTTTGCTGCTAGCATTCGAGACAATATTGCCTATGGTAAGCCAGGCGCTACTACACGTGAGATTGAACAGGCTGCCCAGATCGCAAATGCGCACGACTTTATTAGCCAACTACCCCAAGGCTATGACACCGTACTCAGTGAACGAGGTACCACACTATCAGGAGGCCAACGACAACGGATCTCGATTGCTCGGGCAGCCATTCGTCGAGCTCCCATTATCATCCTCGATGAGCCGACAACTGGGTTAGATGGTGCTAGTGAACAAGCCGTCCACACAGCTCTAGATAAGCTAACTCAAGATAAAACAACGTTTATTATTTCTCATGATCTACAAGCCATCCAAACAGCTGACTTGATCCTTTATTTAGAACGAGGTCGGATTGTGGAGCGAGGGACTCACACTGAGTTAATGCGGCAGGACGGTCACTATGCCACACTCTATCAGCTACAAACTGCAATAGTGGCCTGCCCAACCTCTCAAGCTCAGGTTTAATCCTAACCTGTTTAACCCCAACCTGTAGGAGGAGTTTTAGTATGGGGACACGTGTCTTTTTACTGCGCCATGGCCAAAGTACCTACAATGCTATGGGTCTCTATCAAGGCTGTTGTGATCAGTCTACATTGACAGAAACTGGCCAAGTGATGGCTCAACAAATGGGAAAACAATTGCACCCAATTCACTTTGATGCCTTCTATGCTAGTCCACTTCAGCGAGCCCAACAAACAGCTCATCAAGTCTTAACCCATCTCGAGATGGATCCCTATCAGCTCCAGCTAACACCCCTATTGTGTGAAGCCCATTTACCTGCTTGGGAAGGTCTCTCCTTTCAAACTGTTCGTGACACCTTTACAAAGGATTATCAAACTTGGAAGCAAGATCCACACTTGTTAGCTATGACAGTTGCCGGTACTGAATTTTATCCTGCCCTTGATTTGTACTGGCGGGCCCAACAGTTTTGGCAGGAGATTCTCCCTTTTTATCGTGGTCAGACTCTATTGGTTGTCGCTCATGGTGGGACCAACCGAGCTGCCATCGCCACTGCTTTAGGAATCGATCCAGCTCATTATCACACCATAGAACAATCCAATTGTGGTCTCAATATCTTACATTTTTCTACCGGTGATCAGATGTCAGCCCAGTTAGAAGTTGTTAACCAAGTTACGCATATGGGATCCTCACTCTCACAGCTTCAAGACAGTAAAGGTTTACAGATTATTTTGGTACCGACAATGACTAGTCAGCCTGATCAAAATCAAAAACTGGCAACGTTACTAGCCTCTATTCCAATTCACTTTAGTCTAAATAACCCCTCTGATGGAACTCAACAGACTCTAGAAACTCTCCTACACTTTCATCCCAAAACGGTTCAACTACAGATCCAACAACCTGACTTTTTAGAGATTTGGCACCGACAGTTACGTCAATCTAGGTATACCTATCCCAAGCAAAGTGAGCAATTAACGACGGGTTTAGTGGTGGCACATCCTGAAGCCATTGCTGCATTTATTGGTCAAACCATTGGTCTACCCCCTGATCAGTCTTGGCGTTTATGGATTCAGCCTGGCACATTTAGCCTTGTCCATTATCCAGCGGTACAAACTCGACCTGTTTTAAAAGCTATGAACTTGGCCATCACAGGATCTCTAGACCATCTGGTTCAAGAGTTACCCCAATTAGCGGCCTAAAGACCTGATTTTCACTTGTTTAGGAGACTTGATCATGCGAATTGCTTTCATTTTTGGCCGCTTTCCGGTGATTTCAGAACCCTTTATCCTCAATCAAATTTCTGGGTTGGTGCGCCAAGGCCACGACGTGGATATCTATGCTCTCCAGGGCCCTCCTATCGAACATACCGATAAGGTTCATCCTGATGTCGAACAGTACCGACTTCTTGATCGCACATACTACCCCCCTGAACGCCCTCAAGTTAAATGGTTACGCCCTCTCAAAGCCTGGGGATTAATCTTAGCCAACTTGCACAAAAACTCCCTCAGTTGTTTAAGGATGCTCAATCCCAAGTATGGCAGTAAAGCTAAGTCATGGTTACTCTTTTTCCGGTCTATCCCCTTTTTAGGTCAACCACCTTACGATATTATTCACTGCCAGTTTGGCCCCTTTGGCGTTATGGGGATGCAGCTACGGGATGCAGGATTGGTCCAGGGTAAACTGATCACTACCTTCCGTGGCTTTGATGTCAGTCGCTATGTGCAAGAACATGGAGATGATGTTTATCAGGCGTTGTTTCAACAGGGTGATTTCTTCTTAGCTAATTGTGAGTTTTTTCGGCAAAAAGCCATTCAGTTGGGTTGTCCACCTGAGCGGATTCAAGTTCATGGATCTGGTATTGATTGCCAGCAGTTTCAATTTAAGCCACGCACCTTTCCTTCAGCTGGCCCCATTCGCATTGCCACTACAGGACGGCTAGTTGAAAAAAAAGGGATTGAGTACGCGATCCGAGCCATGGCTCAAGTAAAGTCCCATCATCCTGATCTGGAGTACCACATTATTGGAGATGGACCACTTAAATCCCAGTTTTTAGCTTTAATTCAAGCGTTAGGACTGGAGCAGCAGGTTATTCTACATGGGTGGAAAGATCAGCGAGAAATCATTGAGATCTTAGAGACCTGTCATCTCTTTGTTGCACCTAGTGTGACAGCAGCTGATGGCAATCAAGATGCTCCGGTCAATACGTTAAAAGAAGCCATGGCTATGGGGTTGCCAGTGATCAGTACTTATCATGGGGGGATTCCAGAGCTGGTGGAAGATGGGGTCTCTGGCTTCTTGGTCCCTGAGCGAAATCCCATGATGATTGCCCAAAAACTTATAGACCTGATCGAACATCCTGAACTTTGGGCCGACTTGGGTCATCAGGGCCGAACTCAAGTTGAAGCCAAGTACAACATGACCACACTTAATGATGAATTATTTGAACTCTATCAGACTCTTTTGCACTCTGAGGATCAAGACCCCCGTGACGAGTTAACCTCCACCCATTCGTTAACTTTAACATTTGAAACCGTTGATTAGTCTCATAGCTTAATGACATGAATTGAAGGAGAGTCAACCATGACAGCTACAATGCCCCAAGATCCTCAAGTGACGATTGTTGTTGTGCCTCGGGAGCGGTTTAGTTGTACCCAAGCGTCTCTGGAAAGTTTATATGGCCAGACCGATCACCCCTTTAACTTGATCTATGTAGATGGCCACTCTCCCAGGACCATCCGTCGCTACTTGGAGCAACAAGCCCAAGCTAAACAATTTCAACTGATCAGAACTCCCCATTACCTGGCACCCAACCAAGCTCGCAATCTGGGATTGAGTTATGTCAAGACGAAGTACTTGGTGTTTTGTGATAATGATGTGATCTTCACCCAAGGGTGGCTCAACGCCTTAGTGACTTGTGCTGAAGACACCGGAGCTAGCATTGTAGGCCCGTTGATGTGTGAGAAAGAACCCGTTCATACTCGGATCCACTTTGCCGGTGGAGAGTCGCATATTGTTGTGGATAAGTATGGTCAACGCCATCTACGAGAAAAGATGTATCGGCAAGGTCAGCAAGTGACTGAAGTTCGCCCTTTACTGCAGCGCACAGAAACCGAGTTAGCTGAATTTCATTGTGTCCTGGTTAGAACAGAGGTATTTGAACAGATCGGGGGTCAACTTGATGAAGCGATGCTCAGCACTAAAGAACATTTAGACTTTTGTATGAGTGTTGCGCAAGTTGGGGGTACAGTTTACTTCGAACCTAGTGCCTTAGTGACCTATGTACCAGGTCCCCCTTTAGAATGGAGTGATTTGCATTTCTTTATGTTGCGTTGGAGTAATGCTTGGAAGCTCGCCAGCCTCGATCATCTGCGACAAAAGTGGGACCTAGCCGAAGATGGATACTTCAAAGCCAAATACAAAAAACTTAGTGGTCGCCGGCATGGCACTGTGATCAAACCTTTGAGTCGTCAGTTAACCTTTGGGCAAGAGTATAAGCCTCTGACAAAGCTACTAAAACGGTGGGAGAAAAAATTCAATCGCTGGTTGACAGATCGCTATCATAGTCAACAAGCCAAAGTCAGCCATTGATTCAACTATTGATGGAGCCATTGATGGAGCCACTAATCAAGTCCAGAGGGAACTAGAGTCTTGCCTATTATTGTTTAATCGAGAGTAGTCTATGAAAGTTGCTTTTCTGGTGTGGAGGTTTCCAGTTTTATCTGAAGCCTTCATCCTTAATCAGATCACAGGTTTAATCGATCAGGGTCATGAGGTTTATATCTATGCTTTGAACGGCCGGCCTCAAGGAACCACCAAAGTCCATCCTGTTGTTGAACGCTATCAGTTACTACAGCAGACTCATTACTGTCCAGAACGACCTCGTTCACTCCTTCTAAGAGTGTTAAAGGGATTGTGGTTGCTGCTAACCCATCTGCATCTGGGGTCTTGGCGCTGCCTCCAGCTACTGAATGCCGATCGCTATGGGAAAACTAGTGAGCCTTGGAAGCGGATCTATCGAGGAGTCACCTTTCTGGATCGGCCCGTCTACGATATCGTTCACTGCCAATTTGGTACTCTTGGCCCTACAGCTCTTATGTTAAAGCAGGCTGGATTGTTGCAGGGGAAGCTAGTGACCACCTTCCGTGGGATTGATATTAGCCGTCATGTGCAAGAACAGGGTGAAGCAGTTTATCAAAACTTGTTTGCTGCAGGTGACTTTTTCCTGGCTAACTGCGACTTTTTTCGCCAGCGAGCTATTCATCTAGGATGTCCACCTCAGTCTATTGTAGTACATGGATCAGGCATAGACTGTCAGACCTTTGCATTTCAGCCTCGGCACTATCCCACCGATCAACCATTACGGATTGCCACTATTGGTCGGTTAGTTGAGAAAAAAGGGATTGAATATGCGATACGAGCTGTCGCGCAAGTGCTCCCGATCTATCCTGCCGTTGAATTTAATATCATCGGTGATGGGCCTTTGAAAGCAGATTTACAGGCTCTGATCGAGGATCTGAGTGTGGGAGATTCGGTCCATCTATTGGGCTGGAGGCAGCAGCAAGAAATTATTCAAATTCTAGCTACCTGTCAGCTATTTGTTGCCCCTAGTGTAACAGCTGCAGATGGGAATCAGGATGCACCTGTGAATACCCTCAAAGAGGCTATGGCTATGGGTTTACCCGTGATCAGCACTTACCATGGCGGCATTCCAGAGCTAGTGCAAGACGGGATTTCTGGCTTTTTAGTGCCTGAACGAGATGCTGAGGCTATAGCGGATAAATTGCTCTACCTGATTAGTCATCCCGAACAATGGCCAGATATGGGCCAAGCTGGCCGAACTTATGTTGAAGCCCACTATGACATGCGTACCCTCAATACTGAATTGGTTGAGCTTTACCAACGCTTACTGAAAGAAAAGTCTACAGACTCTCAAGCTAACTCTCTAGATCTAGCGATTCTACTCTCGAATCCTTGAATGAAATCTATCCACCAGTCGACATGAAGAAACTCTCATCTCACTTTCATAAAGGCTAGAGCTTCGAGCATTAATTGTGAGTGTTATCTCTAGTTGAATGAAACTCGACGGGAGCTTCACCGACTGGGGGACCAGTAAACTGGGTTTAAGATCCAGGCGTTTGAGGATCAAGGCATTTTAGTCAGTATGTTTCAGCTCTCTATCAAGGATGTTGTTCAACACTCGGAGTTCTGGCCTTATGTCGAGTATCTTGGGTTTACCTTTCGCTATCATCAGAGTTATTCATCAGCAGATCTAGCTTGCAAAGCCTGTTGTGAAATTCTGGCGTTAGGCCAGCTTGCCATTGTGATCCAGAATGATCACCAGTTTCAGACCTGGCTATATCAAAAGGCTAGTCAGGTGAGTAGTTGACTTATACGTTGGAGTAGATCTTTGAAATAAAAGGGTTTAGTGACGTAATCCACCGCACCACTTAGGATACTTTCGTTAATATCAGACTCATCAGTGCGAGCAGAAACAATAATAACAGGCAGGTGCTGCTGGGTGGCTGCAATAATTTTCAGCACCTCCATCCCATCTAGCAGGGGTAATCCTAAGTCTAATAGGACAAGGCTAAAGGTTTGCTCTTGAGCCATTTTAAGAGCTTCAGGACCATCTTTGGCAGTAGCTGTTTCATACCCATTACGAGTGAGCCCTTTTTCAATAAAAGCTGCTAACCTGGGTTCATCTTCAGCGATCAAGATGCGTTTCATGAGCTATACCAATAGAGAACTCAGGTTGACCAACTGATTACCCATGTTACCTTTCTATACTTACCTGTGTTACCTCTCTATACTTTAGGGCTTCTGTGCCGGCCTTGCAACTTGTAGCCGCTTCACACTATACAAAGCCACAGTTAGACCCAAAACTCTTCGAACAAGATTTTCAAGACAAAGTATAGGTTACGCCTGTGAACTTGATCAAAGCACCCCTATAATTTTCAGACTTTAGCAAATTCTGGATCAAATAAATGTAGTCACTAAACCCTGAGTACCAGCCAGATCTCTAGACCGCATCAGCCTGAAGCTCATATTCTTTAACATCAATCATTGTCAACCTAGCTAGAGATCCTCACTGCTGACTATACATTTAGCCTCTGTATTGAGGCGATAGCCTACACCTCTGATGGTTTCAAAGAATGATTTACCTATTTTTTTTCGCAAGTAGCCTACATAGACATCCACAATGTTGGATCCGGGATCATAGTCATAACCCCACACATGATCAAGGAGTTGGGTTCGGCTCAAGACCTGTCCAGGATGGCGAACAAAGATTTCAACCATCACAAATTCTCGGGCAGAGAGGTCAATTTTATGATCGTCAACCCAGACTTCACGAGTATGCAGATCGATCCGAATGCCACCAACTTGTAAACAATGCGGTTTGGTTTGTTGGGATAGGAGAATATGGTGTCTCAATCGTGCTCTAATACGAGCTAGCAACTCATCAAAGTGAAAGGGTTTGGTTACATAGTCATCGGCACCCTTCTCTAAGCCAAAAACTTTATCGTGGAGATCATTGCGGGCTGACAGGATAATGATGGGCAAGTTCTCCCCCTGCCCCCGTAGAATTTCTAAGATCTCAAGACCGTCTTTATTAGGTAACCCTAGATCTAGAATCAGGAGATCAAAGGTGTCACTGCAGGCCATTTGCAAGACTTCGCTGGCATCATCTGAGTGTGTGGTGGTATAGCCATGAGCTTGTAAGCCTTTTTCCAGAAAAGAGACAATCCGAGGTTCATCTTCAGCAATGAGAATCCGATTCATGCAGCCATCCTCGCTTGACATAATTCCAAAGGCATGATGATTGTAAACCGGGAGCCGTGACCTAATTGACTCTTGAGTTCGACAGATCCCCCATGGGCTTCAGCAATAGCACCTACAATAGGTAAACCTAAGCCTGCCCCATCAGATGGACGAGATCGCTGGCTGCCCCTAACAAACCGTTGAAAGATGCGGCCCTGATCATCAGGTGCAATCCCTTCTCCAGTATCTTCCACCCACAACATAGTGTGCTCAGCCGTTGTGGCAAAACCAATGGTGATGGTGTCCCCACTCTGGGTGTGCTGAACCGCATTTCTGAGCAGATTCATCATGGCCTGTGTTAGTCGTTGCCGATCAGCTTTGAGAACAGAGGGGGTAGGGCTGTAGTCCAGTTGCCAGTTACGAGGGGCTAGGGTGCTGGCTTTAGTGGCTAACTCTTGAATAAACTTATCAATTTCAATCAGACCTGGTTGTAGAAAGTCAGGGCGTTCTGAGCGAGCCAGTAGGCTCATATCATTGACAATGCGGCCCATCCGGTCTAACTCATCTAGCACCAAACTAAGGGTTTCTTGTTGTTCTTCAGGATCGTCTCCCATCAATTCTAGATGGCCTTGAATAATAGTAATGGGGGTACGTAGTTCATGGCCTGCATCACTGATAAAGTCCCGTTGTCCAGCAAAAACAATTTGTAAACGCTCCATCATGGCATTAAATGTGATGGCCAGTTCAGCCAATTGTCCATACCCTCGAATCGGGATCCGGTGAGATGGATCGGGATCGTCAATAGACTGTGTGGCTTGAGATAAGGTCTGCAGAGGGGCCAGAACAATTCCACTCACAATCCAAGCCAAAAGCAAGGCAACAAAAACGCCTACAGTCAGGATCTGGGTAAAGGTCCAAACTCCATCTAGAGCCTCTCTACGTTCACCCGCTGTAGCATGTAAGGTAATAAAAACTCCAGATTGGCTTCCTAGCGTAAAGGGATACGTTTTATAGATCAATGTTCCAACCTCGGGATAGGAGGTGGAAAATTCACCCCGGCTAGCAGTGTCAGATTGCGATAATAATCGAAGTAACTTAGAGCTTTGGTTAAATTGAGGTAGTAAGGTTCTGGGATTGGAGCTTAGAAACTCACCCTCCAAATACGCAATTAAGAAATTATCATCTTCAGGTCGCTGTTCCTCAATAAATGTTTGGAGTAAATCAGAGGTGTTCAAGGGGGCTTGCTCTTGTCCTTGCCACTCCTGTAGAGCATCTTCAAAATTCTGAAGCTCTTCTCTTAGATCAACTCGAACCCGGCTATCAATTCTTGCAAAAAATAGCCCTTTGAAGATAGGGATGCCCATTAGCCCAGCCAGTAGCAGAAATCCAGCGTAACCTAACAGGATTTGATTACGAGCTTCCCACAGAGGAGAAGACAATTGACGACGAACAGATGGTGTATCTGAGGTATCCATGTGTAAAACAGACAACTCCAAACGCAAAACTAAACCAACCTAGATGAAATGCACTAGAAACTGATCTCCAACTATTAAAGTGCAGTAACTAACTCATTACATTGATCATGATCACGACTGACTACATTAGACTAATAGTAAAAGTACAACGATTTCCAAGCTGTTGCTCTGATTAAAGCCTTAGATGTAGGGTTATGATTGGTCATCTTACCTCTCAAAATGCAAAAGACCCCAATTGCTCTCAAAATTAAGGCAATTAGATTGAACCTGACTGAAATTAACATAATACTTGTAGCTTTTGACACAAGGGTTTCCTGTTTTGCTATAGTTGCTAGTTAACTTTTTATATCTTATACCTGGTTTGAGAACACACTCAGCAGCTCTTCCCTATATTTAAAATGGCTGAAACAGTATTACTTGAAGACATTAAAGTAGTATTTGCAATGCTGCGACATGCATTCTCAGTCGGATCTCTTAAAAAGAGTTGATCTTCCCTGCCCAGCCTTGAAGATATACTGGAAAATTTGAAAAACTGCTTAAAGGGGAAGCTGATTGTAGAGGACGATCAGTGGCTTGGCTCAGCTGGTTTAGGTCAATTTTTAAAATGAAAGCTTCAGGCCGAATTCTCTGATACAGGTTTTGAATACATTTGGCTGAATAGCTCCGACTGGCTTAAGATCTTCTTGAATCCAGGAGTTTGATAGGCATTACGTTTGCTGGTTTTGAGGCCATAGCCCAGGATCCCTTCCATCATCTTAACCGCACAGACAACACCGTCTAACACAGGGACTCCCAGCTGTTGTTGCAAATCATGATCAGCTCCAGCCATCCCTGCACATCCTAGACAAATCACTTCAGCTCCATCTTCGGTAACAGCGACCTGGGCTATATGAGCTAACATGACTACAAGTTCAGACTCACTTTTCCCCTCAAGGGCTAGTACTGGTAAACCTGTAGTTCGGATCGATCGACATCGCTCGCTAAACCCGTAGCGGCGCACTGCCTCCCACAGTAACGGTTGCCAGGCTGTATTGGTGGTTATAATACTGAACGAGTGACCCAACACCACTGCCATTAGCATGGAGGCTTCAGCAATACCGATAACGGGCTTATCTGTGATCTCACGAATGGCATAAATCAGTGGGTGGTCACTGTAGCAAGCCACAATAATGCCATCCTGCTGATCGAGTTGGGGAATCAGAACCTGGAGTGAGCCGGGAGCACTTAAAAGTTCATCATAGATACACTCAATGGATTGGGGACCTGAGTTAGGATTCAAGGCTGTAATTTGAGTGGTAGTTGCCGCGTACTTCTCAGCGGTTCTGGCAATCTTACGAGTGAAGTCATCAGACGTGTTAGGGTTAAGTAATAAAATCCGCATGAAAAAGCTTGATTATCCATAGAGATCCATAGAGGCATCCTACCTTGGGACATTCCCTGTAGCATTCATGTTTTAATCAATATCCTTTAAGAGTTTGGAGTCGCTAAAATGAAGAGAAACTGTGTAGGCTCTTTTGTAGGAATGATTCTTATCCTTTAAATTGTAAGTTGCTCATTTTTTAAATGTTCGTATATTAAATTGATAGCAAGCCTTGGGTAGCTTTGAAGTAGGAGGAGCTTTAAGCCAAAATCTAGATCAGTAATCCCCCAGGTCCTAAATACAGATCCTAAATAGGTCGATTCGTACTGGGGTTACGCACATTGACTGAGGCGATTTGAGCTGTATTGCTGTGAGGGCCTTAGCAGTGACTATCTTAGTATCTTACTAATGAACTCTAAGTTCTCCAATGGTGGCCTCAATGCAGTGACCTTAATGATCATCAACGTCTTATTCAATATTGAATGGAGCACCCTGTGAGTCAAGAAGCGATCACTCAAGAAATTACAGATGTGACTACTATTTTGTCACAAGCCAAGAATCTAGTTAAAAAGCCATACTTGCAAGCTTTAGATGGATATAACGTTGGTAAACTGTACGAACTTGAACATTACAACCTCATCGGTCGTGATCTAGATGCAACCATATGTATCAGAGACAAAGGTGTTTCTAAGAATCACTGTGTTGTAGAGTACGTTAATGAAGTTTACATGATCAAAGATCTGGGTAGTCGAAATGGAACTTATGTTGACTTACACCCAATTCAGATGCAACAACTTGAAGAGGGGAGCTGTATCTCAATTGGTCTCTCAACATTACTCAAATTTACTTATCTGAGTGAACAAGAGGTTTTCTTATTATCAACTGTTGAAGGTTGGACCGATGAGATTAGATGTAGTGTGGCTAGCTTGAGTTCTGGCGAAGACACCGATATCATTAGATTCAATCACCAGGATAGGTAAGCAAAGTAGTGATGCAGATGAACTAAACACCTGTTGCCCCTCCCGTTTTCGATATAAGCTAGGTTAACGACTCCAAAGCTGCTACGATCCGCTTACCCATCTCTTTACAGCCAACTAACGTCATTCCTTCAGACATAATGTCACCTGTCCGGTATCCATCAGCCAGGACCAGCTTTACAGCCGTTTCGATTCGAGTTGCTGCGGCAGGTTGATCCAATGAATATCTCAACATCATGGCTCCTGAGAGGATTTGGGCAATGGGATTTGCTTTATCCTGGCCAGCAATATCAGGGGCGGACCCATGCACGGGTTCGTAAACGCCAGGTCCTGAAGTTCCTAAGGATGCCGATGGTAACATACCAATGGAGCCAGTCAGCATAGCGGCTTCATCGGATAAGATATCACCGAACAGATTACCCGTTAACAATACATCAAACTGTTTGGGCCATCGGATGAGCTGCATGGCTGCGTTGTCAACATACATGTGGGAAAGGTCGACATCAGGATAGGCCTTAGCAACTTCAGTGACTTGTTGGCGCCAGAGTTGGGAGACATCGAGCACATTGGCTTTGTCAACAGAGCACACTTTACGATTACGTTTCTGAGCTAGATCAAAAGCAACTTTGGCAATCCGATCCACTTCAGTTTGACTGTAAGCCATGGTGTTGACACCTCGTTGGGATCCCTCTGCCTCAGTAAAGATGCCCCGAGGTTGACCAAAATAAATCCCACCCGTGAGTTCTCTCACCACCATCAGATCAATGCCTTCAACCACATCTCGCTTGAGAGAGGATGCCTCAATCAGCTGCGGAAAAATCTGAACCGGACGCAGATTCGCAAACAGACCCAGGCCTGATCGCAACCCCAACAAGGCTCGCTCAGGTCGTTGATCCGTAGGTAGAGTATCATAGCGAGCATCACCCACCGCCGCTAAAAAGACAGCATCACTCCCTAGGCAAAATTTAAGTGTTTCTTCAGGCAAGGGTTGACCTGTTTTCTCAATCGCAACACCACCAGCTAGTGCAGGTATCCAGTTGAAGCTAATCTGGGAGTGCTGAGCCACTTGATCCATGATCTGAATGGCCACAGCCATAATTTCAGGACCAATGCCATCTCCAGCCAGAGTAGTGATTGTGTACGCTTGAGACATAGTGACTCCAGAAACTTAACTCATTTCCTTAGCTTACTTATTATGCCGTAGATTGTTATTCAACTCTAGTCATCCCCTGATAGGTCATTCATAATAAGGCATCCTATCCTAAGGCGTCCCATCCTTCAGTGAGGCATAATCGACGGAGGCTTATCGATGTTAAACATCAGTAGTATGGAGAGGCTAGTACAACCATGATCGGTATGGCACTTGTGGTTGTCATTCTATTGTTTGTGAGTTCTATCTTCTCAGGCGCTGAAACTGCGATCACCGCGATGGACGATCTGAGGTTGCAATCCATCATTGAAGAGACAGGAGATCCCAATGGGGTTTGTCGCCTGGTTTTATCTCAACGATCTCGTTTCATTACCACCCTGTTATTAGGTAATAACTTTGTCAATATTGGCATGGCAGCCCTAACCACAACTATTTTTATTCAATGGCTTGGCGATGATCTGGGGGGTTTGATTTCAACTATTCCAACGACTCTGATGGTTTTAATTGTGGGTGAGGTGACCCCTAAATCGATCGCAGTGAGTAACCCTTTAGCCGTATTTAAATGGGTAGTGCGTCCAATCTACTGGCTATCAGTGGTGTTGGGGCCTTTGATCATCGCCTTCGAATGGTTTGTCCAGCAGGTGTTTCGCCTCTTACAACTAACAACTCTGACCTCAGGAGCCTCCTTGCGAGATTTGGAACTCTTGGTAGATATTTTGGGTCGTAGAGGCTTATTGGATTGGCAAAAACGTAGATTATTCCGAGGCGCTCTAGCCCTGGATGAAAAAATGGCTCGTGATGTGGCCAAGCCTCGAGTTAAAATGGAAACCATCAGTTATGAAAAAACGGTAAGAGATGTTGTGGATCTTTGCCTATCTACTGGTTACTCGCGCATCCCAGTTCAAGGGGAATCAAAAGATGAAATTGTTGGTGTCATCCATTTGAAACAAGCCCTCCGCTACTTGGAATCAAAAGCCAGCGAACCGGTCACCGTAGCCATGGCACACCCCACCTTTATTCCGGAAACCAAGCGAATTGGGCTGCTGCTTAAGGAGATGTTGCGATCTCGACAGCATATGGCTATTGTCGTTGATGAATTTGGTGGGACAACAGGCCTCATTACCCTGGAAGACTTATTAGAAGAGTTAGTGGGTGATATCTATGATGAAAGTGATCTATCCCCGCTACTCCGGAAACGTCCCAATCTCGCTTAGTTATCAGAATATTCAGGGTCAGGTCTAACTTGAACTTCAAGCTGCCGTAACAGTCTCAAAGAGATCTCAGGACCATCAATATACTGGTCTTCAGTAATCCAATAGGTTGAGATCCCTAAGTCCATTAAAAAATCTACATAATCACCTAGTGGCGGATAGTCAAATACAGCAGCTTTATGGACGGGATAGCCTTGTTCAATCCAAGGCACTAGAGCAAATCGTTCATAGTAAAATAGTTGACCAATAACCTCTTGAATAATCTCAGCCATATCTTGGTAGTACAGGAGCTTGATCTCAGCCAAAACAATGCAAGTATCTGTTACAGCTAAAAAATCAAAGTAGTGCTGATCTTCTCGAACTTCCAAGCCTGCTAGCCGGAACCAACGCCGAAACGAATGCAAAATTTCATTGTGTTTGGGACTGCGTTCTAGCTGCCGCCGCCGCCGCCGTTCAGACATTAACGGATCCCCACCTGCTGGCAAGCCACTGGCTCTAAACGTAGGTGGATCATCTGGATCAAGTAACACTCGTCCCCCTAGCGGTTGATGAAGGGTGGGTAATTGCCAATCAGTAGGTGGGGTAGATCCCCAATCCGGTTGAGGTTTTTCGGCCTCTAGCACCAGTTGCTGGTTCAAAGACTGGTCAGGATCAAGTAAAAATAATTGCCGAAACTGGACCATCGAAAAGTTGAAATCTAACCGAAATTGCTCAGGAGTTAGAATGGTGCGTCCCTGTTGTAATCCTTGATGGCCAAAGTAAAGCATAACCATAACCGGGTAAACGGGCATGGGCCGATGCTCAGGCACCAACATAGCCCACATGTCTTCAGTCCAATGTGCCTGGAGCACCTCAGCTTGATGACCTTTACCCACCACCTGCAGCATCTTAGGCAATCCTGGTTTCCACCCACAGGGATGATCATCAAATCCACAGGTTTGCCGACCTTGATCAATACTGAGGGGATAATGCCCACCGTATAACCGAAACGGACATAAATCGCGATCTTCAGCCAAAAAAGAAGGATCTCGCCATAAATGAGCCGCCAACGCATGGCAGCCGATCCCCTCTTGACTATTACAGGCCTTTAGCCATCGACGTTCAGTGAACTTACCTCCCAAGTGACTAGGTGCTAAAGGTTGAACCAAACCATTGTTCCCTTGATTAAAGAGGGGCCAGATTAAATCCTGAGGCGTGGAGCCACTCCGAAGCGTAGGTAAATAAGGATGAGATTTGAGATAGAACGGATCACAAATGGTTTGAGCTAACTGCTGAGTAGACATACCGGTAGCAGCCCCAATCCAAGGCAGTTGATGCGGATGATCCAAATGAGATTGGGTGCGATGGTACTGGATGGCTAAAGCCAACTCCAAACCCAACGGTCTTAGATCGGGCGTTAATTGGCGGTAGCGTTGCAACAATCGGGAAGCCAGAATGAAGAGGTCATAGCGTTGAATCGAAATGGCAATCATAGACCTTAACCCCATTGCTTTGACACTAGCAGCATCTGGTTAATCGTTCTAACTTATCGTTCTAACTTAAGGTATTTAACTTAAGGGAATGGATTACATGAGTCAGACATCAGTTTAATGGAGAACCGTTTGACTGGGGCAGGTTTTCCGATCCTCTAGGGAAAAGCTGTCAGCTCTAGGAGAAAGCTGGGGTGAGTTTGATAGCAACTACCCTTTAAGTGTAAGATAGTTCATTGACAGTAACCTAAAGTGGGGCTCCCATGACCAGAGGCTTTGGGCCATTCGGCAAAATTCAAGAAGCGTTAAAAAAAGCACAGCAAGTTCGAGATGGAGCCCAAAAGCTCCAAACTGAACTAGAGCAAATGGAAATCGTGGGTGAAGCAGGTAACGGATTGATCAAAGTGACAGTCAGTGGAAACCAAGAGCCTCGAGGTGTCTCCTTAGATCCAGCTGTCCTTAAAGAAGCTCCCGATGTGATTGAGGATTTGTTGCTAAAAGCCATGGTTGAGGCCTATACCCTCTCCTCCGAGACTATGCGGCAACGCATGGAAGAATTGACTGGTGATATCAATCTGCCCGGGTTAGGGATGTAACGTTCATGCCTCACACTTTGATCGACAGGAGCTAATAGTGGCTTTAGATAGGTTGGGCGATCGCTTGGGGTAAGCTGATCGTCCATTCTTGTGTGTAGACATTTTTGAGCTTAGCCACGCATCTGTCAAGCATGGCCTCAATGATTACCCTAAACAGCTGGTTCCAGAGTAAGACGATACTTCAATATCTGCATGTAGAGAGCACACACATGTACACACGTCCATTGGCACGCCTCATTGAAGAATTGCAGCGTTTACCTGGGATCGGACCCAAGACAGCTCAACGGCTAGCCCTACATTTACTCAATCGGCCAGCTGCTGAGATTGAATCATTAGCGCAAGCCTTACTAGATGCTAAACAAACGGTGAAGCATTGTTCAATTTGCTTCAATTGGTCGGCTGATGATCCGTGTGAAATTTGCCGGTCGCCCCAACGAGATCCCAAAGTTTGGTGTATTTTGGCTGAGCCTAAAGATCTCATTGCTTTAGAACGAACTCGTGAATTCAAAGGGCTTTACCATGTGCTGGGGGGCTTGATTTCACCGATGAATGGGATTACCGCTGATCATTTGCATATCCGCGAACTGGTACAGCGAGTGGCCCGTGCTGCTCCTGACGAATTAATTTTTGCGATTAGCCCTAGTGTTGAAGGGGAGGTCACTATGCATGTGGTAGCTGACTTTATCCGGGAGTTAAATCCTCAGATTCGCCTCACTCACTTAGCCTTTGGGTTACCCATGGGATCAGATTTAGAGTATGCCGATGAGGTGACCTTATCTCGAGCCTTGGAAGCCCGCCGTGATATTACTTAGACAACAGTCGGTAAAATACTCTGAGGATAGCTACTCATCGTGGGTTAAGGTTATAGAGTGAAAAGTTCAGGGTTAGGTATCACTATGTCGTCACTGGACGCTCTCATCTCTCAAGCCAAAAAGCGGGAAGAAGACCTGCAAAGTGCCACACCATCTCAATTAAGCCAATCGATTCCCAGTTCGATCAAAGCTATTGCTAGAGGCTACCTTGAGAGCTGTTTTCCAGCTGATGTGATTGAGGCCCTCGAGATTACCTTCCCTGATTCGATTACTGAAGATCAGATCCGGGCTGAGTTTGTTCGTAGTGAGCATACCTGGAAGTTACGCATGAAAGTGGGGCGAGATAGTGCTTACTTTGCCTTTTGGCTCTATTCCCCGTTTAAGACTGGAGCTGCTCAGGAACCGTTTGAAGTGGCCTCTGACCAAACTACGCTGCGAGCTAATGGTGATCGATTATTACTTACAGTTGTCCGGGCTGAAGAAAAACAAGAAGCCAAACGGTTACAACGACTAGAACGGGAACGCCAAGTTAAACTTGAACAGGAAGAAGACGAGCGCAACACCCAAGCGCTGCTAGCTTCCGGTCTAGAGGTTCATCGTCAGATTCAGGCGCAGATTGATGCTGAAGTGACTCAATCCCAACAAGATCTCTGGAGCTGGCCAGCAGGAGCGGTCCTCACTCTATATACAGCCCGTTGTATTCAAGCCTCTCATCGAGATGAAGATACTGATGATCCAGCCGTATTTGAATATGTCACTTATTGGACCACAACCGATCCTGCCACACTAGGTACTGATCAATGGATCAAACTCCAAGTCTTTGAGCTAGATAAAGATCACAATCTGAGTTTACAAAGCTTATTCATTTCACCCGTGGTCCATCGGCCCATCTTTGCTGAAGTGAAACTAAGCAGCATCGATGATTTACCTGACATGATGGTACTTACACCCAAGTTAACCCTCAAAGGCTACACTCAAGGGACCTTGACTTATAAGACTACCAAACTTCAAAATCCTGATACTGAAACGCAAGACTGGTATCTAAAAGGGCAGGAAGATGATGTAATTGAAATTGCCTTAGGCCGAATCGCGCATCCTCTAATTCAAACGATGGTAGCTCAGGGGTAGTATTGGCTACTTAAGCCCTACTTCACAGGGACAAACCGATCTTGAGCCATACTTCTAAGTACCTCGATATCTTCTCGTCGTGATATGGATAATGGGATCGTTGATTGGATCTCTTGCAAGAGTATATCTGTATTTAGAGGTTGCTGTAAAAAGAGGGATCGGTACAAACTCGCCACCACCACTTGTTCAATTTCGGCACCACTGAACCCAGAGGTTGCTTCAACTAATAACTTGAGATTAAATAAAGCAATATCTTGTTTCCGCAGCCCCAAATGGATTTTAATAATGTCCATACGCTCCCGAGCATCGGGTAGATCGACATAGAAGATCTCATCAAACCGACCTTTGCGCAGAAACTCAGGTGGAATTTGAGTTAAATCATTTGCGGTAGCTACTACAAAGACTTCTTGGGATTTTTCTTGCAACCAGGTGAGAAACGAGCCAAACAGACGCCGGCTTAGGCCTCCATCCGCATCTCCGCTACTTTGACCAAAGCTTTTTTCGATTTCATCGATCCACAAAATCGTTGGGGCCATCGATTCAGCCATACGTAGGGCTTCTCGGAAGTTACGTTCTGATTCGCCCACATACTTGTCATAAATGCGGCCTGCGTCCAGCTTAAGCAAAGAAAGTTGCCATTCTCTAGCGATCACTCGGGCTGCCAGTGATTTACCACAGCCTTGAATACCTACAATTAGTACCCCTTTAGGTGGCTGTAAATTAAAGGCTTGGGCCTCAGGACTGAATCCGATTTTGGCCCGATCTAACCAACTTTTTAATCCTGCGAACCCGCCTAACTGGGATTGATTCACTTCAATAGGCAAGTAGTCTAGGATACCTGCTTCATGAATAGCTCGAGCTTTACGCTCTAAGATCCGGGGGACATCATCTACCGACAATCGGCCATCTTCTAAGGCGACATAAGCCACAACTTGACGAGCTTGTTTTAAAGTCATACCGCCTAAAGCTCTAACCATTTGAGAGGCATCCGTTTCCGATAAGTCAATCTGGACTCGACTGCGCATACGTAGATTTTTGATGGTCTCATCTAGGGCCTGTCTGAGTTCAAACGGATCAGGAAGTTTTAAATCAAAAAAGATAACATCATGAGCAATGTCACGAGAGAGTTCAATCGGATCTCCAGATAGTACAATGGCTGAGGTATTTTGGGAAAAGTAATGAATAATATCTCGAAATTGCCGAGCAATCGTTGGATCTTCTAAATGTTTAGTAAAATCCTTTAACCAGAACAAGGCTCGTTGAGGTTCTTTGCGAATGTACTTCATCATATCGATGGGATCAGTGGTTTTATCGATCACCGTCACTTTTTCTTGAGTGGGGGGCTTGTACTTGTCATATTTACTCCAGGGGGTTTCCATAGGCTCTCCAGCCCGGCTCAGACCTTGGGAAACACTCCACTCAAATAAAGGCATCCGCATATCCCGGATCACTTCGTGCAGAAAACTTTGGACTCGCTCTTCCTCAACCGTTTGCATTACGATCACAGGATGAAATGAAAGCACAAGATACTGGAATTCACGGATCCGCCCTGATACTGTCATGGGACTCTACCTATCTGACATCTCATCTTTTACTGTAAGCATATTGAGTCACCTTAATCGAGGTTTCAATGTGTAGTTATCTGGATCACTACTGAACTAGTCTTGAACTTTAAGATTCTCTGAAACATTGATCCCTAATGTCACATCCCGTGCCGCCATATAACTGACCATGGCACCCCAAAGGACATGCGGATCTTGCCAATACCAAGCTAAAGCCGCTAAGGGTCCGAACCCAGTCAATGAAGCGATTAGGCTGGCATTTCTTAAAACTTGCCCCTGAGTGAGTCCTAGAAAGTAGCCATCTAGCATGTAAGCAATAGATCCAAATCCCAAGACGGGGATGAGCCAACTGACATAGTTAGCGATCTGGTTGAGTATGGTGGGCTGATTGGTTAGCAAAGCAAAGAGAGAATGGGGAAACAAAGTAAAGGTAGCAGCAATCACTAAACCCGTTAACAAACTCACACTACCCGATAGCCAGAGGAGACCGCGCAGTTTGCCAATTTGCCGGCCACCATAAAAGATCCCAGCTAAACTCTCAGTTGCAAAGGCATACCCATCAATCCCATACGCCGCCAAGGTTACGACTTGCATCATCAGAGTGTTGACCACCAAAATATCAGACCCTAAAGCTGAACTAATGTTGGTAAATAAGGCAAACGTCATCACCAGCGCAAATGTCCGCACCAAAATATCTCGATTAAACAAAAAGGCAGTCTTCAAGGACTTTGTTTCAAAAATTTGAGATTTAACAGCTTGAACTTGTGGCCATGAGACTAGCGGCACCATGAGACCCAAAGCTAGGATAAATGTGCATAGATCAGCCAAAGCGGTTGCCATTCCAGCTCCCTGACTCGCCAACCCTAATCGCACCACCAACTCATAATTCAACAAGACATTGGCACCATTGTTGACCACGGACATCAGTAATACTTTACGGCCCTGTTCTTGACCTAAAAACCAACCGATACAGACCAAATTAAAAAAGTAGGCGGGGGATCCTAAAATGCGGGCCTCATAGTAAAGTCGTCCAGCTTGTTTAATGGTTTCTGATCCCTGGAGTAAAGAAAACCCCAGATCGGCCAGAGGTCTGTGTAGGCTCAGCACTCCAACCCCTAGTAATAAAGCTAGAAGCCAATGTCGCAATCCAACTAATAGTACTTGTTCAGGATCGTGCCGCCCTCGAGCTTGCGCTGTCGGTCCCACCGTTCCCATCCGTAAAAACCCAAAGGGCCAGTACATGACATTGAATAAAGTCGTGGCTAAGGCGACCCCTGAGAGCGGTTCTAAGGTATCCAAATGCCCCAAAAAGGCAATATCTAACAGACCCGCCAAGGGCACCATACTGTTTGAGAGAATATTGAGGCTGGCTAGCCGCAGGAAACGCCTAACTAGATCAGGCTCAACTAATGTCTTCAAGATTCAACCTAGTAGAACACGATACTCCAACAACACGATACTCTAAGACGTCTTTATTTGAAGCCATAGCCTTACTTGCCAAACAAGGTGAAGCAGAAATTTCAAGGGCTTCTAGAGCAGGAATCTTTCCTGAGCAAGGAGGTAGGTCCTTGGATTGATTAATCTAATAGCAGAAATTGACTTTGACTATCCTGATAAGTTTATTATTGGGATTAGCTATTTTCTAG
The DNA here is from genome assembly GCA_964434865.1 of uncultured bacterium. Lineage (GTDB taxonomy): Bacteria > Cyanobacteriota > Cyanobacteriia > Thermostichales > Thermostichaceae > CAYSWV01. The sequence continues at coordinate 28,340 of CAYSWV010000056.1, forward strand.
TCCCCAGTGCCCCCAAATGATCTGCCTTGGGGCTTTAATGTTCATAACTGACTTGATTCGGCTGTAGGATAAACGAGATTTAATTAGAAGCTGAAGGTAAAGAACAAATCATATTTTTTGGCTAGCTTCATTTTTGTCAGAATATGTTTGATAATTTCAACACAGTCTGCATTGATGACATCTTCTTGGATAGCCAGTTCGATTGCATGGATCTTGGCATTTAAACTGCCGAGAGTTATCTTATCTCGACCAAAAGTCTCCATGTTTCTACACTTGAATTCACGATTCCAGACCAATGCATCCATAAGCGGTGATTCCTCCAGTTTGGGTAAATTCGGAACCAAAATGGTACTGTTTGTGCCTGGTAACTCACAACTGTAGGGTGCTGAAGCAGAGTCCTCTAAAATGCTTGGAGCCAACTCAAACAAGCCGTCCGGGACATGCGAACTTGGCTCAATTCCAGCCGTATCACTCGCGATCCAAATGCAAGAAAATATCTTATCAACAGTACCCGTCAGGGTCATTTCTTTTGGCTTAAATAGCTCTCTGGCTTTAAATTCAGTAATATCTAGACACATTTGAATCTCATTAATGACATCCTCTATTGAGTTGCAGTTCCAGAAGGGTGCATTTCTCTGCACAATGTGTCTCACTCCAATGTAGTAGGAATAGCCCATAAATCCTAACTCCTTGTCTAAAAGTAGAACCACGACCGATCTGGAATTTAGTTCTTGTAGAACTCAAGATTTGGCCCAGCAAAGGGAAGCAACGCATCGATGTGTTTCTGAAGTTCAGCCTGCTTCCATTTCCATGTTTTGCGAGCTATGGCAGCATTTTGAGTAACCTATTGAACGCTTTCCCTACCACTAACAAGAGTGGTGCCGGGTAGGGACTACACAGAGCCAAAGGCCTCCTCCACCGACAGAACTGCTGGTATCGCTGGCTTGACAGAAACTTCCGTACGACGCCAACCTTTGTTCCCGCCAAAGAAACGCCCGTTGGCCATGGATCCTCAACTATGGATCCTCAACTATGGATCCTCAACGATTGACAGTACCCATATCAGGATAACGCTCCCCCACAGCAATTCCTTGAGGAGCAACAGCATTGATCCGTTCAAGCTCAGTTGGTGTCAACTCAATATCAACAGCAGCAGCATTCTCCTCCAAGTACTTACGTTTTTTGGTCCCTGGAATGGGCACAATGTCTTCCCCTTGAGCCAGCAACCAAGCCAATGCTAGTTGGGCCGGAGTGATCCCTTTTTCATGAGCAATCACTTGGATCTGATGCACCAGTTCCAGATTTTTGGCATAATTCTCCCCCTGAAAGCGAGGTGAGCGTCGCCGATAATCATCTGCTGCCAGAGCATCCAAACTCTGAAGTGCCCCTGTCAGGAAGCCACGCCCCAAAGGGCTGTAAGCCACAAAGCCGATCTCTAGCTCCCGCACAGTGGACAAAATCCTATCCTCTGGATCCCGGCTCCACAGAGAATACTCCGTTTGCAAGGCTGCAATGGGATGCACGACAACTGCACGCCTGATGGTGGCTGGAGCCGCTTCAGACATGCCCAAATAGCGAACCTTGCCCGCTTTCACCAGATCTGCCATGGCTCCAATGGTTTCTTCAATCGGAACCGTCGGATCAACCCGGTGCTGATAGTACAGATCAATCACGTCCACACCCAACCGTTGCAAAGAGGCATCACAGCACTGTTGTACATATTCAGGTCTGCCATTCACACCTCCCCAACCCCCATCGGCAGTCCGCACATTGCCAAATTTAGTAGCCAGAACCACCTGATCGCGGTGATTGCGAATTGCCTGCCCCACTAGCTGTTCATTCGTGAAAGGACCATACATGTCGGCTGTATCGAGGAACGTCACGCCTAGTTCTAAGGCCCGATGCAGGGTTGCGATCGCTTCGGCTTCGTCACGTCCACCGTAGAACTCAGACATGCCCATGCAGCCCAAGCCAATGGCTGAGACTTCTAATCCTTGACCAAGTTTATGAGTTTTCATACTTGAGGACTCCTTACCTGTGGATGTTGTATCTTTGCTTTCAGTTCTCCAGGGGGTTCGATGCTTTCCCAGTCCTTTAGAATATCGAGATGAGAGTGGATGTCTACCGTTGAAGTCATAATGGCTGGGGGGGGAGACTTAGATCGCTAGTATAACGAATCTAACAGCTATCCTCTGTTGTTCACAGAACCAAAAGCTTTGCGTCAGAGGCTAACATCAACCACCTGTGCTGGAGAGTCTTTCAAGCCCCGTCAACTAGGTAGTTGATTCTGTGATCGTATCGTTTGACCGAAAAACTGGGATACAAGCCCCGTCCTTCTAGGACGGCTTTTGGCTGAT
>CAYSWV010000057.1:0-8663 GCA_964434865.1 uncultured bacterium
TACAATAACTTAAAATACAATAACTTAAAATACAATAACTTAAAATACAATAACTTAAAACAAGGTTGGCATGTGTCAAGATCTAAAGGAAGTGACTCTGACTTTGGCGTCCCACTCTTGAAAAGTTAGTTCCTGTTGGTGAAAATATGATATTGAATTTGTAGATTCTGAAAACCTTTAATCAAATGACCAGATTTTAGGTTAAATAGGTGTGTAAGATTTGAGTGTGGACTTGACAGGCTTGAATCCAAGTTTGGACCTGATCTTGAGTTAATTGAATTCCGTCATCAAAACAGGTCAACCAGGCCTTAGCAATATCGTCTGGATGATCAGGGATAGCCTCTAGATCCCATACGGGCATAGTTAACGCTTGAGCTAATGTTTTGACTTTAGGATCGTAGCTGAGACTAAAACAGCGACAACCTGCGGCAGCTGCCATGACTAGTCCATGAAATCGCATGGTAATGGTGAGATCTATCTGCTCAAAGAGCCCTCGTAACAATTGTGGATCTTTTAAAATAACGATCTGACTAGTATCGGGTAAGCGAGCTTGAATTAAAGTAGCAATATCAACATCAGCTCCAGTTAGAGTTTGAGGATTATGTTGAAAAGGAACCAATAGTATATAGGCTTGTCGTTGCTGTTGAACTTGAATCAAAGCTTGAGTGATATGCTCCAGTCGATGGGGTGATAGTTCAGGATGGGAGCGTAATACCACCGCGATTCGTGGCTTTGGCCAGGTTAACCAAGTTTCTGAATACCTAGGCTTTAAGGCCCATACAGGATCCGGCCCCATCTGATGGGGGATAGACCAAGCTTGTAATTGTTGGGCTGCGGTTTGATCTCTAACGCTCACGGTTGTGCAGCGCAAAAGGATCTGACGGGTTAACCAGCGGTTCCATGAATATTGTAAGGGACCGATGCCCTGAGCCCAGGCTAGAGTTTGTAATCCTCGTGATTGGGCCCAAGCCATCAAACTCAGGTAGTAAAGCGGGCTTCGCCAACTGGTGACATCTTGAAGTAAGCTGCCGCCGCCCCAAACTAAAGCCTCTGCCGTTTGAAAACAGTGCCATAAAGAAAGCCCATCCATTCGCGGACGAGCCTCTAAACCATTGCTTTGATCTGAGTTGGGGCTGTATAGAGATTGGTAAGTCTGCCACGTGAGATCAGGAGAGTGCGATAGAATCACAGGCTTAACCTGATCAGGTAACATCTGCAGCAGGCTCATCAGCAGGGCTTCATCACCACCGTTGCCAAACCCGTAATACCCCACCACAATGATGCGCATGGGCACCCTAGATAGCAGAATTAATTAGCCGTAGTAACCCTGATTGATCCGATTCTCAAGCTGGTAGCGACCTTCTTGGTATGCCCCAACCTTAAAATTAACAAAATTAGCCTTGATCAAGGTTTGTTGTTGTTCAGTCAACCCTGGAATCTCCAGCATGGCTTCTAGAGACTTGTAAGGTGCATTTTGAACTAAGATCCGGGCTAAGGTGGGATAAAAGCCAGGGAGCTGACGATAGTTGCGCAGGATGGTGTTATTCACATCAATTGGCACTGGCAACACTTTGGCTGGCTCTAGGTCATCTGCCGCTGCGATAGTGACTCCTGCAGCTGTTTGAGCCCAGGCTGGTTCGATGAAGCTAGGGAAGGGATGGACTAAGCCGAGCAGGCCACTCATGACCAGACATACCACAACACTTAGCAAAAAACGTAAACTCAAGAACATCGTCTGTTCGTGACGCATAAACTTACTTCTCCGTCGCCGTTCATTGCAGATAGTTCAAAGGTACCGCCGGATCTCGTGTTAGTTCTGAGTGGCGTCCCTTGAGTTAGTTACGATCAAGAGCGTATCATTCTCCCTACCCCCTTCCAGGTCTGGTTTCTCAGGTAGTCTTGATCGAAGGTGTGATCCAGAAGCCTGAAACCCTCTCTCCTTCAGAGTTTCACCTTTTCTAACGGCTAATCTGATAGAGTATTAGGATTGCAACAATTTGTAATTATCTACAGATCCGTCTATAACATTAAAGGATACTCATCTTTCCTCCAGGCTCTGATCGCAGCCACCCCTGTCAGGGTCGAGGGCCATTCGTCGGCTCAATCTTTGCTGATTTGTGCTCAGAGACGTTGACGACAAATACGTTGATCACAAAGCATTATCCGTAACTGCTCACCTCTTGGTTTATTGTTGACTATGATGTTGAACACTGCTACACCTCATTCTGCTCTTGGCTTACCCTCTGATAGATTTGAGCATCGTCATATTGGTCCAGGACCTGAGGCTATCCAAGCCATGTTGGACTATTTAGGGTGTCAAACATTAGACGATTTGATTGATAAAACGATTCCAGCGCCTATTCGAAGTTCTAGATCTTTAAATATAGGTCAGCCCTTGACCGAATCTGAAGGACTGGCCACCTTACGAGCTATGGCTGATCAAAATCAGTGTTTTCGATCATTTATTGGCATGGGGTATTATGACTGCCTGACTCCTCCTGTCATTCAACGTAACATTTTGGAAAATCCAGGCTGGTATACCCAGTACACTCCCTATCAGGCCGAAATTGCCCAAGGTCGCCTGGAGGCCCTGCTGAATTTTCAAACGATGGTGAGTGATCTAACTGGGCTTGAAATTGCTAATGCTTCGCTCCTAGATGAAGGGACGGCTGCAGCTGAAGCGATGGCAATGAGTTATGGTCTGCACACTAAGAAGGGAGGGCACCGCTTTCTAGTGTCCAACTTGTGTCACCCCCAAACCATTGATGTGATCAAAACTCGGGCATTACCGCTGGATATTGAAGTTATTGTTCAAGATCATCGAGACTTTACGGTTGATGAAACTGTGTTTGGGATCTTACTGCAGTACCCAGCGACTGATGGGGCTATCTATGATTACCGAGCAGTGGTTGAACAAGCCCATGCGGCTGGATGTTTGGTGACGGTTGCTGCCGATCTGTTGAGCCTAACTCTACTCAAGCCACCAGGTGATTGGGGTGCCGACATTGCGATCGGTAATACTCAACGTTTTGGGGTCCCTCTGGGGTATGGGGGGCCTCATGCGGCCTACTTTGCCACTAGAGATGCTTATAAGCGTCAGATGCCTGGCCGATTGGTGGGATTGTCTCATGACACCCAAGGTAAGCCAGCTCTGAGACTAGCGCTTCAAACTCGGGAACAACACATTCGACGCGATAAAGCCACCAGTAACATCTGCACAGCTCAGGTCCTTCTAGCTGTCATAGCCTCCATGTACGCTGTTTATCATGGTCCTCAAGGTTTAAAAGCCATTGCCGATCGAGTGCATCGATTAACCCATACTCTAGCTGTAGGGTTAGAGCGGTTGGGCTATCGGTTGGGAACCTTGCCGTATTTTGATACTGTCAGAGTGGAACTAGGAGCACTACCGGTAGACACGATTCTGGCTCGGTCTCATGAGCAACAACTCAACTTACGAGTTCTTGACCCCCAAACGGTGACAATTAGCCTTGATGAAGCTACTACATTAGCCGATTTACAAGCGCTTTGGACTGTGTTTGCTCACGATCAAGCTATCTCCTTTTCAGCTACTGATCTAATTGAAAACCATCCCGTTCCAGATTTTAGTTCTGATCTGGCTCGGACCACTCCATTTTTGACTCATCCTGTGTTCAGTAGCTATCACTCTGAAACTGAATTACTACGTTACATGAATCGTCTGCAATCACGAGATTTATCGTTAACAACTTCAATGATTCCTCTGGGATCCTGCACCATGAAGTTGAATGCAACTGTGGAGATGATTCCTGTTACCTGGCCTGAATTTAATCGAATTCATCCCTTTGCCCCGTTGGCTCAGACCCGTGGCTACCAGCTTTTATTTCAACAGTTGGAAGCGATGCTGGCTGACATCACCGGGTTTGCTGGCATATCGCTACAGCCTAATGCTGGCTCTCAAGGTGAGTATACCGGTCTACTCGTGATCCGTGAGTATCACCAACAACGAGGAGAAGGCCACCGACATATCTGCCTCATTCCTCAATCAGCTCATGGGACCAATCCTGCTAGCGCGGTGATGGCTGGGATGAAAGTCATAGGTGTGCGTTGTGATGATGCTGGCAATATTGATATTGAAGACTTAAAGGCCAAGGCTGAAACTCATCAGCATGAGCTAGCGGCTTTGATGATCACCTATCCTTCTACCCATGGTGTTTTTGAAGAGGGGATCAAAGAGATCTGTCAGGTTGTCCATGCTTGTGGTGGTCAAGTTTATATGGATGGCGCTAATTTAAATGCTCAAGTGGGCCTTTGCTATCCAGCTGAGCTTGGAGCCGATGTCTGCCATCTCAATTTGCACAAGACTTTTTGCATTCCCCATGGTGGGGGTGGACCTGGTATGGGACCGATTGGTGTGGCTAGCCATCTGGTTCCTTATCTACCGAGACATTCGATTGTTTCAACAGGTGGGCCAGCAGCTATTGGGGCGGTCTCTGCAGCACCTTGGGGAAGCGCCAGTATCTTACCGATCTCTTGGATCTACATTAAGTTGATGGGATCAGAAGGTTTAACCTTGGCTACTAAAGTTGCCATTCTAAGTGCTAACTATATGGCTAAACGTCTAGAACCCTACTACCCCATTTTGTACAAAGGTCAGAATGGCTACATTGCCCATGAGTGTATTTTGGATCTGAGAAGCTTTAAGAAATCAGCATCAATTGAAGTTGAAGATATTGCCAAGCGACTCATGGATTATGGTTATCATGCGCCTACCGTCTCGTGGCCAGTAGCGGGCACCATGATGGTAGAGCCAACCGAAAGTGAGTCCAAACTGGAACTGGATCGCTTTTGTGATGCCATGATTGCGATCCGAGGTGAGATCCGTGAAATTGAACTGGGACATAGCGATTCTCAGACTAACGTGCTGAAGCAGGCCCCTCATACGGCTGAAGTTTTACTCTCAAGTACATGGGATCGACCGTATACTCGGGAACAAGCAGCTTACCCTGATCAATGGACCCGTGAGCATAAATTCTGGCCAGTTGTGAGTCGAATTGATAATGCCTATGGTGATCGTAACTTGATTTGCTCTTGCCCTCCGTTAGAAGCCTATGGTATGGAATCAGCTAAGGCAGGTAGCCCTAGTTAACTCTGCTTAATCTAAAAGCCATTACAGAGACCCACCATGAATGACTCACTTTTTACCCAACTGGCTCAAATTTGTTTGATTAGTGCTGGCATCTTAGCCCTACTAACCCTAGTGACTTGGGTGCGGCAACTCAAAATTCGCTTTGCCATGGTGGGTTACACTGGCTTTGCTCTAGTTCTTGCCGTAGGCTGTTTTGCCCTAGGCTTGGGACCCTTTATGCGGACCACCATTCCCGGAGCCGCTTCCTACACAACCGTTTATGATCAGGGAGCTAATCAAGCTGTCATTGCTGTGGCTCCCACGATTACACCAGAAGCCCTAACGCTGACATTGCAACAGGCAGCACTGAACTTATCCACATCAGGTCGGTTTTCAACGGGATCACCTTACCTAACGATTAAAGCTCGAACTGTCACTCATCCCGAGGCCGGTATCTCTCAGTTGAATTACTTGGGCCAACTCCAGAAGCGGCTGGGTGTTAGAGAAGATCCTGAGCAGTCTATTGAGATTTTTGAAGATCGGTTTGCACAGTTAAATCTAGACTAGAATTTCAAGAGATCGACCTAGCGATTAGAGACTTAGGGCGCCATTGGCTTAATAACTTCTTAAGGATTGACTTAAGGATTGACTTAAGGATTGACTTAAGGATTGACTTAAGGATTGACCGGTTTAACTATTGCAGTTGTCTTGATCGTCAAATAGTTTGTAACTGATTACTCTAAAAAGGTTGCCGTTGCAGCCAAGAGTCAAGATCGTTATAGACTTGATCAGGTATTTCCCAAGGAAACAGATGAGCTACATGGGGGTAGGTGATCCAGTCTGACTGTGGTAAGCATCTGGCAGTCTCTAAGCTCGAGGCGCAAGTAATATGTCGATCCCACTGCCCTGTCATCACCAGGGAAGGTATCTGCAGCTGAGCTATGGCATCCAGTCGGTTGTATCCAGCTTTTAACGCCTCTCGTAGAGCTTGAGTAGCCCACTGGGAGGTCTGAAGATAGGCCTCAACTCCATAACGAGCCAAAAAATGATACGTTGCTGGAGTTTGCTGTTGGATCAAGTAGCGATACAGAGAGTGACGACCAAAGGTATCAATGACCCAGGGAGAACCAGGCCAGATCAGGTTTAAAAGTGAGGCTAGTCCAGTATTGATCGTATCCCACAAGGTTACAGGAGGATGCGAACCTCGGGGTCGAGCTGCACTCGCCATTAAGACTAATCCTTGAACTCTCTGGGGCTGCTTTAAAGCTAACTCTAGGGCTAAAGTTCCACCTAAAGACCAGCCTACTAGCAGGTAACGATCGATGGCGTACTGATTTAAGAGAGTCTCGAGATCAAGGAGATGGTCAGTCATGTGAAAAGGCGCTGAAACCTTGCTCAACCCATAACCCCGTAGATCAGGGGCTAAAATCCAAAACTGAGATTGTAACGATTCAGCTAGGGGTGTGAAGCAAGCTGCCGTTCCAGGATGACCATGCAACATCAAAATAGGGGGATGGGATGGATCACCCCATTGCCGATGGTAGAGAGCCATAACGGTCATAGTTGGCCTACATCAAGCCATGTTTAGGCTGTGTAAGCTGTTGAGGGCGGCCGCTTCATCTTCACTGCTGTGGGCATGCAAAGCTGGTTTTGATCTAAAACATGAACAAAGCCCCGGGACCGCAGACTGCCCAACAAGCGAGTAACCGTAACTCGAGTGGCCCCAATTGCATCTCCAATTTGAGCATGAGTCAAAACCCAAGGTAACACCAACCCTTCTTCGGTTTGCTCACCATGCTCTTCAATCAAGAGTGTCAGGAAGCCTTTGAGTCGATCAATAGCACGGCGTTGCCCCAAGTTACCTAGCCACAGTAGCTTACGCTGGAGTTGGTGCCGAAAATCTTCCTGAATCTTCTGATGGAGCCGAGGCCACTGCTCTAGATCTTGCCAGTAAAACCACATGACCCCTGTCCGCTCTGCATGCGTACAAGCTTTCAACTCAAACCGATCTTGAGTCGAGAGCTCAAAGGGATAACCTGCAGTAATAAATCCAACAAAAACTTCGCGCCGCTCAGGTGTTTGGCTCACCAATCGAACCACCCCTTCCTGAACAATGTAAACTAATCCCGGTCGAGTAGGAATTCGCACATCGCGAGGAAAGGTTCGGCAACGATAGTGCTCATCAGCCCACTGGCATAACTCACGCCACTCTTGGGCCTCTGCAGCTGTCACAATCGATGTTACCGACATACTCAATAAACCCTCCGTATCAGTAGTTACCCTCTTTACATTAACTGATCTTTAGCCATTGCCGATCAACTTGTTCGCATTTTGACCTGAATAGCAACCTCCCTACTCCTACTTTAAGTGATTGAACCCTTGACCTATGATGCTTTGACCTGGTTAAGGATGGATCATAGTCTAATAGATCACAGTCTAGCTAGTGAATCGCAAGCGATCAGCACAGGTGATCAATACCAGTTATTGATACAAGCTAACAGTCATGGGTCTAAAGACTAACAGAAGTTTGACATGAGTTTCAAGTAGTGACTATCGTGAAATCACAGTAATTGTTATCAATAATACTCCACTTTTAGAGCTGTTTCTGGTGGCTTTAGAGTTATTCATTAACATCTACTATTATTTTTCCTTCAGAACTTGAGGGAACTGATGCTGATGAACATCAGTGCAAAAGCGTTTGATGGCATCCTGAACAGTCTGGCGCAAATTTAGGTAGGGTTGGACAAAGGGAGGGATCTGGTCACTCATACCTAGTAGATCGTAGGTGACTAAGATTTGGCCATCACAGTGAGGACCCGCGCCAATACCAATAGTTGGAATCTGAAGCTGCTGTGAGATTGTCTGGGCTAAGATAGCAGGCACATGCTCCAACACAATTGCAAAAGCGCCTGCTGCTTCTAGGGCTTGAGCTTCTTGAATCAACCGCTCGGCTCCTAGGGCTGTTTTGCCTTGTTTCTTGTAACCCCCCAATTGAAATTTAGCCTGGGGCGTAAGGCCAATATGGCCTATGACTGGAATCCCTCGTTCAACCAGAAAGGCCACGGTTTTCACCATATCTGGATAGCCCCCTTCAACTTTAATTCCCGAAACCCCAGCCTCTTTAAGTAATCGTCCAGCAGAGGCCAAGGCTTGCTCACGGCTGACTTGGTAGGTCATAAAGGGGAGATCAGCCACTACAAAAGCTCGCGCCACGCCCCGGCAAACAGCAGCACTGTGATGGATCATTTGCTCCAGTGTCATCGGTAAGGTGGTGGGGTAACCCAAGACGGTCATAGCTAAGGAATCTCCGACTAAGATCAGATCTACGCCGGTTTGGTCTAAAATTTGAGCCAAGGTGTAATCCCAGGCTGTTAGAGCAACTAGAGGCTGGCCAGCTTGCTTCGCCGCAGCAAAGTGATGAATGGAAAGGGGTGCCATGAGGAACCTCGGTAAAGGGGTGAAGACGTTCAACCTCAAGAATGCTGAGATCAAGGGCCAGGTCATGGATTGATCTCACCGTCAGTTTCACAGTCAATAGTCAGTTTCACAGTCAATAGTC